>JBEAMJ010000046.1:0-94207 GCA_041166025.1 Pseudomonadota bacterium | reverse complement strand
GCATAGGGATCACGTCCGCTTATGCGAATCGCCGCACGCTCCGAACCTCGCCTGCGAGTCCGCGGATACGATCGACGGCCTGTTCGAGCGGTTCTATCTCGACATGCATGTCGCGCGCGCTCGCATGCAACAAGAGGGTTGGCGAGCACATAATCCCGACATGGCCTTTCCAGAAGACGAGGTCGCCGCGCTCCAGATCGCCGAAGCGGTCATCCCATTTGTGCGACAGCCCAAGCGTCTGCTCCTGCATGTCGGAATCGCGCAGCGGCAAAATCCCGGTGGCCTGCAGCGAGACCTGCACCAGTCCCGAACAGTCGATTCCCGCGCTCTCGCGCCCACCCCACAGATAGGGCGAGCCGACGAACTTCTGCGCGACGGCGACGAAATCTGTCTCTGCCTCGACAAGCGGCGCCACATGCCGGGCGAACACCCAGCCCGATCCTTCGATGCGCACGAAATTCGCTGAAGTCTCTTCCAGCGCCATCCGCGCATTCATCGACGCTGCTCGCATCGGCCGACTCTTCATGTCGGGCTTCTCGTAGATGAACGTCCTCAGCACCCTCACCCGGTGCGTCGCCTCCCGCCCGGCCGGCTCCAGTGAGGCCAGCCGCATCCAGCCGACATAGCGATCGAGCCCGAGCTGCACCTGCCCCCACTCACCCTCACGCCTGAAGAGGCGCACCGGTTCGCCGAACAGCGCTTGATTCAGCTGCTCGGCCGATCCATTCGGCGCCCGCCGCAAGGCAGCAGAGCCGGCGAGGACGCGCATGCGCTCGCAATCGCCGGATTCAGGTGGAGGCGAGAGTCGTGGATCGGTCGACCAGCGGTCAGGCGGCATGCGAGCTGGAGTTGGCCTCCTTGGCCTGCTGGAGGCTCGGCCGTGGCTGCGGCTGGATCTGCGTCGGCGGCTTGGCCTGCGCCAGCGCCCGCTCGCAAGCGATCACCCTGTCGCCAAGACCGGCGAGTACAGCCAGTCCACGCGCCGTAGTTTGGACTAGGACGCTCCGCCGGTCGCTCTCGTCGGGCACACGGGTCGCAAGACCCAGTCCCTCCAGCGCATCGAGGGCACGGCTCACCGCCGGCTTTCCAAGTTGCAAGGCTTCGGCAAGACCCCTGACCGTGTGCGGTCCGGGCTCCAGGGAAATCCTCAACAGGATGGCCGACTGCCGAACGTTCAGATCCGGGCCATCGGCCCGCACGGTAGCAGCGAGAACATCTTTAAGCAGGGCAAGGGCGGATGCGCGATCCATGTCAGCTCCATTCAGCCGGCCCCGCGGAGAGACTCGCTCGTTTTTCATCTCGGGGCAAGCGGAACGAAGCGATCACGCGTAGCGTTTTTTTAATGCGCGCCAGACCGCTCTCAACCCGCAGGCGGCCGCACCGGCTGGCCGTCCATATCTTGGAGGCCTCCAGGCCCAGATATCAAAATGCGCCCAACGCGGCGCGGTCACAAAAGCTTTGAGAAACAGCGCTGCGGTGATGGAACCTGCCATCGGACCATCGCCCAGATTCTTCAGGTCGGCGATCGGCGACCTGAGGCCGCCCTCATATCCAGCCCACAGGGGCATCCGCCACACTGGATCGCCTGTGGCCCTCGCGGCGTCGGCGAGATCGGCGGCCAGCTGGTCATCGTCAGTATAAAGAGGCGCGAGGTCAGGTCCGAGCGCCACGCGCGCTGCCCCGGTCAGTGTAGCGAAATCGATCACCAGCTCCGGCCCATGCTCGCACGCCCGCGCAAGCGCATCGGCAAGGATCAGCCGCCCCTCAGCATCGGTATCCTCGACCTCCACGGTCAGTCCCTTGCGCGATCTTAATATGTCCGAGGGCCGGAACGCGTCCGGCCCGATCGCGTTCTCGACCGCTGGCACGCAGCAAATCAGTCGCACCGGCAATCCCGCGCTCATGATCATCCGCGACAGCGCCAAGGCATGGGCGGCCCCGCCCATATCCTTCTTCATCAGGGCCATCCCGGTCGTCTTGAGATTTAGCCCGCCCGTGTCGAACGCCACGCCCTTGCCGACGATCGCGATCTTGGGGTCGCTCTCACGCCCCCAGAGCATCTCGATATGCCGTGGGGCCTGCGCGGCGCCTTTGCCGACGGCGTGCACCATCGGAAATCCCTGCGCCAGCGCAGCGCCCTGCGTGATATCGATGGCGGCGCCAAACTCCTCCGCCAACCGCTCTGCCTCGGCGGCAATCTCCCCCGGACCCATGTCACAAGGCGGCGTGTTCACGAGATCACGTAGCCAGTCGATAGCCTCTGCCTGCCGGTGTACGTCCACCCCATCGACACCATCCGGCATCATCAGCCGCCTCGGCTTCTCGCCCGCCTTGTACCGTGTGAAGCGATAGGCCCCGTCGGCCCAGCCAAGCGCCAGCGTCTCGCGGTCCAGCCCGACAGGAATCTCGGCCAGCCTGTAATCGCCTGCCGGCAGGCTAGCCGGAAGGTTTGCCAGCACGAAACCGTCGCTCCCCTCGCCCAGCCCGACCAGCACGCGCTCCAACCCGCCATCCGGATCATGAAGCAACAGCGTCCGTCCGGCCTCCGCGCGGAACCCGGCTGCATCAACGAGCCGCTTCACCCGGTCAGGCTGGTCCTTTGTCCACGGGCCCAGCCCCTTTGTCGTAGCCAGCACAAGGGGGATGGCCGTTTCTGGATGCGAATGGAAGGCAGGATGCATTGTGATGTCCAGTCACGAGGAACTGGCGCCGGTCTTTAACGCTTCCTTGATCCGGCGCGCAGCAAGGTTCCGGTAATAACTGGGGTTCCCTCATGTCCGCCACCCGTTTCGTTGCGACCGCAGGCCTCGCTGCGTTCCTGACCGGCTGCATCGCGGCCGCCCCGCCGACCTCCCAGGAAATGGCGCTGATCAACCAGGCCGCCAGCCCGATCCTGCCGGCGACCGCCGCCGACCGCGCGATGGCTGAGAAACAGGACCTGCTCACCCAGGCCCGTTTCTGGGCCGCCGAGCACGAGAAGAACCCGAACGAATACGAGGCCGCGCTCAAATACGCCCGCGTCTTGCGTGCTATTGGCTCGGCCCCCCGCGCCGCTGAAGTTGCCCAGCAGGCCCTGACCTTGAAGCAGGGCGATATCGAGCTGACGTTGATCTATGCCCAAGCCTCCCTTGATACCGGCAAGGCCGAGGACGCCGCCTACGCCCTCGCCCGCGCCGAGGCCGAGGGCCAGAACGACTGGCGGCTGCTGTCGATCATCGGCGTCACCATGGACACGCTCGACCAGCACGGCGCGGCCCAGGACTATTATCGCCGCGCCCTCGTGCTCTCCCCCGACAACCCCAAAATCCTGTCCAACCTGGGACTCTCCTACATCCTTCAGGGCAAGCCCGCCCTAGCGGAACAGACGCTCCGCCAGGCAGCGGCCATGCCTGGCGCGGACAGCCGGGTCACCCAGAACCTGATCATGGCCCTGGGCGTCCAGGGCAAGTTCGAGGACGTGGAACAGATCGCGGCTACCGATTTGCCGCCGGCCCTGATCGAAGCGAACCGCGAATACTTCCGCAGCCTCCTCAACCCCTCACGCTCGTGGGAAACTTTGCGCGGAAGCCAGAACTGACCCGGCAAAGCAAATAACAGCAAAATAATCCGCGCTTTTCGCGGCTATGCGCGCTCGCAAGTTGTTTCGAGACCGGCTATCTGTCCCCGCGTGGATGGAGGGTCTGATGCTTAAGTTTCGTGCGTTGCTGATGTCCGTTGCGCTCGGCGTCAGCCTGACGGCCGGCTGCAGCCAGGGGTCGGGCGCCGTTGGCGCGATCGATGTCGATCCCAACGCGATCGAGGCGCATGTCACCAAGCTGATCAGCGAGCCGCTCAAGGGCACGGCCACCGCCGCCGCCGATCTCGAGCCGCTGCGCGCGATGCTGCCGCCCGAAGTGGCGCTGAGCTGGAGCGCTCTGTCCTTCGACGCTGCGACCGGTTCGACCTTGGTCACCGACCTCAAGCTGACGCCGAAGGACACGCCCACTGTCGGCGTGCAGGTCTCGGAACTGCGCCTGTGGGATTTTGACGCCAAGCTGCTGCAGGATCGGATCAACGGCCAGCGCCTTGGCGAGACGGCGCCGCTGGCGCGTCGAATCGACGCCAAAGGCGTCTCCGTGTTCGGCATCGCAGACATGCTCAACGCTCAGGCGCAAAGCCTGATGCCGGCCGACTTCAACGATTTCAGCTTTCCGGACGATGCAATGCCCGAAGCGCCCGCTGACGATGCGGCGCCTCTGAAATTCCAGCCGGCAGACCCGCCAATCGTTGCTCCCGTCCCCGAAGACGATTTCAGCGCGATCGAGGACCTCTACAATTCCGAGCCGATGATGTCCGTGGAACGCTATGACGTGTCGATCGGCCGGATCATCATCGACGATGTGATGCTGAAGCCCTACCAGGTCGCGCCCGCTCCGGCAGCCGCGAACGCGACCGATCCCTATGATCCAATGGCGATGCTAATGCCGGCGCTGCAGCAGATTTCCGCGATTACGACCTCCTACGGCATCGACACTGCGGCCTACCTCGACTTCAAAGTCGACTTTGCCATGACGCAGTACGGCCAGAAGTCGGAAGGTAACGTCTCCGTCGCCGCGATGGGCGCACGCGGCCTGCGCGGCGGCGACATCGATGGCATGTTCCTGCGCGACCTCAAATTCGGTGGCTCCGGCGGCATGGGCATGGGCGCAAGCACGCCGGTTGGCATGCAGTACAGCATCGCCAACATGACGCTTGAGGACATGCGCCTCGAGAAAATCCTCGGCTACAGCGCCAAAGGCGTGATGCCGCCGCGCACCGAAACCAACCTGATGAGTCTCGGTGTCTGGCGCAGCCAGAACGAGAGCCTGAAGTTGGGTGGCAAGGAAATCTACAGCATGGGCGAGTCGATGTTCGACGGCTCGGGCTGGCACTGGTTCATCCCGACCAAGCTCATCGCGACCGGCAAGAACATGTCGCTCGACTTTGGCGCCATCCTGGAATTCGGTCAGCAGATCAACGCCGCAATGATGGGTGATTTCGGAAGCGACGACCCCTTCTACGCGGAGCAGATGGCGGCCGAGCAGGCGCAGATGCAGCAGATGATGGCCACGCTCAACAAGCATGGTCTCTCCAAACTCTCTGGCGACTACAACTTCGGGTGGAATTGGAACGCTGGAAACGGCGACACGAAGCTCGACCTCGGTTTCAGCGGTAAGGACCTGCTCAGCATCTCCGCCACCTATCAGGGCGGCTTCCCCAGCTTCAAGGCTGTGTCCGACCTGATCCCGGAAAAGGGCGAGCCTGACGAACAAGCGCTGATGGGCGTCTTCACCTCCAACTCGTCCTTGAAGCTCATCGAGCTCAACGTGCAGGACAATGGCGCCTTGCCGAAGGTCTTCGGCCTGATCGGCGACATGGCCCCGCAAATGGGCATGGCCCCTGAGCCGATGACCGGCGAGCAGGTCCGCGCAATGGCGGTTGAAGGGATCACCATGGCGGCGCGGCCTGATGTTTCAGGCATCCCGGAGCTAGGCCCGCTGATGACGCCGGTTGCATCCTTCGTCCGCGAAGGCGGCAAGCTGCGCATCGCTGTCCAGCCAAGCGCGCCGATGGCCTTCACCTCGCTCATGGGCACGGTTATGTCCGCCGGGATGGGCTCGCCCGCCCAGGCGATCAAGGACCTCGGCCTCAAGGTCGAGCACAGCAAGTAAGGGTTCTACGGCGGGGGCGATGAATTTCGTCACGCGCTTCGCCCCCAGCCCGACTGGCCGACTCCATCTCGGCCACGCCTATTCCGCCCTCCTCGCGCACGATAGGTCGCGCCAGGAGGGCGGTTCGTTTCTGCTCCGCCTCGAAGACATCGACCAAACACGATGCCGACCCGACTATGAGGTTGCTGTTTTTGAGGATCTCGCCTGGCTCGGTCTCACCTGGCCCGAGCCCGTCCGCCGCCAGTCGGAACACTTCGCCGACTACCTAGCGGCGCTGGACAAGCTTCACGCGCTCGGCGTGCTCTATCGCTGCTTTCTCACGCGCCGCGAGATTGCCGAGCAGGCGATGTCCGCGCCGCATGGTCTCGGCGAAGGCCCCAACAGCTCTATCTATCGCGGACCTGTTCAGCGAATCAGCGAAGACGAAGAGCAGTCGCGCCTCGCACGCGGCGATGCATTCGCCTGGCGGCTCTCGATGAATTATTCACAAGACCTGCTAGGCGAAGATTTCGCGCATCTGGAATTTCGCGAACGCGACGAAGCAACAAACGCGGAACGCATCGTCGTTGCTCATCCACAAGTGCATGGCGATGTCGTGCTCGCGCGCAAGGACACACCCGCCAGCTATCATCTATGCGTCGTGCATGACGATGCGCTCCAGCGAATCACGCACGTGATTCGCGGCGAGGACCTGCGCGACGCGACGCACATCCATGTTCTCCTGCAGAAACTGCTGGGCCTGCCCACGCCGGTCTACACGCACCATCGTCTGCTGGTCGGCGACGATGGCAAGCGCTTCGCCAAGCGCGATCGCTCACTCACGCTTGCCGCCCTGCGCAAAGCGGGCGTATCTCCTGCTGATATTCGCGCCCGCATCGGATTGCCTGCTTGACCGCGCCCGCCACCCCGACCGATGCGATCCGAGCGCCCTGGCCTCAATGGGCCGGGCCCGCCATGCTGGTCGGTGGTGCCATCGCCATCGGCTTTGCGCCCATCGGTCTTCGCTACTCGGCGTTCGAGCCACAGGCGACCGGCTTCTGGCGGTTCGCCTTCGCGCTGCCGCTGATTGCGCTGGTGATCAAGGCGCAGGGTGGCAGGCTTGGGCGCCCCTCGCTCGGGGCTGTGGCGGCGGGCGTCTTCTTCGGCCTCGACATCGCCTTCTGGCACGCCTCGCTCGTCATGACGTCGGTGGCGAACGCAACATTCCTAGTCAATCTCGGCAACGCCGCGGTCGGCCTCGTCGCCTGGCTGGTCCTTCGCGAACGACCCACGCGTATCTGGTTCGTCGCCTTGTCCATCGCGCTGCTGGGCGCTTTCCTCCTCTCACGCGGCGCGGCCAATTCGGAGGGCGCCGCCCTCGCCGGCGACCTGCTCGCGCTTGCCGCGGCCGTCATGGTCGGCCTCTACCTATTCTTCGCCAAGCTCGCCCGACGCGAGGGAAGCGCGATGCAGGTGCTCTTCTGGTCGACAGCCACAACGCTCCTCATCTCGCTCATCGCTTCGGGGGTGCGCGGCGAAATGCTTATTCCTGCAAGCCCCGACTGGTTCATCTGGCCGCTTGCCCTTGCGGTCATCGCACATGTTCTGGGCCAGGGGCTGATCGTCGCCGGCGTCGGCGCCACGCCTGCCGCACTGGCCGGTCTGCTGCTCCTGATCCAGCCAGTTGCCGCAGCGCTCGCCGCGTGGCCGCTGTTCGGAGAGGCCCTCACGCCCACCCAACTGGGCGGCTGCGTGCTGGTCCTTGCCGGCGTGTGGCTGGCCGGGCGGCGTTGACGGGCGGTTCCCGCGCAGCTACCGAGTCCTTGGGATCAGGATTGCCGCAAGGCAATAACGGAATACGGCTATGCCGGAGCAGCTCGACGAGCGCACCGTCGGCACGGGTGCAGGCGTCGCGGAGTCGCGTGAGAATCTCTCACCGACCTCCCCGGACGCATGCATTTTCCGTCACGTGTCCAGGCTCTCGCGCGCTGTCGCCGCCGCCTACGATCCAGCCCTCGCGCCATTCGGTCTTACCGGCCACCAATTCAACCTGATGATGACGCTCGCCAGCAAGGGCCCGCTGACCGTCGGCGCCCTGGCCGACGTTCTGGGGATGGATGCTTCAGGCGTGCCGCGCGCGATCCGTCCCCTGACGGACGAAGGCTTCATCAATGTCGAGCGCGGCGCCGACCGCCGCCAGCGCGTGCTCAGCCTCACCGGTCCCGGGCGCAAGCGCCTCGATCTCGCCACGCCGGCCTGGTCGCGCGTCCAGGCCGAGCTCGTGCAGATGATCGGCGCCAAGCGCTGGATGTCGCTGATAGCCGATCTGCGCACCATACGCCTCGCCGCGAGCGCCTGCTCCACCCGCAATCCGGGCTGAGCCCCTCACTCAAATCTCAGAACAGCCTGCCGCCGAGCGGCGTGTCGCGATCTGGCGTGATCAGCACGACCGCGCCCTCCTCGTCCGGCACCCCGAGCGTCAGCACTTCGGACATGAACTTGCCGATCTGGCGTGGCGGAAAATTCACCACCGCCAGCACGCGTCTGCCGACCAGCGCCTCAGGAGTATAGTGCTTCGTCAGCTGCGCCGATGATCGCTTCTCGCCCAGCTCCGCCCCGAAATTGATGCGCAGCTTGATCGCCGGCTTCCGCGCCTCCGGAAACGGCTCCGCTGCGACGACAACGCCGACGCGGATGTCGACCTTCATGAAATCATCGAACGCGATCGTCGGCGTTGTCATCAGCTTCCTCAACGAGGTTGCGTCTCGCTATGCGCCGACAAATATCACACGTGCAACTGCAGCGCGCGATCAGTTCGCCTTCACCGGACAGGTTCTAAGTCCAAAAACCGCGTATACAGGACAATACCCGATCAGGCCGGTAACCAGCGGCACAAGCCCCAGATAGCCCCAAGGCGTCTGCGGCCCGACGAACGCGAGCGATAGGATGACGCCGCCCACAACCACGCGCAGTATCCGGTCGACGGTTCCTTCATTCCGCTTCATGACTCTCTCCAGAACAGACGGCTCGGCCGTCATTAATACTGGAGCCAGCATTGATCCGGGGCAGCTCGCTGTCGGTGACGAAGTCACACAGAGGCGCGGGCGAGCCTTTCGATCGCATGCCGGTCAAGAATCTCGAGTTCGCCCCTGTGCGCAGCGACAAGTCCCTCCCGTACAAGCTGGGCGATCTGCCGAGACACTGCTTCGCGCGCCGATCCGATTTCGGCAGCGATCTGCTCGTGTGTGGCCCTGACGTCCCGCCCGGCGCCGGCCAGGCGAAGAATCGCCTCCGCGACTCGCTGTTCGAGTCCCGCGAAAGCGAGCATCTCGACAACATGCTCGAAATCCGAGAACCGCTTGGCCACGGCAGTGAGAACCTCCTGCCTGAAGCCATCATCGTCGCGCATCCTGCGGGAAAACTCTGTCGCGGGGACAATTTCGCCGCTGATCGCCGTCTCGGCGGCGCCTTCTGCCTGGTATCGCCGTCCCTCAACCAGACAGCTGAACGTCTGGAGGCAAACCTCGCCGGGGCGAACGCGGTAGAGAACAATCTCGCGGCCGCTGGCGGAGGTCAGCGACACACGGATGCATCCAGCCTTCAACCTGATGAAACCGCGACATTCATCTCCGGCGCGGAACAGGATGGACCCCACGGGTTGGCTGACAGTGAGGGTCATCGCGCAAACCCCGCCAGCCTTGCATCCAGCCCGTCGCGCACGCGCGGCCATTCTTCGCGAATCACGCTGAACCATGCCGTGTCGCGCAGCCGCCCGTCCGGCCGCACCATGTGCGATCGGTGTATGCCCTCGAACGTCGCGCCGAACCGCGCCATCGCCTTGCAAGAGCGTTCATTCCGCGCGTCCGCTTTCAACTCCACACGATTGAGTCCGAGCGTATCGAAGCCATGGCCGAGCAGCATCCGCTTGCACGACGGATTGACGGCGCCCGCCCACACGCGCTTGGCGTACCAGGTCCAGCCGATCTCCACGCGCTTGTGCGCCGGCACATAGGCAAGCAGGCTGGTTGATCCAGCATATGTCTCCGACGCCTTGTCGAAGACCGCATACGTTATCTCGCCCGCACGTTTCATCTCGGCGAAACGATGATCGACCCAAGCGTCGAAGTTCGAATTGTCGAGGTTCACATTCGCGAACCGCCACAGGTCGGGATCGTCTCCGGCCATGCGCAGCGGCTCGCGATGCCGCTCCTCCAGCGGTTCGAGGCGGACGAAGGCGTTCTCCAGAGCGATCGGTTCCAGTGTCATGCGGCCGGTCTAGCCCGCTCGCAGCGTTGCGTCATCAAGGAGGCGGGTGACTTCCCGTTCGGCAATCGCCTAAAGTCCGATGCTCGCATCGATCGGAGTTCCAGCGCATGTCAAGAGCGCGCAACCCCCTGAAGCCAGGCCCCGACGGGGTCGTCCGCCTCTCGGGCGGCAACCCGCAGATCGCCAAGGGCGAAGGCGATGCGCCCGTCCAGGCCTACATCGCCGCCATGCCGGGCTGGCAGAGCGACATCGGCCGGCAGATCGACGCGATCATCACGCGCGCCGTGCCCAGGGCCGCAAAGGCGGTGAAGTGGAACTCGCCCCTCTACGGCAAGGGCGACGGCACATGGTTCATGTCCTTCCACGTCTTCGCGAAATACATCAAGGTCGCCTTCTTCCGCGGCGCGGACCTGAAGCCACTCCCGCCGGATGGGTCGAAGCAGAAGAACGTCCGCTACCTCAACATCCACGAAGGCCAGTTCGACGTGAAGCAGTTCGCCAGCTGGGTCAAACAGGCTGCCGGCCTGCCCGGCGAAAAGCTCTGATGGGAAGTTACATGGCCAGTAAACCCGACACGACGGACTGGCGCGCCGAAATACTGGACTGCGTCCGCGCAATCATAATGTCTGCCGCGCCCGGCACCATCGAAACCCGCAAATGGGCGAGAGCGTCGAACAACATGCAGGGCGTACCCGTCTGGGAACACACCGGCATCATCTGCACCGGCGAGACCTACAGAGACTATGTCAAACTCACCTTCGCGCTCGGCGCGAGGCTCGAAGACCCAGCCGGCCTCTTCAACGCTGGCTTGGGCGGCGGCACACGCCGCGCCATCGATATCCGCGAGGTGGACAAGCTCAACAAGAAGGCGCTGAGGGCGCTTGTGAAGTCGGCTGTGGCGTTAAACACTGCGAAGGCGCCGGTGAAGAAGGCCCGCGCCAAAAAGAAATAGACGCTGCGGCGTGGAGCCCTTACCTCCTTCGGGCATCAGCCGCTTCTCGCCGGAACGTCCCGATGCTGCTCGTCCGCACTTTCGCCGCGTCGGCGATGCTTGCTTCATCCGCCTGCGCGACCTCACCATCAATCCCGGCAGGCGCAAAGTACGTGGCCATGGGATCGTCCTTCGCCGCCGGGCCGGGCATCCCGTCCTACTACGAGGACCCGCCGACGCCATGCGCGCGGTCCACCGGCAACTACGCGCATCTTCTCGCAGAGCGTCTTGGACTCAGCCTCACCGACGTCAGCTGCAGCGGCGCCGCCACCGCCCATCTCACCGGCCCGCGCGGCGCGATCCCGCCGCAGCTCGACGCGCTTACGCCAGACACGCGCCTCGTCACCGTCACCATCGGCGGCAATGATCTCGGCTATATCGGCGGACTCACGAACGCCTCGTGCGCCGGGCTGATGAAAGAGACCGGCATTGAGGCGGACTGCTCGCCGGTGACTGCTCCTGCAGAGAGAACCTTTGCCGATCTCGCGGAGCGCATGGACGCCATCGCAAAGGAAATCCGCCGCCGCGCCCCGCAAGCGCAGCTCGTTTTTGTCGACTATCTCGCCGTCCTGCCGGAAGCCGGAACCTGCGCCGCCACCCCGCTCACCGAGGTGGAGGCCGATAGCGCCCGCTACACCGCCCGCCGCCTCGCCGAGATCACGCGCACGGTGGCCGGACAGAACAACGCCAGCATCATCACCGCTTCCGAGATGTCGAAGGGCCACGACGCCTGCAGCGCCGACCCGTGGATGAACGGCTACCCCCGCCCGGGCGCCCCGGTGAACGGTACGCTCTATCATCCGAATGCGAAGGGCATGAAGAGCATTGCGGATGCGCTGGCGGCGTTGCTGGAAGGATAAACCCTACCCCGCCTTCACCAGAGTCTCTTCCACCACTTTCACCACGTCGCCCATGATCTCGGTGATCTTGTAGTCCTTGGGCGTATAGACGCGGCGGATACCCATCTGCCTGAGCGCAAGCGCGTCGGCCTCCGGGATGATTCCGCCGACGACGACGGGAATGTCGAGCCCCTTCGCGCGCAGGATGCCCACCGTCTCCTTCACCAGGTCGAGGTGCGAGCCGGAGAGGATCGATAGCCCCACCACGTGGGCGCCTGCATCGATGGCCTGCTGCACGATCTCCTCAGGCGTGAAGCGAATGCCTTCGTAGACAACCTTCATCCCGGCCTGCCGCGCCCGCGCAGCAATCTGTTCCGAGCCATTGGAATGCCCGTCCAGCCCCGGCTTGCCCACCACATAGGTCAGCGTGCGGCCAAGCTTCTTAGACACACGCTCGACCTCACCCTTCACGGTCTCGATGTCCTCATCGCCGCCCGTCTCGATCGTCACGGCGACGCCCGTCGGCCCGCGATACTCGCCGAACACCTCGCGCAACGCCGCACCCCACTCGCCCACGGTGACCCCGGCCTTCGCCGCAGCGATGCTCGGCGGCATGATGTTCGCGCCGCCCATTGCCGCCGCGCGCAGCTCGCCCAGCGCATTCGCTGCCGCAGCCGCATTCCGCTGCGCCCGCCACGCCTTCAGCTTGGCGATCTGCCGGCTCTCCGCGCCATGGTCCGTCGCCATGATCGCGCCATCCCCGCCTGACAGCGGCGAAGGTTCGGTGGTCTCATACCGGTTGACGCCGACCACCACCTGCCGCCCCGCCTCGATCTCCTTGAGGCGCGCCCGCTGGCTCTCGACAAGCGCCTTCTTCATGAACTCGACATTCTCGATGGCGCCGCCCGTACGATCCAGCTGCGCCAGCATCGCCCGCGCCTCATCCTTCAGCGCCTCGGTCTTCGCGCCTACAACGTGGCTGCCATCGAACAGGTCTTCATACTCCAGCAAGTCCGTCTCGTAGGCGAGAATCTGCTGGAGACGCAGCGACCATTGCTGGTCCCACGGCCGCGGTAGGCCCAGCGCCTCATTCCACGCTGGCAGCTGCAGCGCGCGGCATCGCGCCCGCTTGGACAGTGTAACGGCCAGCGCCTCGATGAGAATGCGATAGACATTGTTTTCCGGCTGCGGCTCGGTGAGCCCCAGCGAGTTCACCTGCACGCCATAGCGGAACAGCAGCGCCTTCGGATCGGAAACGCCGTACCGTGTGCGGCCGATCTCGTCCCACAGGTCGACGAACGCCCGCATCTTGCACATCTCGGTGACGAAGCGCACGCCGGCATTCACGAAGAAGGAGATGCGGCTGAAGACGGTCGTGAAATCCGCCTCGGGCACCTGCCCGCCGGCCTTCACCGCATCCAGCACGGCGCAGGCCGTGGCCAGAGCAAACGCCAGCTCCTGCTCAGGCGTCGCACCCGCCTCCTGCAGGTGGTAGCTGCAGACATTTACGGGATTCCATTTCGGCGTCTCGACATAGCACCACGCCACCATGTCCGAGATCAGCCGCATCGAAGGCTTCGGCGGAAACACATAGGTGCCGCGCGAGAGATACTCCTTGATGATGTCGTTCTGCGTCGTGCCCTGCAGCTTCCTGCGATCGCAGCCCTGCTCGTCCGCCAGTGCGACGTAGAGCGCGAGCAGCCACGCCGCCGGCGCATTGATCGTCATCGAGGTGTTCATCTCCTCGACGCGGATCTGGTCGAACAACGCCCGCATGTCGCCGAGGTGCCCGACCGGCACGCCCACCTTGCCCACTTCCCCGCGCGCAAGAACGTGGTCGCTATCGTACGCCGTCTGCGTTGGCAGGTCGAAAGCGATCGACAGCCCTGTCTGCCCCTTGGAGAGGTTCTTCCGGTAGAGCTTGTTCGACTCTTCCGCCGTCGAATGCCCCGCATAGGTGCGGAAGATCCACGGCTTGTCGGGATCGTGCTGGAAGTTTGTGGAGGCGCTGTCGGCCATGGCCCTGCCTTGCTGCAAATGCGAAGGCACAGAACTGCAAACCGCGCGCCGAGGCAAGGCGGATTGGCGATTGCGATCTAAACCCGCGCCGCCACCGGCCGCGTCGCCATCGGTGGCAGCAGTCCCCGCTCGCAATTCATGTGCGCCGCTCGGGCCAGCTCGGCGATGTCAGCCTTGGCGCAGTACATCGCCGCGCGCCAGCCCTGCATGTGGGTCGGCACGGCCTCGGCGTTTAGCGGCGGCTTGTAGAACCAGCGCATCATCGTCTCGAACGCCAGCCGGTCGTGCGCGTCGCGAATGACCAGCACCAGCACGTGGGTCGCGCCCTGGGCCTTCGCCGCGGCGAGCTGGTGGTGGCTGGCATAGCGCTGGTTCAGCTTCCCCGTCTGGCCGACATAGTGGACAACGAACCGCGCGTTCTCCTCGTGCACCATCATGTAGACGCACGGCAGGGTGAAGAATCGCGTCTCGTCCAGCGGCAAGACCGCGAACTTCTCGCCCAGGATCTCCACCCGCCTGCCCATGCGCTCTCCCGACTCGGCCTCCCATACTGGCCCCGACAGGCGCCGATGGGAATCCCGAAAAAGGGATCGCTTGCGTAACGAGGGTGAGCGGACGCAGGCTCCCGCCAACGATGGCAGGAGAAGGTCACACTGCTCGATGCCTTTGACTGGGCCGCCTTCGCCTGCACTGCTGGCGCGGACCGGCCGGCCGAATGCCCGCCACGATCATGGCGCGTCGCTGTGCGCTGGGACCGCCGCGAAGCAGAACTGGAAAACGCGCTGTAGAACCTATTCCTCGGAACGCACCGAAAGTATCCGCCCTGATCGCTGACGATCCGGCGCAATGCCATTCGGTAGTCGAACTCTCAACGGTCGCTGACGAACGGCGCGACCTTCGCCACATCCGCGCCGATCGCCGTGTAGTAGAGCTTCTGCACCTCGCGCGTGACCTTGCCCGGTCTCCCATCGCCTAGCTTCACGCCATCGATCTCCACCACAGGCGTCACCAGCCCCGTCGCCGCCGTCGAGAAAGCTTCAGCGGCCGCCTTCGCCTCCTCCAGCGTGAACGAGCGCTCGGTGATCTTGCGCCCTTTCTGCCCAAGCGAATCGAACAGCGTGTGCCGCGTCACGCCGGCGAGGATCATGTTGGAGATCGCCCGCGTGATGATCTCATCGTCCTTCGTTACGATCCAAGCATTCGAAGAGGCGCCCTCGGTCACGAACCCGTCCGGCGCCACCAGCCAGGCGTCGTCCGCGCCCCGCGCCTTCGCCTCGGTCTTGGCCAGCGCCTGCGCCAGCAGCCCCACCGACTTGATGTCCCGCCGCGCCCAGCGGATATCCGGCACACTCACCACGCGCGAACCATTGCGCGCCGCCGGCGTGTCGATCAGCGCGCGCGGCTCTGCAAACATGAAAATCGTCAGGCGCGGCTGGTCTGGCGCCACGAAATCCCGCCCACCATAGGCGCCCCGCGTCACCTGCAGGTAGACATAGCCCTCCTCAATCCTGTTGTTGGCGACGAGCGAGCGGTGCGCCTCCTTCAGCTCGCGCCGGTCAGGCATCGTCCCGAATTTCAGCTCGCGCAGCGAGCGTTCGAGGCGATCAAGGTGCCGCTCCAAGTCGATCAGCCGCCCCGCATAGACGGCCGTCACCTCGTAGACGCCATCTGCGAACAGGAAGCCGCGATCAAACGGCGAGATGCGCGCCTCGTCGGCCGCCACAAACACGCCGTTCACCCATGCCTGTCCTCTGGTGGCCTGACCCGTCATTTAATGTCTCCTGCCTTAGCGCCGCCAAATTCTGGCTCAACCGTCTCACCGCCGAACAGCCGCTTGTCCATGGCGCGGGCGATCCAGGGGGAGACGACATGCGCATTCCACTCCGTGCAATCATCGGCTTCGGTGCTGGAGTGGCAGCAATGGCGCTCGTCTTGCTGGCGGGGCTCACCGCCCCGCGCGCCGCGCCAGTGCAGCAAGCAAGCGTGAAATGCCCGGGCTCAGGGCACGAAATCCAGCTAACTCTGCCCGGGGAAGGGACAGAAAGTCCCGCCTGACCCGTCTTTCGCGCAGGGTCGTTCCATACCGACCGGTCGACTTATTGCAGTGCAACAAGATTGCTTGCAATCCGTTCCGCTCTTGGACAATGTGACGCCCGCCTGACGGACGCGCCGTTCACCTGGACAAGCGGCGACAGGCCCGGGGCGTGGCGGGAGACAGAACGTGGCAGACGGCGCAACCAAGCGTGAAGTGAAAGATCTCTACGCCGTCGGCGAAATCCCGCCCGACTTCCATGTTCCCGAGAAAATGCACGCCTGGGCGATCCGGCGCGAACGCCACGGCCGCCCCAAGGCGGCGATGCAGCTCGAGGTCGTACCGACGCCGAAAATCGCCTCGGACGAGGTGCTCGTCCTCGTGATGGCAGCAGGCGTCAACTACAATGGCATCTGGGCCGCGCTCGGCGAACCCATCTCGCCCTTCGATGGTCACAAGCAACCCTTTCACGTTGCCGGCTCTGACGCTTCCGGGATTGTCTGGGCGGTCGGGGACCGCGTGAAGCGCTGGAAACCGGGCGATGAAGTGGTCATCCACTGCAACCAGGACGATGGCGACGACGAGGAGTGCAATGGCGGCGACCCAATGTTCTCGCCGACACAGCGGATCTGGGGCTATGAGACGCCGGATGGCTCCTTCGCCCAGTTCTGCCGCGTGCAGTCGCGCCAGCTCATGGAGCGCCCCAAGCACCTTACCTGGGAAGAAGGCGCCTGCTATACGCTCACCCTCGCAACCGCCTACCGCATGCTGTTCGGGCACCGCCCGCATGTGCTGCGCCCGGGCCAGAACGTTCTCGTGTGGGGCGCTTCAGGCGGACTCGGCTCCTACGCGGTTCAGCTCTGTGCCGTCGCCGGGGCCAATGCCATTGGCGTGGTGTCCGACGATTCCAAGACCGACTTCGTCCTGCAGATGGGCGCTAAGGGCGTCATAAACCGCAACAACTTCAAGTGCTGGGGCCAGCTGCCCAAAGTTAACTCGCCGGAGTTCAACGATTACATGAAGGAGGCCCGCAAGTTCGGGAAAGCCATCTGGCAGATCACCGGCAATAAGGATGTCGACATCGTCTTCGAACACCCGGGCGAAGCGACGATGCCGGTCTCGGTCTTCGTCGTGAAGCGCGGCGGCATGGTCGTCATCTGCGCGGGCACCACCGGCTTCAACCTTACCATGGATGCCCGCTTCCTCTGGATGCGCCAGAAGCGCGTACAGGGCTCGCACTTCGCCAACCTGCTGCAGGCGAGCCAGGCCAACCAGCTGATGCTAGAACGTCGCCTCGACCCGTGTATGTCTGAGGTCTTCCCCTGGTCCGACATTCCCGGCGCCCACGAGAAAATGCTCGACAACAAACACCTCCCCGGCAACATGGCCGTGCTGGTGACCTCGCCAAAGCCCGGGCTGCGTACAGTCGAGGACGTCCTCGAAGCAGGACGGCTGAAAGCCTGACCCTTAGGCTGCCTGCGCCTGCTGGCTATTGAGCGCCTGGATCACTGCCGCCCCGAAATCAGGCGCCGGCATTGTGGTCGCAGGGATGTGCTGCGTGCGCGTCAGGAACAGCAGCACATCGTCGCTGAAAGGCGCATCGTCGAGCCGCGCAACGACGATCGGCTTCTTCAGCTCCTTGGCGAGATAGATCTCCTCCTTAACGTTCTCCGACGCCATTGAGTTGGCCGAGCTGAAGAGCAACACGGCCTGCGCCCCACGCATGCCCTTGAGAATCTCCGCCGCCCAGGCGCGCGAGCCCGGCTGGATGCCCTTTCGATCGATCCAAACGCCGCCGCCGAGCCGCTGGATCGCGCGCACATAAGCCTCGACCGCTTCGCCGTCGCGGTGCGAGTAGGAGATGAACACTGACGATCCGTCATTCCGCGCCTCGGTCGGCGCCTCGACCGGCGCCGCGCGGACCGCAAACCCCATCGCCGCACGCAGTTCGCCAACACTGCTGCTGCGCGTGTCGACCGCATCGGCAAGCCCACGCTCAAGGCCTGCCAGCCAGCGCGCCTGCCTCGGCATGCGGAACTGCGCCGTCGCGAGGAAGGCGGCCATCGCCTCCGCCGTCATCCCGCGCGCATCAGGCGGCGGGGCGCCGGCCATGGCCGCCGCGAGCGTCGCCGCGCACGAGTAGACATCCGACCATGCCCCCACGTCCGCGCCCGCCCGATACCGCTCCGGCGCGGAGAAGCCCGGCGTCACAATGGCTTCGGCATAGTGCAGGTCGGACAATCGCGCCGCCGTGCCGAAGTCGATCAGCACAAGCGATTTGTCCTGCCGCACGATAATGTTGGCCGGCTTGATGTCGCCATGCAGCACATCGGCGCCATGCAGCGCCTCGACTGCGTCCAGTAGCCTCTCCGCCACCCCGCCGAATGTCTCGACTGATACGCCGCGCCGCCGTCCGAGCACGGCAGACAGCGGCTCGCCCTCCACGAAATCCATCGCAAAGCACAGTGTGCCGTTGGCCTCGAACACATCCTCGAACCGCACGACGCCGGGATGGTTCAGCCGCGAGATCGCCGACACTTCACGCAGCAGCGCCTCCTTCGCCGCCCCAAGCTCCGAAGGCGCGCCGATGACCTGCGCGGCGGCGCGGCCGCATCCGGCGCCATAGGCCTCCTTGACCGCATTCAGCCGCCCGTTGCGCACGTGCTGGCAGAGATAGACGTAGGAGAATCCGCCCCGCCCGATCGGCTTGATGACCTCATAGCGCTGGTTCAGCACCGTTCCCGGCGGCAGCGGCAGATCGGGATGGCCCGGCGCATTGGGCGCCGCGTTCCAGACGATCGTCGCCGCCGAAACGTCCACCCCAGGCGCCGCCAGCATCGTGGCCGCATCGAACGCGTTGAGCGTTTGCGGCGCGGCCCTGGGCGCGCCGGCAATCAGCGTCGGCGGCGAGGCCCGCATGATGATCGTGCGGTCATCGTCCACTCCCGTGCCAGCAGGCGCGGCCGGCGGCAGCACGATCGTCGCCGCCTCGCCGTCCATCTTCGGCTTCCCGGGTTTGCCGAACCAGTTGATCACGCGCACGTCCCTCGCCGCTGCGAGTGGTACACCAAATCGACAGCCTACAACACGTCAGCGTCGACGACACGCTCGATCAAACTGTCATCGGCCGGAACCAGGCCATCGAGCATCAGCAAGGCGAGCCCGTGCACCATCGACCAGGCGCGCAGCTGCCGCACGTCCTGCAGCGCCTTGCTCGTGTTCGCACCACTCAGCTCAGCAATCCCGCGCGCGAGCATGCCCCGCCCGCGGGACTGGGCGTGCTCTACGACCCCGGCCTCCGCCGACATCATCAGCCGGAACAGATACGGATTCGCCAGCGCAAACCGGACATACGCTCGCCCCATCGCATTGAACGCATCCAGCCCCGGCTCCGCCTTCGCCATCGCTTTCTCGAAGGCGTCAGCCAATCGTTGATCGCCCTCCAGAGACAGGGCCCCGAGCAGGGCCGCCCTGTCCGGAAAATGGCGATAGACCGCCGTCGCCGACACGCCAACATTCCGCGCCACCTCGCGCAGGCTCAGCGCCCCGGCGGGTGCGCGCTTCAGCTGTTTCAGCCCTTCTGCGACAAGGGCCGCCCGCAGGTCGCCATGATGATAGCGATCGCCTGCATTTTTGATGTTGACACTGTTATCATTCCTTGTCATGTTAGCAGCGTAAACATAGACGACGACGGGACGCAAGAAGCCCAGACGCCGCGCCGATACGAGCCGCCCCGGACGCCGGACCGCCAATTCATGGACCAGGAAACAGAGGAACGCCCGATGATCAGCCCCGTCGAAACCGCCATCCGTGGCACCGTCACCACCGGCCTCATGGGCGTCGCCAGCCTCAACCGCAAGCTGCGCCGTGCGAAGACGCCGAACCCGTACCTCACCGGCATCCACACGCCGCTCAAGGCGGAGGCCACCTACACCGATCTCAAGGTCACCGGTGAGATCCCCGCCGCACTCAACGGCCTCTATGTCCGCAACGGACCCAACCCGCTGAAGACACCCAATCACGCCACGCATCACTGGTTCGTCGGCGACGCGATGCTGCATGGCGTCCGCCTCAAGGATGGCAAGGCGCTGTGGTATCGGAATCGGTGGATCCGCGGCGCGCACATCAGCGAGGCGCTGCGCGAGCAACCCGTTCCCGGCCCGCAGGGCCGCGGCACGCCCAACACCAACGTGGTCGGCCACGCCGGCAAGATTCTCGCGATCGTCGAAGCTGGCGGCTTTCCAGCAGAGATGAGCGAGACGCTAGAGACGCAAACCTTCTCGGATTTCGACGGCACGATGGGCAAGGCTTTCTCCGCCCACCCCCATCTCGATCCCGACACTGGCGAGATGCATGCCATTACATACGTGCCGCAGGATCCAGTGACTGTCTGGCACACGGTGCTGGACAAGCAGGGCAGGGTCCGCCGCAACGAACCGATCGCCGTGCAGGATGGCCCCTCAATCCACGACTGCATGATCACGAAGTCCTATGTGATCGTCATGGACCTTCCCGTCACGTTCTCCATGCCCTCCCTCATCGCCGGCGATTCCTTCCCCTATCGCTGGAACCCGAAGCATGCCGCACGCATCGGCCTCCTCCCGCGCGAGGGCAAGGGCAGCGACATCATCTGGTGCGACATCGACCCTTGCTACATCTTCCACCCCGCTAACGCCTTCGAGACCGCGGATGGCAAGGTCGTGATGGATGCCGCCGTGCACGCGACCATGTTCGCCGAAGGCGCAACCGGCCCGGATTCGGTCCGTACCCCGTTCGAACGCCTCGTGATCGATCCCGTGGCGAAGCGCGTCACCCGCACGGTGATCGATGCAAGCCCCCAGGAATTCCCGCGCCCCGACGAGCGCCGCATGGGCAAGCCGTATCGCTATGCCTACTGCGTGGCGCTCCCCGATGTCCCCGATCCGGGCACGCTCGCCGACTCGCGCATCATCAAGCACGACCTCGAAGCCGGCACGCGGCAGGTCCGCGACTTCGGCAAGGGCAAGACGCCCGGCGAATTCGTCTTCGTGCCAGCCCACGCAAGCAGCGGCGAGGACGAAGGCTGGCTGATCGGTTACGTGCTCGACCGCGCCAGCAACGCGACCGATCTCGTAATCCTCAACGCCCGCGACTTCACCGGCCCCGTCCAGGCGACGATCACCATCCCGCACGCAATCCCGCCCGGCTTCCACGGCAACTTCATCGCGATGTAGCGCACAGGGCCGAATCCAGCGCCGGACGGAGGCCCAGGAAGGACAAGCCCGGTTCACGCTACTTGAAGCAGCTCCCCTCGCACGCATACTCCCCGTGCGCCCCTTTGCCCGCGCCGGGAGAAATCATCTTGCGCGCCTTGCTTGCCTCCGCCCTCATCGCCATCTGCCTCGCAGAACCCGCCATGGCGCAGACCAATGTCTTCCCCGACGACGCAAGCCTCCTTGAGCTGATTAGGTCGCGCGTCGACGATGGCCGCGCCACAGGCCTCGTCCTCGGCGTGATGGATGCCGACGGCTCCGTCCGCGTCGTCAGCTATGGCGATCCCGGCGCCGGCGCGCAGCCGCTCGGCACCAACAGCGTCTTCGAGATCGGCTCCGTCACGAAAGTCTTCACCACCACCCTCCTCGCCGACATGGTGAGCAAGGGCGAAGTCGCCCTCGACGATCCCGCCCAGAAATACGCCCCCGCCGGCATGACCCTGCCGACACTGAACGGCAAGGCGATCACCCTCGCCCATCTCGCCGAGCAGAATTCCGGCCTGCCGCGCCTGCCGAACAACATGTCGTTCGCAAACATGGCCAACCCGTATGCCGACTACAGCTTCGGGAACCTCAACACCTTCCTGGCCGACCACACGCTGCGTCGCGAACCCGGCGCGGAATTCGAATACTCCAACCTCGGCATGGGTCTCCTCGGCAACCTGCTCGCAAACCGCGCCGGCCAGACCTACGAGCAGGTGGTCAGGGCCCGCATCCTCGACCCGCTCGACATGAGCGTGACCGGTATCACGCTGACGCCGGAAATGCGGACGCAGCTCGCGAAGGGTCATGCGGAAGACGGCTCGCCGACGGCCAACTGGGACCTCCCCTCGCTCGCCGGCGCCGGCGCGCTGCGCTCTACCATGAACGACCTGATGAAATTCGTGGACGCCAATCTCGGAGAACCGAAGACGGATCTCGAGCGCGCCATGCGCCTCGCGCAAGCGCCGCGCTTCCCGATCTCGGACAATGCCAGGATCGGCCTCGGCTGGATCACTGTCACCACCGGAAACGGCTCATACATCTATCACGATGGGGGCACAGGCGGTTACGGCGCAATCGTCGGCATCGACCCGAAGCGCGGCGTCGGCCTTGTTCTCCTCGGCAATCGCGCTGGCGTGCCCGACGACATCGCCATGCACCTGCTCGATCCGTCGATCCCGCTGGCGCCGAAGCCGAAGCCGACATCCGAACGCGTCGAAGTCACAGTCTCCGCCGAAGCGCTCTCCAGCTATGCCGGCGTCTACGCCCTCGACGCCATGCCCGACTTCAAGCTCACCGTGACGATTGAATCCGGGCAGCTCCACGTGCAGGCTACCCAGCAACCCAGATTCCCGATCTTCGCCGAGTCCCCGACGAAATTCTTTTACAAGATCGTCGATGCGCAACTCACCTTCGTCCCCGCCGCCGATGGCGCGCCGGCCCACCTGATCCTCCACCAGGGCGGCATGAACCAGAAGGCGACCAAGCAGCCTTGAGGCCAGTTGACCTCGCCGGGATCCGTGCCTCTCCTCCGCCCATCCAGGGAGGGCACAATGGCGACGGCTTGGAAGAAAGGCCGCGGGCGCATGGGTCCAATGGCCCCGCTGATCGGGCGTTGGAAGGCCATGGCCGAGACGCCAATGGGGCCCGTTGCATGCGTACGGGACTACCAGAAGTTCGGCGACCTCTATGTCCGCCTCGACGCCGAATGGCTGTTCAAGGGCAAGCAGGCGGAGATGAAATCCTACCGCGAGATCTGCATGTTCGGCCCGGACAGGGATGGGACGCTCTCCTTCTGGTCCTACACCAGCGACGGCAAGAAAAGCTTCGGCCGCCTTGTCGAGGCAAAGGACGTTCCGCCCGGCGCCGTCTGCTTCGAGGCGCAGATGGACGCCGGCCTCGCCCGTCAGGTGTTCTGGTCGGATGGTGGTGGCGGCATGAACTGGGTGGTCGAAGCCCGCACAAAGAAGGGCTGGAGCCGGCTCGCAGAGCATCACTACCGCCCGGCCTGATCGCGGCGTATGAGTGTGGGCAAATCAGGGCGGAATCACGAAACAAGGAGACCTCGACATGCGCATCATCCTTCCGGCGGCGGCAGCCCTGGCCTTCGTGGCCTGCAACGCCGAAGCCCCGGCCCCGGCCGCCCCCGCAGCGCCGGCTGAAACCGCCGCGCCGGAAACGCCTGCCGCCCCGACGATGGACGACACGATGAAGAGCGCCGATGCGGCCGATGACGCCAGCACGGCAGAGACGCCTGACAATTACATGTTCCACACCGACACCACGAAGATCGAAAGCGTCCACCTGCCGCTGACGCCCGGTGCGAGCTGGACCGCGACAGTCATCGATCCGACCCAGGCCGAACTCGCCGGCGCCGCGGACGAGACGATGCCCGACGGCAGCGTGCATCACGTCGTGAAGGTGAAGCCCCTGAAGCGCGACGTGATCGCTCGCGTGAAGTTCGAACGCCGCGACAGCGCGGGTGCCACCGCGCCCGTCGTCGAGACCCGCACGATCAACTTCATGGTTCACTAGACAAGAAAAGGGCGGGGGGGCTGGTCCCGCACCGTCATGCCCCTCTCGTTTTGGCATTCCGGCCATTCATCTGCAGGCTTCGCACACGCCGATAAACCTGCGTTAACCGATCGTTTACGGCTGAAGCAAAGGTCCGGAGGGATTGGGCTTTTTGTGCCCAAAAGTTGCGCGTCGCGCCCTGCAGCATCAACCCGTCGTGATCAGAGGCAGTTCCAGATGCTGCATGTGTCGCGTTGCGCGCGACGCAAGAAAGCAACATGAGTTATGGTCTGGTGGGCGCTTTGTCGTCGCATTGGTTCGGACATGATACGACTGAGAAAGAAATCCCATTCCCCTGGCGCGCGTGTGGCCTGGGTCTGGGACGGTACAACGGTGCAAGGCGTGATCCGCAAGGTCTTCACGCACCGGCTCGAGCGCACCATGAACGGCTCGACCGTCACGCGCGACGCCAACCGGCGCAATCCGGCTTACCTGATCGAGCAGGATAGCGGCGACACGCTGCTGATGAATCACAGCCAGATTACGCGCGTCGCCTGAGCCTCATGGCTCGAACAGCGTCGTTGCTCGCGCCGGCTTCTGCTTCCGAGTGTTCTCCACGCTGACGCAAGGATAGCCCTTGAGCGGTCTGACAGGCGCGCCGAGATAGGCCCAGCCCTGCAGCTGGTCGATTGCGACATGATACTTCGCCTCGCGTCCGGTGCGTTCGCCGAACAGCGCGCGCGGCACATTCACCCACTTGGGCGAACTCGCACGCGTGAACAGGACCGGCGTCCCGCAGATCGAACAGAACGTCCGCACCTGTCGCCGTGCGACATCCTCGAACCGCGCCAGCATCTCCTCGCCACGCGTGACCCGCACCTTGCTCTTCCAGCATCCGACATAGGTCGCGTATGCCGCCCCATGCGCCTTGCGGCTCCCCTCGGAGTGGTCATGCCAGGCCCAGAACACCGGCATGTCGGTCTCGATCGCAACTCCGCCGCACAGGCAAGCGCCGGTGATCGTCGCGGCTGACCGCATCTTCGGCTTGGGAGGGCCGGCTTTGCGCTCCGCCTTGATCCTACCGGGCATGGCAAATCCCTCTCGATCTCGACTGCGGACACCAAACATTGGATATTCTCGTCCTTACAAGGTACGACGCCGCATGGCAGACGGGACACTCACGAAATCGGCGGGGATAACCGCCGAAGGCTGGCTCACCGATAGCTGGTATTTCGCCTGCGCGTCGAAGACGCTCGAGCCGGGCAAGCATTTCCGCCGCATCATCCTCGGGCAGCCCGTCCTGCTTGCCCGCACCGAGGCCGGCGAGGCCTTCGCCCTGCGCGATATCTGCCCCCACCGCCTCGTGCCGCTCTCCGCCGGCCAGCAGGTGATCACCGACGGCCAGCCCACCATTCAGTGCCCCTACCATGGCTGGCGCTTCGGCACGGACGGCCAGTGCAAGCTGATGCCCTCGCTCCCGTCGAAGGACGACTTCGCTACAGACCGCGTGCGTGTGCGCCGCTATCCGCTGCACGAAGTCAACGGCATGATCTTCATCTACGTCGCCGACAATCCGCGCCTCGATGAAACGCCCGCCGCGCCAGCGCCAGCGTTTGACATCGCATCGAACCTGCATCCCAAATTCATCGTCCACCAGACCTTTAACGCCCACATGGACGATGCCGTCGTCGGCCTCATGGACCCGGCGCACGTTCCCTTCGTCCACAATCAATGGTGGTGGCGCCCGCCCTCCACGGGCCTGCGCCTGAAAGAGAAGCCGTTCATCCCCGCCGCGCGCGGCTGGGCCCTCGCGCGCCACCAGCCCTCAGGCAATTCGCTCGCCTACAGGATGCTCATGGGCGAGCAGGTCACCACCGAGATCGTCTTCCAGATTCCTGGTTTCCGCTGGGAAATCGTCGAGGCCGGCAAGCGTCGCATCTTCACCCTCACCTGCCTCACACCGATCAGCCCCAAGAAGACCCGCATCACACAGATCACCTTCTGGCAGAACGCCGCCTTTCTTGATCTCGCTCTGCCGATCCTGATCCCCGCCGCGCAGAAATTCCTTGGCCAGGACGGCCACATGGTGAACTTGCAGAACAAGGGCATGGCCTACCAGCAGAACATGCTCTGGATCGACGACATCGACGTCCAGGCCAAATGGTACCGCATACTCAAGAAGGAATGGGCCGCCTCCCGCGCCGAAGGCCGCCCCTTCGCGAACCCGATCGAACCGCGCACGCTGAGGTGGCGGAGCTGACGATGAAGGGATTGGGCGGCAGGCGTGGGCCGCTGAAGTCAGGTATGCGTTTCCGCCTCCGGATGGCGCTCGCGTTCTTGTTGATCATTCCAGCCTCTATGGCCGTGTTTAGTCTCGTGCGCGTTTGGCTTGACCGGCAGAGCATTGAACAAGGCTTCCTGTCCAACTGGCTGATGTGGACCCCGCTCCTCTGGGGACTGGTCTTTTGCGATGTCATTGGCCGCCGCATATCCAGTGCAGTCGGCTATCACAGGAGCGAAGTTTTCGGCCGATTGGCGGAGCTTGTCTTCGTGCTCACATGCTTTGCCCTTTGCGGAGTTGTCGCCGCGATTCTGTACCCGCCTGGTGGCGCATTGCTGCCAGTCATTGGCGCGCTGATCTTCCTCACAACGGGCGCCGTTGGTTTCGGACGGGGCATGATCGCGAAATGGAGGGCTTCCGACGGTTACTTTACGGCCATATCAAACCGCTTTGAGTAGTTGAAATCCCCAGCGACTGCGGCGAGTTTGCGCGTCACGGAATCCGGGCGCCAAGCCCAGCCGGGAGGTAGGGTCATGAAACTGCGCCGCTCTCTCACAGCCACCGCGCTCGCCCTCGGCGCCGCCAGCGCCCTCCTCGCCATCGCCGCACTCGCAACACCGGTCCTCGCTCCCGCCGCCCTCGGCCAGGTCTCCGCCGATCATCCAGGCGCCGGCGTCTACCAGAAAGCCTGCGCCGCCTGCCACGACAATCCCGGCACGACGCGCGCCGCCACGCTCGCCTCGATGCGTACGCTCGCGCCCGCCCGCCTGCGCGAGACCATGGCGCCCGGCGGCATCATGGCCCCGATGGCCGCCGCGCTCACCGAGCGGGAAAAGAATGATCTCGTCTCGTGGCTCACTGCCGGCCAGGCCGCCGCAGCCGCCACCTGGTCCGACGCGCTCGCCTGCGCCGCCGACAAGCGCGCCGTCAGCCCCGCCGCATCCATCGTCAGCAACGGCTTCGGCATCGACGCCGACCAGACGCGCAGCCTCTCCGCCGCAGAAGCGGGCCTCAGCAAGGCCCAGCTCGCCAATCTCGAAGTCGCCTGGTCCATCGCCTTCCCCGGCCAGGGCTCCGGCACAGGCGCCTCCGTCCTGAGCGACGGCACGGTCTACATCAGCGGTGGCCAGAAGCTCATGGCCGTAGATGCGCAATCCGGCTGCGTGAAGTGGAGTTACGCGGCCTCATCCCGGAATACGCCGGCCATTGGCGAGATCGCCGGCCGCCGCGTCGTCGCGCTGTCCGTCGGCCGCGACATTCACGTGGTGGACGCCGCAAACGGCGCTCTCGTCTGGAAGGCCAGCGGCCAGCCGGTCGACGGCTCCGGCGGCCAGATCCGCGGAGGCATCATCTTCGCGAAAGACAAGCTGATCGTGCCGATCTCCGCCTCCGGCGTCGCCTCGGGCATGAACCCCCGCGCCGAATGCTGCTCCGGCCATGGCTCGGTCGTGGCCCTCAACGCCGTCGATGGCAGCCACGCCTGGGAATATCACACCATGCCGGAGGCGACCTACAACGGACAGGTCAACGCGCTCGGCGTGAAGAAGAAAGGACCGTCGGGCGCGCCGATCTGGTCGGTGCCGGTCTACGATGCAAAGCGGAACACCATCATCGTCACGACGGGTGAGAACACCTCCCACCCGGCGACGAATACCTCCGACGCGATCATCGCCCTCGATGCCGACACTGGCAAAGTCTCCTGGCAATACCAGGCCATGGCGGCGGACGTCTGGAACATGGCGTGCGATGTCCAGACGGGCCAGAACGGCCCCAACTGCCCCGTCCTCTTCGGCGGCGATGGCCGCGATTACGATTTCGGCGCCGGCGCCGTCGTGACGAGTGCAGGCGGCAAGGACATCATCCTCGCCGGCCAGAAATCCGGCCACGCCTGGGCGCTGGACGCCACCACCGGCAAGGTGCTGTGGAGCCATCGCATCGGCGAAGGCACGGCCCTTGGCGGCGTACACTGGGGCATCGCCGCGGACGCCGGCAAGGTCTTCATACCGATCAATGACCCGATCATCTCACCAGACCCGAAATTCGTGTCGATGGCGGGCGTCTACGCCTTCGACATCGCCACCGGCAGACCGGTCTGGTCATACGCAGCGCAGCCCAACTGCAGCGGATCTCGCGCCACGGCCGTCCAAGGCTGCACGACCAAGTATGGTTTTTCGGCAGCGCCGCTGGTTATCGACGGCGCGCTTGTCGGGGCGACGCTTGGCGGCGAAGTCATCATTCTCGATGGCTCAGATGGCCGCATGATCAACCGTCTCGATACGGTCGGGCCGCACGCGACCCTCAACAAGGACATCGCAGGCAGAGGCGGCTCGATCGACGCGCACAGCCTGTCGGCGGGCGCTGGTATGTTGCTCGTGAATTCCGGCTACGGCTCGTTCGGCCAGACACCCGGCAATGTCCTGATCGCCTATCGTCCGCGAAACTGAACAGCGTCTATTCCTTTTCGCTGTCTTCCGTTTCAACGATCGCGCCGCTCTGCGTCTTGCCGAGGCCCATCGCGTCGATCTTGATGAAGGCCGGCCCGAGGATAACGAGGAACAACACAGGCAGAAAGAACACGATCATCGGCACGGTCAGCTTGGCCGGCAGCGCCGCGGCTTTCTTTTCCGCCTCAGTAATCCGCATCTCGCGGTTTTCCTTGGCCATGACGCGCAGCGCCGCTCCCATCGGCGTACCGTACTTCTCGGCCTGCACCAGCGCCATCGCGACGCCCTTGACGCCCGGATGGTTGGTTCGCTCTGCGAGGTTATAATAGGCCTGCCTGCGATCCTGCAGATAGCTCAACTCCGCCGTCGTCAGCGCCAGTTCCTCCGCCAGCTCCACCGAGGCCGAGCCGATTTCCTCGCCCACGCGCGCGAAGGCCTGCTCGATCGACATGCCGGATTCGACGCAGATCAGCATCATGTCCAGGGAGTCCGGAAACGCGCGCATGATGGAGGTTCGGCGTTTGGTGATGAGGTTCTCCACGAACAGGTTCGGTCCGTAGAACCCCGCAGCGAAGCCAACAACAACCACGCCCAGCTTCATCTGGAACTGCAGGCCATGGTCGTTGATGAACCAGATGTAGATCAGCGCACCAAGCCCGAACACCATCGGCAAGGCAAAGCGGCAGAGATAGAAGATCGAGATCGGCTTGGGGCCGCGCAGGCCCGCCTGGATCAGCTTCTTCTGGACGCCCGGGTCTTCGAGCATCTTCGCAAGGTCCAGCTTGTCGACGAATTTCTTCGTCATGCTGGTGTCCTGCACGCGGATCGACTTCTTCTCGCCGCCCTCCAGGGCCGCGCGACTCTCTTTGCGCAGCTCCTCGCGGCGGTTGGACACTGACTTAAGGCGACTCGTCAACTTGTCGCTGTTGAAGGCGGGCGCCGCCAGCGTCATCACGGTTGCAAATGTCGCAACGCACGCCAGGCCTGAGGCCAGCGTCATGGGATCGGTGAGGAACTGAACCCAGTCGATGTTGCCCATGGCGATTCCGCTCTCCCCGACAAAGGCGGGGTCCCGACGTCAGAAGTTAAAGTTGATCATGGAGCGCATGATGTAGATGCCTGCTCCCATCAGCCCGGCCGCGATCAATAGCAGGAGGTGTCCCAAGTCAGTCGTGAACAGCGACATGATGTAGGCCGGTGTGGTCATGTAGACGAGCAACATAACGATAACCGGGAGCGATCCGATGATCATCGCCGACGCCTTGGCTTCAGACGACAGCGCCTTGATCTTCTCGCGCAGCAGCTTGCGTGAGCGCAGCACGTTGGACAGGTTGCCGAGCGCTTCGGACAGGTTGCCCCCCGCCTTCTGCTGGATGTTCAGCACGATGTTGAAGAAGTTCACTTCCTGCGTCGGGGTGCGCAGATACATCTTGTGGAGCGCCTGATCCAGCGGAACGCCCATCGCAATGGCGTCGCAGACCGTCTGGAACTCTCCAGCCAGCGGCTGCGGGCTCTCACGCGCGATCATGCGCAGACATTCCTGCAACGGCAGGCCTGATTTCACGCCGCGGACGATAACGTCGATCGCGTCGGCAAACTGCCCGACGAATTTCTTCTGGCGTCCGTTGATCGCCATACCGAGTACCCAGCGCGGCAGGCCGAATCCTGCCGCAAAGGCAAGACCCACCGGTACCAGCACCATCGGCCATTCATTGAAACCTGCACCGAAGAACATCAGCGCGCCAACGGCCGCCGCTGACACGGCCGAGAACGCCCAGAACATCGGGACGGTCATCTTCAGGCCGGACTGCTTGATCTTGTCCTCAATGGAACGCCCGACGACGCGGCTCTTGCGGTTGGCTTCCTCGCGGTCGCGGAGCGCCTTGGTGGCGTTTTCCATCTGCTTGCGGCGGGCTGCGAGCGTGGTGTCGCCCTTGGCGCCACGCACGCCCTCGCTAATCGACTTCACACGCTTTGACTGCTTGCCGCGACCGGCGCCGCCGCCTCCGGCAAAGGCAAAGCCCAGCCCGGTGATCGCGATGAACGCGAGCCCCGCAATCGCGTAGGTCACTAGCTCAGGCGTCATTTGCCACCCTCCTCCAGCGCGTCAAGCGCGCGGGCAAGATCGCCTTCCATATTGAAGTAGCGGGCCCGCTCCCAGAAGCGCGGACGGCCGATGCCGGTGCCGCGGTGCGTGCCCCTAAGCTTGCCGTCCTTGTCCTCGCCATCGATCTCGAAGCGCATCACGTCCTGCGTAACGATCACATCGCCTTCGAGGCCCATCACCTCGGTGATCGAGATGATCTTGCGCGAGCCGTCGCGCAGACGGGACGCCTGGATCACGATGTCGATTGAGCCAACGATCATCTCTCGGATCGTACGCTGCGGCAGCGTGAAGCCGCCCATAGTGATCATCGATTCAAGACGCGAAAGGGCCTCGCGCGGCGTGTTTGCGTGCAGCGTACCCATCGAGCCGTCGTGGCCCGTGTTCATCGCCTGCAGGAGATCGAACGCTTCAGGTCCGCGCACCTCGCCCACGATAATCCGGTCAGGACGCATACGCAGGCAGTTCTTGACGAGGTCCGTCATCGTCACGCGGCCCTGGCCTTCCAGGTTCGGTGGGCGCGTCTCGAGGCGAACGACGTGCGGCTGCTGCAACTGGAGTTCGGCCGCGTCCTCACAGGTGATGACGCGCTCGCCTGGGGCAATGAACGCCGTCAGCGTGTTTAGCAGGGTTGTCTTGCCCGAACCGGTTCCGCCCGAGATCAGAGCATTGCAGCGGCAGGCGCCAATGATGCGCAAAATCTCGGCGCCGGGTTCGGAGATTGAGCCGAAGTTCACGAGGTCCGTGATCTTCAACTTGTCCTTCTTAAACTTACGGATGGTGAGCGCAGGACCATCAATCGCCAGCGGCGGCGCAATGACGTTGACGCGCGACCCGTCGGCAAGGCGCGCGTCGCAGATCGGCGAGCTTTCGTCGACCCGGCGGCCGACCTGGCTTACGATCCTTTGGCAGATATTCATCAGCTGCGCATTGTCGCGGAAACGGATGTTGGTGCGCTGGATCTTGCCGGCGACCTCGATATAGGTCGTGCCTGCGCCGTTCACCATAATGTCGGCGATGTCGTCGCGCGCTAGAAGCGGTTCAAGCGGACCATAGCCAAGCACGTCGTTGCAAATATCTTCGAGCAGCGTTTCCTGCTCGGCGACACTCATCACAACATTCTTTATCGAGACGATCTCGATAACGATGTCGCGAATCTCTTCGCGCGCGCTCTCTTGGTCGAGCTGCGCCAGCTGCGACAGATCGATGGTATCGATCAGCGCGTTGAAGACCTCGGTCTTCGTCCGATAGTACTCGTCCGACCGGTTGTCGATCGCAGCTATCTTTTCCTTGGGCGGCGGCGGCGGGGCGCTTTTGTTTGTCGGCTTGCTGGAAGCGGCAGAGGCCTGGGGCTTGGGCGGCGGCGCAGCGGCCTTCGGCAGCGGCGGATCATCTGCACGCTGTGCCGCCGCCGGTCTCGGCGCCGGAGGCGGAGGGGCAGGACGCGGGGCAACAGCGGCGGGCGCTGCCGGCGGCAGCGGCAGTCCCGGCCCGCCCGTGGCCCCCTTCTTGCCGAACATCGAGTCCCCTTACTTGCCGAGCAGTTTCTTCATCAGCGACGGTTTCGTCGTCTGGACTTCCTTGCCGGTCAGCTGGGCCGCTAGCTGGTCGAGCGACAGCGCCGCCTTGGATTCCGGCGCGACATCGAACACCATCTGACCGTTGTTCGCTGCCGTACCGAACAGCTGCGCGTCGAACGGGATGATCTGCGTCGGCTCTATGCCAATCGCCTGGCCGAAGTCCTTGGGTGGGATTTCGGGGCGCTTCGGCAGACCTGTCATGTTGAGCACAAGCTTCGGCGGACTATCGTTCGGCCGGGCCGCCTTGAGGAAGTCGATCAGGTTCTTGCCGTTGCGTAGCGAGGCCAGATCGGGACCGGCCACGACGATCAACTCATCAGCGGAGATCACCGTCGACTTGAACCAATCGCTCCAGATGTGCGGCAGGTCGAGCACCATGAACGGCACGGACCCGCGCACCTGCTCCAGAACGCGCACATAGGTCTCGGGATCGAGATTGAAGGTCCGGTCGAGCGTCGCCGGCGCAGTGAACAGCGACAACCGTTCCGTTGCCTTTGTGATCAGGCGGCCCATGACTGCGTCGTCGAACCGGTCGGGCGACATCAGTGCGTCGGCGATGGTCGCCGCAGTGTCCTGATTGAAATCAAGGCCGGTGGTGCCAAAGTTGAGGTCGAGGTCGACGAGCGTCGCATTAACCTTGCAGCGCTCCGACAGCGCCCAGGCGAGGTTGTGCGCAATGGTCGAGGCGCCCACGCCGCCCTTGACGCCTGCCACCGCGATCGACTTTCCGGTGAACGGTGCTTCAGGGTCAGTGAACAGGGCAGCGATCGAACGGATCATATGAACCGGATCGATCGGCGCCACGAGATATTCCGACACGCCGCGGCGCATCAGCTCGCGATAGAGTCGAATGTCGTTGGTCTGCCCAAGCACGACTACCTTGATGTTCTCGTCGCAATACTCGGCAAGCGAGTCGAGATCAGCCAGAAGTTGGCGCGGATCGCCGGCGCCCTCGATCACGAGCAGGTTTGGGGTGGTTTCGTTGACGTAGTACTGGATGGCCGCCGCAACACCACCCTCATGGACCTCCATGGTGACATTCTTCATGCGGCGATCCTGCATGATCGTCCGCATCAGGCTGAGCGAGTTCGTGCGCGTGCAGAAGGCATGCACGACAATGCGCGGGATCGTCCGGTCACCGCCGTGATGAGTTGCGCCAAACGCATAGTCATAGCCCAGCCCCTGTCCCGCCACATCGTCAGCGACTGGCTCGGCTTCGTGCGCCGTCATCGGCGGCAGGTCGTCCACTGGCGGCTGCGCCGGCTTGGGCTGAAGCCAGGGCTGCGCTGCCGTCATTGCAGGCGGGGGCGGCAGGTCAGTCATGGGGTCGGCAGGATCGTGCAGAGGCGCGTCCTCCTCCGCAAACGCGCCTTCATCCTCCGGGTAGGCTGTGTCGAACTCCGTTGTCTCCTCCTCGCCGCTGCGCAGCGCAGCGGCGAAGGAGGCGCCCAGCGGCGCATCCATGTCGAGGTCGAAATCCTCGACGAGCTCGTCGAGCTCGCCGTCGTCATACGTGTCCCGAGGTCCGCTCATGTCCCCTACCCCTACTCAACGACCGTGCTGATGGCGCCGCTGGCGTCATTGTTGCGTTCGGATGAGGTCTTCTCGCCCGCGCGATACTTGCTGAACATGATGCTCCGTCGCGCCGTGTCGGCAGGATCCATTGGCTGGTCGCCCACCAGGTCAGACGGGTTCGCGATCATCGCGGCCAGATTCGCCGCGACCGCGCAGCCAAGCGAGGGCAAGGCGGAGTTGGAGCTTGTGTCGGTGAAGTCCCAGTGCGAGATATCCGGGCAATGGGGCGCCACCGCCTCATAGGTGCGATAGCTGATGATCAACGGTGCGGAGCGCGCACCGGTGCCGTCATAAGTGCCTTCTGCAATCATGCTTTGATCGACGCCCTCGGCGAGCATCATCGCGCGCGCGTCAGCGGCTGCCCGCATCGCGGAGATATCGTCGGGCCCATTCGATGGCCGCGAGATGATCAATGCGCCGTGGCCTTCCTGTTGGTAGGCGACCGCAAAGCCCTTCACGGCGTCGCGCTCGCGCCAACCCAGCTTCTCGCCGGCAACAAGCGTCCCGATCTTGAGCTCCGCCGTCGTTTCCTGCGCCACGATCTGCGTATGCGAGCGGTTGGACCAGGCGATCTGCTCCTGCGTCTGCATGCAGCCGCCGAGCGCGATCAGGGGAAGACCGGCCAGAACTCCGGAAACCGCAACGTGGAAGCGCTTTGCCATCTCAGCTATTCCTCAGTCGATAATGAAGCCGCTGGCGCCGGCCGGCGCGGGCGACCGCGCCGCTGCAGACCCGGGGGCCGCGTAGACATCGTTGAGCTTACCGAAGAGAATCGTACGGGCATCGTTTGACGCCACATACCCGCGGTCCGGATCGCGGAAACCCTGCGGATCCGTCGGATCGACAAGGTAGGGCGTCACGATTACGACCAGTTCGGTCTCGTCATTTTGGAAGTCGCGGCTGCGGAACAGCGCGCTCAGTACTGGAATATCCTTGACGCCCGGGACGCTGTCGAGATTCTGCTTGGTCGCTTCCTGCAAGAGGCCAGCGATAACGAGACTGCCGCCCGAAGGGATTTCAACAGTGGTCTCGGCGCGCCGCACCTTCAGTGCTGGAATCGTGATCGTCTGCGCCGCGACCGCCTGCCCCGTCGTCGGGTCCGTGACCACGCCGGAAGCCGACTGGAAGCCGCCCTGAGTCGACAGCTCGGATACCTCCACGGATAGCTGCAACGAGATCCGGCCTTCCGACATAACCACGGGCGTGTAGCCGAGGCCGACCCCGTAGGGTTTGAACTCGATCGAGATCTTGCCGTCGTTCTGCGCCACCGGCACGGGGAACTCACCGCCGACAAGGAACTTACCAGCCTCGCCCGAGATCGCCGCAAGGTTCGGTTCCGCCAACGTCCGCACAAGGCCGACGCGCTCGAGCGCATTCACCTTTGCGCCCACCGTGCTCTGTGTCGCCCCGCCGGCCACCGTATTCTTGTAGCCGAGATTGGCGACGAGCCCGCCCAATGATGTACCGGCAATCGGGAAAGCGTTCGAGGCGCCAATCGAGACGGTGTTATCGAACGCACTCCCCGTCAGCTGGCCAAAACCGATCGAGCCCGACAGGTTTATGCCCATCTGCTTGATGACCGAGCGCTGCATCTCGACGACGCGTACCTTGAGCGTCACCTGATCCTTGCCGTCGATCGCCATCATGTTGAGGACGCTGTTGTCGTCCTTGGCGTAGGCGCGCGCGAGCTGAACGACGCGATCCGCTCCGGCGAGGTTCGGGACAGAACCCGCAAGAATCACGCGGCCATTGACCGATTCAACCTGCACCTTCGAACCTGGAACATGCCTCTTGATGAGGTTGCGCAGCTGGTCCATGCCCGCAACGCCGTCCGTCACCGAAATCTCAAGCGTCTTGATGCGGCGGCCCGAACGGTCGAGGAACACGATGTTGCTCTCGCCCGGCGACACACCCTGAACCGCAACACGGCGGCGGTCACGCGCGACGATGTTGGCGATCTTGTCGTTGGCGATGATAACATCGTCGATGTCGACGTCGAACTCGATCATGTAGCTCTTGTTGACCGTGAGCGTCAGCATCTCGGTCGATTCAGGCGCGGTGGCTTCCGGCAGCGTCATGCGTTGCGCCGGTTGTCCCGGCTGTCCGGCCAGATCGCCCGGCGGCTGCGCGAACGACGTGCCCGTCAAGGCAAGAACAGCGGCAAGACTGGCCAGAATGCAATTTCGGTTGGCTGACATGGGTGACCTCAACCTGCTGTCGCCGACGCCACGGTTTCCGTCCCGTAGCGATAGATGCGCACGCCCTCAGCGTCCTGCGAGACGCCATCGCGATAGACCTTGCCCGCACCCGTGGCCCCCTGCGGCGCGGACATGTCGGCGATCGAGCGAAGAGTCAGCGAGATATCGCCCGCCTTGCGCGCGGTATTGACCAGCGTGGCGTCGCGCTCGGTGAGTTCGAGCGTGGCGCGCGATCCGACAATCACTGTGCCCTGTCCGGTGCGAACCTCTTCCTCTCCTCCCTCGATCGGCGGCGCGCCGTAGACGTGGTCGATCGCCAGCACGCGGATGTTCGACAGGATGAGGTCGGAGCGGATGCCCGCGAAGGCGTTGTTACCGCCGGCATTTTCGACTTCGCGTGTTACGATTACGTCGACGCGGTCGTTCGGCTGTATGAAGCCGCCCGCGGCGGTCTCGGTCTCGATTTCGATCGACACGGCGCGCATGCCCGGCGTCAGCATCACTGACATGAAGCCGGCCGTGCCCGGATGCTGGAGCTTGGCCCGCGTGATCGGCTCGCCCGCAACGACATCGAAGCGCGCCACAGCGCCCACCATCTTCTCAAGCGCTTCGGCTTCCGTCTCCTGGTCGATGAAAGAGTCCATCTGGGCATCAGCTGGCCAGCCCTGCCATTTGAGATCGTCGAGCGAGACGAACTTGCCAGCTGGAATCGTGTTGTTGGCGACAAGAATCTGTTTTAGCGGAATCTCGACCGGCTCTGGCGCGGGGGCGGGCGTGTCCGCAGCGGCGACAGCCGGCGCGGGCGTCTGCACGGAGCGCACAAGGAAAACGGCGCCGATGGCCGCACCCGCTGCAATCAGAAGAATGATCAGTCGCACAGGCGACATGAGGGCCCTCCGCCAAGTCCCAAACAGGCCGAAAAGGGCCTATCTTGTGATAGACAGTTTCATTAGGGCTCTAAGGGAGCGTTAAGACGCCGCCGCAGGGGTAATTAACGATTGGCCTGCGATCTTAACCAACCGCTGGGAATGCTGGGCCTTCTGGGTTTCCGATCCGTGAATCGCCGCTGTTCGCGGCGCGCCCGGCTCAAAGCGATAGTGTGCCCAGGCCCGCCGCGAGCACTGGGGACGCTGGCGCCGCCAGAAGCGCGCCCACGGCGATCGCGACCGCATAGGGTGCGCCCTCTTCCGGGGAAAGAAGCCGCGCCGCCCAGGCCTTAGTCGTCTGAATTTTCATCCGTCTGAGGACGATCAGCACGGCCGCCAGCGCTCCGCCAGCGATCGCCATGCCCATCACGAACGGAGCGCTGCCCGCGAGCCCCGTCCACAGGGACGCTGCTGCGATCACCTTCGCGTCCCCGCCGCCAAACACGTTCAGATAGAAGAGCACAGCGCAGGCGATCAGCACGGCGGCGCCGAAGACCAGATGCCAGCCGATCTCCTCCAAGGTAAGCCCTGCAGCCATCGCAGCCGGCAGGAATGCCGCCGCCAGCGCGATCGACACCCAGTTCGGAATGGTCATTGTCGAGACGTCGTGCCAGGCGGCGTAGATCAACAGGAGCGGGAACGCCAGGCAGAGCAAGGACGTGATCATCGAGGCCGCCACCACCATCAGGCTTGTTATTCAGTCAAGATGGCAGAATTCGCTGAAGGAATTCTTGACCACGCCAAGTATTCGCAAAAAGAAAGAAGCCGCGGACCGAGGGCCCGCGGCTTCCAATCTCTACGCCAGCCTGTTGGCCGGCGCCGAATTACATCGCAGCCGAAACCGCGTTGAACGTCGAGTTGGCCGACGTGCCGAGCTGGCTGACGCCGCCGATGACGGCGACGGCGATGAGGGCGGCGATCAGGCCGTACTCGATCGCGGTGGCGCCGGACTTGTTCTTCAGGAACTTGATCACGGTTTTCATGTTTGTTTCTCCGCTATGCATGGCTTTAGTTCCCCACAGCGAAGTACCATCACCCGCAGTAGGTATGGTCAGTTCTACATGAGCTGCATTGATATCGCGTAAAGCAGACAAGAAATTTGCATGTATTTAGATTCATCGCTGCTTAACTGAAGACGTTTCGAACTTGTTCAATACTTTGAACGCTTCGCTAACCATCCCGAGCTTCCGGCGAACCATGAGTGACGCCTCGAAGCCGCTCGCCAGCTGGCGCTCCGCGGGCGTGTTGGCGCCATCGGCTGCCGCCCACTCCCTGTTCTCTCATCTGCACGCCCCGCTCTGCACTTCCTAGGCCCTACCCCCACCCTTAGCCTTTGATTCAGGACTGGCGCCTATCGTCGGGACCAAGCCCGCCGGGAGTCCCACAATGACGAAGAAGCTGCTTGCCGCCCTCGCGCTGTCCCTCGCGCTCGCGCCGGCCGTGGCGGCCGATCCTTTTACGGTCAAGGTCGACCAGACAGTGACGTTGAAGGTCGCAGGCGCGGCCAATTCAGTCGTCATCGGCAACGCAACCGTCGCCGACGTCTCCGTTCACGACGCCCGCACACTCCTCATCACCGGAAAGGCCTTCGGCTCGACCAACCTCACCGTCCTCGATCGCGGCGGCAACACGATTTACACCAACCAGATCGTTGTCGGCGGCGAGACAGAGGATGGTCTCACCATCGTGCGCGGCCAGGGCACCTACTCCTATTCATGCCTCGACAAGTGCCGCGCCACACCCATGGTCGGTGACGCACAGGATCACTTCACCGGCGTGATGGCCACCGTCACAGGCAAGGCGGCAACGGCCAAGGGCGAGTAGGTCCTCCGGACACGTTACAAAGCGCAGCGCCGTCGCGCTATGAGCGCGCTGCGTCCTCGGCAAGCTCCCCGCGTGCACCCGTCGTTGGCTTCAGCGTGAACATCAGCGCAAGCCCGGCCGCCAGCAACAGCAGGATCGGAGAAAAACCGATCCGCTGGTCGTTGAACGTCCGCGTTGCCCATTCGATCAGCATCGGCCCCAGCCATACGGTCGCCGTGCTCGACAGCGCAAACAGGCCATAGAACTCTGACACCCTGTCTGTTGGCGCCAGCACCACCACCATGTAGCGGCTCGCAGCGATGTTGGCCGCCGCCAGCGCCGCGATGAAGGCTGTTACCACGAGATAGAAAACGTCCGACAGAGAGTCAAAGATCCCGAGCCCATGCAACGGCGCACCCGCCGGCACGAGGCCATAGAGAATGCTCTCGCGCGTCGTGCCAAGCGCAATCACCACGACGACACAAAGCGCCGCGAGCTGCGCCATGATCGCCTTGCGCGGCCCCAGCGCACGGTCCATCACCGGCGCGAGCCAGAGCCCGCCCACCGCGCCGGCAAGCGACGCCCAGATGCCGTAGAGCCCGCCTTCCGCCACGCCCCAGCCCAGCACGCCGGTCGAGAACACGCCGCCAATCGCGAGCAGCGCGATTATCCCGTCCTTGAAAACAAGGCAGGCCAGCAGGTACTTCATGGTCTCGGGGAAGGCCTGGAACAGCCCACGGATGTACGCAACCAGCCCCGCCACCTTGCCGACCGGGTCGAACCTGCCCGCACGGGTCAGCACCTCGCGCGCAGCTGTGCTCCACTTGCCGCCAAGGGGCGCGCCATCGGGCGTATAGATGAAGAACGGGATCACGAACACGACCAGCCAGATCGCCACGAACGGCCCCGAACCGCGCTGCAGCGCGTATTCGCCTTCAGGCCCGGCAAGAGATCCCGCCGCCAGCGCGACAACGACAACGGCAGCAAGACAAAGCCCGGACGACAGCTGCCCCAGCCCGATGCCAGCGCCGGAAATCTGCGAGAGCGCATCGGGCCGCCCGGCCGTTCGCAGCATCGCATTGTGCATCATCTCGGAGTAGGTATAGCCGACGAAGCCGAGCACGAGGAACATCATTGTGCCCGTCACGCCCCACCCTGCCGTCGGCGGAGCGAAGTTCCCCGCCGCATCGACGGATCCCGGCAGCGCCCACCAGAGCGACAGCCCGCTGACCACCAGCATCCCGAGGAACACCAGCATCAGCGGCTTGCGCGCCCCGCCTCTGTCCATCATCGCGCCGAGCAGCGGCGCCGTCAGCGCGCCGATTATGCCCGCCCACTTGGTGGCCTCCGCAACGGTCGCCTGCCCGGTGATGGGATCGCCCACGACAAACTGCGCGAAGTAGGGCGGGAAGACATACGTCACGATCAGCATAAAGTACGGGTTGCGGGCGAACTCGAACATTGCCCACGAAAAGCCGGCCGGCTGCTTCCAGCCACCGACGCGGCTGTTAGCGGCGTGACCGCCCGATAGATCCGCCGGCGTCGCGTCGGTCATCGCGTGTCCTCAGCCGGCCGGAGCCGGAAACCTCTATGCATAGTGATTGACTCCGACAGGCGTGTCGATGCCGCGAATCAACGTGGCGCGGATTCGGTCGTTGGGGAAACCCCGGACTCGCCCCTGCCGCCGGGACAGGGCCGCGCCCAAACGTAGCGGCCCGACCTGCGACGCGCGCTATCGGAAGGGCGGCTCGTAGAAGGATCGCAGCTTGCGCGAATGCAGCGCGTTGCCGCCGGCACGGGCCAGGCTTTCCAGCGTCTCGATTCCGATGCGGATGTGCTCACCGATGGCGCGCTCGTAAAACCGGTTGGCGGCGCCCGCAAGCTTGATCTCGCCATGCAGCGGCTTGTCGGAGACGCACAGAAGCACGCCATAAGGCACACGCATGCGATAGCCGTTGGCGGCGATGGTCGCACTTTCCATGTCGATGGCGATGGCGCGCGACTTGTTGAACCGCTTGGATGAGTCGGTGAACCGCAACTCCCAGTTGCGATCGTCCGTCGTCACCACTGTGCCTGTCCGCAGGCGATGCTTCAGCTGATCCCCGCTCTCGCCTGTCACCTTTTCTGCTGCGTCCTGCAACGCCACCTGCACCTCGGCAATCGGCGGCACCGGAATGTCGCGCGGCAGCACCGAATCGAGAACATGGTCGTCTCGCAGATAGGCGTGCGCCAGCACATAGTCGCCGATGCGCTGCGAGTGCCGCAGTCCGCCGCAATGCCCGACCATGATCCAGCATTCGGGGCGCAGCACGGCAAGATGGTCGGTGATCGTCTTCGCGTTCGACGGCCCCACGCCGATGTTCACCAGCGTGATCCCCGAGCGATCGTCCGCCATCAGGTGATAGGCGGGCATCTGATGCTTGCGCCACGGTCCGTCATTCACCTTCGCCGCCGCATCCTTCGTCTTCGCATCGACGATGATTCCGCCTGGCGCCGAGAGCTTCTTGTACGGCCCCGGCTGTTTCAGCCGCTCGATCGACCATTCCACGAAGTGGTCGACATAGCGGTGATAGTTGGTGAACAGGATGTAGCGCTGCACATGCTCGAACGGCGTGCCGGTATAGTGTTTTAGCCGTTGCAGCGAAAAGTCGATGCGCGCGCCGTCGAACAGCGCCAGCGGCCGCACGCCATCCGTATTGAAGAACCCCCCATCCTGCACTTCAGCATCGATCACCTCGTCGCCGATCAGATCCAGTCGCGGCGTCGGAAACCAGCGCGCAAACTCCGCGGGCGGCAAAGCCTCCGCATCGATGTTGGCCGCATGCTCGAGAACGTAAGGATAGGGAATCTCCGACTTCGACACGACCACATCCAGCGACACGTCGAAATCCGCCGTGATCTGCTCGAGCTGTTCGAGGAAGTATGTCCGGAAAAAAGCCGGCTGCGTGATCGTGCTGACATAGAGCCCGGCTTCCGAAAGCTTGGCAAAGGCGCGCGGCAGGGCCGGAATCGGCCCGCCGGGATGATACGACATTCGCAGTTCGGGATAGCAGAAATCCCCCCGCGCCCGCGCCTGGGGATCGGGCGTCTCGCCTCGTACCACAAACGCCTCCAACGCCGCGCGCAAGCGCGCCACGGCCGCCGCATGTAGCTCCGTCGCCCGATCGATCGCCTGAACTGGTGTAAGCTTCCCCGTCATTTCGGGTAACTAGGTCGCGCGAGCCGGGCAGTCAACGCCAGCCAGGACCGCCGGGTTCCCGTCCGGCAAGCGACGCGTCAGTGCGCGACCTGACCTACCCCTTCGGCCCGAACGAACCCACGAGTCGGTCGAACAGTTTCAGCGCCACTTCGGGCTTGCGCGCGATCAGCAGGCCGAGGCTCGAGATCACGGCGATCGAGGCGATCGGCTTCTCCGCCACGATCTTCTTCACCACCTCGACCGGCAGTTCCATCAATCCGAGCACCATGGCCACGGGATCGACGTCCGACATAGACTCTTGCGGCTGTGGCTCGGGTTTCCTCTTGGCCGCCCCCACCCAGAGCGCTATTGCCGCAATCGCGAGGATGCCGACGCCCGTCACGGCCAACGCCGCCGGCCAAGCCATCCACATCGCCAGCTGCCAAGCGGCCGCGACCGCTAGCACGGCCACCCCCACGATCGCGAGGATTAGCGCCACAACCGCGGCGATCGCGAGATCCTTTGCGCGGTCGAAGATCCTATCGAACACTTACGTCCCCGGAAGTTCGCCTAGTTGCGGCGCGACAGCGAGGCAATCACATAGCCAGCCGCCAGCGCGATGCCGATCGCGGCTAGCGGATGCTCGCGCACCTTATCGGCCACCGCCTCACGATACTCGACCGCCTTCTCGCCCGCGTCGGACGCCAGCGCCCGGCCCTTCTCTCCGGCCACCTTGGCCTGTGCCGCGGCAAATGCGCCGGTGTCCTTGATCAGCGTGGCGAGATCCTCGCGTAGCGCTTTCATGTCGTTTTTCAGCGTGTCGAAATCGGTCTTCCCTGGTGTGCCGTTGCCGGTGCTCGAAGGTGTGGACATCGGGCTCTCTCTGATCAGGATGCTGGCGCTTGGATAGCGCCCCGCGCTTCATATAGGGTTTCAGCCGCTCCAGAATATGGCGGCCCCCGTTTAATCCCTGAAAACCATGCATGAACCACGCCGCGAAGGCTTTTCGCGCGTAGCGCGAGACGGGATGGTTAAGCGCTGGGAAGCCAGGCTTCCTCTTGCAAGACGCCGCTCCATGGCTCCCCAGGATGCGGCCTGTCAACGGAGTCAAGCTGGTTGGAGAGCCCTCTTCCGGAGGAGGCCGAAGGTGATCTCGAAGGACGAGGGCGTGCTTTGGGACGACAGGTTACAGCAGACCTACTCCGCCGCGACCTGCTTCTTCATTCGGTCGAACTGGCTCCAGACACCGTCAGCGCCGTGCCATTCGCCGCCGGTTGCGCCCTTGGAGTACTCCGTTGCGCGTTGCTCGAAGAAGTTGGCGTGCTCGACCCCGTTGAGGATCTCCGACAGCCACGGGATTGGGTGTTCCTTCACGCCGTAGATCGCCGGCAGCTTCAGCTGCCCCAGGCGCCAGTCGGCAATGTAGCGGATGTACTGCTTGATGTCATCCGCTGTCATGCCCTGCACCGGGCCCATCTTGAAGGCGAGGTCGATGAAGGCGTCCTCCATCTTCACCACTTCGCGGCAGCAATCGATGATGTCGTTCTTCACCGCATCGGTGAGCGCCCCTGTCTCAGCTGCCAGCGTGTGAAAGACGCGGATCATGCCCTCGCAATGAAGCGACTCATCGCGCACCGACCACGACACGATCTGCCCCATGCCCTTCATCTTGTTGAAGCGCGGGAAGTTCATCAGCATGGCGAACGAGGCAAACAGCTGCAGCCCCTCGGTGAAGGCGCCGAACATCGCCACGGTGCGCAGGATGTCCGCATCCGTCTCGACGCCGAACTTCTGCATAAAATCGTGCTTGTCCCGCATTTCCTTGTACTGCGTGAACGCTGAGAACTCCGTGTCCGGCATCCCGATCGTCTCAAGCAGTAGTGCATAGGCCGCGATGTGGATCGTCTCCATGTTGGAGAACGAGGCCAGCATCATCTTGATCTCGGTGGGGCGGAACACGCGCGCGTACCGCTCCATGTAATTGTCGTTCACCTCGACATCCGACTGGGTGAAAAAGCGGAAGATCTGCGTCAGCAGGCTGCGCTCGGCGTCCGAGAGGTTCGCCGCCCAATCCTTCACATCCTCGCCGAGCGGAACCTCCTCCGGCATCCAGTGGATCTGCTGTTGCCGCTTCCAGAAGTCATAGGCCCAAGGATAGCGGAATGGCTTATAGGAATGCGACGGCGTCAGCAGCCCCGCGCGCGCCGTCGCGGCCTCGCCGGCGCTTGATTTCCCACCGCTTTTGCCTGCCTCAGCCATCAGAATCTCCAACCTACCCCGCTCGCGGCCGAGCACCATATCTAGGAGCTTCGGATCGCCGCAACCACTATAGCTTGATCAGAACGGTTAAATTTCTCTTGACTCATCACCTGTCGGGCGAGTCTTCCACACCCATTTCAACCTGCCAGCCCCAACCCCGCAACATCCACAACGAAATGGTCGCGGGTGCGACGCTCCGCCCGCGCAAAGCCAGCGGCAGCAGGGTGCTGCCACTCCCGAGGATATTTCTTCGGACAACCGGTTTCGTCGGCGGAGATCGTCAAACTGTTGGCTGGAACGGCCACGGCCAAACCAGCCGCAGCCTGAGGGATCCACCCGCTCCTCGCGACATTCCGGTCCGGGCGACATTTCTCGTCGCCACGCGATCAGGCGGCTCTTCAGCTCGCGATCACGCCGGCGAAGGTCCACTCCAGAGCGCTCCCCGCGTGGAACGGGACCACCCGCGTATCCGCCGCAGACAGCGTGTCCGGCACGGGATTGGACCGCCGCTGGAGCAGGACACGCCCTTCATTCAACGGCAGCCCATAGAACCGCGGACCATTCTCCGAGGCAAAGGCCTCCAGACGATCCAGCGCCGCTTCCTCCTCGAACACTTTCGCGTAGCTTTCGAGGGCAAACGGCGCGTTGAAGATGCCGGCGCAGCCACAGGCGGACTCCTTGTCGCCCACCGGGTGCGGCGCCGAGTCAGTACCAAGGAAGAATTTCGGGGAGCCTGACGTCGCCGCACGGCGCAGCGCCAGGCGATGAGATTCGCGCTTGGCGACCGGCAGGCAGTAGAAGTGCGGGCGGATTCCCTTGTCGAACATCGCGTTGCGATTGAATTCGAGGTGGTGCGGCGTGATCGTTGCGGCGAGATTGGCGCTACTGCCTTCCACGAACGCAACCGCATCGGCGGTTGTGATGTGTTCGAAAACCACCTTGAGCGCAGGAAAGTCCGTCAGCAGTCCCGACAGGATACGGTCAATGAAGACCGCCTCTCGATCGAAGACGTCGATATGAGATTCGGTCACCTCGCCATGCAGCAACAGCGGCATACCGATGCGCTGCATCGCCTCAAGCACACGATGGATGCGCCGGATGTCGGTGACGCCGTGAGCCGAGTTCGTGGTGGCATGCGCGGGATAGAGCTTTGCCGCCGTGAAGACGCCCGCTGCAAAGCCGCGCTCGATCTCCGCCGGATCGCACGCGTCTGTCAGGTAACATGTCATCAGCGGCGTGAACGCCCTGCCCTCCGTCACCGCCGCGAGGATACGCGACCGGTACGCTTCCGCCGCAGCCACCGTCGTGACCGGCGGAGCAAGATTTGGCATGACAATCGCCCGCGCGAACTGGCGGGCGGTGTAATTGACGACAGAGGCGAGCATCGGCCCATCTCGCAGGTGCACATGCCAGTCGTCCGGACGCCGGATCACCAGTTCCCTAAGGTCACCGGCCGCGAGCGACTGTTCTTTCGGCCGGGTCATTTCGGACGCCATGATCATGTTCCTCGACCGGCGTAATGCCCCACCACTGGCCTGACACCAAGGCCTGAAGAGACGCGATCCGCCCGTCATCTCACGCTTGCAGTTGGACGCCAGCCGTCGGAATGTGCACGCCAATCAGGGTCACCGGCCCGGAACGTGGCCGGACACAGACATTACTCGGGAGGATCAACCCCATGCTTCGCCGCACCTATTCCCTAGCCGCGCTCGCGGCCGCGTTGCTTTCGGCCTGTGTCTACGCCCCCGAGGCGGCGGCGCCTGCAAAACCTGAGATGGCGGGCATGCCCGCCGGCCACATGGCGATGTCGCCCGAATTGCACGCTCAGCACATGGCGATGATGGGCGAGCATCACGCGAAGAAGCCCGCAGCCCCGCGCAACCTGTCCACCACCGTCTCGCCCGAGGATGCCGGCTTCGATCCCGCCCGCCTCAAGCGGCTCGACGAGTACATGGCCGGCGTCGTCGGCTCGGGCCGCGTCGCCGGCATGCAGACCTTGCTTGCCCGCCACGGCCAGATCGTCAGCTACAACACCTGGGGCAAGGCCAATCTCGAAACCGGCGCGCCGCTCACCAAAGACTCGATCTTCCGCATCTACTCGATGACCAAGCCGGTCACCGGCGTCGCGATGATGGTGTTGTTCGAGGAAGGCAAGTGGCGCCTCGACGATCCGGTCACGCGCTACGTTCCGGAGTTCAAGAATCTCCGCGTCGTGAAATCGGTCAACAAGGACGGCTCGCTGGTGCTGGAAGACATGCGCCGTCCGCCCACCATGCGCGAGATCATGTCCCACACGGCCGGCTTCGGCTACGGCCTCGCCGAGGAACACCCTGTCGACAAGATGTACCGCCAGAAGGAAGTCCTCTCTGCGCCCAATTTACAGGAGATGATCAACCGCACTGCGCAGATCCCGCTGATGTTCCAGCCGGGTACGAGCTGGTACTATTCCTCCGCCGTCGATATCCAGGGCCACATCATCGAAAAACTCAGCGGCAAGACGCTGGGCCAGTTCATGCAGGAGCGGATATTCGCGCCGCTGAAGATGAACGACACGGCCTTCTACACCGGCCCCGAAAAGGCCAGCCGCCTCTCCGCCGTCTATGTCTTCGACCGCGACCTCCAGAAGATCGTCGAGGCGAAGCAGCTCTTCGGCGTCGACATGCCCGACTACACCAAACCCCCGCGCAACGAGAGCGGCGGCGGCGGCCTCGTTTCCACCACCATGGACTATGCCCGCTTCTCGCAAATGCTCGCCAATGGCGGCGAACTCGACGGTGTGCGCGTACTTGCCCCTGCCACGGTCGAGCTGATGGGCACCAACGTCATCCCGAAGAACGTCCTCGTCTCGAACAACGGCACCGGCGTCGCCTCCTTCAACGAGGCGGTCGGCTTCGGGCTCGACTTCCAGGTCGCGGTCGATGCGCGCGCCTCCGGTTCGCTGCAGGGCGACGGCTCGATCAGCTGGGGCGGCGCCGCCGGCACCTGGTTCTGGGTCGACCCGACCAATGACCTCATCTTCGTTGGCATGATCCAGCGCATGGGCGGCTCCGGCGGCGACGACCTCGGCACCATGGCCCGCACCCTCACCTACCAGGCGCTGATCCATCCGGAGAAGTAGGGTCCGTCCCGCCATCTGCTGAGAAAGAACGCCGGCCCTATCGGTGTTGTGGCTTGTCCCTTATCCACTGGGACAGCAACCACTTCTCGCCGCTCTGCGGCGGGAGGCCGGCGTGCAGTGTTCGAGGATCCGGCAAGGCGTTGGCGCCCACATTGAAGAACATGAGCGCATCGCCGGTGTGCCCCCGGAATTTCAGCGGCACACGCGGAAACTCAGTCTCTCCGCCCTCATAGTCCTCATTGAGATAGACGAGGAAGGTCGCAATGCGCTGGCCGCGCGCGGCGATCTCCGCCCCCATGCCGGCTACCGCAGGGTCGAGATAGTCGACATGGCGGGTAAACTCCTGACCTACCGCATAGTGCAGCACCGACAGGGTTTCGAAGCACGGGATCGGAATGCCGACCGTGTGCGAAATCCGCGCCCGCAACAGCACAAGGACGAGATCGGTCTCGAGCAGCGAAAACTCTGCGGCGGTGTTCGACCTGTCCTGGACGACATGCGCCCCGTCGCGCCTCCGGTCATAGACCTTCGCCGGCGCGAGCCGCAACGCGCTGCCCCTGATCAGCCACTGGCATTCTGCGGGCGTCATGAAGGTGGCGGATGTCGCCACACGCGGGCTCGCGCTGAGCGGTTGCGCCCTCCGTGGCGCAACAAACGCGCGTAAGTCGATGCGAGCGACAAGCTCTGCGGGAGGCAGCTCCAGCCCGCCGCTGAGCAGGCGCAATTGAGCCCCTGCGTCTGCCCAGCCCAGCTCCGCCGCACGCGCCAGCAGGATAAGGCTCCGGTCCCAGTCCGGCCTTTCGCGAACCCCGAGCGCAAGAATGTGCGCCTGCAGGGCGACCGCTTCCCCGTTGCCGCTCGCCGCGGCCTGATCAATCAGCGCAAGGCCCCGCTCCAGACCGTCTTGCGTACCTCGACCGAGCCAGCCCTTGGCTGCATCAAGATCTTGCGCCCCCTGGGATGTCCGTGTTTGCCCTGACATTTCCGAATTCACGATCCGCTGCAGCAAGTGCGAGCATACACTGTCGAACTCGCGCGCCGATCTCTAGATTCGGCACACTCTCTTTCCAACTCCAACCTCAAAAATCTCAATCACCTGTCAGCCCGAAACAGGCCGATTCCAGGCTATGCTTCTTGCGCGGAAAATCCCGCCCGATGCTGCGCGAATGATTGTCGAACGAATGGGCGCAGACGTAGGCGCCTTCGAGCACGCCCTGGCCCAAACGCCCTGATGACTCGCTATTGAACAGGACGTTCCCACCCCGCGCGAGCGGACGAAGACCCTGTACGCCGACGTCCTGAAGGCCGCCGGTTCGGTTCGCCTGCTAGCCAAACGCCACGGCGAAACTCCGCCCCCGGAGCCGGGGTTGAGCCGCGTGGGGCGCCACAGTCACGCGCGGTAGCGCGGCGCAGCAGCAACCCTCGCAGTGAGCTGCGAGAACGCGGACGCGTGTGCAAGCACGCCGTCATCCTGAGGCATTGCGGGCGATTTGGCTCGGCAGCGACAAACCCTCGGTGCGATCGCGTCGAAGGAGGAGGGCGTGCTCGTAGTCACGTGCGGCATACTCCAAACGAAAAACGGCCCGGAGCTGACACTCCGGGCCGCTCGAAACCCGAGCTCGCAAACCTACCTGAAGCGCAGCGTGTAGCTGAATGCGGCGAACTGCTCGCGAACTTCCACATCGCTTGTGCCGGCGAGATCGTTGTAACGCAGCTCGCGCTCGACGAGGCCAAGTGACAGCTGTGCGCCCTCACCCGTTGTCCAGGCCACGCCGACCTGCAGGTCGCCGACCGTCGCCTGGTCGCGAAGGCTTGCGCCATCCATCGCGCGCTGGTCAGCCACGTTCCAAACTAGAGCCTCGTTTTCGGCCCCGACAAAGAAATACCAGGACGGCGCTCTGACCGACCTGCCCTTGCCGCGCAAATCGCGCTCATCGAGGTTCGTACCGACGCGGAATTCAGCCCCGGTCCGGGCCACATTGTTGCCGGCGCGGTTGCGCTGGATCTGGGCACGCGGGGTTAACGACATGTCGAGGCCGAGGCCTGTCGACTCGCGCGGCGCAGAGAAGGAGATTTCGCCGCCGAACCGGTCGCCCTGCATGGAGCGCACGGGCATCGGCGTCGCAAGATCAAGCGCCTCGAAGCGCGCTGCCACGAGCGGGCTCGACATATTGGCGGGGCCGAAATCGTTTCCGACGCGCAGCGGCGGTCCGAACGTGGGCGCAGTCGGCATCTCGAGAATGCGGTCGGCCGGCGTCTCGCTCGACGTGAAGGACTGGCGCCCGTCAACCGGGCCGACTTCCATCACAATCATTTCGGCATCAACCGGCGGCGTCGTGCAGCTGAGGCACGACATCACCACGAAACTGGTCGCTAGACTGGCAATCATTTTAACTGCTCGTCCCAGACTTGATTGAGCCTAAGGCTGCTATCACCTTATTACCAAATCAATAACGTTCCCGGCGGAATTGCGTTCAGGGTCCCGGAGTCGTTTGTGCACTCGCCTTAAAGGTAACTGAGAAAGGCCTGCTGCACAACCAGTGCGAGTCCCGGACCACCGCGGTTTCCGCAAGGTTTCGCTAGCGAAAAGGGATGGGCAGCTGGCGTTGGATGGCCGCTCTTCTCTCTATGTTTGGATAACATACGCTCGGGCTTGGGGCGCGCCCCTTGCCCCTACTGGCAGGCGAGACATTCCTCGTAATCCGTGCGGTCCTGCTTGGCGAACCCGGTCGCCTTCGCCTTGTCCGAGCCGGCAAACCCAGCCCGCTGGATCGACTTCGAGCGGCAATAGTAGAGCGATTTCAGGCCCTTTTCCCACGCCGTCCAATGCAGCATGTGGAGGTCCCATTTGTCGATGTCGGCTGGCAGAAAGAGGTTCAGCGACTGGCTCTGGCAGATATAGGGCGTCCGGTCAGCCGCCAGCTCGATGATCCAGCGCTGGTCGATCTCGAACGCGGTGCGGAACACCAACTTCTCCTGCTCGGACAGGCAGTCGAGATGCTGCACTGAGCCTTCGTGCTCTAGGATCGACGCCCAGATTCCCGGTGTGTTGTTGCCGGACTTTTCCAGCACTGCTTCGAGGAAGGGGTTCTTGACCGAGAAAGAGCCCGATAACGTCTTGTGGGTGTAGATGTTCGCCGGGATCGGTTCGATGCCTGCCGACGTGCCGCCGCAGATGATCGAGATCGACGCCGTCGGCGCGATGGCTAGCTTGTGGCTGAACCTCGCCATCACACCGCAATCCTCGGCGTCCGGGCATGGTCCGCGCTCCTTCGCCAACTTCACAGACGCTGCATCCGCGCCACGGCGCAGGTGCTTGAACATCACATTGTTCCACGCTTTCGCCGTCGCGGACTCCATCGCCACGCCCTGGCTTTGCAGGAACGAGTGGAAGCCCATCAGGCCCAGCCCCACCGACCGCTCGCGCCGCGCCGAATAGACCGCGCGATGCATCTCTGGCGGTGCGCGCTTGATGAAGTCTTCCAGCACGTTGTCGAGGAAGCGGAACACGTCTTCGAGGAAACTCTCGTTGCTCTTCCATTCGAGGAATTTCTCGGCGTTGACCGAGGAGAGGCAGCACACCGCCGTGCGGTCCTCGCCTTTGTGATCAAGCCCCGTGTGCAGCATGATTTCCGAGCAGAGATTCGACTGGCGGACCTTGAATCCCAGCTGCTTCTGGTGAGCTGGCATCGCATTGTTCACGGTGTCGGAGAAGATCAGGTAGGGCTCGCCTGTCGCCATCCTGAGTTCGAGAATCTTCTGCCACAGCTTGCGCGCCGAGATCTCCTTCAGCACCGTCCCGTTTTTCGGCGACTTGAGACCGAACTGCGCATCCTGGCGCACCGCCTCCATGAACTCGTCGGTGATGTTAATGCCGTGATGCAGGTTCAGTGACTTGCGGTTGAAATCGCCGGCCGCCTTGCGGATCTCCAGGAACTCCTCGATCTCCGGATGGTGGATGTCGAGATAGCACGCCGCCGACCCGCGCCGCAGCGAGCCCTGCGAGATAGCCAGGGTCAGCGAATCCATAACGCGGATGAAGGGGATGATCCCTGACGTCTGCCCGTTCTGACCAACCCTCTCCCCGATCGAGCGGACTTCGCCCCAGTAGGTGCCGATGCCGCCGCCGTTGGAGGCCAGCCAGACATTCTCGTTCCAGGTCTCGACAATACCGTCGAGCGAGTCGGAGACGCCATTCAGGAAGCAGGAGATCGGCAGGCCGCGGTCCGCCCCGCCATTCGACAGAACTGGAGTGGCGGGCATGAACCAGAGCTTTGAAATGTAGTCATAAATCCGTTGCGCGTGTCCGGCATCATCAGAATAAGCAGTTGCAACCCGGGCAAACATGTCCTGGTACGACTCGCCCGGCAGGACGTAGCGGTCATCCAGCGTCTTCTTGCCGAAATCGGTCAGCAGGGCGTCGCGGGTCGGGTCGATCTTGACCCCCTCGACCACGCGAAGACCCGTGGCCGCTTTGGGCTTGCCCCGGCGGGTAGCGGCTTTTTCTTCGGTGAGAACGGCTTCTGCGGACATCGACATCTCTCGTTAGAGGCGAAAATTCGTAAATCCCGGCCAGAACCGGCGAAACCCAATTGGTTGGTGCCCCGCGCCAGCCCCGACGCTAGATATAGTGTCGCCACAACCCTAATGGACCGTCAACGGGCTGGCCCCGGGATTCTTTTCGCTTATCCACGGACAAGAAATTAGGGGATTTAACCCCCGTTAACCATTGCGCCTGCAAACGCCGCTTCTGTCGAGTCGAGGCCAGCCTGCCGGGGATGACCGTGCCGCTTGCAAACCTCTTCAAGCCGCGGTCGTTATCCCGACCCCGTGCTGGGTCCGCTCGTTCGGACACGAGGGCAATGGCGCGGCGCGGTCGCACTTGGACACGCCAAACCGATCCCGCTTGCAGTGCTCGGCTCTGGCAGCCAACCCGACCCTGCCGCCCTGACCACCGCTCGCCAACTGTCGACCTCGATTGAAGCCTGGCGCCCTACGATCGCCCAGGCCCTCCACGAGCATTTGGTCCCCTAACGCGATGCCCTAGCCGACGAACCGCCCTCGGCGCGCCGAACGGCGCTTCTCGCAATCGAGCGACCGGAACAGGTGTGGGCTCATGTCTCCCTGCAAGCGGTGGCGATCATCAGGCTTGGCGGCCAGGTCACGGCCGAGTTGGCCTATGCCGTCGCCTGGGACGACGATCACATCGTCGGCGCTCGTTTCCAATCCAACCGCTTCCTCGAGCTGTGCGGCAGCATTGCGCCAGCCTGATCGCATTGGCAGCTGACGTATCCAGCGCGCACATCATCGGCAAAAACTGCCGCATGACATTCGCCACGAACGCAACGCGCTTATAGCCCTGAACGCAACAAGGCGCGCATCTCTCTGATTCAGCAACGCGAAATCATCGTTAGCGACTCGTACACTTGCACGCGCGAAATTCATCGGCATGGAACAGCGCGATTATACCTGGTCATCGATCTTCGCGTGGGGGCTGACGCTCTCCGGCGCCACGCTCGCGACGGGCGGGGTGGTCGGCATGTTCTGGCCGCAGCTCGACATTTCCTGGCTGTGCGTTGCAGCCTTCGCCGCGATGATGGCGTTCGGCATTGGCCTTGTGAACTGCGCCGCCTCCGGCGCCATGCACGCGATCAAGCATCGCAAGACCGATGGCGGCAAGGTCGATTACGCTGTGCTGCTGCCCGCCCTGCTCTGCTGCCTCGGCTTTGCCTTCGCGACCAACATCGGCGTCCACATGGGCTGGGAGATCGTCAAGGCCAACGCCCCCGCCGGCGCGCATCTGCCGCCTGCTGCAACGGTCGACATCGTATTCTACATCTTCGCCTTCGCGAAGCCCGCCATGGCGTGGATCGTCGAGGGCCGCAAGGCGATGGACGCAGAAGCCTACGCAATGCGCCAGGCGCAGCGCCGCAAGGAAGCCGCCGAGATGACCGCCGCCGAAGCCGCGCTCGAAACCGCACGCGCCGGTATTGCGCAAGCGGCTGCAGCCATGGCCGAAGCCGCCGCAACCCCTTCAGATGCCGCCTCCGAAAGCACAGATACGCCCGCGCCGAAGCCTCGCACGCCGCGTCGTCCGAAGACCGAGGAAGAACTCCGGGAAGCTGCCCGCCGCGCCGTCGCCCGCCGTGCCGCCGCTTTCCGCGATCAGCGCATGGGCGCCCATATCCAGGCCGTCGACCTGCCGAAGCCCGAGCCGCAGCTGACGCCGTTGCAGATCGCGCAGGCCGCCGACCGGCTTATCAAGCAGGGCGAAAAGCCCACCCTCCCCCGCGCCGCGGAACTCCTCGGCGTGTCCAGCGAGCATGTCGAGAAAGTCTGGCCCAAAGGCGTCCCGCTCGATGGCACCGGTGAACTGCGAGTGGTGGCCTAAGTCCATTCAGTCCTGCACGGCGGGCGTGCTAGATGACTGCGCCACGCGCCGATGATGCGATTGAAGCACTCGCTTGCAGGAGGTCACGTTGGTTCATTGCCATTCCAAAAAGAGCCTGCTTGGACAAGCGGCATTCGTTGTGTCAACGCTGATACTGGCAGCCTGCTCGACAACGGCGCCGGTGGCAAGGCAGATATCGGTTGCAGAGGCGATCGCCGATCCACGCCGGCCTCCTGAAGACGTGGCGCTCGACTCGCAGCGTCAGGGCGCGGCGATCCTAGAACTCGCCGAAATCCAGCCTGGTTGGAGGGTCGCAGACATCATGCAGGGCGCCGGCTATTTCACGCGCCTCTTCATTGCGAAGGTAGGTTCAACCGGGAAAGTCTATGCCTGGAGTCCCGATGAGTTCATGCAAGCAAAACCTGTCCTTTACGGCGACTCGCTGGATATCCTCGAGAAAGCATACCCGAACGAAATCGTCACGATGCGCTCGGCCTTCAATGACCTCGCCTTCCCTGAGCCGCTCGACATGATCTTCACGTCGCAGAACTACCACGATCTCTACCTGAAGCGGTTCCCTTCAGATCTTGCCGCGCGCATGAACCGGAAAGTCTATGACGCGCTCAAGCCGGGCGGCATCTATGTCGTTGTCGATCACGTGGCGAACCCCGAAACCGCTGACGCCCCGAACACGGTCCATCGCATGGATCCGGTGGTGATCCGCAGAGATATCGAGGCTGCGGGCTTCAGGTTCGAGAGCGAAAGCGCCGCGCTGCGCAAGCCCGCCGACGACCACACGCTCATGGTCATGAACCCCGCTATCCGGGGAAGGACGGACCAGATCATCTACCGTTTCAGGAAGCCCGGATGACGCCTCACCGCACTCGCCGGGTTCATCGGCGGGCGCTGCGCTATCGCGCAAACTTTTTGAAAGTCGGCCGTTTCGGCTCAACCGCGTCCGCGCCCAGTCTGCGCTTCTTGTCGGCGAGATAGTCCTCGAAATTGCCTTCGAACCATTCGACATGGCTGTCGCCTTCAAAAGCCAGGATGTGCGTTGCGATCCGGTCGAGGAACCAGCGGTCGTGGCTGATGATCACAGCGCAGCCGGGGAAGTCTTCCAGCGCCGCTTCCAGCGCCTGCAGCGTTTCCACGTCGAGATCATTGGTCGGTTCGTCGAGCAGCAGCACGTTTGCGCCCTCACGCAGCATTTTGGCAAGGTGCACCCGATTGCGTTCACCGCCCGAGAGTTGGCCCACCTTCTTCTGCTGGTCGACGCCCTTGAAGTTGAATGCGCTCACATAGGCGCGTGACGGCTGCTCGGCATCGCCCACCTTGATAATGTCGAGCCCGCCCGAGACTTCCTGCCAAACCGTGTTCTTGTCGTTGAGGCTGTCTCGCGACTGGTCGATATAGCCGAGCTTCACGCTTTCGCCGACCCTGAATGTTCCGCCATCCGGCGCCTCGCGCCCCGTGATCATCTTGAACAGCGTGGTCTTGCCCGCGCCGTTGGGACCAATAACGCCGACAATTCCGCCCGGCGGCAACTTGAACGACAGATCCTCGATAAGCAGCTTGTCGCCGAACGCCTTGTTGAGGTGCTCCGCTTCGATGACGTTGGAGCCGAGTCGCGGTCCTGGCGGGATCCGGATCTGTGCGGTAGTGATCTTCTCCCGCTCGGCCTTCGCGGCCATCTCCTCATAAGCCGAGATGCGCGCCTTTGACTTGGCCTGCCGCGCCTTGGCGGAAGACCGCACCCATTCCAGTTCGCGGTTGAGCGTCTTCTGGCGGCCTTCTTCCTCGCGCGCTTCCTGCGCAATCCGTTTGGCTTTTTTCTCCAGCCAGGTGGAGTAGTTGCCCTCATAGGGGATGCCCTGCCCGCGATCGAGCTCGAGGATCCACTTCGTGATCTGGTCGAGGAAGTAACGGTCGTGCGTGACGAGGATCACGCAACCCGGGAAGTTCATCAGGTAGTTCTGCAGCCACGCCACCGACTCCGCGTCCAGGTGGTTGGTCGGTTCGTCCATCAGGATCATGTCGGGCTTCGACAGCAGCAGCTGGCAGATCGCCGCTCGACGGATCTCGCCGCCCGACAGCTTTGTGACGTCCGCATCGCCTGGCGGGCAGCGCAGTGCTTCCATCGCCATCTCGATCTTGGAGTCTATGTCCCAGGCGTCAGCCGCGTCGATCTCTTCCTGCAGCTTAGTCATCTTCTCCATCAGCTCGTCGGAATAGTCCTCTCCGAGCTGGGCCGAGATCTTGTTGAATTCGTCCACCATCTGCTTTTCGGGGCATTTGGAGGCAATGTTCTCAAACACGGTCAGCTTGGGATCGAGCTTCGGTTCCTGCGCCAGGTAGCCGACCTTGATGCCGTCGGCGGGCTTGGCCTCGCCGATGATCTCGGTGTCGAGCCCTGCCATGATCTTCAGAAGCGTCGACTTGCCCGAGCCGTTGACACCTACCACGCCGATTTTCGCGTCCGGCAGGAAGTGCAGCCGAATGTTCTCGAACACCTTCTTCCCACCCGGGTAGATCTTCGTCAGGCCGTCGAGGTGGTAGACATACTGATAGGCGGGCATGGAGTGTTCCTGCGGACCGGGGAGATGGGCGGGGGTTAGATGCTCTGCCGGGAGGGGGAGATCAAGCGGCCCGGCCCGCTCTTTTCGCAGACGCGGCAAGACCTGCCATTCTCCTGCGGCGACAAGCGACTGGCCAATCCACCGGCGATATGGAAACTAGCGCATTCCAATAAGGGCCCAAGGCCGACCGGGAGGCAGACAATGACCGAGACCACAGCCGCGCCGCCCGGCGCGCAGCGTACGACCGCGTATGCCTGGGTCGTGCTGGCAATGCTGGGCTTCATCTACATCTTCAACTTCCTCGACCGGCAGCTGATGTCGGTGCTGATCGAGTCGATCAAGAAGGACCCGGCCTTCGCGACGACGCTGCCCGACGGGACGACCGTGGGGCTTACCGATGCGCAGATGGGCTGGATGACCGGCTTCTGGTTTGCGCTGGTCTACACCGTGCTAGGCGTCGTGGTCGGCTTCATGGCGGACCGCACTAGCCGCCGCAATATCCTTTATGCCGGAGCGACGCTGTGGTCGGCTTTCACGGCGGCGTGCGGCCTGGCGCAGAACTATCCCACCCTGCTGGCTGCCCGCATGGGCGTCGGCGTCGGCGAAGCGGCAGGCGCCCCGCCGTCCTACTCGATCATCTCGGACTACTTCCCCGCCGAGAAGCGCGGCCTTGCGCTCGCGATCTTCTCGATGGGTGTGCCTCTGGGTCAGGCCGCGGCCATCGCCTTCGGCGCGCAGATCGACAAGTATTTCGGCTGGCGCACTGCTTTCATTGCGATCGGTGTTGCAGGCGTGATCGCCGCGCTGATCATGCTGTTTGTCGTTCGCGAACCCAAGCGCGGCGCGATGGATCCCGGCTATGCGGCGGCCGCCCCGCAGGAAAGTTCGAGCTTCGGCCAGACCTTCTGGGAGTTCATCAGCCGCCCGGTCTTGCTATGGTGTGCGCTGGGGTGCGGCTTCTCCTCGCTCGTCGGCTATGCCGCGCTCGGATTCAATGCGCCTTTCCTGATCCGCGTCCTCAAGATGACGCCCGACCAGATCGCGCTCTGGTACGCGCTCGTCGTCGGCGTCGGCATCGGCATCGGGACAATCGCGTCGGGCGCCGTCGTAGACCGCCTGTCGAAGCGCGCCCGTGTTTGGTACGCTCTCGTGCCGCTGATCGCCATGGCTGCGGCGACGCCGTTCTGGTACTTCTACACACAGGCGCAAGAATGGACGATGGCCCTTGCCCTGCTGATCCTGCCGCTGTTGCTCAACATCTTCTACCTGGCGCCGGCGCTCGCGCTGGTGAACAACTCGGTGAAGGCCTCGCAGCGCACCATGTCGAGCGCCATCCTGCTGATGATCCTCAACTTCATCGGTCTGGGCGCCGGCCCCACGCTGGTTGGTATCCTCTCGACCAATTTCGCGACGGCAAAGATCGCCGCCGGGGTAGACGCGACGCTCGCTGCACAGGAAGGCCTGCGCGAGGCCCTGATGTGGATGACGCCGTTCTTCGTCCTCGCTCTCGTCTTTATTGCCCTTGAGGCAATGGCGATTGGGCGCGAAGTCAAGGCCGGCAAGGCGGTATCAGATGGCGGCGCACGCGTTGGCATCCTCCTGTTCATTTGCGGCGCAGGCGGCCTCGGCGCACGCTACTTCTTCGGCGGCGTGCCGGGACTCACTTCGACCGACCCGGTGCAAATGATGCAGCTTGGACTCATCGTCATCTCGCTGCTGCTCGGCCTGTTCCTCGTGGTCCGGTCGATGGGCCGCAAGCCCAAAGAAGCCTGAGACACGTCACAACCAAAGAGAGGCCGCGCGAGCAATCGCGCGGCCTTTCCATAACAGCGCGCCAAAGTAAGTCTGCCTTTCCGGTCGCCAGCGAAGCGTCGAGAGCGGGAATGACAAAGCTTGCGATCTCGCTCTAAAGTGTCCCGACCGGCGATCACAGCTGGACGGGAGCGTCATCATGATTCGCAGAACACTCTCTTTAGCCTGCGCCGCGGCGCTGGTTGCATGCACCCCTGCTCCCGCGTCAGCGCCCGAAGTCCCGGCTACTCCCTCCGCCGACCTCTCGGTCAAGCCCGAGGAGAAGACCGCGCTCGACGCCTACGTCGCCAAGCCCGATCCTGCCTACAAATGGGAGCTGGTCTCCACCAAGCAGGGCGACGGTTACACGACCTTCGTCCTCGAAATGACGTCGCAGACCTGGCGCACAGAAGTCGATGTCGACAAGCCGGTGTGGAAGCATTGGATGACCATCGTGAAACCGGCCGAGGTGAAGCACGACGAGGCCCTCCTCTTTATCTGGCAGGGCGACAACACTGACCCCGCACCAACTGACGGGCAGGACCGCTCCATCCGCATCGCGAAGGAAACGGGCTCCGTCGTGGCCGAGGTCGGCATGGTGCCCAACCAGCCGCTAACCTTCACCGACTCGAAGGACAAGCCGCGGTGGGAAGATGACATCATCGCCTATACGCGCGTGAAGCACTTCACGACCAAGGACGATGAATGGCTCGTGCGCCTCGCCATGGTGAAAGCCGGCGTCAAGGCGATGGACGCCACGCAGGAATTCATGAAGTCCGATGCAGGCGGCCAGGTCGCCATCAACCAGTTCGTGGTCTCTGGCGCCTCCAAGCGCGGCTGGACGACGTGGCTCGTCGGCGCAGTAGACGAACGTGTCATCGGCATCATGCCGCTGGTCATCGACGCGCTGAATTCGGAAGAGATCACCAAACACCATTTCGAGGTGCTCGGCTTCTTCGCGCCATCGCTGGGCGACTATGTCAGCCACGGCCTTTTCCCGCACAAGATCGGCACGCCGGAATACCAGGCCGTGCTCGCGATCGAGGACGCCTACAACTATCGTGACCGCGCGCGTCTCACGATCCCGAAATTCATCGTGAACGCGTCAGGCGACCAGTTCTTCCTGCCGGATAACTCCCGCTTCTACTATGAGGCAATGCCGCAGGAAAAACGTCTGCGCTATGTCGAGAACGCGGCCCACAATCTCGCTGGCTCCGACGCGCAGGACTCGATGCTGGCCTGGTACAATTCGGTCATCACCGGTGGCAAGCGGCCGGACTTCATCTGGAACAAGGTCGACGCCAACGGCATCGCCCTCAGCCCACTCGACAAGCCGCTCGAGGTGAGGCTCTGGCAGGCCCACAATCCCAAGACGCGCGACTTCCGCGTCGAGAGCGTCGGCAAAATCTACACCTCCACGGTCATCGAGCCCGGTCCGGAAGGCAATTACTTCGCCCAGGTGCCGATGCCCACGGAAGGCTTCACGGCTTTCTTCGTCGAAGCGACCTTCGAAAGCGGCATCCCCGCAGCGCCCTTCAAGTTCACAACGGAAGTGAGCATCGTCCCTGACACCCTGCCCTATAAGTGGGCAGACGCCGCAGCGAAGTACGCGTCTACGGCGCCCAAGCCGCAATGACCCGCTTGAGCGATCCGACGGCGCGAGGCTAGAAGCGACCGGCGACTTTTGAGTTGCGGTGCCGCTTGGTGCCCTTTTTGCAGAGCGGCGGTAGGATTGAAGGATGAAGCTCACCAAGATCTTGCTCGCCTCAACCGCTTCGTTGGCCATCTATGCGTGCAGCGACGGGACCGGCGCTGCACCTGATGCGCCGGCTGCCGCGCCGGCAGCTGCCAGCGCCTGCAACCCGCTCCCGCTCACCGGCCTTTGCAGCAATGCCGATGTGTCGATCTTCCTCAGAACCAACCCACAGGCCCCGAAGCTCGCGGCAAAGTGCGAGTGGAGAACGCAGGAAATCGGCCTCACGCCCACCGACGCTATTGTCTTCCGCGCGCAGGATTGCACCCCGGAGGGCTGGGTACCGAACCGCTATGAGGTGGTGCAGAGCTATGTGAAGTACCGCATGGATGGCACGCCGGAAGATCAGGCCGTATTCATTTTGGAGATGCTCCCGCTCGCAGCCGGCGAGACCGCAGAGCAGGCCGCCCTTAAGACTCTCGGCAAGGCGCCCGAAGACCAACGCACACGGTGCGAGATCAAGCCTCGGACGGGGCCTGTCGTCGCGGGCAGGACATTCGAACTTGTTCCCAACGCTGAACTCACGGCGGAGATGAACACATTAAACCCGGATGAGCCGTGGAATGCCTGCGGTCCGAACGGCTTCACAGGTGATGCCGTGCAATTCTGGGAGTCGCGCCCGAGCTACGCCCTCTTCCACATGCTCGGCCAGGACGATGCACCGTGGGACCCCGCAAGCTTCACCTTCTACCGCAAGGGCGCCGACGGTAAGTGGGCGAAGGCGGGCTGAAGCTCAGGATCGTCCGCGATGCGCGACGAACCTGCAGAACAGTATTACGCTGCGAGACAACAGGGAATAGACTTTCCGGCAACTATGGAAGGATCCACATGCGCATCGCATTCGTCATCTCGATGGGCGCCCTGTTCGCCGCTTGCACGCCGCCTGCCCCGACGCCTGAACCCGCACCGGCCCCTGAACAGGCCGCTGTCGCGACAACGCCGCCCGCCTCGATGCCCGCGTCCGAACCCGCGATAACGGGCGGTTACTCTCCCGCCAGCCTCGACGACGAGATGGTGAAGGCCGCGCAAGCCGTGGCCGTCGACGCAATCTACACGCGCAATCCGACGCGCGCCCTCGTCGAGAATGTGGAAGCCGAGCTGCAGGTCGTCGCCGGCATCAACTACGCGTTCAGGATTACAATGACAGGCGGCGCCCGGTATGGTGTCACGGTCTTTCGTTCCCTCGATGGCAAGTTGGAAGTGACCAGCTACGAAAAGCTCACCTGAGCATCGCCCGGCACACGGCTTCCAGCCCACGCGCATCGACCGCGTCGAACGCAGCAAATTCGGTCGAGTCGACGTCAAGGACTGCGACCAGGGCGCCCGTTGCGTCAAACACGGGCACGACGATCTCCGAGTTCGATCGCGAATCACATGCAATGTGGCCCGGGAAGGCATGCACGTCGGGCACAACGACAGTTTCCCGAGTCGAGGCGCACGCCCCGCACACGCCCTTGTCGAACGGGATGCGCAGACAGCCAAGCGTCCCCTGGTATGGGCCGACCACCAGCTCGCGCGGCTTCAGCGGGTCGACTTCATAGAACCCGCACCAGAAGAATCGCTCCCCGAACGCGGCCTTGAGCAAAGATACGGTCGTGGCGTAGCGCGCTGTGCGCGACGCCTCTCCCGCCACAACACTGGAGATTTCCTCCTCCAGCTGCCGATAGGCCATCGCCTTGTCGGTGGAATACTGAATCTGCTGTTCGGCCACGCTGAAGCCTACGATGTCTTCGTCAGCCGAGCATAGAGCGTCTCGAGCGTTGCGGCGAGGTCCCGCTGCCTGTCATGGCCCAGCCCCGCGATCGCGCCCGTGAGACGGTGAACGGGATCGTGCTCGAGCAACGCCTTGCCCTGGTGCGTCAGCTCGATCCGTCGGATACGCCGGTCCTCTGCATCCGTCCGGACGACAACATAGTTCTTGCGAGCGAGCGATGCCACCGCGCGCGAGGCGGGCGCATGCGTCACGCCAAGATGGCTCGCAACGCCCCCTACTGTGCGCACCTGCTTGCTCGCATGCGCCAGATAGCGCAGCACCGCCCACTGGCCGGCGTGAATTGCCTTGGGTCCGCGTGACTCGTAAACGGCCCGCGCGGTCTGCTCGAGCAGACGTGCCACCACGCTTGCATCCATGAGGCAGTCCCTCCCTCGGGCGCGCCGTCCCCACGGCCTGCAGTTGAGCGCCCACGCCGAGACCACCCAAGACCACTGGTTGTGATCGCTAGCAACCGGACATTTTGGTCAAGCACGACTATGTGGCAGGCTTCGCCAAACTTGTCCTGAATTCAGCATCGGACTTGGCGCTTCAACACCCAGAACGGGGAGAGAAAAGTCCTCGCGACGCCTACCGGCGTCTTGCTGGATCTGGTCCGGATGCCTGCCTGGGCTTGGTCCAGGACGCGGAAACCTTGGGCTGGACCTGTGGGGGGCTGGAGCGGGTGAAGGGAATCGAACCCTCGTCGTAAGCTTGGGAAGCTTCTGCTCTACCATTGAGCTACACCCGCATCCGGAGACAGGTATGACCCAACTGTCCGACCTGAACAATTGGCCCGCAGCTCCGCCCGGCCTTCCCTCTTTCAGCACCGCTTTAGCGAAACACTGCGTTCCGCCTCGCCGATAGCGTGTAATCCACGCCAGGCTGCGTAATTCCGCTTGACCCACGGCGCGGCGCTGCCCTGAGGTCGTGAAATGAATACGCCCGGGGCTTTTGTGATCTTCGGCGCGACGGGCGACCTGGCCCGGCGGATGCTGTTCCCGTCGCTCTATTTCCTTGATGCGGATGGGCTTTTGCCGACCGGTCTTAAGATCGTCGGCGCCGCCAGGTCGGCGCATTCCGACGCCGAGTTCCGCTCCGGCGTGAAGGCCTGGGTGGAGGAGCGCGCCGGCGCCTTTTTCTCGGAGCAGGCCTGGGCGGCCTTCGAAGAGCGCCTGGCATATGTCGCAGGTGACGCAACGGACCCTGCGTCCTACGTTGCGCTGCGCGAGAAGCTCAAAGGCTCGGCCAGCGGCGCGCTGTTCTACCTTTCGACCTCGCCTGCCCTCTACATCCCGATCGTCCAGGGCCTCGCCGCGCAGGGGCTCACCGGCGCCCCAAACGGGGTCATTGTTGAAAAGCCTATCGGCAAGAGCCTTGCGACCTGCGAGCAGATCAACGGCGCCATCGCCCAGCACTTCGCCGAGAACCGGACTTTCCGGATCGACCACTATCTCGGCAAGGAAACGGTCCAGAACCTGATCGCGCTGCGCTTCGCCAACGCGCTGTTCGAGCCGCTCTGGAACCGTCATTCCATCGACCACGTGCAGATCACAGTCGCCGAAACCCTCGGTGTCGAGGGTCGCTTCGGCTATTACGACGAGTATGGCGCAACGCGCGACATGGTTCAGAACCACCTGCTCCAGCTGCTCTGCTTCATCGCGATGGAGCCGCCGCACGACATGCGGCCTGAATCCGTGCGCAGCGAAAAGGTGAAGGTATTGCGCAGCCTCCGCCCGATCCGCGACAGCGAACTGCGCGACAAGACGGTCCGCGGTCAGTACGCGCGCGGCGTCTCGGAAGGCAAGACAGTTCCCGGATACATCGATGAGGACGGCGGCAAGCCCTCCGATACGGAAACCTTCGTCGCGCTCTGCGCCCATGTCGACAACTGGCGCTGGGCCGGCGTGCCCTTCTACCTGCGCACGGGCAAGCGCCTGCCGACGCGCCATTCGCAGATCGTGATCCAGTTCCGTGACGTGCCGCATTCCATCTTCAACGGCGCGCCGCTGATCGCGAACCAGCTGACCATCACGCTGCAGCCCGAAGAGTCGATCTCTCTGACCATCATGAACAAGACGCCGACCCTGACCCAGGGCGGGTATGAACTGCAGCCGCTCTCGCTCAACCTCTCTCTGCTTGACGCCTTCAGGGAGGAAAAGCGCCGACGCATCGCATATGAGCGCCTGCTGCTCGAAGCCATCTCCGACAACTCCACGCTTTTCGTTCGCCGCGACGAAGCCGAAGCCGCGTGGCTCTGGATCGACCGCATCATTGAAGGCTGGTCACGCACGGGCATGCGCCCGGCCCCCTATCAGGCAGGAAGCTGGGGACCTGCGGGCGCGTTCGCCCTCACCGAACGGAACGGCCACAGCTGGTACGAATGAGCACGATCACAAATCACGAGGAAAGCTTCTTCCAGGATCGCCGCAGGCTATTCGCCGGCCTGACCCAGGAATTCACCGACAAGATCGGAGAGATCATCCGCAAGCGCCGCAAGGCAACGCTCGCGCTCGCCGGCGGGACAACGCCCGGCCCGCTCTACGAAGCCCTGTCGAACGTTCCGCTGAACTGGGAGAAGGTCTCGCTGACCGTGACGGACGAGCGCTGGGTCTCGCCGGAAGACCCGGCCTCGAACGAGTTCCTGATCCGCGATCTCCTGATGAAGCGCCGGGCCTCGGCGGCGACTTTCGTGCCGTTCAAGACCAATCACGCCAAGGCGTCGGGAGGCGCCGCCACAGCCGAGAAGCGCCTCACGCCGATCATGCCGTTCGACATCTGCCTCCTCGGCATGGGACCCGATGGGCACATCGCCTCACTGATTCCTGGCGCCGAAGGTTATGCGGCTGCGGTCGATCCGGCTGGAACGAAGAAGGTCGCGGGCATCCACGCCCCCGGCGCCGCCGGCTCGCCTGAGCGGATGACGCTGACCATCCCGGGCATCCTCACTTCACGTCGCATCGTCCTCTTGTTCATGGGCGCCGACAAGCTTGCGGTCTACAATGAGGCCAAGGCCGGCGAAGGCTCATCGCCCATCCGCGAACTGCTCCTACAGCGCAAGGTGCCGGTCCACGCCGTCTGGGCGCCTTGACGCGTCAATACCCTTTCACGCCAATGCGATTCCAGTAGCCACGGTTCGCCGGATCGAGCGCGCACAGCCGACCTGGAATAGCGTAGGAACCTTTCTTCGTCTGCACCACGCCCGCGCTGAGGCCGCTGCCTTCCTGCACGACGCCGGCCGAAAGGTTCCTGCCGACCTGCACCACGCAGGCGACATTGTTGTCGCCCACCTGGGAGATCGAGGCGTCGTTGTTCTTGCCGTACTGGCGGATGGTGGCGTCGTTCGCCGCGCCCGTCTGGTTTATCATGCCGGTGTTGGCAACCCCGTCCTGCCGGATCGCAGCGGCATTGCGTGGCCCGTCCTGCGACACCGCCGCGCCATTGCCGCGGCCGCTCTGCTGCACATCGACAGCGGCCGCCTTGGGCGCGTGATAGCCATAGCGGTCATAACGACCCTGCGCTTCGGCCGCGCCGGCGCCGACCATGGCGATCATGGCGAGCGAAGCAAGCTTGAGACGGGCGTTCAGCATGAGGGTACTCCGAGGTCGGATGTCAGGAGACAATGTCGCGGCAAACTTCGCGGCCGCCCGCGCGAACCTTGAGCACGGCGCGGAACTTCGCGCCTCGCTCCATCGAGAATTCCGATGTGCTGAGCCGCACGCGCTCGCCATGCGCCGCATCGAACGGCCCACCCTGGCTGATGTCGGAGGATCCGCCCGCGCCGCTCTTGGTGATAACCAGCGAATACTCGCCCGACAGCGTCTTGTGTGCGCGCACCACCGGCGTGACGCGAATGCCGCTCGACGTGCGGTCAATGTCGATGTCGCACGAAAACCGCGCCTGGACTTTCTGGACCACAGGCGGCGCCACAGGCTCCGGTGCGCGCGCGACGGCCGACGGAGCAACCGCCGGTACAATGGGCGGCGCGCCATCCAGCACTGGGTCGCTTGCCGGCGGCGCATCATGGAAAGCCGCCGGATGATCCGGACCGCTCTGCGTGGCGATTGCCGTATTGGGCGCGCCCTGCGCCGCCGACGAACAACCGGCCAGCAGAAGCGCGGAGAGAAGAAGCGTTGATCTGTTCATTGTAACCTCCGGTGGAGGGGTGGCCCGGCGGATAATCGCCGGGCCGGACTTGCCTCAGTGACTGGGCTCAGTTGTAGCCGCTCTGCACGACCACCGAGATGTTGCCTTCGCCGCGCTGGCGGACCTCCACATCCTGGCCGTGGCCGGTCTGGATGATGGCGGAGGCGTTGTTTTCACCCGCCTGGTCCGTCACGGCGCGATGACCCGTGCCCATCTGCGCGATGCCCGACACGTTGTTGTAGCCGCGCTGGCGGGTGTCCGCCCGGAGACGCAGGCCGTCCTGCGCCGTGACCGCGAAGTTGGACTCGCCACGCTGTTCGGTCATCGAGTGGTTCCGCGTGCCATACTGGTCCATCCGCAAGAAGTTGTTGTAGCCCGTCTGGACGCCCGAGGCGTAATGGCCGCGACCGCCCTGCACGGTGACCGACCCGTTGCGGTCGCCGTTCTGCGCGATGGCGACGCCGTGGCCGCGGCCGCCCTGCTCGATCTGGACGCGGTTACGCCCCTGGGCCTCGGCGACGCCGGCGCCCGCCATGAGGGCGACAGCGAGAGCGGCGGAAAGAATGCGTTTCATGGTGCGAACTCCGTTTGCTTCGCGCCTTCACTTTCCTTGCGCGACATCAAGACGATGCAACGCGCCGCATGACCCGCAGTTGAACGAAAAGTTCAGCGAACCCATCGAGCTGCAAATTCTGCAGTGAACGGATCTTCAGCTTCGCGCCCTAGAAGCCCGCAGCTATCTGGGCCACGCGCGAGATATCCGCCTCGTCGTGATAGAGACCGAGGCCAAGGCGGAGGACATCGCCGCGGAGGTCGGTGATGACGTCGGCTGCGGCGAACGCGTCTTGCCATGCGCGGGCGCGCGGACTTTCGAGCGCGAGGAAGCGCGCGCGCGGCTGGGCAGTCGCGGGATTGAGCAGGCGCGCCGCGCCGAGCCCCGTGTCGTCCAGCTCCGCCGCAAGCGACATGAGGAGCGGATCCACATGCGCGTTGACGTGCGCCGTCGTCAGCCCTTCCTGCTTCAGCATCGACTGCACGGCATTGAAGCGGTAGAGCCCCGATGGATCGAACGTGGCGCCGGCAAATCGCCGTGCATCCTTCGCATAGCCCACCTCGCCGGGCTTCAGCGTGAGGTCCTCGAAGGCCGCGAACCATCCCGTATTCAGCGGGCGAACGCCGAAACCGGGTGGCGCATGCAGGAAGCAGACGCCCTCGCCCGCCATGGCGTACTTGTACCCGCCGGCAAGGTAGAAGATGCAGTCAGCGACCTGAGACAGATCGACCTCGATCGCCATGAAGGCGTGATAGCCGTCCACCACCACCCACGGCCCCTCGGGCCGCGCCAACGCCGCAAGCTCGGCGATCCGGTCAAACACGCGTCCTGAGCCGAACATGACATGGCTCACGACAATGAGGTCGAAATCGCCGGACCTTGCCCGCACAAGCAACCTGTCGGCAAAAGCACTATCATCAGCCGCCACAGTCTCGAGCGTGATCGCGCCCGCCTCGGCCCATCGCTCAGACTGGCGGCGGAAGGAATGAAACTCGCCATCGCTGGCCAGCACACGCGGCCGGTCCCTGCCCATCGCCGAGACCACACGAACCAGCAACTCATGCGTGTTCGACGCAAAAACGATACTGTCGGGCGATGGCAACCTCAGCTCAGCCGCGATATTGGCCTGCGCTTCCGGCCAGACCTCGCCCATCACGCGATCCCATTTGTAGTCAGCCAGCCGCGCCGCATCGTCCCACGCGGCGAGCTGACCTTCGTAGCTCGCGTCCGGCCAGAGATGGTGGCTGTGCGCGGCGAAGTGCAGCCGCCCGCGCGCTGCCGCCAGTGAACGCGAGAAGAGCCGCTTGTAGCTCACAGCCGGTTCCTCACAATCTGTTTCGCAGCGTCCAGAGCTCCGGGAAGCACCGCCGCCCCACCGTCGTCTCGAGATAGCTGACGCCGGCCGATCCGCCGGTGCCGCGCTTGCCGCCGATGATGCGCGCAACCGTCAGCGCATGCTTATGCCGCCATGTGGCGAACGCATCGTCCATGTCGAGCAACTTCTCGGCCAGCTGATAGAGATCCCACCAGCGATGCGTATCGCGATAAACCTCCGCCCAGGCCGCCTCGACATCCGCGCTGGGAACATAGGACTGCGTCCAGTCGCGGGCCAGAACATGTTCCGGCAGGGCAAATCCACGCGCCGCCAGCGCAGCATTTGCATCGTCCCACAGGCTCGGCGCTTCGAGCGCCGCCTGCAAAGTCGCCTGCGCCGAAGGCCTGTCCTTCTGGATCGCCATGTGGGTCGCGTCCTTCAGCCCCAGCATGAATTCCACCGCGCGGAACTGGTCCGACTGGAAGCCCGAGCTTGGCCCCAGCACGGCGCGAAAGTTCGTATAGTCCGAAGGCGTCATGGTGGCGAGCACATCCCATGACAGCGTCATCACCGCCTGAATGCGTGAGACCCGCGCCAGCGACTTGTAAGCCTCGATCAACGAGCCCCCGCGCACCAGCCATTTCGCCAGCCGCAGCTCCGCAATCACCTGCTTGAGCCACAGCTCCTTGGTCTGATGGATGATGATGAACAGCGTCTCGTCATGGGTCTGCGACAGCGGCGACTGCGCGGACAGCACCTTATCGAGTTGCAGGTAGCGCGCATAGGTCATGTCTGACGACATCGGGAATCTCCTGCGCCGCAGGAAGCAGGCCTTGCAGCCGGATGCAACACCGCAACTTGCCCTTGCCTCCGCGTGACCGCAGGATCGGCGCATGACGCACCCGGTCGAACAGGTCGAAACGCTTGTCGCTCCGCTCTTGCGAACGCTGGACGCGCTGGGATTCATCGCGCGACATGTCCACCCCATCGGGTTTGCGCATCTGCTTGCACGCGCGAACCTGCCGCAGGCGGAGATCGCGGCCGCCCGCGCCATGCCGCCCTGGCCCGACCCGTGGTCCGCCCTGCGCCCGCCACTCGACGAGGCGAGCGACCTTGCCCTCGCCGCGATCGAGGCGCTGCGCGAAGCCGTCGCTCCGCCTGAAGATATAATGCGCGCCTGGCGCGGCCTGCGCACCCTCTCGCGCGCGCTGGAGGCGATTTATCCCCTCGCCGGCATCGTGCCCGCAATCAACCGCTTCTTTCTCGACCCAGACCAGCGTCATGACGCCGATCTCCAGAAGCGGCTCATGCATCCGCCGCCGCCTGACACCGGCGTCATCTGCTTGGGCGATGATCCAGATGCGCGCGAGGCCGTCTGGCTCTACGTGCCTGAAACCTACGCGCCCACACGCCCGCATCCGGTCGTGTTTGCCCTGCACGGGGGATCGGGCCGCGGCCGCGCCTTCCTGTGGAGCTGGCTCGCCGCCTGCCGCTCGCGCGGCGCCATCCTTGTCGCGCCAACCTCGCTCGGCCAGACTTGGGCGATACAGAGCGACGACCGCGACTCAACGCACCTTTCCAGCGCCCTCGCTTTCGTCCGCAGCAAATGGACGGTCGATCCCACACGCATCCTGCTCACGGGCATGAGCGACGGGGGCACGTTCAGTTACTCCTCCGGTCTGGGCGCCGGATCGCCCTTCACCCACCTGGCGCCTGTCGCAGCAGCCTTCCACCCCGTGCTCACCGGCATGGCCGACCCTGAGCGGATCGAGGGACTGCCGATTCACATCCTCCATGGCGTACGTGACTGGATGTTCCCGGTCGCCATGGCGCAGGAGGCGAACGCACACCTCACCCGGGCAGGCGCTTCCGTCACCTACCGCGAGATCGCCGACCTCAGCCACACCTACGGCGCCGACCTCAGCACAATGATCCTCGACTGGCTGTTGGCCTAGGGCCGTTTCCGACCGATATCTGTGTCTCGAATCGAAAGGAGCGCGCCATGGCTCTTCATCCCAGGATCGCCGATGTCACGGCGCGGATCGCGGAACGCAGCCGCGACAGCCGTTCGGACTATCTCAGTCGCATGCAGGCCGCCCGCGACGCCGGCCCCGGACGCCAGCACCTGTCCTGCGGCAACCTTGCCCACGCCTTCGCCGCTTCGCCGCTGGGGGACAAGCTCACGATGCGCGGCCGCGCGCCAAACATAGGCATCGTCACCAGCTACAACGACATGCTGAGCGCCCACCAGCCGTTCAAGGACTATCCCGACATCATCAAGGATGAGGCGCGCAAGGCCGGCGCCACCGCACAGGTCGCCGGCGGCACGCCCGCCATGTGCGACGGCGTCACCCAGGGCCGCCCCGGCATGGAGCTGTCGCTGTTCTCACGTGATGTGATCGCGCTGAGCGCCGCGGTTGCGCTCACCCACGACGCGTTCGACGCGGCCCTGATGCTGGGCACGTGCGACAAGATCGTACCCGGTCTCGTGATCGGCGCGCTGAGCTTCGGCCACCTGCCGATCCTCTTCTCGCCCGCTGGCCCAATGCCGTCGGGCATCTCGAACAAGGAGAAGGCCAGGGTCCGCGAGCAGTTTGCTCTCGGACAGGTCACGCGTGAGCAGCTGCTCGAAGCCGAAGCAGCTTCCTATCACACCGCTGGCACCTGCACCTTCTACGGCACCGCCAATTCCAACCAGATGATGATGGAGCTGATGGGGCTCCACCTGCCTGGCACGGCTTTCGTCAATCCCGGCACACCGCTGCGTGATGCTTTGGTGCGGGCAGCGGCCAGGCGCTGCGTCGAGCTGGCGAAATCGGGTGAAGGCGCCATGGCCCACGTGGTCGATCCTAAATCCATCGTCAACGCGATCGTCGGCCTGATGGCGACGGGCGGCTCGACAAACCACGCGCTCCACCTGCCCGCGATGGCGCATGCGGCTGGTCTGATCATCGACTGGAACGACTTCGCGGACATCTCGTCGGTCACGCCGCTTCTGGCGCGCATCTATCCCAATGGCACGGCGGACGTGAACCAGTTCCATGCCGCTGGCGGCATGGCGTTCATCACGCGCGAGCTGCTGTCCGCAGGTCTGCTGCATGGCGACACCATCACCGTCGCCGGCGCGGGCCTCGGTGCATACACGCAGGAGCCATGGCTCGACGGCGACACGCTGAAATGGCGTGACGGGACGCCGAAGTCGCTCGACGAGACGATCCTCCGTCCGGTGTCATCACCCTTCGAGACGGAAGGCGGCATCCGCCTGCTGACCGGCAATCTCGGCCGCAGCGTAATCAAGATTTCCTCCGTGCCGCCCGACCGCCGCACCATCGATGCCCCTGCCGCTGTGTTCGAAAGCCAGGCCGACTTCACCACCGCGTTCAGGGCAGGCCAGCTCAATCGCGACCTTGTCGCAGTGGTCCGCTTCCAGGGCCCGCGCGCCAACGGCATGCCGGAGCTTCACGCGCTCACCCCTCCGCTCACCGCGTTGCAGAACAAGGGGTTCCGCGTCGCACTCGTGACGGACGGCCGTATGTCCGGAGCATCAGGCGCGATTCCCGCGGCGATCCATGTGACGCCCGGCGCCGATCAGGATTCTCACCTCGCCCGCATTCGCGATGGCGACCGCATCGTGCTCGACGCAGGCAAGGGCCGCCTCGACCTGATGGTCGACCCTTCCGAACTCGCTCAACGCCCCCGCGCCGCCCCCCCGCCCGAACAGCATGGCTGGGGGCGCGAGCTTTTCGCCCCCTTCCGCGGCCTCGCTGGCGATGCGGAATCCGGCGGCGGCATTTTCAGCCTCCTGGCGCAGACGACGAGACAACACGCATGACCGTCGATGACCTCCTGGCCATCCAGCCTGTGATCCCCGTCATCACAATTGAGCGTGTCGAGGACGCGCGCCCGCTCGCAACAACGCTGTCGCAAGCAGGCCTGCGCGTCCTCGAAGTCACTCTGCGCACGCAAGCCGCCCTAGCCTGCCTGCGCGAGATGGCCAGCATCCCGAGCACGATCGTCGGCGCCGGCACGGTGCTTTCGGCGCATGACGTGATGCTTGCACGCGAAGCCGGCGCGACCTTCATCGTTACGCCCGGGCTTTCCGCCGCCACTGTCGCTGCTGCACGCGAAGCTGGCGTCGCGATCCTGCCGGGGGTCGCAACCGCGACCGAGCTGATGGCGGGGCTCGATCTCGGCGTCACGCGCTTCAAGTTCTTCCCCGCCGAACAGGCTGGCGGCCGCGCCATGCTCGATGCGCTCCGCGGCCCCTTCGGCCAGGTCAGGTTCTGCCCCACCGGCGGCATCACGCCCGATCTGGCGCGCGACTATCTCAAGCGCCCGAACGTCGCCTGCGTCGGCGGCGGCTGGGTCTGCCCTCCAAAACTGATCGATGCAAAGCAATGGGACACAATCGGCGCACTGGCTCGCGAGGCTGCCGCCTTGCCCAGAAGCTAGTTCGCGCGCAGCTCGTCGCACCGGGGAGGGCCTGCAACGATCAGCATCGTAATCTGCACGATCAGCCCCAGCATCAGATGGCCGACGCCCGCCATGATCTGCGCCAGCGGCGCTTCGCCGAATGCGAACAGCTGCGTGTTGGCGTCAAGTATGTGATCGCGCAGAAGACCGATACCTACAAAGCCGCACGTAAACGTCGCGGCGCCTGTCCATCCGCCCGAACGCATCATCCGCCAGCCTAGCAACCCGGCAGCGCCTCCAAAGACGAATGCGCCGAACAGCGACAGCGCTAGGGTGGCCAGCAGGTCGGAAGACGACGGAAACGACCACCACTGCATCTGCACGGCGAGTGCGTCCCAGCACACGCAGAAAACAGCCGTCGCCAAGCATCCGATGAGGGCGCCCTGGGTCCGCTTCGCGCCGGCGCGCGTCAGGCGGAGCATCCCGACGAACAGCAGCGGCGAGCCCAAGCAAACAAGAAGGAGCACGTCGGCGATCACGCTCAACAACCTCACCCCACGCGGTCACTGTAGGCTCGTGACGCGAATGAAGAAAGAGTCATGGTGGACGAAATTTCAAGATTCTCGCTGCTCATTTCGGGTGTGCCGCTGGCGCAGCATTCGCCGGACCCGCAGCATGGATCAATCGTCGGCGCGTTCGAAATACTTCGACAGGCGCAACCCCTGTCCCGCATAGGTCGAAAACGATCCAGCTGCCCCATAGGGAATCTCGGGCTTCGCCGTCAGTTTCTCGAACACCAGCCGTCCGACGGGCTGCCCGTCCTCGAGGATGAACGGGACGTCGCGCGAACGAACTTCAAGCACGGCTTTGCCCTTCGAATGCGTGACTCCGAAACCTGGATCGAAGAAACCGGCATAATGCGCACGAAACTCACCTAGCTCTGGAGCAATCGGCGCCATTTCAGCCGCCTCGTCCAGCGGGATGACGATCTTCTCCTTCGAGGCTAGAATGTAGAACTCGCCCGGGTCCAGGACGATGCGCCCGCCTCGTGCGCGCACCGGCTCCCAGAAATCCTCCACCACATGCGCCCCGATTGCGGCGAGGTCGATAACGCGCGAATGCCGTTTGGCCCGATAACCCACAATGTCGGACTTGGTCGGAAACAGGTCGAGGCTGAAGGTCATGTCACGCACCGGCGTCTGCGACCCGCGACGCACGCGCAGCTGGAGCAACCGATCGCCCGTCCGCGCCAGCACCGAGAACGTCCGCGGCGATATCTCTGCGTAGAGGTCGCCCTGATAGCCGGCCGGAATGTTGTCGAACGCCCGTGCGCGATCGGAAACAGCGCGGACGAACACGTCTATGCGTCCCGTCGAACTTTTCGGGTTGGCTGCCGCCGACAGGTCTTTCGGCAGTTTCAGCTGTTCCTGCAGAGGTACCAGATACACGCAGCCCGTTTCCAGCACCGCGCCCTTGCTTAGGTCAAGTGTATGCATCACCAGGCTGTCATCCAGCCGGTCGGCTACAATCTGCTTGCCGGGGAGAAAGCTCGCCCGCAGGCGATAGGCAACTCTGCCGAGACGCAGGTCGAGCGAGGCTGGCTGGATTTGGTCGGGCAGGACACCGCCCTCCGCACTGATCGCCCCAGCCTTGACGACGTCCTTCAGCTCGCCGTCGGGCAGGACGCCAAGCGTCGCAACCTCGCTGGTTGCCCGCCGCTTCCGCAGGTCGGCCACCGCGCGTTTTGTTGCGTGCGCCTTGGTCATTGTGGCGGCGTCACTCTGAAGGGCTGCTGCAGGTCACGGAAAGAATCCAGCGCCTCGCAACGCGCCGCGTGAGCCGCCAGCAGCGGCCAGCCATCGGCAAGATCGAAAAGACCGGGATGCGCATCGCCCAGAAACCGGAGCACGCACGCCACCGCGACATCGGCATGGCCGATATGAGCGCCGAACCACCACTCGGTCGGATGCTGCATCCGGCTGGTCTCGAGCTCGCGCAACGCACCGGCGATCTGGCTGCGGCAGCGCTCGACCCACGCCTTCGTCCCGCGCTGATGAACCACCGTCTCGTAGACAAGCGAGACCGCTTTGTCGGCCAGCCCGGTCGCCAGCGAGCAGACGCGCATCGCCTCACGTCGTTCCGCACCTGCAGGCGGCATCATAACCAGCCCCGGCGGCGCCAGCTGGTCCAGCGCATCGAGGATTGCATGACTCTCGAGCAGCGCCTCACCCGTGTTGAGCACTAGCGTGGGCACGCGCATCAGCGGATTGTACGCAGCGATCTTGTCCGCATCGCCGAAGACAGACCATGGCCTGTGCTCGAATGGCATGCCGTAGAGCCGCATTGCGATCGCGACGCGGCGCACGAACGGGCTGTCATATTGGCCGATCAGAATCACGGGCCGCCTCCATCCCGCATAAGTGCATCAGGCAGTCGGCCCACGCAACGCAAGCCGGCTCTCGAAGTTCTCGTTTTGCCTCAGAAAACACTATGCGCCCCACGCTCGACAGTCGCCTCGCCCGCGAGGATGCGCGCATAGTGATCCAAAAGCGTCTCGCTGCCGGTTGAGGGCGTGGCGTCAGCATCATAGCGGCCGGTCTGGGGATCCCACACCAGCATCGATTCGGTTGCATAATACCGTCCGATGCGGGCCAGTTCGGCCTTGTCGCGCAGGGGCGGAACGATCGTCCCGATCGTTGCCAACAGGCCAATGATCGCATCGAGCATGGCGACCGGCGCGTTGGAGAAACGCGGCTTGCGCCCCAAGAGCGCAAACAGCTGTTCGCCCTGCTCGCGCGGCGTGATCGCCAGACCCGGACCGCCGATCGGCAGGATGCGGTTCCGCCGCGACGGATCGCTGATGCAGTCTGCCAGAAAGCGCGCAAGATCATCATTGCTGATCGGTTTGCACGCGGTTAGCCGCCCATCGCCAAACACCAGGAAAGGCTTGCCGGCCTTCACACGCGCGATCTGCCCCGACAGCGACTTGAAGAAGGCGGTGGCGCGAACGATCGAATACTCCATTCCCGATGCGATGAGCTCCTGTTCAAAGGCTAGCTTTGCCTTCTGGAATTCAAGCCGCGGCTTCTGCACGCAGATAGCAGACAGCAGGACGAAATGCCTGACCCCGGCCGTCTTTGCCGCCTTCAGGACATGAGCATTCGCCTGGTAGTCGACTGCCCATGCATCCTTCGGTGCGCCGGTCCGCGACGCCATGCAGGACACGACCACGTCGAACGCCTCGCCGCGAAAACCGTCGCGAAGCAGGCTGTCGTGGTCTCGCGCATCGGTAAGCCGCGTCTCGGCGCCCTCGACCATGTCCTTGTGTCGCCCGGCCGCGGGGCGCACCAGGCAGATAACCGAGTGGCCGTCTGCCGCCAGCGCCTTTACAGTCGCTGCGCCGATTGCGCCGGTCGCACCGAGCATAAGCACGCGGCGGCGCAATCTGGCGTCAGGGCCCGGCTGCATGGTAGGATTGCTCATGGCTCGCCATCTCTATGGCCGAGCCGCGCGACAAGCTCAATGCAGCGCAAAGGGCCTTGTAGCTAGCCTCACTGGCGCGGGCGCGGGCTTTGCCCTAAACGGCGTCCCACGCATCGAAAGGCAGCCGCCATGACCGAAGACCGCAAGCCGGAAAAGAATGCCAGTTGGCGGCCGCAAACAATGATGGTGCGCGGCGGCCTCGAGCGCTCCCATCACGGCGAGACCTCGGAAGCCCTCTTTCTTAACTCCGGCTTCGTCTACGACAGTCCAGAGGAGCAATCCGCCCGCATGGCCGGCGACAAGCCCGGCTACATTTACAGCCGCTACGCAAACCCGACTGTACGCATGTTCGAGGAGCGCCTCGCTCAGATCGAAGGCGCCGAAGACTGCCGCGCGACGGCAAGCGGCATGGCCGCCATCCACACCATGTTGGTTGCGCCGATAAAGCCGGGCGACCGCATCCTCGCGCCGCGCCAGCTCTTTTCCTCCTGCGTGTGGATCCTCAAGAACGTGATCCCAAAGATGGGCGTCGAAGTGACCTGGCTTGACGGCTCCGACCTCGGCCAGTGGAAGCGCGCCACAACGAAGCCCTGCCGCTTCGCCATCATCGAGACGCCGTCCAACCCACTGCTCGACGCCGTCGATATCCGCGGAGTTGCCGACCTCGTCCACGACGCGGGTGGCGAACTCATTGTCGACAATGTCTTCGCCTCTCCGATCCTGCAGCGACCCCTCGATTTTGGCGCCGACTGGGTTGTCTATTCCACCACCAAGCACATGGACGGACAGGGCCGCACGCTCGGCGGAGCCATTCTCGGCAAGCGGCAAGCGATCGAGGATCAGATACAGCAATATTATCGTCACACCGGCCCCTCCATGTCGCCCTTCAATGCCTGGGTGGTGCTCAAGAGCCTCGAAACGATGGACCTCCGCGTGCGCCGAATGAGCGAGAACGCCCGCCGCATTGCTGATCGTATCGCCACCAATCCGAAGATCAGCGCCGTGCGCTATCCGGGGCGAAGCGACCACCCGCATCACAACATCCACGCCGCCCAGATGCCGGCAGGCGGCGGCTCGATGCTCGCCTTATCGCTCAAGGGCGGCCGAGAGGCCGCATTCGCGGCGCTCAATCGGCTTCGGCTGGTCGATATCTCAAACAATCTCGGCGATTCAAAATCCCTGATCACCCACCCTGCGACCACGACGCACCGAACGCTGAGCGAGGAGGAACGCGCAGCCATCGGGCTCGACGACAGCTGGCTGCGCTTATCGGTCGGCCTTGAAGACCCCGAGGACGTCGCAGAGGACATCGAACAGGCCCTTTCGGGACGATGAGCGCCGCTGAACCAGCCTTTTAGTTGCAAACGCAACGATACTACTCCTACATGGAGTCTGCGGAATCGCCGCGAACCTCGTGGCGAGGGACGCGTCTGCCAGTTGAAGGGACAGTTTGCATCATGAAGAAGTTTGTTCTTGTCGCCAGCGTCGGCCTTCTGGCGCTCGCCGCCTGCAGCCCGGCCGGGGAAGCTCCTGCCGCTCCTGTAGCCGCCGCAGAACCCGCCGCGCCGACACCCATCACGATCGCGGCCCCCGCGGGCGAATATGTTTCGGACCCCAACCACTCCAGCGTGAACTTCACGCTTCAGCACCTTGGCCTCGCGGGCTACAATTTGAAGTTCCCGACCTTCGATGCAACCGTCAGCTTCGACCCGAGCAACATCGCTGCATCGAAGGTCACCGCAACGATCAAGGCCGCCAGCATTATCTCGGGTTACCCGGGCGATTATCTTGGCACGCACGCCGGCACCAAGTTCAGGTCCTGGGACGATGACCTGGCTAACTCCTCCAACTTCCTCGACGCGGGACAGCATCCGATGATTACCTTCGTCTCGACCGCGGTCGAGCCGTCGGGCGAGCGCTCGGCGAAAATAACCGGCGATCTCACACTCAAGGGCGTCACCAAGCCGGTCACGCTCGAGGTCACTTTTGCCGGGGAGACCAGCGCCCACCCCTTCGCCAAAGTCCCGGCCATCGGGTTTTCGGCCACAGGCACGTTCAAGCGGTCGGAGTTCGGTATCAACTACCTGCTGCCGACCATCGTCGGTGACGACGTGACGGTCAGGATCGAAGGCGATTTCATCCAGAAGCCGGCCGCCTAAGCTGCGCATCTCGCCTGACGGGGGATTTGGGCGCGGACCCTTGAGGTCCGCGCCCTTTCTTCGTTAGCCTCCGCCTCGACCAATTACGAGTCCTGGAGGGCGAGCGATGAACGCCTATCCCTACGAAGCCGAAACGAATGGCGTGTGCATCCGCGTGCGCCCGGTCTTCATGCAGGCCGAAAGCTCGCCCGCTGACGACCACTTCCTCTGGGCCTACCATGTCGAAATCGAGAACCGCGGTGGTCGCACGCTGCAGCTGATGACCCGCCATTGGCGTATCACCGACGGCGACGGCCGCATCCAACATGTTGATGGCGCGGGTGTTGTCGGCAAGCAGCCCATCCTGCGACCAGGCGCCCGGTTCGAATATTCCTCTGGCTGCCCCCTCACCACGCCGTCCGGCATGATGCAGGGTGCCTATCGCTTCGAGGACGAAACCGGAGCAAGCGTTGAAGCACAAATTCCCCTTTTCGCGCTCGACAGCCCCTATGACGTCCGCCGTCCCAACTGACAGCGCCGAGCCGGCTGTTACGCAGCGGCGAATGCCTTGCTACGGTATGTAACGGCAGCTGTAACGGTAATTAACTCCCTGACGACGCACGCTTTTCCTACCAAACTCCGTTGAGACGCCGCATCCTCGCCTGCGGCGGCGGACATGAAGGAATCACAGGTGCTCATCACTATGCGTAATCGCGCCCTGCTGGCCTGTGGCGCAAGCCTCCTGGCGCTCAGCTTGTCCGCCCCCGGCGCCCTTGCCCAGGGCCCATCACCGGACGAGGACCGCGTGGTGGTCGTCGGGGTCACGATCGAGGAAACCCTGCCGCAGGAACTGGCAAGGTACGGGTCCGACGTGGAAGTCGTCACCGACGAAACCCTTCGCAACAACGTCTATGTCGACGCCCAGCAGGCGCTCCAGATGCAGGTTCCTGGCCTGTTTGTGGCCACCCGGGGCGGCCCGTTCAGCTACATGGACATCTCGCTCCAGGGCTCGCGCACGCAGGACATGTTGCTCTTGGTCGATGGCGTGCGCATCAACAACCGCCTCTATTCGACAACGATGAGCGACACGCTGCCCGCAGCGATGATCGAGCGGATCGAGGTGCTGAAAGGGGGCCAGGGCCTCTTCTACGGGACCCAGTCGGCGGCCGGCGTCATCAACTTCGTCACCCGCGGCTATACGGATGGCTTCAACGGGCGCGTTTCGATCGGCGGCGACACGAACGACAGCCTCCATGTCGACGGCTATATCCGCGGCGAGGCGGGTCCGGGCAATTACGTCCTGTTCGCCTCGCAGGACAAAACTGACGGCTTCGAAACGTATGACGCCTGGGCCCCCAGCTCCACCGATCGAGACCGCAGCGGCGACCTTCTCAACTTCGGCGGCAAGTACCGCTTCGAGTTGGGCGATCGCGTCGCCATCGACGCGCGATACCAGCACACCGATGCACGCGTCGACTTCACCAACCCGCGCCTCGTTGCCTACTCAAAGAACGAGCGCGACGAAGACATTGCCAGTCTCGGCGTGGACATCGAGGCCGCCGACTGGGCTCAGGTCCTCATCAAAGGCTACTGGCACGACTGGGATTCGACCTACACCACGATCCGGAATCAGCTTGCCAACGCGGGCGCTGGCCCTGGGTTCGCGGGCCAGGTGGTCACGGACGACGCGACCTTCTGGGGCTTCGAGGACAAGGGGATCAACGCCCTCGCCAAGTTCACTCCCGGCGGACCGTTCGAGTATCTCGCCGGCTACGACTACCAGCAGTATTCCGGCAAGGATGAGGTTCTCCTGATCGCAGAACAGGAAGAGGAAGTTCACGCCATCTTCGGTCAGCTGCGCTCGACAGACGAACTCATCAGCAACGGCTCCATCGCGATCGGCGCCAGGCACAGCGAAGGCACAGGAGCCAGCGTTACCGTGTGGAATGCCTCGGCGCGTTACGACTTCGCGCCCTGGCTCTATGCGCAAGGCAATGTGGGTACGAGCTTCCTGCTCCCTACAGCCGAACAACTCTACGCCATCGATCCTTTCTCGACACTCGGCAATCCCAACCTCGAAGCCGAGGAGGGCGATAACATCAACATCGGTCTCGGCGGCGAGGTCGAGGCCGGTCCCGCGATCTCCTGGCAGGCGTCGTGGTTCGCGCGCGACATCGAGAACCGTATCCAGTTCGAGGATTGTGACGCCAGCAACCCCGCCACCAACTGTGCGCTGCTATATCCGAACCTCGATCCGTCCTTCTTCAACGAGGGCTTCTACCGCAACCTGCCCGGCACGGTTGAAGTGCGCGGCTTCGAGCTGTTCGCCGCTGCCGATTTCGGGAACGGGTTCACGGCTGTCGCCAGTTACACCGACGCCGAGACGAGCATCGAGGGCGGTGCACAGCTTGCCCGCATTCCGCGCTCCTATGGGAAAGTCGCCGGCAGCTATGTTGGCGGCCAGTGGGGCGCAGACGTCTCGGCACTGTGGGTTGGCGAGCTTCGTAGTACGCCCCTCGCTGGCTTCGGCATCATTGATTACGGCGACTACATGGTCCTCGATCTCGCAGCCCACGTCTTCATCGATGACGCGCAGAAGCACAAGATCACCGCCCGCCTCGAGAATGCGCTGGACGAAGACTACCGTACGGGTGTCGGCCGCTCGGCCCCGCTAGCAGGGTTCGACACCACGCCGGCCTTCGTATTCGGCTTCCGCGGCGTTCCCCAGACCCTGCATCTGACCTACACCTACGGCTTCTAGGGGGGACGGGCGCCGCTTCCGGCCCTCCCCCCGGAAGCGGCGCTGGAGCGAGTGGATGATCCTGAAAGCACTCATCGTCACGCACCGCTATGTCGGCGTCGTGCTTGGCGTGCTGATGACCGTCTGGTGCCTCTCCGGCTTCGTGATGATGTACCAGCCGTGGCCAGGAACGACGACCGCAGAACGGCAGGCCGCACTCGAACCCCTCGACCTCTCCCGCTGCTGCACCCCGCTTCCAATCAGCGACGACACGCCCGTCGGCGCCGCGCGCATCGAGATGCTGAGCGGCGAGCCAGTCCTTCGAATGACCGGCGCCGACGGCCCCGAGACCTATTCGCTCGCCACCGGTGATGAGCTCGACACCCTCAATGAATCAGTCATCCGCGCCACCGCGGCCGCATGGGCTGCGGGCCAGAAGATTCCGGCGAAGGTGGCCGCCATCGAGACCATTCGCGTCGATCAGTGGTCGGTCCAAGGGGCCCGTCGCTGGCAGCCGCTCTGGCGCGTGAAATTTGACGATGCCGCGAGCAGCTGGATCTATGTCGATGGCAGGACCGGCGAAATCGTGCAGGACGTTAACGCGCACGAGCGCTTCTGGAACTGGCTCGGCGCCATCCCGCACTGGCTCTACCCAACCCTGCTGCGCGAGAACGTCCGCCTCTGGAACGACATCGTCGTCTGGTCTGCCGCCATCGGTTGCTTTCTCGTCATCACCGGCCTGGTGATAGGCTTCCTCCGCCTGCGCGGCGCGTCCGGCGCATGGTGGCCCTACCGCAATCGCCAGATGTGGATGTGGCACCATGTGCTAGGTACTTGCGTCGGCGTTCTGGTGCTCACCTGGACCTTCTCGGGCCTCCTCACCATGACACCGTGGGGGCTTTTTGAAAGCAAGCCTTCCATCACACGTAACGACCTCGCTAGCGACATGACCTGGGCCGATACACGCGCCATCCTCGATCGTGCGCGCGCCGACGGAGACTTGGCGGACACCGTCATTCTCCGCACCGCGCCCTTCATGGGCCAGCCCTACCTGATCGCTATCGCGCGCGAGGGAACGCAGACGCGTCTCGGGAGCAACGGCCCCGTCCCACTAACGCGCGACGAGATCGCTTCTGGACTTGCTGCACAAACCGGTCTCCTCGCCTCTGCCCGGCTGGACCAGCTGACCGCCGAGGACGATTTCTATTATGGCCACAAACAGCCGGTCGACCTGCCGGTTTGGCGCGTCACGCTCGCCGATCCGGATGAGACGCACGTCTACATCAACGCCACCACAGGTGATGCGCGCATCGTCGATGCGACCGCCAAGCGTTACCGCTGGTGGGAAAGCGGCCTCCACAGCCTCGACTTCGCATTCATGCGCGCCCGTCCGGTGTGGGACATCGTCACGCTCATTCTGCTTGCCGCTGTGACCGCAGCCTGCGCCACCGGCGCCTGGCTGTCCTTGACCCGCATTGGCGCGGATGCTTCGCGACTTATGAAGCTGCTGAAACGCGGGGCAGCCGGACCCAACAAGCAGCCGCCGCAGATCTGAGCCTGCGGCGCGTCTCCCTTCAGATCGTCGCAATCGGAAAGCGATAGAGCCGACCGCAGAACTGGCAGTCCGCCGTAATCGCACCGTCGGCCTCGGCCAGCGTCGCAATCTCCTCACGAGGCATCTGCCGCAGAGTGGTCAGCAGCTTCTCGTCCGAGCAGGTGCATTTGTCCTTCAGCGCCTTTGGCGTTTCCAACCGCACGCCGCTCTCGTGGAACAGGCGGAACAAAAGCGTGCCCGACGGCACGTCGGGATCGACCAGCTCCATGTCCTCGATCGTGCCGAATAAGTGCCGCGCATTGTCCCACGGCTCGTCCGTGTCGCCGCGCGCCGCATCGCCCGCAACCTGCTGGATCAGCGCACCGCCCGAGCGCCAGCGCTTCGTGCCGCCAGGCTCGGAGATCTCCGCAACCGCCAGCTTCACGCGCGTCGGCACCTGCTCTGACTGGGAGAACCACATCTGCGCGCAATCGGACAGCGTTGCGCCCTCGATAGGCACCATGCTTTGCCAGGGCTGCTGATTGGGATCGTTCGGCTGCAGCAGCAGCGCCATCACGCCTCGGCCCAGCGCCTGCGGAATGTGCGGGCGCTGGCCCTTGTTGACGCGATCGACAAAGTCCCACTTTTCCTGATTGAGGCGCAGATAGCCGCGCACGCCGCCGTCCGAGCGCGCCTCAGCCACCATCAGCGACACAGGTCCCTCGCCCTGCGCCTGCACCATCACCTTACCGTCGAATTTCAGTGACGCCGACACCAGCACAGCCAGCGTCACCGCCTCGCCGAGCAGGTAGGCCGCCCATCGCGGATACGCATGGCGCTTGAGAATGGGATCGAGCACACCGTCCCCCAGGCGCGCGATACGGCCACGCACGGACGTGTCCTCGATCTGGAACGTGGCTACGAAATCGTCGCCGGCGCCAAGGGGATCGTGATGCATGGGGTTAGCAGCCATGCCCGGGGAGCTATCATGTGGGAGCATCCCGGCCAAATGGGGCCGGCATGCGACGGATTCAACCTGCAGCCGAGCTACTGCGCGCCCGCCTCCGACGCCACGAACCTGAAGCCCAGCGCCTGGATGCCCGTTGTGTGTGTCGGCGCCAGCAGGATATTGCCCAGCAGTTGGCCGTTCGCGCAGGCCCAGGTGAAGTATCCTGAGAGATTGCCGCTGGCGCCAAACTCCTCCGGCGCCTGCACCTTGCACGCGCCAGCCTCATCCTTGAGCCGAGCGAACTCGCCCGCCCAGTTTTCCGCTGACCGGTCCATCAGAAAGTTCATGGCGAGGATGCTGCGGCCGGGCTCCACAGAGCCAGCCGCATACATCGCAGCCACGGCCTTGTGCGCTTCGGCCAGCGTTGTACTCACGGGCCAGTCGGGCCGCTTCAGCACACCCGCCTTGTTCAGCTCCAGCGCCGCCAGCCGGTTCACGTTTCCCGGGCCTGCATAGGTGCGATTCGCGAAGACAAAGAGGCCCACTCCGTGCTCCGGCAACAGCAGCAGGTTGGAGCCGTAGCCTGGAAACCCGCCGCCATGGGTTAGCGTAAAGCCGAGGTCGCAATCGCGAGCCGCGATGAAACCCATGGCATAGGCCTGGGCAAACGCGCACGTCTGCCCCTCCTCCAACCCGGGGCGGCGCGGGTTGGACAGGAAGTTGAGCCCCTGCGCCAGCTCACGCACGGTGGACCGCTTCACCGGCCCCGCATCGGCGCCATCGCGTGCTGGCCATGCGTTCAACAGGAAAGCGATCCATTTCACATAGTCATTCGCGCTGGTCTGGACGCCGCCCATCGCGCCGAACGCGCCATGCTGCATCACCGGCTCGGGCGACCATGCCTCATTCTCCCATCGGTAGCCCACAGCCGTCCGCTCCACCGGCGCGTCACGCACCTCATAGCGGGTGTCGGTCATGCCGAGCGGCCGCATGATCTCGGCCATAATGTACTGGTCAAACGGCCGCCCAGACACGTTGGTGACGATCCGACCCAGCAGGGCATAGCCGAAATTCGAATACTCGAACTGCGTCTGCGGGGGACGCGTGAACGGCATACCGTCGCGAAGCATCTGCGTGAACGTCGCTTCGCTGAGTACCTGCTGCCGGTCGCCCCAAGGATCGTCGGTCACGAACCCGCCGACATGACTCAGAAGATCGCGCACGCGGATCCGCGGCGAGTCACTCGTCGGATAGGTCCAGCCCTTCATCTCGGGCACATAGGTCTCGGCCAGAGCGTCGAGCTGCAGTCTGCCCTCGTCGCGCAGCTTGAGAATCGCCAGCGCGGTGAACGCCTTGCTCATCGACGCGATGCGGAACAACGTGTGGGCCTTCACGGGCTCGCCCGTCTCGATGCTCTGCACGCCGTTGGCTGTGAAATGCAGTAACCGGCCGTCCCTCACCACGCCCCACACCATTCCCGGAATGTGCGCCTCTTCCTGGAAGGCCAACATGCGTTCGTCGATCGAAGCTAGCGGGAGCTGCCACTCAGGCGCGAGCGGCTCTGCGGGCGGGCTCACCTGCGCACACGCCGGCGTCGCCGTCACGATCAGGAAAGCCGCCGCCAACGTCCGCACGCGCCGCATCACACTCTCCGTCCTGCGTTGCGCCAAGACTGCGACCGCACCCACCAAATGGCAAGCAGCCGACTGTCGGCTGCAAAGTCATCCTCTGCTCGATAAGTCCGCCCGCTGCTCTCGCCTGCAGCGATCCGAGCAGTACCGGACTTCGTCCCAGCACCGTTCCCATTTCTTGCGCCACGAGAAGGGCCGGCCGCAGGCCACACACGCTTTTGAGGGCAGGTCGGCCTTGCCGCGTCTCTTGCCTGGCGACACTCTATACTCAGGCGTACCCATCCAATCACCCGTCATCAACAATTTGCCGCGCCGGAAAACTCCTGCCCGTCAGCCTGCGTAAAAGGAACATGAGTGCTTTTTCCGCCCATATCTTACGCAACTCCGTTCCTCCCGGATCGAGGCGTCGCGCGCTGGGAAAATCCCCGTGACACTTTCTTCGCTTCCTGACGGATACACGGCCGTCGTGTTTGGCGCCTCTGGCGGAGTCGGCGGCGCCCTCCTGCACCACCTTGCCTCCGATCCCCGCTGCGGCCGCATCCATGCCGGCTCACGTAGCCCAATCGATGCGCTGCACGACCGGACCATCCCATTCAGGTTCGACTTCAACGACCACGCATCGCTGGCTGCTGCCGCCAACACCATCGCCACGCCGCACCTGGTGATCGTCTCCACCGGACTGCTGCACGGCGCCAACATGGCTCCCGAAAAAACCCTGCGCACGCTTGACCCTGAGCAGATGACCGAATCGTTTGCGATCAACGCCATCGGCCCGGCGATGATCGCCCGCCACGTCCTGCCCAGATTGCCTCGCCACCAGCGAAGCTTGTTTGCCGTCATCTCGGCACGGGTCGGATCGATCTCCGACAACAGGCTCGGCGGATGGCACAGCTATCGCGCCGCGAAAGCCGCCCTCAACATGCTGGTCCGTTGCTTTTCGATCGAAGTGGCGCGTACGCACCCACTGGCCGTCTGCGCAGCCTTACATCCGGGCACTGTAGACACAGCCCTATCTAGGCCCTTCCAGACCGGCATCGCGCCTGATCGCCTGTTCGATCCACAAACGGCCGCGGGCCACCTTCTTCGGACGCTAGATCGCCTCAAGCCGGAGCAAACAGGCCACCTTTTTGGCTGGGACGGTCAGGAAATCCCGCCATGACTTTCGCGAACCGGCCCATCGACGAGGCCTAGCCCGAACGCCTATGAAGGACACCTGATGAACGACACACCCAAACTGCCCCTATCGAAGCCGCAGGAGCCCATCTCCGCCCGCATCCGTGCGCGGATCGTCAAGGCGAAGCGGCGCTTCCATGCCAACGACAACATCTCGGCCTTCCTCGAACCCGGCGACCTCGAGGCCCTGCAGGCCGAGGTCGAGGGCAAGCTCAAGGGCGTGCTCGACAGCCTGGTGATCGACACCGACAGCGACCACAACACCAACGAGACCGCGAAGCGCGTGGCCAAGATGTATCTCAACGAGGTCTTCCACGGCCGCTATCACCCCGCCCCGCCCGTGACTGAGTTTCCCAACGCGGCCATGCTGAACGAGCTGATGATCGTCGGCCCGATCACTGTGCGCTCGGCCTGCAGCCACCATCTCTGCCCCATCATGGGCCGGCTCTGGATCGGCCTGATGCCAAATGAGCACTCGAACCTGATCGGCCTTTCGAAGTACTCCCGCCTCGCCGAATGGATCATGTCGCGCCCGCAGATCCAGGAGGAAGCCATCACGCAGATGGCCGAGTTGCTGATCGACAAGGTCCGCCCCGACGGCCTCGCCGTCGTGATGGAGGCCGATCATTTCTGTATGCACTGGCGCGGCGTGCGCGACAACGAGACCAAGATGATCAACTCGGTGATGCGCGGGTCCTTCCTCAAGGATCCTGCGCTGCGCCGCGAATTCCTATCCCTGCTCAACCTGAAGGCCTGACGCCATGCTTGTCCGCTGCCTCTATGCCAGCCGCGCCGCCGCCGGAATGAGCAACACGATCCTCGACGACATCCTCGCCCAGTCGCGCCGCAACAATCCCGCCAAAGGCATCACCGGGATGCTGTGCATCTCCAACAATGTCTTCATCCAGGTGCTCGAGGGCGGCCGCGACGAAGTCTGCGATCTTTATCATGCGATCGTGCGGGATACGCGCCACGCGCATGTCCGCCTGCTTGCCTACGAGGAGATCGCTGAACGTCGTTTTGGCGCCTGGACCATGGGCCAGGTGAATCTCTCGAAGGTAAACCCGACGCTGTTGCTGAAATACTTCACGCGCGCCGAACTCGACCCGTTCAACGCGTCCGGCGGCGCAACGCTTTCGCTGCTCGGCGAGCTGTCGTCGTCTGCGGCCTACCTCGGACGAAATGAGTAGATGAACCTGCCGTCAAGCTAGTGGTCGTGTACCTTTCAGGTTGTCGAACTTCGCAAAGTAGGTTCGGGCAAAGGCGATCAGCTGACCATCTGTCGGGTGATCGACCGCTTCGTACCCGGCAACCAGCGGCGCCAGCTGCGGGCGGTGCTTTTCTACATAGTGCTTGAAGTCGGACAGCGTCGTACGCGACCCTGTGATCAGGACTTCCTTGTGAGCGGACAGCGCATCACACACATCTCCGAAAAACTCGTGCACGGCGCGCACGCCGCTATTGTGCTGCCGCGTCTCGTGTTCGTGCGCCTTCAGCTTGGCGGAACTCGCGGAGTCGGCATCAATCTGATGGATCGACGCGACGTGATGATCGAGCCAGACGACTGCGTGAGCGCGCGGCATGTACATTCTCCAGCAACTTACGCTGGAAGAATGGCGGCCTCCAGCAAGCACAAGATATCGCGCGCCATGCCGGCCCATTTGATCTACATCATGAGGATTGCGCCGACCCTCATCCGGCAAGACTCGCGAACACGCCAGAGAGGCAGAAAAGCTAGCGGCGCAAACACCACTCGAGGATCGCCTTCTGTGCATGCAGCCGGTTCTCCGCCTCGGCGAACACCAGCGATTGGGCGCCGTCGATCACATCCGCGTCCACTTCCTCGCCGCGATGCGCCGGCAGGCAGTGCAGGAACTTTGCCCCACCATTGGCCAGTCGCATGAGTTCCGCGCTCACTCTGAACGGCGAAAGATCCCGCAGCCGCTTGTCCGCATCCCGATCGCCCATCGACACGAACGTGTCCGCAACGACAACGTCCGCGCCCGCAACGGCGGCGGCCGCATCGCCATAGAGATCAATCCGTCCCTGCTCTCCGCGCGCACGCTCCACGTCCGCCGCATCGGGCTCGTAGCCCGGCGGCGTCCCCACCGCGAGCGAGAAGCCGAACTTCGGCGCCGCATGGATGAAGCTCGCCGCAACATTGTTGCCATCGCCCACCCACGCAATCCGTGCACCCTTCAGCACGAGCCCCACCTCCTCCAGCGTCTGGAGATCTGCCAGAATCTGGCAGGGGTGCGATTTCTCGGTGAGCCCGTTGATCACCGGCACGCTCGCGGCCGCGGCAAAAGCTTCCACATCGGCATGCCTGTTGGCGCGCATCATCACCGCGTCGACGTAGCGCGAGAGCACCCGCGCCGTATCCTCGATCGTCTCGCCCCGGCTTATCTGCGAGTCCGACGCCGAGATGATCAGCGACGTCCCGCCCAGCTGCCGGATCGCCATGTCGAAAGACACGCGCGTCCGCGTCGAATTTTTTTCGAAGATCATCGCCAGCGTATGCCCCAGGAGCGGTGCATCTCCGTCGGCCATCCCCTTTGGAAGGCCCGTACGCGCCGCCTTGCGCGACTTCGCGCTATCCAGGATCGACCTCAGTTCGCCGGCCGGAATCGGCCAGAGATCCAGGAAGTGGTTCATGACCCGGACCCTTAAGAACCAGCAGCCGTCGTCATGCTCGCAAACTGCTGGTCGATGATATCGATCGCCTCGCGCACGTCGTCCTCGGTCACCACCAGCGGCGGCGCGAGGCGCAACGTGTTGTTCCCCGCCGTGCCCACTAGCAGGCCGCGCTCCGAAAGCTTTGCGCGCAGAGGCAGCGGATCGTCCTTCATTCTGAGTCCGCGAAGAAGGCCCGCGCCGGTCACTTCGAGGACCAGATCTGGATAGCGTCCCTTCAGGCTCTCCATGCCCTGCTGCATTGTCCCCGCCACCCGGCGCACCTGCTCGAGGAACCCTTCACCAGCGACCACGTCGAGCACGGCATTACCGACCGCCATGGCCAGTGGCCCGCCGCCAAACGTCGTGCCGTGGATACCCTTGGTCATGCCCGAGGCTGCTTCGGCTGTCGCAAGGATCATCCCCATCGGGAAGCCACCGCCGATGCCCTTCGCAGCGGCGAGCAGGTCAGGCTCTGCGCCCGCGACCCACTGGTGATGGAACAACTTGCCCGTCCGCCCAGCGCCACACTGGATCTCGTCATAGATGAGGAGGACGCCATGCTCGGTGCAGAGATCGCGCAAGCCCTTGAGGCAATGGTCCGGCACGGCCCGCACACCGCCCTCGCCCTGCACCGGCTCGATAATCACCGCGGCAAGATCCGGCTCCTTAATCGCCGCCTTCAGCGCCTCGTGGTCGCCGAACGGGACCGAGCGGAAGCCGGGCAGCCGCGGACCGAAGCCCTCGCGATACTTCTCCTGCGCGCCGGCATTGATGCCGCCCAGCGTGCGCCCATGGAACGACCCCTCGAACGACAGGAGACCGATCCGTTCGGGCTTGCCCTTCGACCAGTGAAAGCGCCGCGCGATCTTGATGCAGCCTTCGATCGATTCTGCACCCGAGTTCGTGAAGAACGCATAGTCCGCGAAGGTAAGGTCGACATACCGCTGGGCCAGTCGCTCCTGTCCCGGCACGCGGAACATGTTGGAGGTGTGCCACAGCTTGTTAGCTTGCTCTGTCAGCGCCTTCACCAGCGCCGGATGGCAGTGGCCGAGCGCATTGACTGCGATGCCTGCGATGAAATCGAGGTAAGGCTTGCCGTCGGCGTCATACATGCGCACGCCTTCGCCGCGCTCGAACACGACCGGACTCGGGCCGTAGACGGGAAGCACTGCGTTCGACATGGGGCATCTCCTCAAGTGGGGCCGGTGATGAACTAGGACGACACCGGCCCGATCCGGGCCCTGTTCGGAAAGCGCGCTCAATGCGGCGCGCCGCCCTTCCTGTCAACGAAAATGCGCCTTTTCGACCCCTACACTGCACATCGATCGACGTATTCCCATGCCGAAGCCAAGCGAAACGGCTGCGGGGCGCAAGGAGCCCGCGACGCATGCCGAATTGCGCGCCGACGTGTCCGAATTGGGAGCAAGGTCGTCGTCCGAGATAGGGAGGATGCCGAAACATGAACCCCAATGCGCTCAACCCCTTGCCTGCGAAAACTCGCGAGTAAAGGGCGCAGGATCGGCGGGGGTCGTGGGTGCCAAATGATTGCGCCGATGATGGTCGCGACAGGCCTTGACGCATCTGACCAAGGCGAGGCCCCAAGCTGGGCCTGACCGGTTGAGGTATTGCTGGCCTGGCTTGCGGCCCTCCTCGGCTACATCGCCCCCATCAAGCGTGCGCGTCTGTCCAAGCCAAACTGGCGCGACAACGGTGAGGCCTCGCCCAGCTCCTCAACGGCCAGGACATCGAACGCGACGACACACAGATCCAGTTCATCCCGCCGTCAGGGTCTGACGGTCGGTGTCCGCGCACGCCCTTTGCGATGAACTGCGGCTTCCTCGCCCTCGCCCTCGCCGGCTGGGCCGCCGACCCGGACGTGATCATTCTCGCGCGCTTCAAGCGTCTGTCGTGCATTCCCTGTGCGACCCATGGTGCGGCTGACGCACTTCGCGATGCTCACACGATGGGCGGCCGGTGTTTCACAATCTCGCCTCGCCATCATTGCGAGCCGCGACCCAAGGTCGTCTCCGTCGAAGGACGGGGGCGTGCTCACCAACGGCGCGCGACCCAGCCCCAGTCCCCCGACCGCCGAATACCACGTTGGCTCCCGCCAGCGGGAAGGAACACCCAGGTCCGCACTTGACCTCCACACCCGCCACGCCATGCTCGCGACATGACAAGCATCAGCCAACGCATCGACGCCGCCCTGGCCTCGGCCCTCAACGAAAAGCGCATTGTCGGCGCCGTGATCGCCGTGATGCGGGAGGGCGAACTTGTCCACTTCAAGCCCTATGGTCTGTCCGATCGTGAAGCCAGCCGGCCGATGACGGAGAATGCGATCTTCCGTCTCGCCTCGATCAGCAAGCCTATCGTCACGGCCGCCGCGATGCGCATGATCGAGCTGGGCAAGTTCAGGCTCGACACGGCCGTCACCGATTTCCTGCCGGGCTTCAAACCGAAGGCGCCGGACGGCTCGACCCCGACAATGACGATCCGCCACCTACTCACCCACACGGCGGGCCTGTCCTACGATTTCCTTCAGCCGCCCGAAGGCCCCTACAACACCCTCCCCGTTTCCGCCGGCATCGGCGACGATGTGACGATGGAAGAAAACCTCGCCCGCATGGTGGAGGCCGGCCTAACCTTCCCGCCGGGCGCGGCATGGCTGTATTCCGTCGCCACCGACGTGCTGGGCGCGGTGATGATGAAGGCGGAAGGAACCGACCTCGAAGGCATCACGCGAAAACATGTCACTGGCCCGCTCGAGATGACGGACACGTCCTTCTTCATAACCGATGAAAGCCGCCTCGTGCAGCCCTACTCCAATGCCAAGCCCGAACCCGTCCGTGTCGGCGACGGCTTCAAGCAGCCTTTCGTGCCCGGCATGGCGCCGATCAATCTCGGAACCTCCCGCGCCTTCAGCCGCACCGCGTTCCAGGGCGGCGGCGGCTGCATGAACGGCAAGGCTTTGGACATCATTCGCATGCTCGATGCGATCCGCGCCGGCGGCGAGCCAGTTCTGTCGATGGAGACCACGCGACAGATGATGTCGAACCAGGTCGGTCCCCTAAGGGTGATCTTTGATCCTACCGGCAACACCGCTTTCGGCTTCGGCGGCGCCATCCTGCTCGATCCCGTCGCGTCTGGGTCCTTCCTCTCACCCGGCTCGTGGCAATGGGGCGGCGTCTGGGGCCATTCCTGGCACGTCGATCCCGTGCGCAAGCTCACGATTGTTAACCTCACCAACACGACCCTCGAAGGCATGTCGGGCCAGATGGTCCGCGATGTTCAGCAGGCGGCCGTGGGCGCTTAGCCCCGCTTCACCTCGATCACCTCGATCGCCTTCGCCAGGCATTCATCCGGCGTCATCCGGGTGGTGTCGATCCATACGGCGTCGTCGGCCGGCTTCATTGGCGCATCTTTGCGCTGGGCGTCGCGAAGGTCGCGCTCCTTCAGCTGTTCGAGAACCCTTGCCTCGGTCACGGCCTCGCCTCCGGCAGACAGTTCGAGAAACCGCCGCCGCGCCCGCTCTTCGACCGAGGCATCTACCCACAGCTTCACATCCGCATCCGGCGCAATCACCGTTCCGATGTCACGCCCATCCAGAACAGCCCCACCTTCCCGTCGCACAAACCTCCGCTGCAGGTCGAACAGCGCCCGCCTCACCTCGCTCAGCGTCGCCACCACAGAAGCGGCTGCGCCGACGCCCGCTGTCCGCAACTCACGCTCGTCGAAATCCTCAAGCCGGATGCCCTCCGCGATCGCGGCACACGCCGTAGCGTCCTTCAGGTCGATTCCCGCATCCTGCGCCGCCTTGGCCACAGCCCGATAGAGCAGCCCGGTATCGAGATGCGGCAGGTCGTAGTGCTTCGCCAGCCGCTTCGCCAGAGTCCCCTTTCCCGAAGCCGTTGTGCCATCGATCGCGATCATCATGGCGTCTGCCGCTCCACATCGGCCCCTAGGCTCGCCATGTGGTCGAAGAATTCCGGATAGCTCGTCGCAATCATCGCGATGTCGTCGACCGTCACCGCCTCGCGCGAAGCCGCTCCCATCACCAGCGCGCTCATGGCGATCCGGTGATCGTGACGCGTCTCCACCGTCCCGCCGCCAGGAACACCACGGGCGCCGCGTCCAGTCACAACAAAGCCGTCCGGCAACTCCTCCACCTCGACCCCGTTCACCGTCAGCATTGCGCAAATCGCCTTGATCCGGTCGCTTTCTTTGACGCGCAGTTCGGCCGCGCCTGTGACCGTCGTTTTGCCATCAGCAAACGCTGCCAGCACTGAGAAGATCGGCAGCTCATCGATCATTGACGGCACCAGTGCCGGATCGAGCCTCACGCCCCTGAGGTCGGAAGGCGTCGCCCTCACACGGACGGTCGCCTCCCCTGTCGCCTCTCCGTCGGCCTCGACTTTAAGGTCGGCCCCCATCTGGCGCGCCGCATCGATGAAGCCTGTCCGCGTTCGGTTATCGAGCATGCCTGTCGCCACGACGGCGTCCTTCCCGGCGATGAGGCCAAGCGCGATGGCAAAGGCCGCAGACGACGGATCGCCTGCCACCGAAGCGCCCTTCAGCGCACACAACGCCTGTCCGCCGCGGATCGAGACCAAGGGTCCCCCGTTTACCCGCTCCTCGACATTCACCTCGACGCCGAACGCCCGTAGCATCCGCTCAGTATGGTCGCGCGTGGCTTCCTTCTCCTCCACTACCGTCACGCCCTCGGCGCGCAGTCCTGCCAGCAGGATCGCGGATTTGACCTGCGCCGAAGCTTCCGGCGGGGCATAGCGGATCGCCTTTAGCCGCCCACCCTGGATAATCGCCGGGAGTCGGCCGCCTGGCGCCGTCTCAGCGACAACACCCATTTCGCGCAGGGGCTTCAAAACGCGCTCCATCGGGCGCGACGACAGGGACGCATCGCCGACGAAACGCGCCGTCACGTCGTGCCCGCCGACCAGTCCCATCATGAGGCGCGCGCCTGTGCCGGAATTGCCGAAGTCGAGATCGCCCGCCGGAGGAGAGAAACCGCGCGCGCCGACGCCCTCGATGGTCCACGCGTTCGCGCCCGCGCGTTCAATGCCGGCGCCCAGAGCCCTCGCTGCGCGTGCTGTGTTGAGCACGTCCTCGCCCTCAAGCAGGCCAGTCACGGAAGACTCGCCTGCGGCAACGGCGGCCATCATGATCGCCCTGTGCGAACAGGATTTATCGCCCGGCGCGCGGATGCTGCCTGCAATCCGGGCCACGTATCTTGAGCGCGCGCGCATCGGCCTCTGAGCCTTGTGGATAGCCCCGCATCGCCCCATCTGGCGGGCGGAACAGAAGCGCTTTACAGCCTCGCACAGACATGGCAAGCGCCGACCCAAGCATGGGGAAATGACCTTGGCGAACACGGACCTCGGCGAGAAGCATATCTGCCCAGAATGCGGCTCCAGATTCTACGATCTCGGCAAGCACCCGCCCGTTTGCCCGAAGTGCAAGACCGTCCTCGAAGGCGTAAGCGAAACGGCCAAGCCCAAACGCGCCGCCGCCAAGCCAAAGCCCACGACCTCGTCCGCTAAGAAACCCGCCGCCGTGGCCTCAGAGGAAGAAGACGAAGACGACATCGAGGACGAAGACGAGGAGGAGGACGATGAGGACTCCGACGACGAGGATGAAGACGACGACACGGAAGACGAGGAAGAAGATGCCGTCGACCTGGAAGAGGACGAGGTTCTCGAAACCGACGACGATGACGACGATGACGATTTCGACGACGACGATGACGACGATGAAGACCTCGACGACGACGACGACGATGACCTGACCGTTATCGACGAAGAAGACGATCTCGACGACGACGATCTGGAGGTCGAGGACGAAGAGGAAGAGGACCGCTAGGTCTTCCCCCGGCGCCGCAATGCACAGAACGGCCCGCGATGAACTCGCGGGTCGTTTGCGTTGCAGACGCGCCCGGCGCGATGGCGCCCAACCTCGGTCTGTGCCGCACGGAAGGCTTCGCAGTCAGGAGGAGACAGTCAGCCTCGGCCTGTCGTGAAACGGGCGGAAGCTGGTGGAGCCAGACGGAATCGAACCGACGACCTCTTGCATGCCATGCAAGCGCTCTCCCAACTGAGCTATGGCCCCACTGTCCGTGGACCGGTAACGATCGCGGACGACCGTCCCGATTTG
>JBEAMJ010000045.1:0-51581 GCA_041166025.1 Pseudomonadota bacterium | reverse complement strand
ACCGACGTGGAGTTCGGCGGCTCGCTCGCCGTTGATAGGGCGAACATGAGCGCTACTTTCGACTACGGTATGCGCTGCGCCACGCGCGGGCTCGTGTGGCTTACGGAGGAACAGGCCGCCGCACGGAGTAAGGACGAGGCCGACCTCAAGCCTTTCGCCACGGCCGACTGCCCGCTCATCCCTCGCCGCCCGTCCTGAGCTTGCCCTGCGACGCGCATCGGCCGATATCTCGCCCAGCAGCGGAGACCATCTATGCCCGGCACTGAGACTGGCGAACTTTCCCGCATAGGGCTTAGACGCGCCGCCCTGTTCAGCCAGCAATGCTATATTGGCGGAAAATGGGTAGGCGATCCCAGTATCGAAGTACGCAATCCCGCAACCGGCGGCGTGATCGGCGCGATCCCTAATCTCGGCAAGGCTAACGCTGAGGCTGCCGTTGCAGCAGCTGCATCAGCGCTTCCCAAATGGCGGGGGGAGACCGCCGCGGCGCGCGGGAAGATCATGCGCCGTTGGAACGAACTGATGCTCGAACACCAGGAAGACCTTGCCCGCCTGATGACGGCCGAGCAGGGCAAGCCGCTGGCCGAGGCGCGTGCGGAAATCGCCTATGCCGGCGCCTTTCTCGAATGGTATGGCGAGGAGGCCAAGCGCGTCTACGGCGACACGATCCCCGCTCCCGCAACCGACCGCCGGATCATGGTGCTGAAGCAGCCCGTTGGCGTCGTCGGCGCGATCACGCCGTGGAATTTCCCCGCCGCCATGATCACGCGCAAGGTGGCGCCCGGCATCGCCGCCGGCTGCACCGTCGTTCTCAAGCCATCCGAGCTTACGCCCTATTCCGCCCTCGCGCTGGCCGTGCTGGCCGAGGAGGCGGGCCTGCCGCCCGGCGTGCTGAACATCGTCACGGGCGATGCGGAGCCGATCGGCCGCGTCCTCACCGAGGACCCGCGCATCGCCAAGTTCACCTTCACGGGCTCGACGCCGGTGGGCAAGAAGCTCGCCGCCCAGTGCGCCGGCACGGTGAAACGCGTCTCGCTCGAACTCGGCGGCAATGCGCCTTTCCTCGTCTTCGATGACGCCGATCTCGAAGCCGCCGCAGCCGGCGCGATCGTCTCGAAATTCCGCAACACCGGCCAGACCTGCGTCTGCGCCAACCGAATCTATGTGCAGGATGGCGTCTACGACGCCTTCGCGAAACTGCTGGCCGAGAAGGCCAGCCGGCTCGTGGTGGGCGACGGCCTCGCCGGCGTCACCACACAGGGCCCGCTCATCAACGCGAAAGCGCTGCAGAAGGTCGAGGCGCATGTTGCTGACGCGCTCGGCCATGGCGCGAAAGTCCTCGCCGGCGCCGCCCGTGACAGCAATGGCGGAACGTTCTACCAGCCCACCGTTCTGCGCGATGTCGCTCCGGATGCATTGCTCACACGCGAAGAAACCTTTGGCCCTGTCGCCGGTCTTGTCCGCTTCAGGACCGAGGATGAAGCGCTCCGGCTCGCCAACAACAGCCGCGCAGGCCTTGCCGCCTACGCCTACACCCGCGACCTCGCCCGTTCGTGGCGCGTCAGCGAGGCCCTTGAATACGGCATGGTCGGGCTCAACACCGGCCTCATTTCCACTGAAGTCTCCCCCTTCGGCGGCGTTAAGGAATCCGGCATCGGCCGCGAAGGCTCGAAATACGGCATAGACGAATATCTCGACCTCAAGGCGGTGTTCGTCCAGCTGTGAGGCCGTCGGCGACGGCCTGTCAGTTCCGTCGTCAATTCGGGGCGGACGGGCTCCCCGCAACAAAGCTTGGACGGATCGGGTCGTTCGCGATGTCCTCCACCAGCCGGTAAAGGAACGTGTTCATGTCGCGTGCCGCGCCCCAGTCGAGCGGCTGATTCATGTCGTCCTGCGGGCGGTGATAACGGGTCTGGTACCATTCGCGGTACCTCTTTTCTGCCTCCGTTCCCGGATCGAAGCCGAACACGAAATTAGTCGCCGGCACGCCCATGCGCAGGAACGGCCAATGATCAGTGCGCTGGTTGAGATTGCGCTCGGGTTCGAGATCCGGCCGGATCTCGATGCCCATCGCGTCCGCCACGCGGCGGACATTGTTGACCAGCGTCGTGTCGTCGATCGCATGCATGGTGAGAATCTTCAGCGGGAAGAGCGGCCGCAGCTGGTCGAGGTTCACGACGGCCGCGATCTTCTCCTTCGGAATGGTGAGGTGCGAGGCAAACCAGGTCGACCCGAGCAGGCCCTTTTCCTCGCCAGTATAGGCCGCAAAGAGAACCGACCGCTTGAACCCCCTGCCCGCTTGTCTCTCCGCCAGCCGGATCAGCGTCGCAACATAGGCCGCATCGTCAAACGCGCCGTTATAGAGCGCGTCTCCATTCACGGGCTCGCCGTAGCCATAGCCGTCGAGGTGCGCCGACACGATGACGAACTCTTCCTTCAGCACCGGGTCAGTCCCGGGCAGGATGGCGAGGATATTGTCGGATTGGAGCTGGCGCACAGACTGATTGAAGGTGGCCCGTAGGCGGGTTGGAATGTCGAAACTGGGCAAAGGCTGGGACGCGGCGCCGGCCTTCAGAATAGCAGCGGCCGAGTGGCCAGACTCAGCAATAGCAAGAACGCTTGGCAAGTCATCGTCGGGCAAGATGGCAGCAGCATTCTCGCGGTATTGATTCATCATCGTGGCGAAGCCTTCAGAGCTGAGACGCATTGCGGGCATGCGGGGGTAGCTCACGACTGAAGACTCCCGAAATGAAAGTGCGCGCGCATAGGCCTCCGGCCAGCGCGGGGGTTCGATGTTGAAGCCTGCGTCATCGACATTGATGATGGCGGCGGCACCTGCCTTGGCGGCAGCGTCCAGGCGTTGGACAGCAGTTGTCACACCGGCGCGCCGCGAGCCAAAGCAGACGACAACACTTTCCTCAACCTCGGTCATCTCCTGCGGCGAGCAATAGCCACGAAAGGCGAGCGATGCATCTAGCTGCGAAGGAAGTGATCGGATTGGACGAACGGTAATGTCGCGGAGAAATTCGAGCGTGGTTGTTGTCGTCGCGGACAGGACTCTGTCTCCCACCCCATGCAGATTGCTCACGAGTTCAAATGAAGTCCCCTCCTTCTCGACCCGCAACTCCTGCAATGGTAGGGTCTGGAACCAGGTACTGTTCTCACCCGCAGGCTGCAGACCCGCCTTGGCAAACCGCTCCGCGACATACTTCGCTGCGCGGTCATATCCTGCAGACCCCGTATCGCGTCCCTCCATCGCATCGCTGGAAAGGTCGCCGGTGATGCCCCACCATGCGACCGTGTCGGCGTCCGTGCCCGCGGGCGGGTGCTGCGTGGTGGCGCAGGAGGTGGCCAGCAACGCGAGGGCGGCGAGGGGCAGGCGCATGCCGGTCTCCTAGAACAGGTCGCCCTGATCGTCCTCGTTGCGTGTGCGCCGCCGTATGCGCGGGCGAGGCGAGGCATCGTGCGCCGGTGGCGTTGGTGGACGCGGAACGGGCGTCCCCACCCCGGCAGTCGCTGCAACCTCACCATCGGCAAACCGCAGCTGCACTGTATCGCCATCGGCAACGCTCGCCGCCGAACGCACCAGTGCGCCATCGGCCCGCGTCACCAACGCAAAGCCCCGCGTCAGTACCCGTTCGTAGGAGACCGACTGGAGCACCCGCGCCTGCTGCTGCAGCGCGTCCTGCGCGCGCGCCAGGCGTCGCAACATCGCCGGCGACAGCCTCGCCGACAGCCGCGCAATCTCGCCTCGCCTCGCTGCCACTTCCCGACGCAAGGTGGCCGGCCGCAACCCGCCGCTCGCCTGATCGAACCGCGCCCGCTTGCGCGCCAGCATGCGCGACAACGAGCCACCGAACCGCTCAGACGCAAGATCGAGTCGTTGCCGCGCCCGGGCCAGCAGCACGTCGGGTTTGGGCAATCGCCCGACGGCCGAGCGCAGTTCGAGACGACGCTTTTCCATACCGCCTGACATCCGCCGCTCCAGGCGCGCGCCCAGTGTCGCCACCTGCGCCAGGAGGTCGGCGCGGACCGGCAGCGCCATCTCCGCCGCGCCGGTCGGCGTCGGCGCGCGGCGGTCCGAGGCGTAGTCGATCAGCGTGGTATCCGTCTCATGCCCGACCGCGGAGATCAGTGGGATCGCGCTCTCGGCGGCAGCGCGGACAACACGCTCCTCGTTGAACGGCCAGAGGTCTTCGATCGACCCGCCGCCTCGGGCCACGATGATCACCTCGGGTCGCGGGATTGCGCCGCCCGCCTCCAGCGCGTTGAACCCCCGTATGCCCGCAGCGACCTCGTCGGCCGCGCGTTCGCCCTGCACCAGCGCGGGCCAGATGATCACCCGAACCGGAAAGCGGTCGCGCACACGATGGAGGATATCACGGATCACTGCGCCAGTCGGGCTTGTCACCACTCCGATGACGGCCGGGAGGAAGGGCAGCAGTTTCTTGCGTTCGGGCGCAAATAGACCTTCGGCCGCTAGCTTCCTCTTGCGCTCCTCCAAGAGCTGCATCAGCGCGCCGACGCCGGCCGGGCGCATCCGATCGGCGATCAATTGATAGTTGGAGCGGCCGGGGTAGGTCGAGAGCTTTCCCTCGGCCACCACTTCCAGCCCCTCCTCGGGTTTGAACGGCAGCCGGCCGGCATTGCCTTTCCACATGATGGTGTTCAGCGTCGCGCTCTCATCCTTTATGTCGAAATAGAGATGCCCCGACTTAGCCAGCACGACGCGGCCCAGCTCGCCACGCACGCGCACGAAGGCGTAGGTCTCCTCCACCGTGCGCTTGAGGGCGCCGGCGAGTTCGGAGACCGTCATCTCCGGTGAATTGGAGCCGGGATGCGCTTGCGATTCGGAAAGCTCGTCCATGCCCACATTATTCGATCGGCTAACGCCTGATCTCAAGCGTTGCGGCAGCCTTGCGCCTTCTGGCCTTCGCATTCACGCCGCGCGAGGCGCGGACCAGCACGAACCGGCCCGAAAATCCACTGGGCAGGCGCCACTCGCCCTCGATGCTGGTCAGTGTGTCGTCGACCGTGCCGGCATAACGGATCGGGTCGCCATGAACGCCTTGGGCGGGATGATAGCGCTTTGTAAACGCGACGTCTGATCCGCCACGGGCGCCGCTGATATCGGCCGACAATTCGGAGAGGCCGGGCGAGCCGAAGGTGGCAGGCTCGAGCGTCGTGCCGGTAAGATTTCCGCCAGTCTCGATGATGTGCGCTGTGAAGGGCGTGGGCATTGGCCTCGCAGAATACCAGTACGCACCCGACCACAGCCCGGTCAGGTCGGTGTCGCGGGAGAAAGCGACCCTGTCGACCATGGCAATGTGCCTGCACTCCCCTCCCAAGCCGGGTTGCCGGGAGACTAGCCTTGTCTCCTGGGCGGCGGCCATATTAATCCGGAGAGCAGTATAGACCCCGATCCGGACAATTGGGAAACCTTCATGAAGATTCTCATTGTCGGCGGAGGGGGCCGCGAACATGCCCTGGCCTGGCGGCTGAAGCAGAGCCCGCGCGTCTCGCGGATCATTGCGGCGCCGGGCAATCCGGGCATCGGCGAACTCGCCGACTGCGTCCCTGTCGCGGCCGACAACATAGAGGGGCTGGTCGATCTTGCGCGGATCGAGCGGCCGCATCTTGTCGTTGTGGGGCCGGAAGTTCCACTGGTGATGGGTCTCGCCGATCGCCTGCGCGCCATCGATATTCCGGTTTTCGGCCCATCGGCGCGCGCAGCGGTGCTTGAAGGATCGAAGGGATTCTCCAAGGACTTCATGGCGCGACACAACATTCCGACGGCGCGTTACCAGCGCTTCATGGGCAATGAGGCGGCGGGAGCGAAGCACTATTTGGCGACGTTCGATGGTCCGCCCTACGTCCTCAAGGCCGACGGTCTGGCGGCAGGCAAGGGCGTCGTCATCGCCGCGTCACGCGCGGAGGCCGAGGCGGAGATCGACGCCATGCTGGGTGGAAAGTTCGGCGCGGCTTCATCCTCCCTCGTGATCGAGGAGTTTATGCGCGGTGAGGAGGCGAGCTTCTTCGCGCTCTGCGATGGTGAAACGGCGGTGCCGCTCGCCGGCGCGCAGGACCACAAGCGCGTGGGCGATGGCGATACGGGTCCCAACACGGGTGGTATGGGCGCCTATTCGCCTGCGCCGATCCTAGACGCCGAGATGCAGCAGCGGGTGATGGACACGATCGTGACGCCCACGATCACGGGGATGCGGCAGGAGGGAAGGCCCTACCGCGGCGTGCTCTTCGTCGGCCTTATGATCGATGCGGCGCACGGCCCACGCGTGGTCGAGTACAACTGCCGCTTCGGCGATCCGGAGTGCCAGGTGATCATGACCCGACTGAAGGAGGATCCGCTGCCGCAATTGCTGGCGTGCGCCACGGGCGGACTTGCCGGGTGCAAACGGCTTGAGCGCTTTTCCGATCCGGCGGTCACCGTCGTGATGGCGGGCGCCGGCTATCCGGGCGAGCCGAAAAAGGGGGGCGCGATCCGTGGCCTCGATGCCGCGGGCAAGGTAGACGGCGTTACAGTCTTCCATGCCGGCACAGCGCGCAAGGGCGACGACATCATCGCCAATGGCGGCCGCGTCCTGAACGTCACGGCAACTGGCCCCACGCTCAAGGAAGCCGTGGCGCGCGCCTATCAGGCGGTAGACTGCATCGACTGGCCCGACGGCTTCTGTCGCCGTGACATTGGCTGGCGGGCGCTGGGGCGGGATTGACCCTTGAGCGACAAAGTCTCTCGACCTCGCGCCCGGAACGGTGTTTAGCAGGTTAACCTTTCAGCAGGATGCCGGCGCAAGATCGGCCAGGAATTGGCAGGGCAGGACATGACCGACGCGAATCCGACCGACCTCTTCTCCGGCACCAAGGATGTCGCCGAGAGCCATCGTTTCGACGAAGCGAAGCTCGCGACCTGGATGGAGGCGCATGTTGAGGGCTACAGGGGTCCGCTCATGGTTCGCCAGTTCAAGGGAGGACAATCCAACCCGACCTACCAGCTGATCACACCCACAACAAAATACGTCATGCGGCGCAAGCCGCCCGGCAAGCTGCTGCCCTCCGCCCATGCGGTGGATCGTGAGTACCGCATCATCGCGGCGCTACATCCGCTCGGCTATCCGGTCGCGAGGCCCTATGGCCTTTGCGAGGACGACAGTGTCATCGGCACCATGTTCTACATCATGGACATGGTCGAGGGGCGGATCATCTGGGATGCGACCCTGCCCGATTACACGCCGGCCCAGCGCGCAGCGATCTACGATGCGAAAGTCTCCACCTTTGCAGCCCTTCACACGGTCGACTGGCGCAAAGCCGGCCTCGAAGGCTTCGGCAAGGAGGGTGACTACATCGCGCGCCAGATTCACCGCTGGACCAAGCAGTACCAGCTCTCGGAGACCGTGAAGATTCCGGAGATGGACAGACTGATCGACTGGTTGCCGAAGAACATCCCGCCTGGCGAGACGACGACGATCGTTCATGGCGACTACCGGATCGACAACATGATCCTGCATCCCACCGAACCGAAGGTGATTGCGGTCCTTGACTGGGAGTTGTCGACGCTGGGCGATCCCCTTGCCGACTTCACCTATCACCTGATGTCATGGGTGATGCCGTCCAACGATCCGCAGCGTCCGAGCATTGGCGGCGTGGTCGACAAGCCGGGCTACGGCATTCCGAACAAGGAGCAGTACGTCGCCCGCTACTGCGAACTCACCGGCCGCAAGGACCTCCCCGGACTCGAGTTCTACTTTGCCTATAACGCCTTCCGTCTGGCGGGCATCCTCCAGGGCATTGTCGGGCGCGTGCGTGACGGCACGGCTTCGAACGCCGCCGCCGCTCAGAACGAAGGCCGGGTCGCGCCGCTCGCGCAGTTTGCCTATGCCTGTGCGCAACGGGCTGGGATGGCTTAAGCCGGCGCCAGCGCGGCGAACCACATATCCAGAGCTCTTGCGTCCACGCGCGCGCTTTCGGTGCGGCGAACAGCATCAGCGTCCTCGCCCCATTGCGACGCCTGATAGGCCTCGTCGATGCGTGAAAGCTCATAGGCCTCTGCGGCGGTCAGCCGCCCGCGCTCGACTGCCAGCCCCAGGATGGCAGAGCCGAACAGCGCCACGCCATGTGCGAACCCCGCCAGCCGGAAGCGGTCGAGACCGAGCGCATGCGCCCGTATGGCTTCGATGGAGGCTGCAGGTTGCGCCTTCGGCATGATGCCCACACTCGGCCTCAACACGATGCCGAGCTCCTCCGCCCATTCGCGCAGGGGTGCCCAGCCAGCTTCCTGCCGATCACGGAGCACTGCTGGACCTTCGGCGAGATAGCAGAGCAGGTCCGTCTCAGCGTATCGCGCTACCTGCGCCGCCAGCGCTGCGGCGGCATCTTCCGGCCGATCGAGCACGCCATAGACCTGCCGTGTATTGAACATCGTCGCGAGGTCGATGCGCTCGCCCTGCACCTGCCACTCGCCGGCGACCGTCTGGGCAAGCTCTTGCGTTGGCACGATGAACGGCTGGCCCGCAGGCGAGCGCAGGGCGCGCTGATCGAGCAACACGGTCCAGCCTGACTGAACCGCAGCCGCCGTTGCTTCGCGGTAGAAACGCTTCGGCCGCTGGTCGATCTCCCCCTTTACGCCTCTGGCATACTGAGCCGGCCTGTCAGGGTCGTCGCTCATCGCACGCGCCTCGGCTTGCGCAGGTCGAAGAAGTTGTCGGCGCTGTCGGCGTCGAAGCCGAGCACATCGAATGTGTGCACCATGTGTGTCGGCAGGTCGGCGACAATCTCGATATCGCGTCCGCCGGGGTTGGGCAGACGCAGCGCCCGCGCGTGCAGGTGCAGCCCCTCGGCGAGGCCCTGCGGCAGCTCGCGGTCGCACGTATACTTGCGGTCACCCACGATGGCACAGCCGATGCCCGCCATGTGGAAGCGTAGCTGGTGCGTACGCCCGGTTTCAGGCTTCAACGCCACCCAGGCAGCCTTGCGCCCGGCATTCTGCACCACCGAATAGAGCGTCACGGCGTGAACCGCACCCTTCTCGTTCTGCTCGGCGGAGCGCATCTTCTCCTTATCGTCCTTGGGGCCGGTCGACTTGATCATCCAGCCGCGAATGTCGCCGGTGGTCGGATGCGGTACACCGAGCACGACTGCCCAATAGATCTTGTCGAGTTCGCGCGAGCGGAAGAGCTTGCCCAGCCGGTTCGCCGTTCCCACCGTCTTGGCGAGCACCAGAACGCCCGACGTATCCCGATCGAGCCGGTGAACCAGCCGCGGCTTCTCAGCGGTGTCGGGCACCAGCGCGCGCGACAGCGCATCGATATGGCGCGTCGTCCCCGTGCCGCCCTGCACCGCAAGCCCCGGCGGCTTGTTGAGCGCGATGACATGATCGTCCTCGTAGATCACGAGCGCACGCATCATGTCGGCATCCGACGATTTCACGCGCGCACGCAGTTTCTCGTCGTCGTCGACCGCGCGATCCTTCGCGGCTGACATCGGCGGAATGCGCACGGTCTGGCCTGCCTTCACCCGTGTGTTGGCTTTTGCTCGTGCGCCGTCGAGGCGGATCTCACCCGTGCGGCACGCCTTCTCGATCTGGCCCTGGGTGAGACCATGAAACTTGCGTTTCAGCCAGCGATCGAGACGCGTGTCGTCCTCGTCCGCCTCGACGCAAAGATTGATGACCTGCCCGACATTCCAGCTCATCCGAGCACTCTCTTCGCGATCATCAGGCCGATGGCCACGGCAGCGAGCCCGGCGATAACTGAGCCTGCGGAATAGGTCGCAGCGCCAAGCCAGTCATTGCGCTCGATCATGCGCATCGTATCGAGTGAATAGGCGGAAAAGGTGGTGAAGCCGCCCAAGACGCCAACACCGAGAAACAGGCGCCAGATCTCGCTCGCATCGCCACGCGTCGACAGCCAACCAGCAAGCAGGCCAATCGCCAGGCTGCCTGACACGTTCACAAAGAAAGTCGCCACCGGCCAACCACTGTCGCGCATGGGCAGCGCCAGCGACACGCCGAAGCGCACCGCTGCGCCGAGGCCGCCTCCGAGGGCTACGAGAAGGATGTTGAACATGCAGGCCCGCTCATAGGGCTAACCGGCGCCGCTGGCCAGATCGGCCGGCATTGCCAGCCCTTCAGCGCTGAGCACCGCCAGGAAGTCGTCCGGGGGCGGCGCGCTCAGCACGATCCGTCCGCCGGCGGTGGGATGGGGAGTATCGAGCTTGAAGGCATGGAGCATAAGGCGAGGAACCGGTTCACCCTTGAGCGTCGACGCGCCGCCATAATAGGGGTCGCCGAGGATCGGGCGGCCTGCAATGGAGAGGTGGGCGCGGATCTGGTGCATCCGCCCGGTCTGCGGGGCAACACAGAGCAGGTGAACCGGCCCGGAGCTTGCCAGCATGCGCCAGCGCGTGACCGCGGCCTGACTAGCTTTATCGCCGGGCCGCGCAGCGCGCATCAGTTCTAGACCGGGCCTCGCAATATGCCGGGTGAGCGGCATCGCAAACTCGGTTTCCCCTTCGGCAAGCGGGGAGCCGGTCACTACCGCCAGATAGGTCTTCTCGACCAGCCGCTCCGCAAAGGCGCGGCTCAGGATGGCGGCGGCCGGTTGCGTCTTCGCGGCGACGATCACCCCGGATGTCTGCGCATCCAGCCGGTGCACCAACCGCGGGCGTTTGCCATTCGAACGCGCGAACGCGGCCATGAGCCGATCAAGCGTGCGGTCATCCGGATTGCGGGTCTGCACCGGCAGTCCCGGAGGCTTGTTGAAGGCGATTAGTCCACTGTCCTCGTGGATGACCAGACCGCGCGCAAAATCGCGGTCTTCGTCGCTCACCGGAAGACCTTCATAGTTGCGCTTCACGCCCTTAACCACGGGAGCGCTCGCGACGCAGCTTCGCCCATTGCTCGAGCTTCTCTCGGATTGCAGCTTCTCGGCCGACGCCTTTGGGCTGGTAGAACTCCTGGCGTTCCATTTCGTTCGGGAAGTAGTTCTGACCGGAGAAGCTGTCGGCAGCGTCATGGTCGTATTGATAGCCCGAACCGTAGCCAAGCTGCTTCATCATCCCTGTCGGCGCGTTGAGGATGTGGGCGGGAGGCATCAGCGAGCCAGTTTCACGCGCTGCGGCGCGCGCCGCTTTGTAGGCCACATACGCCGCATTGGATTTGGGCGCCGTCGCAAGATGGATACAGGCCTGCGCCAGCGCCAACTCGCCCTCCGGCGATCCGAGGCGTTCATAGGCGACAGCCGCCTCGTTGCAGATCATGAGTGCCGTGGGGTCGGCAAGCCCGACATCCTCGCTGGCCGCGCGGATCATGCGGCGGGCCAGAAAGAGCGGGTCTTCGCCGCCTTCAAGCATGCGACAGAACCAATAGAGCGCCGCATCGGGGTCAGACCCGCGGGTCGCCTTGTGCCAGGCGGAGATGAGATTGTAGTGCTCCTCGCGATCCTTGTCGTAGCTCGGCGCGCGCTTTTGCAGCGCGGCCATGAGGCTGCTGGCGTCGATGGGCGTCTTGCGGCTCCAAGCAAACACCTCCTCGACGAGATTGAGGAAGTAGCGGCCGTCGCCATCGGCCATCGCCATCAGCGCAGCCTTGCCGTCCTCCGTCAGCGGCGCCGATTTCCCATAAAGCGCCTCCGCCCGCCACAGGAGCCTGCCAAGCGCGGCGTCGTCCAGCCGCTTCAGCACCATCACCTGCGTACGCGACAGCAGCGCGCCATTGAGTTCGAAACTGGGGTTCTCGGTTGTGGCGCCGACGAGTGTCACTACGCCGCGTTCGACGAATGGCAGAAAGCCATCCTGTTGGGCGCGGTTGAAGCGGTGTATCTCGTCAACGAATAGCAGCGTGCCCTTGCCCGCCGCCCGTCGACCCTCGGCTGCCTCAAAAGCGGCGCGGAGATCCTTCACGCCGGAGAAGATCGCCGAGAGCTGCTCAAAATCCAGGTTGGCGCGCTTGGCCAGGAGCCGCGCGATAGTGGTCTTGCCAGTGCCGGGCGGCCCCCAGAGGATCAGGCTCGCGAGGCGGCCCTGCGCAAGCATACGGCCAATCGGGGCCTCGAGGCTCAGCAGGTGATCCTGCCCGACCACGTCTTCGATGCTTTCCGGGCGCAGTCGGTCGGCCAGCGGCCGCGGCGCATCGTCGGTAAGTCCAGCGGCTTGGAACAGGTCGGTCACATGCCTGATCTAGCGCGATGGTCGCCTCGCATCCACCCGTCAGATGCGGCCTCGAAGCTCCGATTCGATGCGCTGGCCGTTGCGTTCCGTCGCGAGCCGCCAGGTTGCGGGCGGACTGGATTCGGCGCGTTTCAGCGCAGCGTCGAAATCACGCTTGGTCCGGATCGCCGTTCCGTTGATCTCGCGGATGATGTCGCCCGGCTGGAAGCCGACATTCCCGGCGATGGTCCGGCGCGGAACACTGTAGACCAGCATACCGCCGCCGAAGGCGTCGAGGCCGATCTCCTCGCCCAGCGCCGGGGTCAATTCAACGACCACGGCCCCTGCGAAAGGATTGGCGCCCTGCACCTGAACCAGTTCCTGCTGCGAAGCGCCAGGCGGCGGGGCGAGGCGCACATTGATCTGCTGTGGTCGTCCATTGCGCAGGATGGAAAGGCTCACTGTCTCGCCGGCCGCCTTGGTCGCGGCGATGAACTTCATGCCACGATCGTCGAACACCTCACGGCCATCGACGTTCAGCACGACATCGCCCTCCCGCAAGCCCCCACGATCGGCAGGACCACCCGGATAGATATCTGCGATCAGAACGCCGCGCGGGCGGTCAAGACCGAGGGCGGCCGCCTTGGCGCTGTCGATGACTTCGCTTTTTGCGCCCAGCCAAGGGCGCACAAGCGTGCCGCCATTAACGGCCGCATCGACCACGCGCTTGGCCATCTCCGCGGGGATCGCGAAACCGATGCCGTTGGAACCTCCGCCACGCGAAAAGATCATGGAGTTCACGCCGACCAGCCGGCCCTGCATGTCAACGAGCGCGCCTCCGGAGTTGCCGGGGTTGATCGAAGCGTCCGTCTGGATGAAGGATGAATAGTCCGACACGCCGACATCGGTGCGCGCCAGCGCCGAAACGATGCCGCTGGTAACCGTCTGGCCGACGCCGAACGGGTTGCCGATCGCCAGCACGATGTCGCCCACCTGGAGCGCGCGCGTGTCGGCGAAGGGCAGCGAGGGCAGCTGCTGACCCTTGGTATCGATGCGGAGCACGGCGAGGTCCGTGCGCGGGTCCTTCATCACGAGCTCGGCCGGAAATTCGCGGCGGTCATTGAGCACGACACGAAACGCGTCTCCACCCTCCACGACATGGTTGTTGGTGACGATGACGCCGTCCGCGCCGACAATCACCCCTGAACCCAGCGAGTTCTCCACCCGCTCCGAGCGCGTCTGGGCATTGCGGCAGTAGGCTTCCCAGGGCGTGCCTGCCCACTGGCAATTCGAGCGCGTGACATTGACGGAGGAATAGACATTGACGACGGCCGGCGCCGTGCGGCGCACCACGGGGGCGAAGGATTGCTGGAGCCCGGCCTGCGTCTGCGGAACGATTTCCTGGGGGGCGGGCTCGGGGCTGGCCTGAAGCGGCGCGACGGCCGCGGGCGGCGTACCCTGGTTCAGCATCTGGCCGACCGCTGGCACCGCCAGCATAGCAAGCGCGGTTGCGAGCCCTGCCGATGCAGCCAGGATGATGTTCTGCCTGTTCATGCCCTGTCTCCGCGCGCGCGGGCCGAGACTCACGCGCTGTCCACGCCGGAAAATAGGGTGTGGATTCCGGCGCAAACAAGGCTCCTGAGCATCTTCGGCGCCGGTCAGAACAACAAAAAAGGCCGCCCCTGCGGGCGGCCTTTTTGCAATCGGCAGGATCGTTTCGCCCTATTCGGCGGCAGCTTCGTTGCCAGCTGCAGCGCGGGCCTTGTCGTCAGCGCCCTTGGCGTCTTCGTCGCGGTCCACCAACTCGATGATCGCCAGCGGGGCGTTATCGCCATGGCGGAAGCCAGCCTTGAGCACCCGCGTGTAGCCGCCAGCGCGGTTTTTGTAGCGCTCGGCCAACGGGCCGAAGAGCTTCACCACGACGTCGTCTTCCTTAAGCTGGGCGGCCGCGAGACGGCGGTTCGAGAGCCCGCCCTTCTTGCCGAGCGTAATCAGCTTGTCGACGACCGACTTGAGCTCCTTCGCCTTTGGCAGCGTCGTGGTGATCTGCTCATGGCGGATCAGCGCGCCTGACATATTGGCGAACATCGCCTTGCGATGCGAGGCGGTGCGATTGAACTTCCGGAGCGCAAAACCGTGGCGCATGTCACTCTCCAGCCCTCACCGGGCCGGCTCCTGTATCAGGTGTGGTCTTCGTATTTCTTGGCGAGCTCTTCGATGTTCTCCGGCGGCCAGGACGGAACGTCCATGCCAAGGTGGAGGCCCATCGAGGCGAGTACTTCCTTGATCTCGTTGAGCGACTTGCGGCCGAAGTTCGGCGTGCGGAGCATTTCCGCCTCGGACTTCTGGATGAGGTCGCCGATGTAGACAATGTTGTCGTTGCGCAGGCAATTGGCCGAGCGCACCGAAAGCTCCAGTTCGTCGACCTTCTTGAGCAGCACCGGGTTGAACCCCAGATCCGGCTCGTCGTCAGACGCCGAGGCCGCAACCGGCTCGTCGAAGGTGATCAGCAGCTGCAGCTGGTCCTGCAGGATCCGGGCAGCGTACGCGACAGCGTTTTCCGGCGTGACCGAACCGTCAGTCTGCACGTCGAGGGTGAGCTTGTCATAGTCCAGCACCTGGCCGGCGCGCGTGTCTTCGACGAAAACGCCAACGCGCTCGACGGGCGAGAAGATCGAGTCGATGGGGATGTAGCCGAGAGGTGCGTCATCCGGACGGTTGCGGTCGGCAGGAACATACCCTTTGCCGGTGGCGACCGTGAACTCCATGCGAAGCTCCGAGCCTTCGTCGAGATGGCAGATGATGTGGTCGGGGTTCAGGATTTCGATATCGCCCGAAACCTCTATCTGGCCGGCGCGGATCGGGCCGCCGCCGGTAGCCTTCAGGGTCATGCGCTTGGGCGTGTCGGAGACCATCCGGATCGCGACGCGCTTGAGGTTCAGCACGATGTCGGTCACGTCTTCACGCACGCCCGGGATGGACGAGAACTCATGCACCACGCCATCGATCTGGATGCCGGTGATGGCAGCGCCCTGCAGCGAGGAAAGAAGTACACGGCGCAAGGCATTGCCGAGCGTCGTGCCGAAACCACGCTCGAGCGGCTCGATCACGAGCTTGGCGCGACGCTGCGCATCCCGATCGTGCTCCACAACCGGGCGGTTGGGGCGGATCAGGTCTTTCCAGTTCTTGTCGTTCACCGAACCGGCGGACATCGCCATGGATGGAACCTCTTCAGTAGTGCCAGACCTAAAGACGAACGCGCGTTAGACGCGGCGGCGCTTCGGCGGGCGGCAGCCGTTATGGGGTACGGCGGTGGTGTCGTGAATGGTGGTGACGGTGAAGCCGACCGCCTGCAGCGCGCGCAGCGCCGACTCGCGGCCCGAACCCGGGCCATGCACGAGCACTTCAAGCGTGCGCATGCCGTGCTCCATCGCCTTCTTGCCGGCATCCTCGGCGGCGACCTGGGCGGCGTAAGGCGTCGACTTCCGCGAGCCCTTAAAGCCCATCGTGCCGGCGGACGACCAAGAGATGGTGTTGCCCTGCGCGTCGGTGATCGTGATGATCGTGTTGTTGAAGGACGCATTCACGTGGGCCACGCCCGACGCGATATTCTTGCGTTCCCGTTTTTTGACCCGGCCCTTGTCGCCGGCCGCTGCTGCTTCGCGAGCCATGTCCTATCCTACTTCTTCTTGCCGGCGATGGCCTTTGCGGGGCCTTTGCGGGTACGGGCGTTCGTGTGGGTGCGCTGGCCGCGAACCGGCAGGCCCTTGCGGTGACGCAGACCGCGATAGCAGCCCAGGTCCATCAGGCGCTTGATGTTCATCGCAACTTCGCGGCGCAGGTCGCCCTCGACCAGGTAATCTGAGTCGATCGTCTCGCGGATCCGGAGGACTTCAGCGTCCGTCAGCTGATTGACGCGGCGTGCCGGCTCGATGCCCAGCTTGCCGGTGATCTCCTTCGCCTTGGCCGGTCCGATGCCGTGAATATAGGTGAGCGCGACTTCAACGCGCTTCGCCGTCGGAAGGTTTACACCTGCGATACGGGCCAACTGCCTCTCCTGAACGTCCGCCAGCACCCTTTCGGGATAGGCCTTGAAACTTCTCGAAATGCCAGCGCAACGCCAATGACCGCCCAACGCCATACCGGCGCGGCGAGACAAGGGCCCTTCGCGAAGGCCGCTACTTATAGGGGGCGAACTCGCCCCGTCAACCGCTTATTTCCCTTTTGTACCAACCCTTCCACGCCCCTTTTTGACGCGGATTCACCCTCAGTATTGTTTCGATTTTTCGGCCGTTACCTCATCGATGATCCCGGCGATCGCGGCTGAGACGGCCTCGACGCTTGCCATACCGTCAATCTCCCGCAGCTTGCCCTGGCCAGAATAGACGTCCACCAGCGGGGCCGTCTGCGAATTGTAGGCGACCAGACGCTTCTTGAAGGCCTCCGGATTGTCGTCGGCGCGGCCTTCAGCCTCGAAACGGCGCGTTACCCGGTCGATCAGGGCCTGTTCGTTCACCTTGAGCCGGATCACAACGTCGACCTTCTGGGAGCGGCGAGCCAGCGACTCATCAAGCGCCTTCGCTTGCGGAATCGTCCTCGGAAAGCCGTCAAAGATGAAACCCGCCGCTTTCGGGTTGCGGTCGAGCTGGTCTTCGATCAGGGCAATCACGATCTCGTCGGAGACGAGCGAACCTGAATCCATGATCGCGGCAACCTTCTTGCCGAGCTCCGACCCTGAGGACCGGGCGGCGCGCAGCATGTCGCCGGTCGAGAGCTGGATGAAACCCCGCTCGCCCACCAGCTTCTTGGCCTGCGTGCCTTTGCCCGCCGCCGGAGGCCCGAACAGGATCAGGTTCACTTCTTCTTACCCCCGAGCCTCGCGCGCTTGATCATGCCCTCGTACTGGTGGCCGATCAGGTGCGACTGAATCTGCGAAACCGTGTCCATCGTTACGGACACCACAATGAGAAGAGAGGTTCCGCCAATGTAGAATCTTCCGTTGAACTCGTTTCGCAGCAATTCGGGCAGAACGCACACTGCAGCGATATAGATCGAGCCAATCACTGTGAGACGGGTCAGTACGTAGTCCAGATGCTCGGCCGTCCGCTTGCCGGGGCGGTAGCCAGGGATGAAACCGCCATACTTGCGCAGGTTCTCAGCAGTCTCTTCCGGGTTGAACACGATCGAAGTGTAGAAGAAGCAGAAGAAGATGATGAGCGCCGCGAACACGAGAATGTAGAGCGGCTGGCCTGGCCCGAGATAGGCCTGGATGAAACTCAGCACTTCACCCCACCAGCCCGACTGGGTGGCGGCGACATCGGCGTTGATAGCACCGCCGGCAGCCTGCGGATTGTTGAACCCGGCAAGCGTGTTGGGCAGCATCAGGAGCGAGGAGGCGAAGATCGGCGGGATGACCCCGGCCGAATTCACCTTAAGCGGGAGGAAGGACGATTCCCCGCCAACCATGCGGTTGCCCTGCTGGCGCTTGGGATACTGGATCAGCAGGCGGCGCTGGGAACGCTCGATGAAGACGATGAACAGCACCATCGCGGCGGCGAGACCGATGATCGCGAGGACTACGACGAAATCCAGCTGACCGGCATAGAGCTGCCCCCAGGTCTGGACGATGTAGTTCGGGAGCTCTGCCACAATGCCAGCGAAGATGATCAGCGAGATGCCATTGCCGACGCCGCGCGCTGTGATCTGTTCGCCCAGCCACATCAGGAAGATTGTGCCGCCAACTAGTGTGATCACGGTCGAGGCCATGAAGTACGGTCCCGGCGAGTAGGCCATCACGTCGTTGTTGAGGGCCAGCGAGACACCCCAGGCCTGGGCGATGGCGAGCACGACTGTGAGATAGCGTGTGTACTGGTTGAGCTGTTTCCGGCCGCCTTCGCCTTCCTTCTTGAGGCGCTCAAGCGCGGGAACTGCGGTTGACAGGATCTGGATGATGATCGAGGCCGAGATGTAAGGCATCACATTGAGCGCGAAGATGGCCATGCGCTCAACAGCTCCGCCGGAGAATGTGTTCCACATTCCCAGGATGCCTTCCTTCATGCCGGCGAAGGCGCGGGCGTACTCGACCATGTCGAGACCGGGGATCGGAATCTGTGCGCCAACGCGGTAGACGATGAGCGCGGCAAGCGTGAACCAAATGCGCGCCTGTAGTTCCTTCGCCTTGCCGAAGGTCGAGAAGGAAATGTTGCGAGCCAGCTGCTCGGCCGCGGATACCATTAAGCCCGCCTCCCAGATCGCGTGAGCGTCACGCTGCCAGGATGGCAGGGTCGGCCACGCGTACGACTATCCGAAAAGGACAGCCTACTCGGCAGCCTCAGCGGCGGCCGGCTTCGTGACAGTAACCTTGCCCCCGGCTTTTTCCACCGCTTCGATGGCCGCCTTGGAAGCGCCGTGCACGACCAGTTCAACTTTGGACTTGATTTCGCCCTTTGCAAGGAGGCGTACACCGTCCTTGCTGCGACGCAGCACACCCGCGGCTTTCAGCGCATCCGCGTCGATCGGCTTCTTGGCGTCGAGCTTGCCGGCTTTCACAGCATCTTCGATCCGACCAATGTTGACTTCAGCATAGGTCGCCGCGCGATGCGGAGTGAAGCCGCGCTTCGGCAGGCGCATGTAGATCGGCATCTGGCCGCCTTCGAAGCCATTGATGGCGACGCCGCGGCGCGCCTTCTGGCCCTTGACGCCGCGACCGGCCGTCTTGCCCTTGCCGGAGCCGACGCCCAGGCCGACGCGCATCCGCTTCTTGCGGGCGCCGGGTTTGTCGGAGATCTGGTTGAGTTTCATCTTACGCTCCCGACTGGCGCGCCAAGGGCGGCCAGCGAATCCTTAGTCGCTCACGACTTCTACGAGGTGCGAGACCTTGGCGATCATGCCGCGCACCGACGGCGTGTCCTCAAGCTCGCGTTCACGGGCGACCTTGTTGAGACCGAGGCCGACCAGCGTCGCGCGCTGTGAAGCTTCGCGGCGCTGCGGGCTTTTCACCTGCTTCACGCGGAGGGTTTTCTTGCCAGCCATATCGACTGTCTCCTGAACCTTACGCCACTTCGGCGTTGCCCGAACCGTCCGTACGGCGGGCGATGATGTCCTGCACCTTCAGGCCGCGCTTGGACGCAATCTGACGGGGCGAAGCCTGGCGGCGGAGCGCGTCGACCGTCGCGCGCACCATGTTGTATGGGTTCGAGGACCCTGTCGATTTGGCGACGACGTCACGCACGCCGAGCACATCGAACACCGCGCGCATCGGACCGCCGGCAATAACGCCGGTGCCGGCCGGCGCGGAGCGCATGATGACCTTGCCGGCCCCCCAGCGACCGTGCGTGTCGTGATGCAGCGTGCGGCCTTCGCGCAGGGGCACGCGGACCATCGACTTCTTAGCTTCTTCGGTCGCCTTGCGGATTGCTTCGGGGACTTCGCGAGCCTTGCCGTGGCCATAGCCGATCCGGCCCTTCTGGTCGCCGACCACGACCAGCGCCGCAAACGCAAAGTTCTTGCCGCCCTTCACCACCTTCGCGACGCGGTTGATCGCAACCAGCTTGTCGATGATCTCGGACTGTTCGCGATCCTCGCCGCCTTCGCGACGACGGCCGCGGCCGCGCTCGCCGCGTTCACCGCCGCGCTCGCCACGTTCACCACCACGTTCGCTACGTTCGCTACGTTCGCCTTCACGCGCCATCGGCGACTCCCTAAAATTTCAGACCGCCCTCGCGGGCGGCGTCGGCGAGCGCTTTCACGCGGCCATGAAAGATGTATCCGCCGCGGTCGAACACCACGTCGCTGACGCCGGCCTTCTTCGCGCGCTCAGCGATGAGCTTGCCGACGCTGGCCGCGTCCGCAGATTTGTCGCCGCCCTTGAAGCCCTTCTCCATGGAGGAGGCGGCCGCCAGCGTGACGCCCTTGGAGTCGTCGATGAGCTGCACCGAGATGTGCTTGGACGAACGATGAACCGAGAGGCGCGGCTTACCGTCTCCCACCCTGCGGAGCTTGGTGCGGACGCGCTGGGCGCGACGATCGAACTGTCTGTGCTGAAGCGAGGCCATGGCTTACTTCTTCTTGCCTTCCTTGCGACGGACGTATTCGCCCGCCTTGCGCACGCCCTTGCCTTTATAGGGTTCGGGCGGACGGAATGAGCGGATCTCGGCGGCGACCTGCCCGATCTTCTGCTTGTCGGCGCCCGAAATCTTGATCTCGGTGGGTTTGGTCGACGCGAAGGTGATGCCGGCGGGCGCCTTGTACACCACCGGATGCGAATAGCCGAGCGACAGTTCGAGGTCCTTGCCCTTCATCGCGGCGCGATAACCGACGCCGACGAGCTCCAAGTCCTTGGTGAAGCCGGTCGTCACGCCAGTCACCATGTTCTGGATGTTGGCGCGTGTCGTGCCCCACATCGCCTTCGAGCGGCGCTCGTCCGGGTTGCGGGCCTGGATGTTGACTTCGCCATTCTCGATCTTGACCGAGACCTCGTCGGACAGAGCCATCTTGAGCTCGCCTTTGGGGCCCTTCACGACAACCTCGCCGCCGCCGACCTTGATGTCGACGCCCTTCGTGGCTGCAATCGTCTTCTTTCCAACGCGAGACATGTTAGCTCACCCGGCAGAGGATTTCGCCGCCGACATTCTGGGTGCGCGCCTCAGCGTCCGACATGACGCCCTTCGGCGTCGACAGAACCGAGATGCCCAGCCCATTGCGGACGAGCGGCAGGTCACGGACGGCCGAGTAAACACGGCGGCCCGGCTTCGAGATACGGCGGATCTCCGAGATAACCGGGGACCCGTCATAGTATTTCAGCTCGATATCGAGCTCCTTGCGGCCATCCTTCTCCACTTCCGTGAAGCCGCGGATATAGCCTTCGCGCTGGAGCACTTCGAGCACATTGACGCGGAGCTTCGATGAGGGGGACTGCACCGACGAGCGACCGCGACGCTGGGCGTTGCGGATGCGGGTCAGGAGATCGCCGACGGGATCGTTCATTTGCATTGGTCTGACCTCCCCTACCAGCTCGACTTGACGAGGCCGGGGATCATCCCCGAGGCCCCGTAGTCGCGCAGGGCGATGCGGGACATCCTGAGCTTGCGATAGTAGGCGCGCGGCCGGCCCGAGATCTCGCAACGGTTACGAACCCGGTTCGGCGCCGAGTTGCGCGGGAGCTTCGCCAGCTTCATGCGCGCATCAAAGCGCTCCTCAAGCGGCAGGCTCTCGTCAAGCGCCCGCGACTTCAGCTCAGCGCGCTTCTTGGCGTACTGGTCGACCAGCTTGCGGCGCCGGTTGTTCTTCTCGATCGAGCTTTTCTTTGCCATCGTTTCTCTCCAGCGCGCTTAAGTGCGGAAGGGAAAGCCAAACTCCGTGAGGAGGGCTTTCGCTTCTTCGTTGCTGCGCGCCGTGGTGCACACAATGATGTCCATGCCCCACACCGTCTCGATGTTGTCGTAGCTGATCTCTGGGAACACGGTGTGCTCCTTGAGACCCATCGCGAAGTTGCCGCGACCATCGAACGACTTGCCGTTGAGGCCACGGAAGTCCTTTACGCGCGGGAGCGCGATGGTGGTCAGGCGGTCGATGAATTCGTACATGCGCTCGCGGCGAAGGGTGACCTTCGCACCAATCGTCATGCCATCACGCAACTTGAACGAGGCGATCGACTTGCGCGATTTCGTCTCGATCGGCTTCTGGCCAGTAATGGCGGCAAGGTCGGCGACGGCAGAACGGATCTTCTTGGAGTCGGCCACGGCTTCGCCGACGCCCATATTGATCACAACCTTGTCCAGGGCCGGGACCTGCAGGCTGTTCGTGTAGCCGAACTGCTTGGTCAGCTTCTCGCGGATCGACTTGTCGTAAAGCGAGCGGAGACGCGGAGTGTATTTTGCTTCAGCCATCGATGGACTCCCCGGAGCGCTTGGCAAAGCGCACCTTGCGGCCCTTCTCGTCGGTCTTGAACCCGACGCGGGTGGGCTTGCCCGACGTCGGATCGACGTGGGCGACGTTGGAAACATGGATCGGCGCTTCATTGCGCTTGATGCCGCCCTGCGGATCGGCTTGGCTCGGCTTCGTATGGCGCGCCTTGATATTGACGCCCGAGACGATCACACGGCTCTCTTCCGGGAACGACCTGATAACTTCGCCCTTCCGGCCCTTGTCCTTGCCGGTCAGCACGATGACGGTGTCGCCCTTGCGAATCTTGGCGGCCATTACAGGACCTCCGGCGCGAGCGAAATGATCTTCATGTGGTTCTTGGCGCGAAGCTCGCGCGGAACCGGCCCGAAGATGCGGGTGCCGATCGGCTCGTTCTGATTGTTGACCAGAACGGCTGCGTTCGAGTCGAAGCGGATCACGGAGCCGTCGCGGCGCTGCAGGTCCTTCGAGATGCGAACGACTACGGCGCGCTTTACCTCGCCCTTCTTAACCCGGCCCTTGGGCGCGGCTTCCTTGATCGAAACGACGATCACGTCGCCGACCGATGCATAGCGCCGCTTGGAGCCGCCCAGCACCTTGATGCACTGGACACGACGGGCCCCGGAATTGTCGGCCACATCGAGATTTGTCTGCATCTGGATCATGCGGCATCCCCTTTGAAGGATACGATTTCCCAGCGCTTCAGCTTGGAGCGCGGCGGGCACTCCTGGATCTCGACGATCTGGCCGACCTGCGCTTTATTGCTTTCATCATGCGCGTGATAGCGCTTCGACTTCCGCACGGTCTTCTTGAACAGCGGATGGAGGAAGGTGCGTTCGACGCGAACGACCGCGGTCTTATCCATCTTGTTGGAGACGACCGTGCCTTCCATGACTCGTCTGGGCATCGTGCTCTCCTTAGGCCGACTGCTTCGACTTCTCGGACAGCACCGCTTCAATGCGGGCTATCGAACGGCGGATGTCGCCGACGCGAGAGGTCTTTTCCAGCTGGCCGGTGGCGCGCTGGAAACGCAGATTGAACTGTTCCTTGCGAAGGCCGGCGAGTTCGTCTCGCAGCTGCTCCACAGTGGATTTGCGGTAGGTCTCGAGGTCCTTGCGGATTTCGTAAAGCTTGGTCATCGCTATTCCCCGATCCGCGTGACGATCTTGGTCTTGACCGAAAGCTTGGCGGCGCCGAGTGTCAGCGCCTGGCGCGCGATCGCGTCCGGCACGCCGTCGATCTCAAACAGGATACGGCCCGGCTTGACACGGACGACCCAGTATTCCGGGGCGCCCTTGCCCGAGCCCATGCGGACCTCGATCGGCTTCTTGGAGACCGGAACGTCCGGGAACACGCGGCACCAGACCTTGCCGATGCGTTTCATCTCGCGGGTGAGTGCGCGGCGAGCCGCCTCGATCTCGCGGGCGGTGACGCGATTCGGCTCCAGGGCCTTGAGGCCGTGGCTGCCGTTGTTAAGCGTGAAGCCGGACTTGGCGACACCGTGAATGCGGCCCTTGAAGGCCTTCCGGTATTTTGTGCGCTTGGGTTGAAGCATTGCTCTATCTCACTTAGCCGCGCTGCTCTTGCCGATCGCGGTCGCGGCGCGGGCGCGAGTCGCCCACCGCTTCCTGCTTACGGTCGAGCGCCATCGGATCGTGCTCCATGATCTCGCCCTTGAAGATCCAGCACTTGATGCCGATGATGCCGTAGGTGGTCTTGGCTTCGGCCGTGCCATAGTCGATGTCGGCGCGCAGCGTGTGGAGCGGGACGCGGCCTTCGCGATACCACTCGGTGCGGGCGATTTCCGCGCCGCCAAGGCGGCCGGCGACCGTGAGACGAACGCCCTGCGCGCCCATCCGCATCGAGGTCTGCATCGCGCGCTTCATGGCGCGACGGAAGGAAACGCGGCGCTCAAGCTGACGAGCGACGTCTTCTGCCACCAGGTTCGAGTCGGTCTCCGGCTTGCGGATCTCGACGAGGTTCACGAACACCTCGTCTTTGCAGAGTTTGTTGATCTCCTTGCGGAGCGTCTCGATGTCTGCGCCCTTTTTGCCGATCACCATGCCCGGACGGGCTGTGTGAACGGTGATGCGGCACTTCTTGTGCGGACGCTCAATGATGACCTTGGAGACGCCGGCCTGCTTCAGCTTCTCCTTGATGAACTTACGGATCTTAATGTCCTCGTGGAGCAGGCGACCGAAATCGGCGCTGTCCGCGTACCAGCGGCTGTCAGCCGTGCGGTTGACGCCGAGACGAAGTCCGATCGGGTTGATCTTCTGACCCATTATGCGGCCTCGGAGGTTTGCGCGACCGCGGACGTGTCGCGGAGCACGATGGTGAGTTGCGAAAACGGCTTTTCGACGCGAACGCCGCGGCCGCGGGCGCGGGCGTGCATACGCTTCATGACAAGGTTCTTGCCGACATGGGCCTCCGCGACGATCAGGCTGTCGATGTCGAGGCCATGATTGTTGTCGGCGTTCGCCACGGCGGACTTGAGCAGCTTGAGCACGTCGCCAGCTGCGCGCTTGCGCGAGAATTCCAGCTCGGCCATCGCCTTGTCGACCTTTAGGCCCCGGATCTGCTGGGCCAACAGGTTCAGCTTCTGGTCTGAGATGCGGTACATCTTGAGGACGGCGCGGGACTCGTTCGAGGCCTGCTTCGGAGGGGCTTTTGCCTTACCCATGTTACTTGGCTCCCGGCGCTGGCTTGCGCGCGACTTTCTTGTCGCCGCCATGGCCATGGAAGGTACGGGTCGGCGCGAATTCACCGAGCTTGTGGCCGACCATTTCTTCCGAAACGTTCACGGGCACGAACCCCTTGCCGTTGTGGACCTGGAAGGTGAGACCAATGAAGTCAGGCAGGATCGTCGATCGGCGCGACCACGTCTTGATCGGCGTCGAACGCGCAGCGCCGCGAGCAGCTTCCGCCTTTTTGAGGAGGTAGCCGTCGACGAAGGGACCTTTCCATACGGAACGGGACATTGTGCTTCTCTCCGTTACGCTTTGTGCCGGCGACGAACGATCAGGCGATCAGTCGACTTGTTCTTGCGGGTCTTCGGACCACGGGTCTTCTTGCCCCAGGGCGTGACCGGGTGACGGCCGCCCGAAGTCTTGCCCTCGCCGCCGCCATGCGGGTGGTCGACCGGGTTCATGGCCACGCCGCGAACGTGCGGGCGCCAGCCCTTGTGAACGTTGCGGCCAGCCTTGCCGAGCACTTCATTCATGTTGTCCGGGTTCGAGACTGCGCCAATGGAGGCCATGCAGCCCTCCGGGATCAGGCGGACCTCGCCTGATGACAGCTTCACCTGGGCGTAGCCGTCGCCGCGACCAACGAGCTGGGCGTAGGAGCCCGCCGAGCGGGCGATCTGCGCGCCCTTGAGCGGCTTCATCTCGATGTTATGGATGATGGTGCCGACCGGGATCGATTTCAGCGGCAGGGCGTTGCCCGGTTTGATGTCGACATTCTCGCCAGCGATCACCGTGTCGCCAACGTCAACGCGCTGAGGAGCGATGATGTAGGCCTGCTCGCCGTCCGTGTACTTGATGAGCGCAATGAAGGCAGTGCGGTTCGGATCGTATTCGAGGCGCTCGATCGTCGCCGGCATGTTCCATTTACGGCGCTTGAAGTCGATGATGCGATAGCGCTTCTTCGCACCGCCCCCGCGCCAGCGAGCCGTGCGACGGCCGAGGTTGTTGCGGCCGCCCGTGGAGGTCTTGCCCTCGGTGAGCGCCTTGACCGGCGCGCCCTTGTGCAGGCCCGCGCGGTCGACCAGCACGAGCTGGCGGCGGCCGGGCGAGGTCGGGTTGAAGGTCTTGAGTGCCATGACGCCTTACCTCAGAGCCCAGTCGTCACGTCGATGGACTGGCCGTCCTTCAACGTCACGATCGCTTTCTTGACGTCCGAGCGCTTGCCCGGCACGCCGCGGAAGAATTTCGACTTGCCCTTGACGATGATCGTGTTCACGCCGGTCACGTTGACGTTGAATAGCGCTTCAACCGCTTCCTTGATCTGCGGTTTGGTCGCATCGAGGGGCACGCGGAAGACGACCTTGTTCTGCTCGGAAAGCATGGTCGACTTCTCGGTGATGATCGGCGCCGTCAGGCGCGTGTAGTGGAGAGCCTTTGGAGCGGCCATGGGTTACGCCTTCTCGGCTTCGGCGAAGCGCGCGTGCACGCCTTCGACCGCTTCACGCGACAGCACCAGCGTCTTGCGGCGCAGCACGTCGTAGACGTTTAGGCCGGCGAGCGGGAGCACGTCGATGTTGGGGATGTTGCGGGCGGCCTTTGCGAACTTCTCGTCCACTTCCGCGCCACCGATAAACAGGGCGTTTGAGACACCGAGTTTCTTGAGCTGGGCGACCAGCTCCTTGGTCTTCTCGCCCTTGAAGGCATCGACCACGATCACCGCTTCGTCCTTCACCTTCGAGGACAGCGCGTGCTTCATTGCAAGCGCGCGAACTTTCTTGGGCAGGGCGTGCGCGTGGCTGTGCGGATGCGGGCCGTGGGCGACGCCACCACCGACGAAGATCGGGGCGTTGCGCGAACCGTGGCGGGCGCCGCCGGTGCCCTTCTGGCGGTAGAGCTTCTTGGTGGTGACCGATACGTCGTCGCGGTTCTGCGTAGAGTGCGTGCCGGCCTGGCGCTTGGACAGCTGGTAGCGGACCATGCGCTGAAGGATATCCGAACGGATTTCCGAGATGCCGAACACTGCATCCGACAGCTCGATCTCGCCGGCCTTGGCCGAGTCAAGTTTTACGACTGGGAGTTTCATGTGGCTCAGCCCTTCTTCACGAGGCCGGCGGGCGACGGGGCGCCCTTATTGTCCTTGGCCTTCACGGCGTCGCGAATCTCGACCCAGCTATTGTCGGCGCCGGGGACCGCGCCCTTGACGAGGATGAGACCGCGCTCGGCGTCCGTGCGGACGATTTCGAGGTTCTGCGTTGTCACACGCTCCGTGCCGAGATGGCCGGCCATCTTCTTGCCCTTGAACACCCGGCCAGGGTCCTGGCGCTGACCGGTGGAGCCGTGGCTGCGGTGCGAGACCGAGACGCCGTGCGAGGCTTCAAGGCCGCCGAAGTTCCAGCGCTTCATGGCGCCTGCGAAGCCCTTGCCCTTGGTGATGCCGACAACGTCGACCTTCTGGCCCGAAACAAAGTGGTCGGCGCTGATCTGGGCGCCGACCTCAAGCAGCATGTCGTCAGACACGCGGAATTCACGCAGGACGGCCTTCGGCTCGACAGCGGCCTTGGCGAACGCACCGCGGAGCGACTTGTTCACATTCTTGGCCTTGCGCGCGCCGGCGCCGAGGACGATGGCGGAATAGCCGTCATTGGCCTGGCGCGTACCGACCTTCTCACCCTTTTTGGTGATGGCGACTTCGCGGGCTTCGTTCTTCTTGACGCCGACGACCTGGCAGCCTTCGAGCGACAGCACGGTGACCGGCACATGCGCGCCATCAGCAGCGAACACGCGGGTCATTCCAATCTTCTTGGCGAGGACTCCGGTGCGCATCAGCCGTTCCCCAGCTTGATCTCGACGGCGACGCCAGCCGAGAGGTCGAGTTTCATAAGGGCGTCGACGGTCTGCGGGGTGGGATCGACGATATCGAGCACGCGCTTGTGCGTGCGGATCTCGAACTGCTCGCGGGACTTCTTGTCGATATGGGGGGAGCGGTTGACTGTAAACTTTTCGATGCGGGTAGGCAGCGGAACAGGTCCGCGGACCTGAGCGCCCGTGCGCTTGGCGGTCGAGACGATCTCGCGGGCCGACATGTCGAGCGCGCGATGATCGAACGCCTTCAGCCGGATTCGGATATTCTGTTGTACCATCGGGACCACCGAAACAGCGTGAAAGCGGCCTAAACCGGGATCGAATCCCCCGGCGGGCCGCCGCACTCGTTGAGTTTTTCCTTTTGTTTCCGTGTCTTGCGTTTACCCGGGCAAACCCGGGTACAGCCAAGCCGGTCGGAAACGAGCCGGGGTAATATGCCCCTACCCCTGTCCCGTCAAGCGCGAGTTTGGGGCCAGCTGTCGCAGTCGGCGAGATTCTGCATTACGACCGCCGCGACTATCGGAATGGGGCTTCCAAAAGCGAAAGGGCGCCAGGTTTCCCTGACGCCCTCTCCAGTGTTCAGTCAATCAGTCGAGGGCTACTCGATGATCTTCGCGACAACGCCCGAGCCGACGGTGCGGCCGCCTTCGCGGATGGCGAAGCGCTGCTTCTCTTCGAGCGCGATCGGGGCGATCAACGAGACAACGAGTTTGATGTTGTCGCCAGGCATGACCATTTCGGTGCCGGCCGGGAGCTCCACGATGCCCGTGACGTCTGTCGTGCGGAAGTAGAATTGCGGGCGGTAGTTGGCGAAGAACGGCGTGTGACGGCCGCCCTCGTCCTTGTTCAGGACGTAAACCTCGGCTTCGAACTTCTTGTGCGGCTTGACCGTGCCGGGCTTGCAGAGCACCTGGCCACGCTCGACCTGCTCGCGGTCGATGCCGCGCAGGAGCACCCCGACGTTGTCGCCGGCCTGGCCCTGGTCGAGCAGCTTGCGGAACATCTCGACGCCTGTGCAGGTGGTCTTCTGCGTGTCGCGGATGCCGACGATTTCGAGTTCGTCGCCGACCTTGACGATGCCGCGGTCAACCTTACCGGTGACCACGGTGCCGCGGCCGGAGATCGAGAACACATCCTCGATAGCCATCAGGAAGGGCTGGTCGAGAGGCCGCTCCGGCGTCGGGATGTAGCTGTCGACGGCGGCCATCAGCTTGAGGATAGCGTTCTCGCCGATTTCCGGATCGCGACCTTCGACGGCGGCGAGCGCCGAGCCGGGGATGATCGGAATATCGTCGCCAGGGAATTCGTAGGACGACAGGAGTTCGCGGACTTCGAGTTCGACGAGGTCCAGCAGTTCCTTGTCGTCGACCATGTCGACCTTGTTCAGGAAGATCACGAGCGCCGGGACGCCGACCTGACGGGCAAGCAGGATGTGCTCGCGCGTCTGGGGCATCGGGCCGTCAGCGGCCGACACGACCAGGATGCCGCCGTCCATCTGCGCGGCGCCGGTGATCATGTTCTTCACATAGTCAGCGTGGCCGGGGCAGTCGACGTGGGCATAGTGGCGGTTCGTCGTCTCGTATTCGACGTGCGCGGTGTTGATCGTGATGCCGCGCGCCTTTTCTTCCGGCGCAGCGTCGATCTCGTCATACTTTTTAGCCGTGGCGCCGCCCGTCTTGGCGAGCACGATCGTGATCGCCGCCGTCAGCGTCGTCTTGCCGTGGTCAACGTGGCCGATCGTGCCAACGTTCACGTGCGGCTTGTTGCGCGCGAATTTTTCCTTACCCATGATCTCCTACTCCGTAGCTTCGTTCAGCGGGGATTGGCCGCCGGTTGGGTTCATCACCCGCTGAGTTTCTCAATAACTTCCTTGGCGACGGCGCTGGGCACCGCCTCGTAGTGGTCGAACTGCATCGTATAGTTCGCTCGGCCCTGGGTCGAAGAGCGCAGGTTGTTAACGTAGCCGAACATGTTGGCAAGCGGCACCATCGCATTGATGACGGTGGCGTTGCCGCGCATCTCCTGGCCGAGGATCATGCCACGGCGGGAATTGAGGTCGCCGATCACCGTGCCGACATAATCTTCCGGCGAAACGACCTCGACCTTCATGATCGGCTCGAGCAGCTTCATCTGCACCTTTTCCGCGGCCTCGCGGAAAGCGGCGCGAGCCGCGATCTCGAAGGCGAGGACCGACGAGTCGACGTCGTGATAGGCGCCGTCGATCAGACGAACCTGGAAGTCGATGACGGGGAAGCCCACGAGCGGGCCGGCGTTCATCACCGACTTCAGGCCCTTCTCGACGCCCGGAATGAATTCCTTCGGGATCGCGCCGCCGACAATTTCGTTTTCGAACACGAAGCCTGAGCCGGGCGGAAGCGGCTCGAACACCAGCTTGACCTTGGCGAACTGGCCCGTGCCGCCCGTCTGCTTCTTGTGCGTGTAGTCGATCTCGGCCGCGCGGCCGAGCGTTTCGCGATAGGCCACCTGCGGCGCGCCGATGTTCGCATCGACCTTGTAGGTGCGGCGAAGGATGTCGACCTTGATATCGAGGTGGAGTTCGCCCATGCCCTTGAGGCGGGTCTGGCCGGACTCGTGATCCGTCGATACCCGGAAGGACGGATCTTCGGCGGCGAGACGCTGCAGCGCCAGCGCCAGCTTTTCCTGGTCGCCCTTGGATTTCGGCTCGATCGCGATCTCGATGACAGGCTCGGGGAATTCCATCTTCTCGAGGATGACGGGCTTGGCCGGGTCGCACAGCGTGTCGCCTGTGGTCGATTCCTTGAGCGCCGCCACCGCGACGATGTCGCCGGCAAAGGCTTCCTTGATGTCTTTGCGGTCGTTCGCATGCATTTCGAGCATGCGGCCGATGCGTTCCTTCTTGTCCTTGGTCGAGTTCAGCAGGGTCGTGCCCGAGTTCAGCGTTCCCGAATAGACGCGGCAGAACGTGATCGAGCCCACGAATGGGTCGTCCATGATCTTGAACGCCAGCATCGACAGCGGCGCGTCGTCGGTCTGCGGGCGCTCGATCTCCGATTCGTCCTTGGGATCGATGCCCTTCACGGCCGGCACGTCGAGCGGGGACGGCAGGTAGTCGACGACCGCATCGAGCAGCGGCTGGACGCCCTTGTTCTTGAACGCCGAGCCGCACAGCACCGGGTAGAACGCGCCGGTGAGCACGGCCTTGCGGATCAGGCGCTTGATGGTCGGGACGTCGGGCTCCTTGCCTTCGAAGAAGGCGGCCATGACGTCGTCATCGAGCTCGGCGACGGCTTCGATCAAGGCTGCGCGATACTCGACAGCCTTGTCCTTCAGGTCGTCCGGAATCTCGACAATGTCGAACTTAGCGCCGAGCGATTCATCGCGCCAGACGATCCCCTTCATCTCGATGAGATCGACCACACCCCTGAATGTGCTCTCGATGCCGATCGGCAGCTGCAGCGGCACCGGCTTCACGCCGAGACGCTTAACGAGATCGTTCACGCAGTTGTAGAAGTCCGCGCCGATCTTATCCATCTTGTTAGCGAATACGATGCGCGGAACCTTGTACTTGTCGGCCTGACGCCAGACGGTCTCGGTCTGCGGTTCGACGCCCTGGTTGCCATCCAGCACAGCAACAGCGCCGTCGAGCACGCGCAGGCTGCGCTCCACCTCGATCGTAAAGTCGACGTGTCCGGGCGTGTCGATGATGTTGAGGCGCTTGTCCTGCCAGAAGCAGGTCGTGGCCGCGGACGTGATCGTGATGCCGCGCTCCTGCTCCTGCTCCATGAAGTCCATGGTCGCAGCGCCGTCGTGCACTTCGCCGATCTTGTGCGACTTGCCGGTGTAGTAGAGAATCCGCTCGGTCGTGGTGGTCTTGCCGGCGTCGATGTGCGCCATGATCCCGAAGTTTCGGTAATCGGCGAGTTGATGGCTGCGAGGCATGGGGAGCCCTCTGAATTCGTTGTGCGGCGAACCGCTGGATTACCAGCGGTAATGCGAGAAGGCGCGGTTGGCTTCCGCCATGCGGTGCGTGTCTTCGCGCTTCTTCACCGCTGAACCGCGGCCGTGGCTGGCGTCGAGCATCTCGGCGGCCAGGCGCTCCTGCATCGTGTTTTCCGAACGGGCGCGCGCGTACTCAATCAGCCACCTGATGGCGAGCGCCTGGCGGCGCTCGGGGCGAACTTCGACGGGAACCTGATAGGTGGCGCCGCCGACCCGGCGCGAGCGAACCTCAACCGAAGGCGCGACATTGCTGAGGGCTTCATGGAAAACTTCCGTCGCCGGACGCTTCGACTTGGTCGCAACCGTCTCCAGTGCGCCATAGACGATCTTTTCAGCCACCGACTTCTTACCCTGGTACATGACCTGGTTCATGAAGCGGGTGATGACCTGATCGCCATACTGGGCGTCGGGAAGAACCTGGCGTTTTTCTGCGCGGTGACGACGGGACATTCTTCTTACCTGCTATTTCGGACGCTTCACGCCGTAGAGCGAGCGGCGCTGCTTGCGGTCCTTGACGCCCTGGGTGTCCAGGACGCCGCGGAGGATGTGGTAACGCACGCCGGGCAAGTCCTTCACGCGACCGCCGCGGATCAGGACAACCGAGTGCTCCTGGAGGTTGTGACCCTCGCCGGGGATGTAGCAGACCGCCTCGTGCTGGGTGGTCAGGCGCACCTTGGCGACCTTCCGGAGCGCCGAGTTCGGCTTCTTCGGGGTCGTTGTGTAGACGCGCGTGCAGACGCCGCGGCGCTGCGGGCACGACTTCAAGGCCGGAACCTTGTTCCGCTTTGGCTTGTCGTGCCGCGGCTTGCGGATCAGCTGCTGGATCGTAGGCATCTACCCTCGCTCGTCACACCCGTTCGCCGGGCTCTGTCAGCCAAACCGGCGTGTCTTGCTGCAAAAACATTGGCCGCGACAAGCCATAGGGCTGCCCCGGCCGAACTCTATAGGAGGCTTTCGCTCTCTTAGGACACATGGCCTTAACCGCGTTTGGACTGGAATCCACGGCCGGTCGGGCAATGTGAGGCGGGGCTATACTGGCCTGACCTGCCGGGGTCAAGTGCGGCCAAAGGTGGAATCTGCTGGCAGCCCGCCTGGCGGCGAATGCGCCCGGGAGCTAGCGGCCCGCCTCCCCCGCGATCGCTTCAAGGTCCAGGTCGAACGCCCTGACGGCAAGCTCGGCAGTATCCGCGGAGCGCCGAAAAAAGTCCTGAGGAATCGCGGGGAAATCGTCGGTCGGCCGGTGGTAATCCGGGTGGTCCTCGACACCAAAATAGACCCACGGCTTTCCGATCTCATGGAATGCTCCATGGTCGGACTGCAATGTCCAGTCGTCGGGCCTTGGTTCGGGCGCATCGTGGCCCAGTCTGAGAGTGACCTTTGCGTTGGCGGCAATGGCCTCGAGCCGGGGCCGCAGCCAGGGGAAATGGTAGGCGCCGGCCGCATAGAGTTCGTTCCGGTCAGACCGACTCAGCATGTCGAAGTTTACCGCCAGCACCACGCGATCGAGCATCTGTTTGAAGGAGGGGTCCGCGACCAGCGTACGCGCGCCGCGCAGGCCGCCCTCCTCTGCGTCGAGCAGGGCAAAGATCACATCATGAAGCGGCGCTCGCGCCTTCATCCCGGCCGCGATCTGCAGCAGCGCCGCGACGCCGGAAGCGTTGTCGTCGGCCCCGTTGTAGATTTCGCCGTTGACTATGCCGACGTGATCGTAGTGCGCCATCACAAGCAGGGCGCGGTTCGATCCGCCCGTACCTGGAACGAGCGCCAGCAGGTTTACGCCGGTCGCCGTGACGCCGTTTCGCTCGATCAGGAATGCGTGCTTGAAGGAAGCCCCCGTCACTGGGTCGAGGCCAATCTCGCGCAGCCTACCGAGCAGGTACTGCCGAGCCTTGGCCCCGCCCGGACTGCCGGCCAGCCTGCCCTGCATGTTGTCCGCCGACAGGATGCGCACGTCGTCCAGCAGCCGCGCGGCAGCAGGTGTTTGCTCGGGGACTGCTACTGCGACTGGCGCTGAGTCCGGCGCCGGGGCGCAGGCCGCGAGAGCGAAAGCAGCAGACAGGAGGTTGGCACGCATCGGGCCTCCGCAGTGTAGCGACAGACCCTTATGGGCGCCGAGCGAAGACCTGTCCCCAAAAAAAAGACGGCGGGCTTTCGCCCGCCGCCTCGTTTCGTCTCGTCTTTCGCGCCTACTCTGCCGCCGGAAGCGCTGGGACAGGCTGGGCCACCTTGCGCTGTTCCTTGAGGCGGACGTCGCGATCGCCTGCGAGCTTGCGGTACTTGCGCAGCGCGCCGCCCGTACCGGCCGGGATGAGACGGCCGACAATGACGTTCTCCTTCAGGCCTTCCAGCGGATCGACTTTGCCCTGGATCGCAGCTTCCGTGAGGACGCGGGTGGTTTCCTGGAAGGATGCCGCCGAGAAGAAGGAGCGGGTCTGCAGCGAGGCCTTGGTGATGCCCAGCAGGACGCGCATGCCCTTCGCAGGTTCGCGGCCCGCTTTGATCGCAGCAGCGTTGGCTTCCTCGAACTCCAGCGCATCGACGGCTTCACCGGCGAGCATGGTGGTCGAACCGCCATCGGTGATTTCAACCTTCTGCAGCATCTGGCGAACGATCACTTCAATGTGCTTATCGTCAATCGGCACGCCCTGCAGGCGGTAGACCTTCTGGATCTCGTTGACGAGATAGTCGGCCAGCGCCTCAACGCCGAGGATGGTGAGAATGTCCTGCGGCGCGGGGTTGCCCTCGAGCAGGTATTCGCCCTTCTTCAGCATGTCGCCTTCCTGGACCATCAGGTGCTTGGTCTTCGGCACCAGATATTCCATCGGCTCGGCGCCCTCTTCCTCCGGCACGATTCGGACGCGACGCTTGTTCTTGTAGTCGCGGCCGAATTCCACCTTGCCGGTGATATCGGCGATGATGGCATGATCCTTCGGACGGCGGGCCTCGAACAGTTCCGCAACGCGCGGCAGACCGCCCGTGATGTCGCGGGTCGTGGCGCCGCCGGTCTGGACCCGGGCCAGCGTGTCGCCAGGACGGACATCGTCGCCTTCCGAAACCGAGAGGATCGCATCCACCGGCAAGAAGTAGCGCGCCTGCATGCCGCCAGGATGCTTGATCGGGTCCCCCTTGTCGTTGACCAAAACGATCGCAGGCTTGAGTTCCTGCTTCTTCGAGCCGGTGCGGGCGTCGATCACCACCTTGTTGGCGATGCCGGTGGCCTCATCGGTCTCGTCACGCGTGGTGACGCCTTCGATAAGGTCCTCGTACTTAACCTTGCCGGCGAGATCGGTGACGATCGGCGTCGCGAACGGGTCCCAGTCCGCCACGCGCTCGCCGCGCTTGACCTTGTCGCCATCGCCATAGCGCAGACGCGCGCCATAGACCGGCTTGAAGGTCTGGCGGATGCGGCCGTCGGCGTCGATGAGTTTCACCTCCATCGAACGGCCGTTGACGACCAGCGTGCCGTCATCGCGCTTGACGACCGAGCTGTTCTCGAAGCGAACTTCGGAGTCGAAGGCCGCTTCGAGCGAGCTTTCCGTCGTCACCTGTGCGGCGCCGCCGATGTGGAAGGTGCGCATCGTCAGCTGCGTACCGGGTTCGCCGATCGACTGGGCGGCAATAACGCCAACAGCCTCGCCGACATTGACGCGCGTGCCACGCGCGAGGTCGCGACCATAGCACGAGGCGCAGCAGCCATTGCGGCTTTCGCAGGTTAGCACAGACCGGACGAGGATCTTGTCGACGCCGGCCTTATCGACCGCCGCGGCAATGTCCTCATCGATGTAGGTGTTGGCAGGCGCGATGATTGCCCCGGTGTTCGGGTGCTTCACATCTTCGGCTGTAGTGCGGCCGAGGGTGCGTTCGGCCAGAGAGACGATGACGTCTGCGCCCTCCATCACCGCGCCGAGCGTGATGCCCTTGTCGGTGCCGCAGTCTTCCTCGGTGATGATGCAGTCCTGCGCCACATCGACGAGACGACGGGTGAGATAGCCCGAGTTCGCCGTCTTGAGCGCGGTGTCGGCCAGGCCTTTGCGCGCGCCGTGCGTCGAGTTGAAGTACTCGAGCACAGTTAGGCCTTCCTTGAAGTTCGACACGATCGGCGTTTCGATGATCTCGCCCGAGGGCTTGGCCATAAGGCCGCGCATTCCGGCCAGCTGCTTCATCTGGTTTTTCGAGCCGCGGGCGCCAGAGTGCGCCATCATAAACACGGAGTTCAGCTCGCCTGAAGTCGAGCCTGCGGCTTCCATCATAGCGTCGGCGACCTTGTCGGTGCAGGCGGACCAGGCGTCGACGACCTTGTTGAACTTCTCCCCACGAGTGATGAGGCCGTCGGCGTATTGCCGTTCATACTCGTTCACCTGCTTGCGCGTGTCGGCGACAAGTTTGTCCTTCGCCTTCGGGATGACCATGTCGTCCTTACCGAAGGAGATGCCGGCGCGCGCAGCTTCGCGGAAGCCCAGCGCCATCATCCGGTCGCAGAATATCACAGTCGCCTTCTGGCCGCAGTTCCGGTAGACAATGTCGATCAGCTTGCCGACCGCCTTTTTCGTCATCAACTCCGCTGTGACCGTCGGGTCCATACCGTTTTCGCGCGGCAGGCAGTCCGCGATCATCATGCGGCCCGGCGTCGTGTTGAACACCTTGGCGACATCCTTGCCGTTCGCGTCCCGCGTAACGAAGCGGGCCTTGATCTTGGCGTGCAGCGACACACGGCCTGCGGCCAGGGCATGCTCGATCTCGGCAAGGTCGGCGAAGAGCATGCCTTCGCCCTTCTCCTTGTCGCGTTCGATCGAGAGGTAATACAGACCCAGCACGATATCCTGCGACGGCACGATGATAGGACGGCCGTTGGCGGGCGAGAGGATATTGTTGGTCGACATCATCAGCACGCGCGCCTCAAGCTGCGCTTCCATGCTCAGAGGCACGTGCACTGCCATCTGGTCGCCGTCGAAATCGGCGTTGAACGCGGCGCAGACCAGCGGGTGAAGCTGGATAGCCTTGCCCTCGATCAGCTTGGGCTCGAAAGCCTGGATGCCGAGGCGGTGCAGCGTCGGCGCGCGGTTCAGTAGCACGGGATGTTCGCGGATCACCTCTTCGAGGATGTCCCAGACCTCCGGCTTCTCCTTCTCGACGAGCTTCTTCGCAGCCTTCACCGTGCCGGCGAGTCCCTTCGCATCGAGACGCGCGTATATGAACGGCTTGAACAGTTCGAGCGCCATCTTCTTTGGCAGGCCGCACTGATGAAGCTTGAGTTCCGGACCGACGACGATGACCGAACGGCCCGAATAGTCGACGCGTTTGCCGAGCAGGTTCTGGCGGAAGCGGCCCTGCTTGCCCTTCAGCATGTCGGAGAGCGACTTCAGCGGGCGCTTGTTGGTCCCCGTGATGACGCGGCCGCGGCGGCCGTTGTCGAACAGCGCATCCACCGATTCCTGGAGCATCCGCTTTTCGTTGCGAATGATGATGTCTGGCGCGCGCAGCTCCATGAGCCGCTTGAGGCGGTTGTTGCGGTTGATGACGCGGCGGTAGAGGTCATTGAGATCCGACGTCGCGAAGCGGCCGCCGTCGAGCGGGACCAGCGGCCGCAGGTCCGGCGGGATGACCGGCACAATGGTAAGCACCATCCATTCTGGGCGGCACCCCGACGCGATAAAGCTCTCGACCAGCTTGAGACGCTTGGCGATCTTCTTCGGCTTAAGTTCGCCGGTGGCCTCAGCCAGTTCCGCACGGAGGCGATCGGCCTCGGCTTCGAGGTCGATCGTCTTCAGGAGTTCGCGGACAGCCTCGGCGCCGATATGAGCCGTGAACGAGTCTTCGCCGAGCTCATCCTGCTTCTGGATGTACTCTTCCTCGGTAAGCAGCTGCTTTTCCTTCAGCGGGGTGATGCCCGGCTCGGTGACGATGTAGCTTTCGAAGTAGAGCACGCGCTCCACGTCCTTCAGCGCCATGTCAAGCATCAGCGAGATGCGCGACGGGAGCGATTTCAGGAACCAGATGTGGGCAACCGGTGCGGCCAGCTCGATGTGGCCCATGCGCTCGCGCCGGACGCGCGCAAGCGTCACTTCAACGCCGCACTTCTCGCAGGTCACGCCGCGATACTTGATGCGCTTGTACTTGCCGCAAAGGCACTCGTAGTCCTTGATCGGCCCGAAGATGCGCGCACAGAACAGGCCGTCACGTTCTGGCTTGAACGTGCGGTAGTTGATCGTCTCGGGCTTCTTGATCTCGCCGGACGACCATTTGCGGATCTCTTCCGGGCTCGCGATTGCGATGCGGATGGCCTCAAACGTCGGAACCGGGACGTTGGGGCTGAACAGGTTGGTGATTTCCTGGCTCATCCTGATTTAGTCTCCCTCTTGGGGTGACCGCGTCGCCCTGGGGGCGCAGCGGATATTCATTGCGAAAGGCAGGCGAAGGCGACGTCTATCCGCCAGCGCCCTCCTCTGCGGGCTCGGCTTCACTCTCGAGCAGCTCGACATTGAGACCCAGCGAACGCATCTCCTTGACGAGCACGTTGAAGGACTCAGGGATGCCGGCTTCGAAATTGTCATCGCCGCGGACGATCGCCTCGTAGACCTTGGCGCGACCGGCGGTGTCATCGGACTTAACCGTGAGCATCTCCTGGAGGGTGTAGGCTGCACCGTAGGCTTCGAGCGCCCAGACCTCCATCTCGCCGAAGCGCTGGCCGCCGAACTGCGCCTTGCCGCCCAGCGGTTGCTGAGTAACGAGCGAGTACGGGCCCGTCGAACGGGCGTGGATCTTCTCGTCGACCAGGTGGTGAAGTTTGAGAAGATACTTGTAGCCCACCGTGACCTTCCGGGTGAAACGCTCGCCCGTGCGGCCGTCATTGAGATAGACCTGACCCGAGGTGTCGAGGCCGGCCTTCTTGAGCATGGCCGCAATGTCATCCTCGTCGGCGCCATCAAACACGGGCGTCGCCACAGGCACGCCCTTGGTGAGGTTTGAGGCGAGTTCTTCGAGCTCGTCGATCGACTTCGGCAGCTCCTCGTCCTCGCCATAGGCATCGCGCAGGGCCTTGGTAAGGATCTTGCCGTCCTTCGAGTGCCGATACTCCTTGAGCGCAGCGTCGATCATCTTGCCGATGCCTGCGCAGGCCCAGCCGAGATGGGTCTCGAGAATCTGGCCGACGTTCATGCGCGAGGGCACGCCCAGCGGATTGAGCACGATATCCACGGCAGTGCCATCGTCGAGATAGGGCATGTCCTCAAGCGGGTTGATCTTCGAGATCACGCCCTTGTTGCCGTGACGGCCAGCCATCTTGTCACCCGGCTGCAGCTTGCGCTTCACGGCCACGAAGACCTTTACCACCTTCATGACGCCCGGCGGCAGATCATCGCCGCGCTGGACCTTTTCGATCTTGTCGGCGATCCGCGCCTCGATGAGGTTCACCGAGTCCTCGTAGGAGGACCGCAGCGCCTTCACCTGGGCGTCGACCGCGTCGTCGTCCACGCCGATCTTCCAGAGGTCGGCCGGGGCGTGTTCCGCGAAGAACTCCTCGGTGATGTCGGTCTTCTTTCCGCCGCGGGCGACTGCCTTCTGGCCGACGAGGAGCTTCTTGAGACGCGAAAGCGCATCGCGCTCGATGATTGCGCGCTCGTCTTCCTTGTCGGTCATCAGCTGGTCAATCTGCTCGCGCTCGATCTGCAACGCGCGCTGGTCCTTGTCGACGCCGTGACGATTGAAGACTCGGACCTCGACGACCGTTCCGGTCGCGCCGGGCGGCATGCGCAGCGAAGTGTCGCGCACGTCGGAGGCCTTCTCGCCGAAGATGGCGCGTAGGAGTTTCTCTTCCGGCGTCATCGGCGACTCGCCTTTAGGCGTTACCTTGCCGACCAGAATGTCACCTGCCATCACCTCGGCGCCGACCGCCACGATGCCCGCCTCGTCGAGGTTTCGAAGGGCTTCCTCGCCGACGTTCGGAATGTCACGCGTGATCTCTTCGGGCCCCAGCTTGGTGTCGCGGGCGGCGATCTCGAACTCCTCGATGTGGATCGAGGTAAACACGTCGTCGCGCACGATGCGCTCGGAGATCAGGATCGAGTCCTCGAAGTTGTAGCCATTCCAGGGCATAAACGCGACGAGCACGTTGCGGCCAAGCGCCAGTTCGCCAAGGTCAGTTGAAGGACCGTCGGCGATGATGTCGCCCTTCATAACCTTGTCGCCGACCTTCACAATCGGGCGCTGGTTGATACAGGTGTTCTGGTTCGAGCGCTGGTACTTCGCGAGGCGGTAGATATCGACGCCCGACTTGGACGAATCCAGGTCATCGGTTGCGCGCACAACGATGCGGGTCGCATCGACCTGCTCGACGATGCCGCCGCGACGGGCGGAAACTGCCGCGCGACTATCGCGCGCCACAACGCCTTCAAGGCCGGTGCCCACGAGCGGAGCATCCGTCTGGATCAGCGGCACGGCCTGGCGCTGCATGTTCGAGCCCATCAGCGCGCGGTTCGCGTCATCGTTCTCAAGGAACGGAATCAGCGCTGCCGGCACTGACACGACCTGCTTGGGCGAAACATCGATGTACTCGATGCCTTCGCGCGCAACCAGCATCGCGTCGCGGGCCGGGCCGACCCGCGCATTAACGAAGTCGTTCTGCAGCACGCCTTTGTTGTCCATCTTCGCGTTTGCCTGCGCGATCGAGTAGCGCTGCTCTTCCATCGCGGAGAGGTACTTCACTTCGTTGGTCAGCTTGCCGTCTTTCACCTTCCGGTACGGGCTCTCGATGAAGCCGTACTTGTTGATGCGGGCGTGCGTCGCGAGGTTGTTGATCAGGCCGATGTTCGGGCCTTCCGGCGTCTCGATCGGGCAGATGCGGCCGTAGTGAGTCGGGTGCACGTCGCGCACCTCGAACCCGGCGCGCTCGCGCGTGAGACCGCCGGGCCCGAGGGCCGAAAGGCGGCGCTTGTGCGCAATTTCCGACAGCGGGTTGGTCTGGTCCATGAACTGCGACAGCTGCGAGGAGCCGAAGAATTCACGCACGGCGGCGACCACCGGCTTCGCGTTGATAAGGTCGTGCGGCATGACGGTGTCGATATCGACCGACGACATTCGCTCCTTGATCGCGCGTTCCATGCGGACGAGGCCAACGCGGAAGGAGTTCTCGAGCAGCTCGCCCACCGAACGGACGCGGCGGTTGCCAAGGTTGTCGATGTCGTCGACTTCCCCCTTGCCATCCTTGAGGTCCAGCACTGTGCGCATCACGGCAATGATGTCTTCCTCGCGCAACGTGCGCTGCGTGTCAGGAGCATCGAGTCCAAGACGCATGTTCATCTTCACGCGGCCGACGGCCGACAGGTCATAGCGCTCAGCGTCGAAGAACAGCTGGCCGAACAGGGCCTCGCCGGCCTCGAGCGTCGGCGGTTCGCCCGGGCGCATCACGCGGTAGATGTCAGACAGCGCATCCACGCGGGACATCGCCTTGTCTACTTTCAGCGTGTTGCGCAGCCAGGGGCCGCGCGCATTGTCGCCTTCCGTGTCGAGCAGCTGGATGGCCTTGATCTTGGCATCGCGCAGCGCCGCCACCGTCTCTTCGGTGAGCTGATCTCCAGCCTCTGCGTAGATCTCGCCCGTGGCGGCGTTGACCACGTCCTCGCCGATGTACTTGCCCTCCAAGAAGGTCGACGGAACCAGGATGTCCTGCAGGCCGTCAGCCTCGGCCTTCTTTGCCTTTACGGGCGTGATCTTCTTGCCGGCCGGGAAAACCGACTTGCCGGTTTTCTTGTCGACGAGATCGAATTCGGGGCGCACGCCCTTCCAGCGGTCGGCAGAGAAGCCAGTCACCCAGCCCGCCTTGTCCAGCTTATAAGTCACCTTGTTGTAGAACGTGTCGAGGATCTTTGCGCCGGCATAACCAAGCGCTTGCAGCAGCACGGTGGCCGGCAGCTTGCGCTTGCGATCGATGCGGACATGCAGGATGTCCTTGGCGTCAAATTCGAAGTCGAGCCAGGAACCGCGGTAAGGGATCACGCGCGCTGCGAACAACAGCTTGCCCGAGGCGTGGGTCTTGCCCTTGTCGTGGTCGAAAAAAACGCCCGGCGAGCGGTGCATCTGCGAAACGATGACCCGCTCGGTGCCGTTGATGATGAACGTGCCCTTCTCCGTCATCAGCGGGATGTCGCCGAGATAGACGTCCTGTTCCTTGATGTCCTTGATCGACTTGGCGCCAGTCTCTTCGTCCGTCTCGAACACAATGAGGCGGAGTTTCACTTTCAGCGGCGCGGCGAAGTTGAGGTCGCGCTGCATGCACTCCTGGACATCGAACTTGGGCTGCTCGAACTCATAGGAAATGTATTCGAGAGTGGCGCGGTCGGAGAAATCCTTGATCGGGAACACAGATTTGAAGACGGCTTCGAGGCCGTCCTGGTCGCGTTTTTCGACCGGCGTGTGCATCTGAAGGAATTGTTCGTAGGAGGAGCGCTGAACCTCGATCAGGTTCGGCATCTGCACCGATTCACTCAGTTCGCCGTAGGACTTCCGAATACGCTTCTTCGCCGTGAACGACAGAGCCATGTGCTGGTCAGCTCGCTTTTTCTGGGCCGCAGCTTCCACCCGTGATGGCCGGGCGGCGCCGTTGGACCGTTAGTATCCGGTGCGCAGGGACGGCTCTTGGTCGAGCCGCCGGGAGAACTCTACCACCGCCGTCACCCCCTCCTGCGCGAGGGGAAGCAGGCGGTAAGCGTCGCCGGAGGAACCTGCCCTCCGGCGACGCGAACAAGGCCTTACTTGATCTCGACCTTGGCGCCGGACTCTTCCAGCTTCTTCTTGATGGTCTCGGCTTCTTCCTTGGAGACGCCTTCCTTGACGGCCTTGGGAGCAGCTTCGACGAGGTCTTTCGCTTCCTTCAGGCCGAGGCTCGGCACGACTTCGCGAACGACCTTGATGACGTTGATCTTCTTGTCGCCGGCATCCTTCAGGATGACGTTGAACTCGGTCTGGGCTTCAGCAGCCGGGGCAGCAGCCCCGCCGCCGGCCGGGGCGGCGGCAACAGCCACCGGAGCAGCGGCCGAGACGCCCCACTTCTCTTCGAGAAGCTTGGCGAGTTCGGCGGCTTCGAGGACGGTCAGACCGGAGAGGTCGTCGACGATTTTTTCCAGTTTGGACATTTCAGGGTTTCCTTGAGTTCGGGTGTGTGACTTTGGACTGTTCGTTAAGGAGCAGGTCTCAGGCGGCGTCCTTGTTGGCATAGGCGCCAACGACGCGAGCGAGCTGGGCAGCAGGGGCCGCAATGACGCCCGCAACCTTGGTCGCCGGGGCTTGGATGAGGCCGATGAGCTTGCCACGGAGCTGGTCCAGCGACGGCAGCGTGGCCAAGGCCTTCACGCCGTTCTGGTCGAGCACCTGATCGCCCATGAGCGCACCGATGAGAACGAGCTTCTCGTTCCCCTTGGCGAACTCCGCCACGACTTTCGAAGCCGCCACCGGATCGGGCGAGAAGGCGATCGCGACCGGGCCAACAAACATGGCTCCGGCAGCCTCGCCGCCCTTTCCGTCCAGCGCGATCTTCGCAAGCCGGTTCTTGATGACCTTGAGATTCGCGCCCTCGCCTTTCAGCTTGCGACGCAGATCCGTGAGCTCCGCCACGGTCAGTCCGGAATATTGCGTGACAACAATCACGCCGGCGTCAGCGAAGACCTTCTTGTAGGCCTCCAGCGCCACCGCTTTTCCAGCTTTATCCATATGCGGTCTCCAGGTTGGACGACCGGACAATCCCGATCGCCCCAGGAAGCGCACGCAGGACGCGGCAGCCGTTTGGCCCTTCCAGCCCGTCCGACAGCCTGTTAGGCTACCGGTCGGTACACGGAGAGGGCTCGCGGTCGCCTGACCAGCGCGCCCCCGTCCCAGGGCGAAAACGAACTCCAGGGCAACGCCGTTTTTCCTCAGAAAAACTGCGCTCCCTGTCCCGTCACACCCCGTCTCATGCAGGAAATTGAGGAGCAAAAACAGCCAGTTGGTCTTGCTGTCGGCTCTGCTCCACCTGCAATCTCGGACGAGAAACGGGAGGCTCGCGTTAACGAATCTCCCGTTCAGGGGGCGTCTATAGCCCCCGGCCGGCGCCTTTGGCAAGCGCCCTCTTGCTTTTTCTGCAAATGGTGATCCGCCCCCAAAATTCGAGGGGCCGGCGGATTGCTCCGCCGGCCCCCCATTGGCCTTACGCCTGCCCCGCTTACTGGGCTGGGGCCTGAGAGATGTCGGTCACGTCGATCGACACGCCCGGGCCCATGGTCGAGGAGATCGCGATCTTCTTGACGTAGGTGCCCTTCGCGCCAGACGGACGGGCCTTCACCAGCGCGCCGATAAAGGCGCGGACATTCTTCTCGATGTCAGCTTCTGAGAACGAGGCTTTGCCGACGCCAGCGTGGATGATGCCGGTTTTCTCGGCGCGGAACTCGACGGAGCCGCCTTTGGCGTCTTTCACAGCCTGCGTGACGTTCGGCGTAACCGTGCCGACTTTCGGGTTCGGCATCAGGCCGCGGGGGCCCAGCACCTTACCGAGGCGACCTACGAGGGCCATCATGTCCGGCGTGGCGATGACGCGGTCGAAATCGACCTTGCCGCCGTTCACGGTCTCAAACAGGTCTTCGGCGCCAACGATGTCAGCGCCAGCGGCGCGGGCTTCGTCGGCTTTCTTGTCGCGGGCGAACACGGCGACACGGACCGTGCGGCCGGTGCCGGCCGGCAGGTTGACGACGCCGCGGACGTTCTGGTCCGCCTGTTTCGGGTCGATGCCGAGGTTGACGGCGATCTCGATCGTCTCGTCGAACTTCGCCTTGGCGTTGCCTTTGACGATCTTCACCGCGTCCATGACCTTGTAGACCTTGGTCGGGTCGACGTTCTTGCGCGCGGCGGTGGTGCGTTTTCCGAGTGCCATGTGATCAAGCCCCCGTGACTTGCAGGCCCATCGCGCGGGCAGAGCCGGCGATGATCTTGGCGCCCTGTTCCACGTCGTTCGTGTTCAGGTCCTTGAGCTTCTTCTGGGCGATCTCGCGGCACTGGGCCATCGTGACCGTGCCGGCGCTGTCGCGGCCCGGCGTCTTGGAGCCGGACTGGATTTTCGCCGCTTGCTTCAGGAGATAGGACGCCGGCGGCGTCTTGATCTCGAAGGTGAACGACTTGTCCTGGTAATAGGTGATCACCACAGGAAGGGGCGTGCCCTTCTGTTCCTGCGCGGTCCTTGCGTTGAAGGCCTTGCAGAATTCCATGATGTTGATGCCGCGCTGACCGAGAGCGGGGCCGATTGGCGGAGACGGGTTGGCCGCTCCGGCGGGAACCTGAAGCTTCAGGCTCCCCAGCAGTTTCTTCGCCATGTTTCCCTCACTTGTGGCGGCCTGACGGGTGTTTCACCGGCAGGCGGGCCTTCCCGGACCATCCGGAAAGGCGGGGGGTGCGTGGTCAGACCGGCGAAGGTCTCCCACGCAGTAGAGCGGGGGCCGATACGGGCTTTTCGTCCGAAAGGCAAGTATAATTGGGGAGGGCTGAGCGATCCGCCCTAGACCTTCGTCACCTGGCTGTACTCGAGGTCCACCGGCGTGGCGCGACCGAAGATGGTGACGGTGACTTTCAGGCGGCCGGTGTCTTCGTCGATCGAGTCCACGGCGCCTTCGAACGAGGCGAACGGGCCGTCGGTAACCTTGACCTTCTCGCCGATCTCGAACTGCATTTTCGGGCGGGCGCGCTCGATCGTGCCGGCCTCGACCTTGCCGAGGATCTGGTCGACCTGCTTTTGAGGAACAGGAAGAGGCTTCTTGCCACCTTCCGCCCCGAGGAAGCCTGTGACTTTCGGGGTGTTCTTGATGAGGTGGTAGGCTTCATCGGTCATGCGCATTTTGACCAGCACATAACCGGGCATGTGGCGCTTCTCGACCGTGCGTTTGCGGCCTCGGACGATTTCGACGACTTCCTCGGTCGGGACCTCGATCTCCTCGATCAGGTCCGTCAGGCCCTGCATGTCAGCCTGCTCGCGAATGGTCGAGGCGACCTTCTTCTCGAAATTCGAGTAGGCGTGAACGATGTACCAGCGCGCGTCAGCCATTGGTCGGCGTCGTCCCTGTCGAGATGCCCGTGATCCACTGCACCAGGAACCTGATGATGGAGTCGGACAGGTAGAAGAAGATTGCAGCCATAACCACCATGATCGCTACCATGATCGAGGCGGCAATCGTCTCCTTGCGGCTTGTCCAGGTCACCTTGCGGGCTTCGGCGCGAACCTGGCCGATGAAGGTAAACGGCCCCGTCCGCTTCTTCGGGGCAGGAGAATTGGCTTCGGAGGTTCCGGTAGGCGATTTCATGATATTCCGGGGGTTAAGCGCGACCGTCTATGCCAAAGCCGGGCGCCAGTCCATGGGGAAAAATGCGCGGGTTGGCTACCGGCTAGATGGGTATCCATTTGGGCCGGAACACCCTCAGCCAGATCGACATGATCCAGCGGGCGACGATGACGGCCGTGAAGATCGAGGTGAGCACCCCGATCGCGAGCGTCAGCGCAAAGCCCCTCACCGGCCCCTCACCGAGATTGAACATCACCAGCGCCGCCACAAGGTGCGTAACGTTGGCGTCGATGATGGTGGCCATGGCCATCTCGTAGCCGGCCTCGACCGAGGTGATGACCGATCGTCCCGCCCGCTTCTCCTCGCGTATCCGCTCGAAGATCAGCACGTTGTAGTCGACCGCCATGCCCATGGTGAGGAGGATGCCGGCGATGCCCGGCAGGGTCAGGGTCGCCCCGAAGCCTGAGAGCACGCCGATCATCATCCACATGTTGCAGATGAGGGCGATAACCGCGAAAACCCCGAGAAGGCCGTAGGTCGCGATCATGAAGATCGCCACGAGGATCACGCCCACGATGGACGCCATAACGCCCGCCTGGATCGAGTCCGCGCCCAGGCTGGGGTCGACGACACGGCGCTCGACCACCACCAGCTTTGCCGGCAGCTGACCGGATTCCAGCACGACGGCGAGGTCGTTCGCCTCCTGCATGGTGAAGCTGCCGGTGATCTGGCCGGAGCCAGACATAATCGGCGAATTGATCGTGGGGGCGGAGATGATCTTGTTGTCGAGAACGATTGCGAATGGCCGGCCGACATTTGCGGCGGTGGCGCGGCCGAACTTCTGGGCCCCCGGGCCGTGCAGCTGGAAGGAAATATTGGGCTGGTTGTACTGGTCGTAGCTCTGCTGCGCGCCGGATAGGTCGTTTCCGGTGATGATCGGGTCGAGCATGATCACCTGGGGCTGGCCGCCGAGGCTCTCGTCCGGCAGGGCGACCCGGTTGTTGCGCGGCACGCCGATCTGGTACTGGCTCGGGTCTGCCTGCGTGTCGACCATGTTGAAGGTCAGCACGCCGGCCTGGGTGAGCAGGTCCACGAGTTCGTTGACGCGTTCCTGCGTCAGACCCGGAATCTCGATCAGGACGCGGTTTTCGCCCTGCTTGACGATGTTGGGTTCGACCAGTCCGGAATTGTCCGCTCGCCGCTGGATGGCCTGGCGCGAGGCCTCCACCGCGCGCTCCATCAACTGGTCGAAGCGAGCATCCGTGAACTTGATCTCAATCGCGCCGTCGCCACGCTGTGCGATTGTGTAGACGTCTGAGCCGCCCAGCGTTCTCAAGCGCTCAAGCGCCCGTGGCGCGTCAGCCGCATTGGCGACGCGGACGATGATGGATTCGCCATCTGCATTGCGTTCGCGCACCGGGATCAGCGGCGTCTCGCGCAGTTTCTCCCCAACCATCCGGTTCACTTCGCGCAGCTCATTCGCACGCAGATCGGCTTCGGGAATTTCCAAAGAAATCGAGGCGCCGCCTTTGAGGTCAAGGCCGAGCTTTAATGGCTGGGTCGGCCACCAGCCGAAATAGTCCTTCCGCTGCTGCTCGCTGAGCAGGTTCGGCATGGCCAGCAACAGGCCCACGACGAGCGTCGCGAGGACGAGAGCCACCTTCCACGGTGGAAAGCGCAGCAGCATGGAAGGATCAGCCTTCCTTGACGTCGTTGGCGGGCGCCTGGTCGGGCTTGTTCTTCACGTCGACGATCATGCCGCGCACGATGCGGAGCTTGCCGCCCTCGCCCGTGTCGATGGTCACCTCATCCTCGCCCAGCTTGAACACGCGGCCGATGATGCCGCCCTGCGTGATCACCGTATCGCCCTTCTTGATCGCGGCGATCATGGCACGGTGCTTCTTCATGCGCTGGTTCTGCGGCCGGATCAGCAGGAAGTAGAAGATCACGATCATGCCGATCGGAAGCATCAGGCTCATCAAGAGGTCGCCGCCGCCAGTCGCCGCAGCGGCGGGTGCGGCAGCCTGCTGGAAGAACATCGGGATCGGCAGCATCGTGTCTCCGTGGGAATCTGGGCGCGCTCCCGGGGATATGGGGAGGCTGAAGCGGGCGGACTATATCGGGAGCGCCCCCCTTGGCAATGTGCGGTATTTTCGCCGCTGCTCCGCCCGGCTAGCCTTGCAGCGGCGGCAGGTGGCGGGTGGGGTCCACGGGCTCCTTGCCCTTGCGCAGCTCGAAATGGACCTGCGGCGCGGCAGCGTTTCCGGTCGAGCCCGCCGTGCCGATCACCTGACCCTGGCGGACGAGGTCGCCCTCGTTCACAGCCATGGTGTCGCAGTGGGCATAGGCCGTCACCCAGCCGCCGGGATGGCGAATGAGGATGAGATTGCCGAAGCCCGCCAGCTCATTTCCCGCATAGACGACTTCCCCGCCAGCAGAGGCGCGGATCTCGGCGCCCTTGTTGGCCGCGATGTTGATGCCGTCATTGCGGCTGCCATCCGAGCCGGGGCCATAGCCCTTCAACACCCGCCCCGACACCGGCCAGATGAACTCGCCGGAAGCAGTCGCCGGAGTCGTTTTCACCTGCTGGACGGGTGGTGGAGCCGCCACCGGCGGCTTGGGCTGGGGCTTCGGAGGGGCGGATGCCGCTGTTCCGGCCAGGGCGATCGGGGTGCTGGCTGCAGCTTCCGGCGCTGACGGCGGCTTCGGCGCACTTGATCTTGGTTCGGGCGGCTTGAGCGAGGGTGGCGGCGGCGTGTCCGCAGCAATTGTCACCGGCGCCGACGGCGCGGACGCCAGCGGCTTCGGGGCTGCGCGCTTCTGGTCCCGGGCGAGCGGCGGGAGCAGCAGCTCATCTCCGGGCCAGACCGTGAAGGGCCGGGCCAGCTCGTTCAGCAGGGCGAGCGAGCGCGTGTCGACATTGTAGCGGCGCGAGACAGAGTAGAGCGTCTCGCCCGATTCAACGACGTGAACGTTCGGCGGCGGCAGGAAGATCGTGTCGCCGACCGATAGGGCAAAGGGCGGCTCGAGCGCGTTGGTCTCAATCAGGGCGCGCATGTTCACCGAGTGGCGGCGCGAGATGTCGTAGAGCGTGTCGGAGGCGAGCACCTCGACCGCGCGGGATGCGGGGATGTCGCGCGGCAGCTTGCGCACGCCGCCGGGACGGCGGCCGGATTCCGGGGCAAGGCTGCGGGCCTCTTCGACCGCCGACAGGCCGGACGAGGCGCCGAGGTCGGCGACGCGCTGGTAGAGTTCGGGCTCGCTGGGTCTGGCCGGGATGGGACTGGCGGGAGCCGGAGCCGGCGCAGCTGCTTTCGGGGCTTCCGCCATGACAGCTGGGCGGGACGGCTCCTGCGTTGGACGCCGCTCGGGGTCGGCCCCGCGATAGTCGATCGCAGCGGGCTGGAGCGGCGGATTGGAGGCACACGCCGTCATCCCCGCAGCAGCGGAGGCAAGCAGGCAGGCGCGCAGGGCGAAGGGGATCGCCATCAGACCTCCGGAAACCCGGCCCCACCCTGCCCCAGCCATGCTTACCGGAAGCTGAACCTCGCTGTGTTCAGAGTTCTTTTGCAATTCCGTGTTCGAGCGGCGCAAAGCCGGCCGCTGCGATCTCACGCTCGGCAAAGGCCCCGTCAGAGCGGCGCCGCAGGCCGACAATGATCGTGTCGCCGCCGCGGATGACCGGCATGACCACGACACCGCCGGGCGCGACCTGTTTTGCAAGTGCGGCGGGGAGTTCGGTGACGCCCCCCATGATGAGGATCCGGTCGAACTGCCCGGCGTCCGGCCAGCCGAGGAAGCCGTCGCCGTGCCGGACCTCGACCTGCCCTGCGAAGCCCTCCCGCTCAAGCTGGGCGCGGGCCTTGTCCGCCAGCGTGCGATAACGGTCGAGGCTGCAGATCCGGCCGCCGATATGGCTGAGCACGGCCGAGACATAGCCTGTGCCGCAGCCGACCTCGAGGACGGAGTGCTGCTTCTCCACGGCCAGCGCCTGAAGCATCGTGCCGACAGTAACGGGCCGGGTCATGCTCTGGCCGCAGTCGATCGGCAGCTCGATGTTTTCCCAGGCATCCGCTTCGAAGGGGCGCGGCGCGAAACGGTCGCGCGGCGTCCGCTCCATGGCTTCGGTGACGGCGTGGTCGGTGACGCCCGCCTGGCGCAGGCGCAGCACAAGCCGCGCCGCCTGGAAATGGGGAGTCGCATCGCTCATCGCGGCGTGGGCGCTTCACGCGACATGCGTCCGCTCCAGCACGGTGAAGGGCGGGATGTCGTCGTCGAAACCCATCTCGTCATGGCGGAAGCCGGTAATCTCGGCGGCGAGATCGAGCGGGATGTCGAAGACGAAGTTGACGCCGCCACCCTCCTTTTCCGATTCCTTCTGCGCTGCTTCGGCTTCGTGCTTCAGCTCCTCGAACACGTCGGGCAGCTTGCCTTCGACGGCGAGCTGGTCGCCGCCTTCGCCGCCATCGTGCGAAACGGACCAGACCTGCCGCCCGTCCTTCCATTCGGTGGAGAGGGTGTTGGCGGCCTCCTCATGCACCAGTGCTGCGACGAGGCGGCCGCCGGCCGACCATTGCGCAAGCCGATCCGGCGCAAGCATACCGAGCTCGCTCGTGACGATCACATACCAGCCGCCGGGCAGTTCGCCGGCGGAATGGTCGTGCTCGAAGTATTCATCGACTTCGCCGGTGTCGGTGAAACCGGTGCGGTCGAGAAAATCGTCGCGGCCGATGCCCTGAACGGCGAACCAGGCGAGCGAGAAACTCATCGCAGCCTCCCTCAGTCGACGCAGAGCGTGGGGAGGGCGACGCCATCCTCGATGCGCTGGTTGCAGCCGCAGGGATTGTTGGTCGGGGCACACTGGCCGGTCGCGGCGTCGCCACCTGCAGCGCTTGCGCCGCCCTTCGCATAGCAGCGTCCAGAACCGCATTGCGACCCGTCGGTGCAGCCCTTGCCGGCATCGGCGAACGCGATGACGCACATCGGATTGCCCATCCGGCAGACGGGTTGGACCTCGCCCCCGGCCTTCGTGCAGGCAGCGGGGTCGGCCGTGAGCGCCTGCTGCACCGAAGCGTCGATCGTACCGTCGGCCGAAACAAGCGGGCGGCCGTCGATGCCGATGAAGGCGGTGGCCGCAGGCGGCGGCGCCATGCAGCCGGCGGCGAGGAGCACGACAGCCATGCACAATTTGCGGATCATCCGATCACCTCCAGACCGCCCATGTAGGGACGCAGCGCTTGAGGCACGTCGACCTTGCCATCCTCGCGCTGGTAGTTTTCGAGAATTGCGACCAGCGTGCGGCCGACGGCGAGGCCAGAGCCGTTGAGGGTGTGCACGTATTCGGGCTTTGCGCCCTGCTCGCGCCGGAACTTCGCGTCCATACGGCGGGCCTGGAAGTCGCCGCAGTTCGAGCAGGACGAGATTTCACGATACGTGTTCTGCGAGGGCAGCCAGACTTCGAGATCGTAGGTCTTGCGCGCGCCAAAACCCATATCGCCCGTGCAGAGCAGCACAGTGCGATAAGGCAGGCCGAGGCGTTCGAGGATCATCTCGGCGCACTTCGTCATGCGCAGGTGTTCGGCTTCGGAGTCCTCGGGCTTTGTTATCGAGACCAGCTCGACCTTGATGAACTGGTGCTGGCGGATCATTCCCTTGGTGTCGCGCCCTGCACTGCCCGCTTCCGAGCGGAAGCATGGCGTTG
>JBEAMJ010000044.1:0-20946 GCA_041166025.1 Pseudomonadota bacterium | reverse complement strand
TGGTGGAGCCAGACGGAATCGAACCGACGACCTCTTGCATGCCATGCAAGCGCTCTCCCAACTGAGCTATGGCCCCACTGTCCGTGGACCGGTAACGATCGCGGACGACCGTCCCGATTTGGGAGCGCGTTGCTTATAGCGAGACCTGCCCCGGATCAAGCGGGGAAAAGAAAGCGTTGCGATTGCCCTGAAACCACCCGTTCCGTGGGCTCAAGCGCCTGCTCGACGCGGAGAAAGTGGGCTTTGCAGGCAAATCACGCCGCGTCGGTCGAGATCGTGTCGGGCGACAGGATGGCCAGCACGGCCTCATTCGTCTGCGCCTCGCGCAAGGCCGCACGTACCCGCTCCTGACGGAAAACTCGGGCCGCCCGGGCCAGGGCCCGCAGGTGTTCGGCGCCGGCGTCAGTGGGCGCCAGCAGCATGAAGAGCAGGTCAGCCGGGCGCTCGTCGATCGCCTCGAAATCCGCAGGCTCGATCAGGCTCGCAAACCCGCCAACAGGCCGCGACAGCGACGCGATCCGCGCATGGGGTATCGCCACGCCCTCGCCCACGCCAGTCGAGCCCAGCCGCTCGCGCTCCTGCACCGCCTCGTGCACGTCGCGCGCGTCGAGGCCAAGCGAGCGCGCCATCAGGCCCGACAGCTCGGCGAGCACCTGCCGTCGCCCCTGCCAGCGGGCGCGGGCGACGATGGCATTTGGAAGAAGTATGTCACGAAGGCTGGACATCAGTCGTGCCTGCCGAGCGAAACGTGCATGTCAAACTCTACTTTCAAAAAACGCGACCGCTTGAACGCACGTCCCTCGGGCGGATCAACCCGGTCGAAGGACCAGCTGACGCCCGTCCAACTGCTTGCCGACACCTGCTCATGTGCAAAACTTCAGCCGTCCCTGCCGGGATCGACCCAGCCGACATTACCGTCGGGCCGGCGGTAGACCATGTTCAACCGCCCATGGGCTGCGTTCCGGAACATCATTGCCGGTAAATCAGCCAGCTCGAGCTGCATGACAGCCATGGATACAGTCATGGTCTGGATCTTGGTGTCGGATTCGGCAACGATCGCTGGCGACTCGCCGACGCCATCATGTGAGTGTTCGTTAGCGTCTTCGGCGTCAGTGGATTCATCCCGCGGAAGAATGATCCGCTCGGCAGCCAGTTCCACGGCCGCGCCGTCTTTCGCGCGATGGTTGCGCAGCCGGTTCTTATAGCGGCGCACCCGTGTCTCGATCTTGTCCAGCGCCATCTCGAAGGCCTGGTAACCATCATCGCCTTCGCCATGCGCCTGCAGCGTTACGCCGGACGGCAGGTGGATCGAGCAGTCGACATAGAAGGCCCAACCTGGCTTGGACACGGTGACGAAGGCTTCACCGGAGCGGTTAAAGTACTTGGAGACCCGTGATTCCAGCCCGGAAGCGATCCGTTCCTGCAAGGCTGAACCGACTTCAAGCTTCTTGCCAGCGACCTGAACTTGCAAATGAGGCTCCTTTGGCTGGGTGCATGCGTCGACTGCATGCTCGGAGGCGCGCCCCGACCTCTCTAACTGGATCAACTCTGGGAGCGCCAGCGGAGAAGGTCAACGGTCTGTAATCAGCCGCCGACTGCGAAAATTCGGCGCCGCTCGACTGAGGACGGAATGCGCAGCGACTCGCGGTACTTGGCCACCGTGCGGCGCGCAATATCTATTCCGTATGCGCGCAGCCGTTCGACGATCTGGTCATCGGACAGTACGGCCTCACGGCTTTCCTGGTCGATCATGTCCTTGATGCGATGCCGCACCGCCTCAGCCGAATGCGATTCCCCGCCCTGCACGGCCGGAATCGACGCCGAGAAAAAGTACTTTAGCTCGAAGACCCCACGCGGCGTCGCGATATATTTGTTGGAAGTGACCCGCGAAACGGTCGATTCATGCATTTCGACCGCGTCAGCCACGGTCTTGAGGTTGAGCGGCCGCAGCGCCCGCACGCCCGAAACAAAGAAGCCATCCTGCTGGCGCACGATTTCGCTCGCCACCTTGAGTATGGTGCGGGCTCGCTGATCGAGCGACTTGATCAGCCAGTTGGCCGAGGCATGGCACTCAGACAGGAAGGTCTTTTCCTCTTCTGTGCGCGACAGACCCGAAACCTCGGCATAATAACTCCGGTCGATCAACACGCGCGGCAGCGTGTCCGCGTTGAGCTCGACCGAGAAGGCGCCGTTGGGCAGCTCGCGCACGAACACGTCCGGCGTGATTGCAGGCGCTGCTTCGCCGGCAAAAGCTGCACCCGGGCGCGGCGTCAGCGCGCGCAGTTCGCCGAGCATGTCGATGATGTCATCCTGATCGACGCCGCAAATTTCCGATAGCCTGCGGAAATCACGTCGCGCCGCCACTTCGAGATTCTCGATGAGCTTCTGCATGGCCGGGTCGAACCGGTCGCGCTCCTTCAGCTGCAGTGTCAGGCATTCCTGGAGGTTGCGCGCCATGATGCCAGTCGGCTCGAAGCCCTGACAGGTCTGCAGCACGGCCTCAACATCCTCGACCTCGACGCCGAGCGCGCGCGCAATGTCATTCACATCGCCGCGCATGAAGCCCGCCTCGTCCGTCTCCTCGATCAGGCGCAGCCCGATGAGGCGGTCCGCCTCGATCAGGCCTGCGATCTGAAGCTGATCCTCGAGATGGTCGCGCAGCGACTTGTCCTCGGCGGTGGTGGCCTCGAGGTCGTAATCCTCCGACACCTGTTTGCCCGACCCGGCCTTGGACCAGTCCAGCTGCGCCGAAGGGCCTCCCTGGGCGCCTGCATCGGCCCGTTCGGACGGGCTGTCGGATTCATAGACATCGTCGGATCCGGCATCGAGCTCACGGCTGGCTTTGTCAGCTCCGTCGGATTCATCGAGCCGCATCTCCTCGCGGCGGTCCGAGGTTTTTTCGGGCGCATCACCATCGAGCGCCGGCCCCTCGCCTTCGGCCCGCGCGAGCAGCGGGTTCCGCTCGATCTCGGTCTCTACATATTCCTGCAGTTCGACATTTGAGAGCTGGAGTAGCTTGATCGCCTGCTGCAGCTGCGGCGTCATGACAAGGGATTGCCCCTGTCTTAGCTGCAGGCTATGCGCAAGCGCCACGCTATTCCTCCCGGACCCCGCCCGGACTGTTCCGGCGGCGTATGACCATCAATCAGCCCAACCTATAACCGCGGTATTAAAATTGCATCATCGTCATGCTGACGACTTTGATGGACCTGCGGATTTCCGGACCGAAAGCGTTACTGGGCCGTGAATCTTGCTCCGAGGTAAACGCGCCGGACGTCCTCGTTCGTGAGCACCTCCGAGGGCGCACCCTCGAAAAGGACCTTGCCGTCATAGATGATCGAGGCGCGGTCGACGATGTCGAGCGTTTCCCGAACCTGGTGGTCAGTGATCAGCACGCCCAGTCCCCGGCCCTTGAGATAGCGGACCAAGTCGGAAATATCCGACACGGCCAGCGGGTCGATGCCCGTGAAGGGCTCGTCCAGCAGCATGAAGTGCGGACGCGAAGCAAGCGCGCGGGCGATCTCGACACGGCGGCGTTCCCCGCCCGACAGCGAGTTGGCGTTCTGCTTGGCCAACCGCGTTATCTGAAGCTCTTCAAGCAGCGACTCGGTGAGCTCCTTGCGCTTTTCACGCGAGTCTTCCGTCAGCTCGGCCACGGCCATGATATTGTCCCACACCGACATGCCGCGGAAGATCGAATTCTCTTGTGGGAGGTAGCCGGCGCCGAGACGCGCGCGCTGGTACATCGGCAGCGATGTGACATCGGCGCCGTCCATCGTCACCTTGCCGCCATCGGCATGTATGAGACCCATGATCATGTAGAAGCAGGTCGTCTTGCCGGCGCCGTTGGGACCCAGAAGTCCGACGATTTCGCCGCGCTTCAGGTGCAGGCTGACATCCTTCACGACCTGACGGCCCTTAAACGCCTTGGCGAGATTGCTCGCGCGCAGCCCGTCGCGATCGTCAGCTTCGTAGGCGATCGTCGCCGTCTGGTTGCGCACGTCCATGCCGGTATCAGTTCGGAGCTGGAGCCGGAGCGGGTACCTCGGTGGGAGGCGTGGCCTTCTTCGCCGTATTGAACACGCTGGTCACCCGGTTCTGGCCAGCCGTGATCGTGGTACGGCCTTCGCCGATCGAATAAACGACATTGGTTCCGCGCACCACGCCGTCCTCGCCGCGCGAGAGGATTACGTCGCCGGTGATGATTATGGTGTCGGTCGGGAAGTCATATTGCGCACGGTCGCCGCGAATGCGCACGTCCGGCGCGATGTAAAACACCTTACCTTCGGCGATCAGCACCTCGATCGCATCACACTGGGCTTGGCCCCCGCTGGCGGGGGCGGATTTCGAGCAGATAAAGGTAAGCTTATCGGTGGTGATCTTGTTTTCGCCCTGCGTTGCGACAACGTTGCCGATGTAGACGCCGCGCCCTTCATTCTGGAGGTATTCGCTCCTGTCGGACGTGATCTCGATCGGCGCATCGCTTTGCCCGATCTGCGCGTTCGCCGCTCCCGCCAGGAGCGTCACCAACGCGGCGCTTGCCGCAAGCGCCAGAGCATTCCGTGACCAGACCATCGACATCATCCTGTTACGCCCGACGCCTCACCGCTCACGCCTGCTTTTGGGCGTAAATTTTGTCCAAACCTTGCCCTTAAGGACAATGCGGTTGCCGTCGTCCAGCACCTCATACGCGTCCGCCTTCACTTCGCCAACCGGCCCGAACCCACTCAGCGGATCCTGTCCCTCGACGCGGTTTTCCCGCACATACATGCGCGTTTTCTGAGATGTGAAGGTGTAGCCTGCCGCGTCCGTCATTACGACGTCGCCCTCTAGGTCCAGCACCTCCCGCTCGGCATTCCACACCCCGGTGCGCGCCTGGACGGTGGATGACGCCGCATCCTTGAGGCGGGGATTGACCAGGTCGACCATGGCGGGGTCGTCCCGCCGGCGCTGCGCGGTTGCCGCCGTCAGCGTGTAGGGGCGGTCGTTGTCGTCATATCCGTCAAATCGCGGCCCGTGCACGGTGACGCTGAGCCCGGCCGCACCAGGTTCCGCCCGCCGTTCGCGGAAACTGCTCTCGATCAGCGTGCCGAGGAGCCATCCCGCCGACAGCACGGCCCCAATCGTGAAGAGTAGCCGAAGGATATGCACATGCGCCGTCCGTTGCCGGGCCTCCTTGAGGGAGGTGGCGCGGCGCGGACCCCAAAGATCGATCGGGTTGCTGGCGGCTGAAACCATGGCCTGAACCTAGAGCGTGCTGATCCCGCAGGGAACCGCCGTGCGGCAGCTAAATGTCTCAAATCACAGGCAGAACTCGCCCGTCGCATGGTTCTAGCGACAGAATTCGTCAGCTATGTGCAAAAATGTCCTGATCGGCCCACCCTGATAGGTCGAGCGCCGCCCGAACCGGCAGGAAGTCGAAGCAGGCCTGGGCGAGCTCGGTCCGGCCTTCCCGCTGCAGCATGACGTCGAGGCGCGCCTTGATCTCGTGGAGGTGCAGGACGTCTGAGGCTGCATAGGCCAGCTGCGCTTCCGACAGCTGGTCGGTCCCCCAGTCAGAGCTCTGTTGCGCCTTTGACATGTCGAGGCTCAAAAGTTCCTTGGCCAGTTCCTTGAGCGAATGCCTGTCCGTATAGGTGCGCGCCAGCCGCGAGGCGATTTTTGTGCAGTAGACGGGAAAGCAGGGCGCCCCGAGCCATTGCTGTAGCATCGCGAGGTCAAAGCGGGCGAAGTGGAAGATCTTGAGGATGCGCGGATTGGACACGAGCGCCTTGAGATTGGGGCAGTCATAGTCCGGTCGCTTAAGACGAACGACATGGGCATCCCCCTTCCCGTCCGACAGCTGGACCACGCAAAGCGCATCGCGGAAGGGGTTCAACCCCATGGTTTCCGTGTCGATGGCCACTGGCCCATCAAACTTCACGTGCCCGGGCAGGTCGCCTTCGTGGTTGTGGATGGCCAACGTCGTTTCTCCTTGCGCGTGCGAGCAATGACGGGAATTTCCACCTACTGCAACTGCCGGCGAACCCCTATCGGTTGTCGTCGAGCGTCTTGCGCAGGTGTTCGAGGAGCGGGATCATGGTGCGCACGTCGTCCGCCGGTATCAGCCGTACAATATCGGCCATCACCTCACCCGTCGCCCGTACGCACCTTTCCCGCATACGGCGGCCGGACTCGGTGATCTCCACCAACTTGCCGCGCGCATCGGTCGGATCGGGGACGATCCTTATGAGACCCTGAGCGTCGAGTCGCTGCAGGGTGTTGGTCATCGCGCCCTTGGTGACTTGGAAGGCCCGCGCCAGGCGGCTTGGCGCCCAGGCGCCACCCAGCCGCACCAGGTGGTTGAGCAGGCTGAACTGCGCCACCGACAAGCCGTGCGGCAGGACCCGCGCAAGCTTGTTCGTGGACAGCTGGTTGATGATCCCGATCTCGTTGAACATTCTGAAATAGAGACGGGTCTGTTCGTCAGCTTTGCTCAACTCTGCTCCTCGGCCAGCATGTGGGCCTCAAGCCCGCGGCGCGGCGCGGGGATCACCGGATCGGCATAGCCGGCCCGGACCAGCATCTGCACGCGCTTTCCCTCCCCGATCAACGCATGAACCTCCTCGTAGAGTGTCCGCATCTCGGAAAACTCCTGCAGGGTCTGGCTCCACGGATGGATAGCCAGCCCGAGTTCCGCCGCCTTGAGAGCCAACCGCGCATAGGCGCGCCCAGCCTCGAGTTCGCTCCCCCGGCTGGCGTGATCGTTGATCAGCCACGCAAAGGCGCGCGCCGAAGCGGCCCTGGGACGGTACATGTCGAGGCCCTGGCGAAACACCTCCGACTTGGGATCGATCATGGCTTCGCGCGAGAGCATGCCGGTCATGCGCGCAAGCTCCATCATCGGACCTTCGAGCACGATGCCGTCGCGCCATCGAGTGACTTCTGCCTTGCCGATCCTCATGAGGTCGACGCTTTCCTTCATAGTCCGGTGCGTCAGCGATTCCGTTTCATGCCCGCGCCAGGTGATGTCGCGCAGTTTCGCGGCGACCGCGCCTTCTCCGGTTGTCCGAGCAAGGACGCCATGAACCGAGCCTGCCGCCTCCAGCTGGGCGAGCAGATCCGACGCCACCTCGCGCTCCGCATAGATGTTGCGGTTGGTGTGCCGGATGCCAATTGAAGCGAATGCCGGATCCGCCTTTGCGCCGCCGGCGACAAACCGCACGCGCGCCACGGGACGCGCATCGAGCCGCGGCGCCGGATCACCTTCCGGGAACGGCGTAATCTCCGCAGCGTAGCCTTCTTGGGCCGCCGCGATGCTCAGGAGTTCGAGGAAGGCGCCGCACCCGATCACAATCTGCCGGTCGAACGGATCGGTCTCCGGCAGGCGCCTGTCGAGGTCGCAGAACAGCGTCAGCGCGTCCTGCCCGTCGAGCCGCACCAACCAGGGCTGGCGGTTGTGCGGATTCGGCGCCAGCAGGGCTTGGGACAGGAAGCGCCGGCGATACTCGTCCGGTGTTCCCGCCTCCCGCCAGGCGCTCCGCGCCTCATCTGACGGACCGTTCGCAACATAGAACGCCGTCCCGCTGAACGCGGCGAGCACCACGCCCCCGCCCACCAGTTTCAGGATTCCGCGACGCGTCGTCATGATGGCTGCTTTCTTCGATCAGGCGGATTGCGGCTGCAGGTTCGCGCGCGGCAGTCTCACGGCCCTAACGAGCAAGATGACGCCGACCGCTGCGATCCAGAGCAGCAGGCCGGTTGTGGCGATGACCACGTCCACCGGTGACGCAACGCCAATCAGCGCCAGCGAGGGCATGGCCGAGACACCCGCGATTGGAAATGCGAGCCAGCCCAGCCATGCGGGCAATCCGCGGTCCCGCACGATGAGCACCCCGGCGCAGATCAGCCACAGTGCGGCGAACATGCCGACGCCGAGATCTTCGCCGATCGTGCCGCCATAGGCATTGAGCGCGGTCTGCGTGATCTCGATCGCAAGACGCTCGGCCGAGCCTTCCGGCGCCGCCACATAGGCTTCAGCCAACTCCGAAGAACCCGAAAGCCAGCGCACGATGCCGATGGCGCGGGCGAGGGCCGAGGCGACGCCCAATCCTATGGCGATCATGGCGAGGGCGCCGAGCGTGCGGCCGCCGCTCGCAAGCTTAACGACCAAGGCGGCACTGAAAGCGAACATCAGCGACCAGCCGAGATAGGCGCCATACCCGAGCTGCACCGCCCCCCGCTCGGCCTGGATTAGCTGCAGCACCTGCCCCGCCGGAAAATCGAGGCTGGCCGGCCAGTCGATCGCTCCGCCCAGCACCGTCATGGGCACGAAGATGAAAAAAGCTTGGAAGAGGAGGAGGATGGCCGCCGAGGCCTGCTGAAAGCGCATGTTGAGCCCGCCTTGTTCAGTCGCTGGATTCAATAGTTCAATATTGAACTATATAGTTCAACATTGAACTATCTGCAAGCGAAGACGTTCCTTCATCCGCGTAGGCTGCCGATCGCGCCGCCGCGGTTAGGTCACCCTGTTTTTCAGATTTCAGACGCCAGCCCGGAGCTCATGGCAACGTAATGCTTGGTGCCCAGAAGAGGACTCGAACCTCCACGGTGTTACCCGCTAGTACCTGAAACTAGTGCGTCTACCAATTCCGCCATCTGGGCAGATAGCAAGGCGCGGGTGATACAGGGCGACGCCTCAGGATTCAAGACCCTGTGCTATGCGGCTGAGATCGCCTTACCCAGCAAAGATAAAGGATATGGACGGCCGCCGCAGCTCCAGGTTCGCCCCTGCCACTTGCTCGACGGGCAGCGTGCTGAGATCCAGCCGGCACGCAAGGATTTCGGCCATGCCCGCCATGGCGACTGTTGGGCCGCCGATCCCTCAGCGGTTACGCCGACCTGGATAGGCAGGCTGCGCAATGCAGCCGCAGCCTCGCCACGCGCCGGCCGGCAGGAGGGTCATCGCTGGCGCAAATCCCAGCGCGGGCTCGAGCGACAGCCCTCTGGCTGCTCCGCGTCTCAGTTGAATCGCCACACGGCGCGAACACCGATCTCGTCCAACCCCTGGTTGCGTCCCTCGCCAAGGATCTGTCCATGGCTGAGGTGCTCGTAGACGCCCTGCAACGCGAAGCTGCGGCTGATGTCCCAGGTCAGCGCGATCGAGGTACGGAATAGATCCCTCGAACCTAGAAGGACATTCTCCTCGAAGAAGGCCGCCGCCTCAGGCGTACCATTTGCGAACGGGTTGTTGATTGCGCCGTCATGCATCACATAGCCGACGCCCGGCTCAAGACGCCACCCATCGGCAAACTCGAAATCCCACTCAAGCCCTACCCCGCCATAGGATGTGTTGCCGTCCGTGTTGACCGACGCCATCACATAAGGATGCGGCGCACCAGCCCAAGCCAGAAAATCGGGCGAGGCTAAGCGAACCTCACCGACAATGTTCACGCCTGACTCTTTGTCGGCATTCTTGCAGTCGAGAACGCAGATGTTGTGCTCCATCACCCCGATGCGGACACTATCGATTTGCGCGTTCGCCGCAGGCGCAATCGCGACGACAGCCGTCGCAGCCACAAACACGGCTTTCATGAACACCCTCCAAGCTACCCGCCGAAGCTAGAGCATGTTCCCGCGCAACAGGAAACGCCGGCGTTGAGCCCAACGCTAGGGATAGCTGGCATAGATCGCGGTCGAACCGTCCTTGCGGATGAGCAAGACCTGATAGGGTTCAGCTTCGGAAGCCGGTCCCATCCCTGGTGAGCCATAAGGCATACCCGGAACGGCCAGTCCAAGCGCATCCGGGCGCTCGCGCAGCAACCGGGCGATCTCCTTCGCCGGCACGTGGCCCTCGATCACATAACCCTCGATCTTGCCGGTGTGGCAGGACGACAGTTCGTACGCGACGCCGGAGGCTTCCTTGTGGGCGTGGAGAGCCTGGGGCGACACGAAGGTGATCGAGGTCTGGTACCCTGCAGCCTGAACATGCCTCACCCACTCTTTGCAGCAGCCGCAACCCTCGCCTGACACGACTGTCATCGCAGGTTGCGCAATGGCGGGCGCGCACGCCGCGAGCGCCATAAGGCCGGCAAGAACGAGTTTGCGAATCTCCATAATGTGGCCTCCAAACGTGCCTCTGACACGCTTTCTTGGAGAACATGGCCACGCCGTCAAGCGCGCCTGAAATGCGACCCTGTATCCCAACAGGCTCCCCGCGCTTATGCTGGCGTAGACGGGAAGCCAGGGAAGATCGAATGCGCATAGCCATCATTGGGACAGGAAATGTCGGGGGAGCTATTGCGCAAGGCCTTAAGGGAAAGGGACATGCAGTCACGCTCGGCGCCCGGGACCCTGAATCGGCTGACGTGGTCGCCCTTGCGCAAGCAACAACCGCCGCACGTGCGACACCGAGACAAGCGGCAGAAGATGCGGATATCACAGTTCTCGCACTGCCTTGGGGGGCGGTCGAAACCGCTGTGGAGGCACTTGGCGACCTTTCCGGTCGGATTGTCGTGGACTGCACAAATCCGCTCGGGCGCACGGCCGATGGTCTCGCTCTCACCTTGGGTCACACGGGATCCGGCGGCGAAATGGTACAGTCTTGGCTCCCTCACGCCCGCGTTGTGAAGACGCTCAATCAGGTCGGGGCGGAGATGATGGCCGACAATTCTGCGTTGGCGCACCGCCCCGTCATGTTCATGGCCGGGAATGACGACGCGGCCAAATCTGCCGTTGCACAACTCTTGACGGACCTTGGCTTTGAGCCACTCGATGCTGGCGACATCACACGATCACGGCTGCTTGAACCGTTCGGCATGGTCTGGATCAACCAGGCGCTTTTTCGCGGCAAGGGCAGGAGCTGGGCCTTCGCAGCTGTCTCTTGATGCAGACTGGCGGTGAAGGTGGGATTCGAACCCACGATACGGTTTCCCGTATACACGCTTTCCAAGCGTGCGCCATCGACCACTCGGCCACCTCACCAGCGCAGGAGGGGCCTTTTACATGTGGCCGTCTGAAGCGCAAGTTGGCGTAACTTTTGACCTTGGACGCGCGAACCCCCACATAGGCGCGAAAGGAGCACTTCATGTTTGGACTCGGCAAGAAGCTGGACCTCCCCAAAGCTGGCGATGCCCTGCCCGGCCGGGCCGCCGCCATGCCGGTTCCGCCCGCGCACTTCGTGAACGGGCGACCGCTAAAGGCGCCCTTCCCAGCGGGGCTGGAGGTCGCGGCGTTTGGCCTGGGCTGCTTCTGGGGCGCTGAGCGCAAGTTCTGGCAACAGGACGGCGTCTTCACCACCGCAGTCGGCTATCAGGGCGGCCTCACGCCGAACCCCACCTACCAGGAAGTCTGCTCCGGCGGCACGGGGCATACAGAGGTTGTGCTGGTCGTGTTCGACCCTAAAGCCACGTCGTACGAAAAGCTCCTGAAGGTGTTCTGGGAGAACCATGACCCTACACAGGGCATGCGGCAGGGCGGCGATATCGGCACGCAGTACCGTTCGGCGATCTACACCTATTCGGATGAGCAGAAGCGCCTGGCCGAGACCTCGCGCGCCAGTTACCAGGCTGCGCTGAAACAGGCTGGGCTTGGCGCAATCACCACTGAGATCCTGCAGGCGCCGGAATTCTTCTACGCCGAAGAGTACCATCAGCAGTATCTCGCCAAGAACCCCGGCGGCTATTGCGGAATCGGCGGTACGGGCGTGGCCTGCCAGACAGGTGCTGGCGTCGCGGCGTGACGCCTTAACCAGCGCGGCATGCGCATTGCTTCCGGGTCATCCGGGGCGACAAGGTGGGGCGCACCAAGGGTCCGGGGTGTGGCGCTGGCTGCGGTGGGGCAGCCGGCGCCGTTCCGCCCCGCCGCAGCGTGAACGTGTGCTACGATCATCAGGCGCCGCGCCGGAACACCACACGACCGCCGACCACCGTGATCGCTGGCTCGACCGTCAGGATGTCCGCTTCCGGCACAGTCATGATGTCCCTGGAAAAGCCGGTGAAGTCAGCGAGCTTGCCGGCCTCGATGGTGCCGAGATCCTGCTCCATGAAGGCAGCATAGGCAGGCCACAGTGTGAACATCTTCAGCGCCTCTGCGCGCGTGACTTTCTGTTCCGGGTGCCAGCCCTCGCCTGACTGTCCTTTCAGGTCCTTCCGCGCCACCGCCGCATAGAACTCGATGCGCGGATCGCCCTGCTCCACGGGTGCGTCCGATCCACCTGCGATGACCGAGCCAGCATCGATCAGGGCTCGCCAGGCATAGGCCCCTGCCAAACGGTCAGGCCCCAAGCGTGCTGGTGCGAAGTGCAGGTCGCCGATCGCATGGCTCGGCTGCATCGACGGAATTATTCCCAGCGCCTTGAAGCGCGGGATATCTTCAACATGCAGGATCTGCGAATGCTCGTTGCGCCAGCGCTTGTCAGCGCCCTTCACCCCGGCATCCTCAAACGTCTTCTCCATCCAGTTCAGGACAAGCCGGTTAGCCTCGTCTCCGATGGCATGATACGCCACCTGGATGCCGGCGTCCGACGCCTTCCGCATCAACGCCATCATCACCGCCTCATCCGAGCGCAGAAGGCCGTTTGTGTCGGGCTGATCGGAATACGGCGCTGACAGCAACGCCCCGCGCGAACCAAGCGCGCCGTCCATGTAGAGCTTGATTGCCCTCGAGGTGACGAGTCCGTTCTCGCTCGCCCCCCAGAGGCCGCCCTCCGTCATGAGGTCAAAATCGCCGCCATCGATGGCGTTATAGAGCCGGAGCTTCATCTCGCCTGCCGCCGCCATTGTGTTCAATGTCGCCACGTGCGGGCCCAGCACGGACATGTTGTGCATGCCTGTCCAGCCAAGGCTCACCGTGCGGTCAATGCCCTTCACATAGGTCGCGCGCACCTGGTCTGGGGTCGGCGATGCCTGCAGGGCCGTCATCGGCGCCATCGCATCGTCGATCAGCATGCCCGTCGGCAGGCCATCGGCGCCCACCTCAATACGCCCACCCGAAGGCTGGCTCGTCGGCCTGCCGTCAAGCTTCGCGGCCTTCAGCGCGGCAGTGTTCGCGACCAGCGCATGTCCGTCGGCGCGCGTGAGGACGACCGGACGTTCGCCACTCACCGGATCGAGATCCTGCCGCGTCGGGAAGCGCTTCTCCGGCCAGTGCGTCTCGATCCAGCCGCGGCCTATCAACGGCTGTCCTGTAGGCAGAGCCTTCGCCGCGTCGCTCACCACGCTCACCAGCTCGGCGATCGACGTTATCTCGTCGAGGTCCAGCGTCAGCTCGCGCTCACCGATACCATACAGATGCGCATGCGCGTCAGTGAAGCCAGGATAAAGGAAGGCGCCGCCGAGATCGATCGTTTCGGTGGTTGCATCTGCCGACTTGAGCAGGTCTTCCGCAGCGCCCACCGCAAGAACGCGTCCGTCCTTTACGCTAACCGCGCCCACGGGCGCCTGTCCATCGACGCCGGTATAGATCGTGGCGCCATGGAGGATCATGTCTGGGGCGGGCGCCGTCGCTTGCGGTTGGCACGCCGCCAGCGCCAGACCTGCAACTCCAAGCAACAGAGCACGCATGCAAAAACCCCTCGCCGTTTCCAGCAAGGGGTTTAGCGGTCTGATGAAGGCGGTGAAAGCCTAGGCGGCCTTCTCGGCGCGCTTGGCGATCTCTTTCTTGATCTTCAGCATCCTGGCCGAAAGCTGTTCATCCTTGGCCTTGGCGAGGTAAGCGTCGAGTCCGCCACGCTTGTCCACGGAGCGGAGCGCAGCCGCCGAGACACGCGCGGCATAGGACTGGCCAAGCGCATCCGAGTGCACCGTAACATTGACGAGGTTCGGCAGGTAACGCCGCTTCGTCTTGATGTTGGAGTGGGAGACCGTGTGGCCCACCATCGGCTTCTTGCCGGTTAATTCACAAACGCGGGACATGGCCCCACCTTTCCTGGACGTCTGCAAGGCGAAAAAGCCCCAAAAACGAGGGTTTGGGCCCTGCTCTGAAAGCGAAGGCGGGTGGATAGTTGCGCGGGGCCGGGCTGTCAAGTTCCGGTACACCGTGCACGGCTGGGCCCACCGTTTGTCGGCTATCCACAGCGAGGGCAGTTGACCCCACCGGACCGCACCCCCACCCTCTCCGATAGGACCGATCCCGAGTCCCCAGGGAAGACGGACATGCGCTGGCGCCCGATCACTCCCCCCGCTGCGAGCCGAGGGTGCGCATTTGCGCGCCTGATCCTCCTCGCCCACTAGCACCGCCCTTTCCGGGAGCGCCGCACCTGGCCGCCAGTGACAATCAGCGTATCCGGGCCGTGCTTGGCCCGACCAACACCGGCAAGACCCACCTTGCTGTCGAGCGGATGCTTGCGCACGGCACAGGCATGATCGGCCTGCCGCTGCGCCTGCTCGCGCGCGAGATATATGACCGGATGGTCAAGCATAAGGGGGAGAAAGCCTGCGCCCTCATAACCGGTGAGGAGCGTATCCGGCCGCCCAATGCGCGCTATTTCGCCTGCACGGTGGAGGCGATGCCTGTCTCAGAAGGCGCGGACTTCATTGCCATCGATGAGATCCAGCTGGCGCAGGACCCGGACCGCGGCCACGTCTTCACCGACCGTATCCTCCACGCAAGAGGGCGTCAGGAAACCATGCTGCTTGGCGCTGACACCATGCGCCCCGCCCTGCAGCGGCTCGACCTCGCCATCGACGGCGAGCGTCGCGAACGGTTCTCGCAACTCTCCTACACAGGGCCGATGAAGATCACCAAGCTCCCGAAGCGCTCGGCGATCGTGGCGTTCAGCTCTGAAGAAGTGTACGCTATCGCCGAACTGCTGAAGCGCCAGCGCGGTGGTTGCGCCGTCATCATGGGCGCGCTTAGCCCCCGCACGCGCAATGCGCAGGTCGATCTCTATCAATCCGGAGAAGTCGACTACATCGTCGCCACCGACGCCATCGGCATGGGTCTCAACCTCGATGTTGGCCACATCGCCTTCGCCAGCCGCCGCAAGTTCGACGGCCGGCAGCGCCGCTTTCTCCGCGCGGATGAACTCGCCCAGATCGCCGGCCGCGCCGGCCGCTTCCGCGACGACGGCACATTCGGCGAGACGGCAGACTGCGAACAGTTCGAAGAGGAGACTGTCGAGCGTATCGTCAATCACCATTTCGAACCACTTGACTTCCTTCACTGGCGCAACTCCGCGCTCGACTGGTCGAGCCTTGAAGGTTTGCTTGCCTCGCTGCGCCGTACCTCGCCCGATGTGATCCTGCGTCGCGCGCCGGAAGCGCTCGATGAAACCACGCTTGCCGCCCTCGCCAACGACGCCGACGTGCGAAGCGCAGCGCGTACACCCGCTCATGTCCGTCGCCTGTGGGACCTCTGCACCCTGCCCGACTTCCGCAAATACGGCCCCGACGCCCACCTGCGCCTCGTCCAGAACTTCGTGGAAAAGCTCATCGAGCCAGCCGCGCGCATTAAGGATGAATGGATGTACGAGCAGGTCGAGCGCCTCGACCGCACCGAGGGCGAGATCGACAGGCTGCAGAGCCGCCTCGCCGAGATCCGCACCTGGACCTACGCCGCTAATCGCGCCGACTGGCTGGAAAATGCCGAGACTTGGCGGGGCCGCACGCGCGAGATCGAGGACAAGCTCTCCGACGCGCTCCACCAGGCGCTGATGAACCGCTTTGTCGACCGCCGTACCTCGGCGCTGCTGAAGGCGCTCAACTCCGACGAACATGCACCCGCTGAAATCGGCCCCGCCGGCGAAGTCCTCATTGGCGGCCACGCTGTCGGCCATCTCGAAGGCCTTGTCTTCCGTGCCGAGGCCGCAGGCGAGACCCTCGCCGGGCGCGCCCTGAGAGGCGCGGCTCTGAAATCGCTGCGCCCTATCATCGAACAGCGCCTCGTCGCCATCGCCAACGCGACTGACGCGGAGCTCGGCTTTGACCACGCGCGAACAGCAATCGTTCACGCCGGCGCGCCCGTCGCAAAGCTCACCGCTGCCGCGGACTGGCATTCGCCGAAGCTCGACCTGATCGGCGCGCGCGACGCCAGCAGCGGCGGGCGCGAGGCGGCCCTTTCGCGCCTCGACGCCTGGTTCGCTATGCACGCACAGGCCACGCTGCCGGCGCTGCACCAGCTTCGTGCAGTTCTTGAAGGAGTCACCCTGCGCGGCGGCGCGCGCGGCGCGGCTTACCAGCTGCTCGAAACCGGCGCCGCCTTCGACCGCCGCCGTGGCGGCCACGCCTTCGAGCTGACAGCCGAGGACCGCGCGGCGCTGAGTATCGCAGGCGTGAAGACCGGACGCATCGCCGCATGGCTACCCGGCCTTCTGAAGCCCGCCGCTGCCCGGCTGGCCCTCGCCCTTCGCGCCGTCCATTCGGGCATGCCCGCACCCACTGCGCCGACTCAATCGTCCTTTCCGCTGAAAGACACAGCCTGGACCGACGCCATGCTCAACACGGCGGGCTATCTTCGCCTGGGCCCCCGCGCAGTCCGCGCCGACCTGGCCGAGCGGATCGCCTCGTCGCTGTCGCAGATCCGCCGTGCCTCTAAGGCATCAGCCTTCGCAGTGCCGCCTGAACTCGCGGCCCAGATTGGCTGTCCAAACTCCGAGTTTCCGGCGCTGCTGCGGGCCCTCGGCCTCAAGCCGGCCGAAAAGGACAGCGAAACTGGTGCTGTGAAGCTTTGGCGCTTCCCGGCCCAACGCGCGCCTGAACGCCAGCCGCAGCAACCCTTGCGCCTCGCGCCGATACCGACAGGCCCGTTCGCAGCACTTGCTGATCTCATCATCGCTCAGCCCGCACGCCCACCACACCGCCGCCGGCGCAGAACCCGCCGCTCCGCAGCCACGCCGGCCCCTAAGGCCGCGTCATGAGCGAACCCCGCCGTCCACAGGAAGACCGGATGCGCCTCGACGTCTTTCTTTGGCGCGCCCGCTTCTTCAAGGCGCGGACCTCGGCCACGGCGGCCATTGAGACCGCAGGCGCGCGCATTGAGCGCGATGGTCAGGTCCGTCGCATCGACAAGCCGGCGACACAGGTGGAAGCTGGCGACGTACTGTCCTTTGCTGCGCCCTCCGGCCCGAAGCTGGTGCGGATCGTCTCACTGCCTGTGCGACGTGGGCCGCCGGCGGAAGCGGCGCTGTGTTATGTAGCGCTGGGATAGGACGCTGATCTGCAAAGGGCCAAGCGTGACAGATCTCAGCCAGGCGCCGGAACCCGCAGGCCACAGGCCGCCATCTTCGCCCGCGCGCGAAACCATGGCGGCACTCCGCCGTCTGCCGGACCTGCGCGCCGCCCTCGAGGCGCTTGTTCTCTTCATGCTGGTCTTGGTCGCGGGCGGATGGGCTGCAAGCCATGGCGTACTCACGCTAGATCCGATGTCGCGCAGCCAGCTGATGCCGATCTGGCTCTCGGCTTTCCTGATGCCCTCGCTTCTCGAAGAGCTGGCTTTCCGCAGCTGGTTGCCGCGCGCCGCCCCGCTTGCGGCGGTCGCTTCTTTCGTCACCTTCGTTCTGTGGCATCCGCTGCAGGTCTGGCTCAACCTGCCCTTTGCGAGGCCCGAATTCGTCCAGCCGGGCTTCCTGATGCTTGTCGCCTGCCTCGGCTTCGCCTGCACGCTGACGCGTATCCGGTCGGGTTCGATCTGGCCGGGTGTGGTGATCCACTGGGGCGTGGTGGTCGCCTGGCTGGCCCTGTTCGGCGGCCACGGGCCCGGCGCAGGACTTCAGTCGCCCTGAACGTGCGGTTCAATTGACTTTATGGGCGCAAGGCCACACATCCCGGCTCCAGCTGCAAGACTGCTCTCCGGAAGCCGCCGAAGCCCCATGACCTACATCGTCACCGACGCCTGCATCCGATGCAAATACATGGATTGCATCGAGGTCTGCCCGGTTGACTGCTTCTATGAGGGCGAAAACTTCCTGGTCATCCACCCGGAAGAATGCATCGACTGCGGCGTTTGCCAACCAGAATGCCCGGTCGAGGCCATCGTCCCAGACACTGAAGACGACGCCGACGGTAAGTGGCTGAAGCTGAACGCCGAATACGCGAAGGTCTGGCCTAATATTACACGCAAAGGGACGCCCCCGACCGATGCTGACGATTACGCTAAGGTAAAGGGCAAGCTGGAAACGCTTTTTTCGCCAAAACCGGGGACCGGAAGCTGAGGCGAAATGCCGCCATCCCTCACGGAATCGGCCAATTTGCCGGTCGGCGCGCTGCAGCAATGAGTTGAAATTTCTTACAATTGTGCTAAGCGTTCAACATCGCCGACGGGCGAAACAAGAAGCGCATCAGGTCATCTTTCCCATGCCGCACACCGAATAGGTGGGCGCGGGTGCGGACGTGACACTGTTTGCGAGTACATTGAGGTGATCAGAGCATGACCAAGAAGCAGCCGGCAAAAGTCGTCGAAGGGCTCTTCAATGTTGGCCAGCATGTCGTTTACCCCGCCCATGGTGTCGGCCGTGTGACGGGCGTTGAAACGCAGCAGGTGGCTGGCATGAAGCTGGAAGTGTTTGTGGTCGCCTTCGAGCAGGACAAGCTGATCCTCCGCGTCCCCGTCGCGAAAGCCGCTTCCTCGGGCATGCGCGCGCTCGCCTCCACGCGGATCGTCGGCGATGCGCTGAAGACTCTGGGTGGCCGCGCGCGCATCAAACGCACGATGTGGTCGCGCCGCGCTCAGGAATACGAAGCCAAGATCAATTCCGGCAACCTGATCCAGATCGCAGAAGTCGTGCGCGACCTGCACCGCGCCGGCGACCAGCCTGACCAGTCCTATTCCGAGCGTCAGCTCTATGAGTCGGCGCTGGATCGCATGGCCCGTGAGCTAGCCGCCGTTGAGAACATCAAGCACGCAGACGCGGTCGAGAAGCTGGCCAAGTCACTCGCCAAGCGCGCAGCCTGATCAAGCCAAAAACCATGACGCGAGAAGGGCGCTCCGGAACCGGGGCGCCCCTTTTCTTGCGCGCAGTGTTGCAGCCCAGCATCGCATATCGCCGTCCTATCTGGCGCCGCTGACCCCGAAAATTCCGCTACGGAATTCCACTTCGCTCCTTGAATTCTTCACGACAATCTGACGAGTTGCGTCGAATTAAGGTTCCCGCCACAGGCGAAACAAAGTCGCTGAGGCTGCGAATCAACAGCGTGATACATAACTTCGTCTGGAACACAATACCCGTGGCAGGCGAGGGCTGTTGATAGGAGCGCGCTCCTCGCCTCTGCTCACAGTTGGGTGTTGTGACTGGTCCGGCTGAAAGAAATCGGCCGGGGGGAAAAAACAGATGAGACGGATGCAGAAGCGCCTGTCGACGCGTACGTCGTTCGCGTTTGGCGAGACTGAGCTGACCTATACCTTTGCGCAGGGGACCTTGGTCAAGGAAACCTCCTTCGACTACCTGCACCTGCCCCGATCACGCCGTCACATCGCACTTTCCGATTGGTCGCGCTTTCAGCTCGGCTTGCTGCTGCTCATTGCAGGGGCCATCGCCATTGCAGTGGAGGCGCGCCTCTCCGGTTTTCACCCACTCGAACTGCTGTGGCTTGCACCGGGGTGCCTGCTGCTGGCCCTCTTCGCAACGCGCCAGGCGCACTTCCTGATCATCGAGGGCGGCGGCGAAGCGCTGTGGATAATTGATGACAAGGCGTGTCATGAGATTGTGGCAGAGATGGACAGGCGCCGCCGCGACCGCATCGCCGACATCTACGGCCGTCTCAACCTCGCGAACGAGGCCTATCTCGAAATCCGAAAGATCGAGTGGCTGGTCACAGAAGCTGTGCTTACTCGCGACGAGGCGGACGAACAGATCCGCATCGTGAATGGCGTGGCGATTGCCCGCGCCGAAGCCGCCGCTGAAGGCAAAGACAGAGGTCAGCGCGGCCTATTCGAGAAGGAAGCCATCGCAGGCTGATCTTCCCGTGTTGGCGCCGCTTGATGACGTCCGATGTCATCCGGCTTGCAGGGCTTTCGGGCACATGCGTTGCGTGAAGCTGCGCGCTAGGTCCAACCGCGGCGCTGCCCACGCTCCGCTCCATCTCACTTACCCACCTTCTGCGACCCCAGATAAGCAGCTCTGATCCCGGGCGTGACGGGCGCCTGCACAATCAGCGCCCCCCTGACACAGCCTGCGCTTGCGCCCAGTGCCTTATGCGATTGGGGGCGCCGCCCTCCGCTGCCGACCGCATGTCGATCCGCCCGCGTACGAGAAGGTTCGCGCCGACCCGGACATCAACATCGGCTATGCCCGGCCGTTCGCCGACGTTGAGCCTTGTGTTGCGGGCGTCGAGATGCGCCTCGCCATCGCCGGGCCGCGTCGTCATGGCGGATACCACGCCCCCGACGACGGTGGAGTTCGGCTCGCTCGCGAGATCGTCCAGCGCGCCTAAGCGCCAGCGATCCTCGGCCTCGAGGCCGCGGCGGGCCGCGCGCCAGCCCATCTAGCGCAGCTTCCGCTCCCGGTTCGTGGTTCGCCTGCGCGGCCGTCATAGCCCGTGGCTGCATGGCCAACGACGGCCAGCCGCATGCGCAGCCAGGTGTCCACAACCAGCGAATCAGTGCCCAGAATTCGGGCGATGCGCCCGGTCTCGCCCTCGGCCAGGTTGCATTCAGCCGTACAGGCCGCCACGACAGCGCGCTGTGCAAGGCTTCGTCGCGACCACCTCCGCCCGCCTTGAGCGGCGTCCTGATCGCGCCTCATCGGCCCTCTGCACGGCGCCATAGCTGCGCGAGGTCCAGCTCGCCCGCCAAGCTGGCGATCTGGTCTGTTTGCGGGCATAACGCACCCGCCGACCCCGTAGCTCAGCAGGATAGAGCAACGGTTTCCTAAACCGTAGGTCAGGGGTTCGAATCCCTTCCGGGACGCCAATTTCCAGGACGATATTTCCATATAAATCAGCCACATAGAGCGGCTTAAGGTTACTGGAGGGTGGCTCAAGGTTACCCGGGCATGGTGTAATTTTCGGCACTTGGTGTGTCAGGAATGTGCCA
>JBEAMJ010000043.1:0-30833 GCA_041166025.1 Pseudomonadota bacterium | reverse complement strand
CGCCTCCCCACGCATGCAGGGCATCTCGCTCGGCCCAGCCGACCTCGCCGCCAACCGCGCGATGAAGACCACCCGCGTCGGCGGTGGTCACCCGATGTACAGGGTGATCGAAGACCCGCACGCAGACGCCGCCGCGCCACGTGCCGCTGCACAACAAGACCCTTGGCACTACACGCTCGGCAAAATGGTCGATGCCTGCGTGCAGGCCGGCATCAAGCCCTTCTACGGACCCTTCGGCGACATCGCAGACCTCGCAGCCTGCGAACAGCAGTTCAAGAACGCCTTCCTGATGGGCTGCGCCGGCGCCTGGTCACTGCACCCCGGCCAGATCGATATCGCCAAGCGTGTCTTCTCGCCCGAGCCGGCCGAAGTGAAATTCGCTCTCCGCATCCTCGAAGCCATGCCGAACGGCACAGGCGTCGTGATGCTCGACGGCAAGATGCAGGACGATGCAACATGGAAGCAGGCCAAGGTCATCGTCGACCTCGCCAGGCAGGTGGCAGCGAAGGACCCAGATATGGCCAAGGCGTACGGACTCTGAGCCTGTAGGGGCAATCCCTGCCCCAGAATTAGGACGTGGGGCGCCGCGCGTTCGCCAGTTGAGTATTGCATTGCCGCTGGCTACGCTGCGTTCGGTGCCAGCCCGAATCGGCGCATCACCGCGAGGGGACTCCATGAGATTCACGACCTTGCTCGCCATCGCGACAGCGATCGGCGGCGCCTCTGCTGCGCCTGCCTTCGCGCAAGACACGCCCGCGCCGACGACCGCGCCTGAAGCAATGCAAGCGTCCGGCTTCTATGCCGGCGGAGGTATCAACCTGTATTTCCTCGATCGCGACGCGGCCGCCTCCGGCATGCCGATCATCTTTGAGGACCAGCCCTCGCCCGGCGCCTTCATGGGCCGCATCGGCTATGCCTTCAACGAGAACTTCGCGATCGAGGCTGAGCTCGGCTTCGGCGGCGCCCGCTCTGAGTTCACGACCTCTGGCGGCGGTGCAGATGGCGAGATTGGAATCGACTCGCCGATTGGCGCGCATGTCGTTCTCTCGCTACCGATGGGGGGCGGGGGTTATCTCCTGGGTAAGGCTGGCTATGTCAGCGCCAATGTCTCCCGCGAGTATCTCGGCGTCGACTATCCGGACCTCGACATCAGCGGCGCGGCCTTCGGCGTCGGTGCAGGCCTTCGCTCCGGCGCATGGGATTATCGTTTCGAATATGCCTTCATGTCCGGCGGGGATGCCGGTGATGGCGGCGTGCTTGGCATGTTCGTTCTGAACCACTTCTAGGCGCATCGCTACCAGCGGCGAAAATGGGGTGGCTGCCGCCGCAGCCGCCCCTCCTGGTAAGTCCGATCAGCGCTCGTCCAGGCCAGCCACGTCGTGACTTGCATCGGCGCGATATCGCCAGCGTCCATCACGCATAACACCCTCCACACGAAGACAGGCATAGGGGCGCTCCGGCCGATTGTCGGCGTCGCGGCTGTCGATCGGCCAGGTCTTTCCGCATGCACGCTGGCGGCACCAGCAAGCTTCAGCCGCGATTGCATCGGGAGCGGTCGTGCGCTCCTTGAAGATCGTGGGCCTACCCCCTCCCTGCCTCAGAAAGGCAAGCGCGGAGCCAGATTCGGTGAGGAGCTGCTCGGCGCGATAGGCATCGCCGAGTACATCGGCGAGCGCATCCGCATCGCCAGCGAGCATGGCCTTCGCGAAGGCGTCGGCCGTCTCGATCGCCGCGGCGAGATGCGGCCAGTCCTGACCTGCGATGTCTAGAGTTCCGCCCCTCCCGCCCGGCATCCGTCGCTTCAGCTGAGAAGGCTCGAACGCGCCTGTCGTGCTCATGAACATGAGCATCGCGCCTTCCGGCTTCGCGCAACCGAGGACGCGTCCATGTAGGCTGATCCCCGGTGCGCGCAGCTGCGCTGCCACAAGCGTTCGCTCCAAATCGGCGCATTCGGTGACACGTCCGACGAATGATCCGCGCCATGCGCCCGGCAGCTGCCCGAGCCCGTCGATATAGCCACCAAGCGATGCGGCATTGAGGCCATATACTGCGTCGACGTCGCGATAAACCCGCTCGTCAGAATAGAGCCCGTCGACCACCACGCACTTGCCCATCCACGCTGACGGGGCAGCCGCGATGTCGGCGATGTCCGCCTTCTCCGAGTTGTCCACTGTGCAGACAGCCGACCGCGGCACGCCCTGCGCACCGGCGCCTCCGGATGTGGCCGCAAGGATCAGGAAGATGACGAGTGCGATGCGTCCCATGCGGCATCGCTAGCATGCGCCAGCCTCGGCGTCAGGCCCAGCTGTCGAACCTGAACCAGCCGCTCATCGGCCAGTCGAAGAGGCAGGGCTCTTCGCGCGTGCCCGCGCCGATATTGTGCGCGATAAGGGGCTGGCCGTCCCGAACCTTGCGCGTAACCACGCCGATATGGGGTAGGCCCCCGCCCGTCAGTCGCCAGCTGATAATGTCGCCGGCGCGATAGTCGGCGGCGACCTTGCTCAAGGTGCGCGATCCGCCCCTCCTTCTGAACAGGGTTTCGAGATTGGGCACACGGCGGTGATCGATATTCCTGTCCGGCTTGGTAAGTCCCCACATCTTCGGATACGCAGCAAAGCTCGCACGCATGTCCTCATGCACCTCGACCTGCAAGTCGACGCCCGCATGGCGGAAAGCGCGGATGACCGTGTCAGTGCACACGCCGCGATCATCGGACACATCGCCGCAAGGGTAGGCTAGCCTGACGTAAGCGGGATCGTAGATCTCGAACTTCTTTGCGCGCAGCTCCGCGCCAATCGCCACTTTCTGTGGAAAGGACAAGTCGGCAGCGGTGGCTGGCTGCGCTTCGGCATGAACCGGCAGCAGGGCGCCGCCCAGACCCACAAACACCTGCCTTCGGTCGAACCGCATCATGCCGGACCCCGCGCGTATACGATGTCAGCAAGCCATGTGATTGCGGCAGCGGGACGACCGAAACCCGGCGGGCTCTGTCTGCAACTGCGTTACAGCTTGGTCGGCAGTTTCACGATTCCGCGCTCGGTGAGAATGATCAGGACGCCGCCTGCAATCGTGATCAGCATTCCCAACGAGATGCCGAAGCCGACAAATTGCAGGAAGCCCATTCGACCGGCGGCGCCGAACGCCTCTCCGAGCTCGCGGATCTGGCGAAGACCCTCGGGGGCCAGCATGCCCGCGATGATCGGAAGCAGGATGGGACCGGCGACCGCTGCAGCAGCGGTGATGATCCGTAGCTGGCCCACCATCTTGTTGCTGGTCAGCTCGAAGAAGATCAGGACACCTGCGAGAACCGGAATGGCGAATAAGGCGGCGATGAAAATCGCGCTGAGGCCAAGACCCGAGCCAAAATCGCCCGTGATGTTCCCAAGCGCTTCGAGCGTGCCGAGATACCCCGCGATCAGCGAACCAAGTATAATCACGCCGGCCCACAGCACGTAGGGCTTGGCGAGAATGTTGGCCACAGCCGGATTGGCCGCCATCGCGGAGAGATCGAGGCTGGCCGCGGCGGGCACGGCGTAAATGTCCTTCGCCGCATCGGCTTCGACCTGGAAGTCAACGGCATCACCCGCCTTGAGCGCAGCCGTGCCCCGGTTGTCAGCACTGACAAACGTGTAGCGCTTGCCATCATCGCCGGTGATCGCACCTGTACCGGCGGCCGCATCGTAGCCGAGAACATTACCCTTCATGGTCGCGCTCTCCTCGTTGCAGGCACCTTAAATTCACGGTTTGTCTAACGGATTGGGGCCTTATCCACAATCAGAATATGGAAATCGCCATCCGGTCGCTTGCGCCATTCGCAAGGGAGGCGCGCTTCGCCAAGGCGCGTGCGTGCTTAACGAGATCTCAACCCGTTTTCCTGTCCGCCCGACACCGCGCGTTAAGCTTGATCGTGCATAAACGGCACAACCAGAAAACTGACCTATTGGTGGGCCCGCGTCATGTTCCAGATCATCGGAGTGGTGGTCGTCTTTGTGATGGTGTTCGGCGGCTTCATGCTTGCCGGCGGCCATTTCGACACGATCATCAAGGCCGCGCCCTTCGAGATGATGATGATCGGCGGCGCCGCGATCGGCGCTTTCCTGATCGGCAACTCGTTCAAAACGGTGATGGCGGCAGCCGGCGGCTTCGGCAAGATTCTCGGCGGCGCGAAGTGGAAGGCCAAGGACTACACCGACCTGCTCTCATTGTTGTTCATATTGACAAAGACAATGAAGACCAAGGGCGTTGTGGCGATTGAACAGCATATCGAGAACCCAAAGGAATCCACGATCTTCCAGAACTATCCGAAGATCCTGAAGGACCATTTCGCCACGGACCTGATCTGTGACACGCTCCGCATGATGACGATGAACCTCGAAGACCCGCACCAGGTCGAGGAAGTCATCGAAAAGCAGATCGAGAAGCATCACCACGAGGCCCACAAGGCAAGCCACGCGATCCAGAACATGGCTGACGCCCTGCCCGCGCTCGGCATCGTCGCGGCCGTGCTCGGCATCATCAAGACAATGGGCGCGATCTCGCAGCCGCCGGAATATCTCGGCAAGCTGATCGGCTCCGCGCTCGTAGGCACATTCCTAGGCGTGTTCCTCGCCTATGGCTTCGTTGGACCGTTCGCCGCTCGCCTCGGCCAGGTGATCGATGAGGAAGGCCAGTTCTACAAGATCATCAAGGACGTTCTGGTCGCACACCTGCACGGTAACGCGGCGCAGGTTTCCGTGGAGATCGGTCGCGGCCAGATTCCGAGCGAAAGCCAGCCGACCTTCGCTGAACTCGAAGAAGCCCTCAACGCCGTCTCGGTCTAACGCATCCTCCCCGAAAGACGCGGACGGCCCGGGCTCCGACCCCGGGCCGTTTGCATGAGCGCCAGCGTACATGGGATAAAGGCTAGACGATGCGCTCCCCATTGAGCGCAAGCGCCGCCCCACAGAGATAGACCGAGCCGCAGACATAGACGCGGTCCGCCGCCTTGCGCGCCGCCATGACCGCCGATGCCAAATCGGGGGCGATGTCGGCTCGGCCGCCCCTCGCCTCGATTGCGCTTGCCAGGGCCTGCGGGTCGGCGCCGGGCCCGCCCTCCTGTCCCCCGCTGTCTGGCAGCGGACAAACGAAGAACCGCTCAGCCGAATTCGCGAGTTCCGTGATCACGGTCTCGACATCCTTGGCTGCCTGGATGGCCAGCACGATCGCCACGCGATCCTCGCCGCAACTTGCAGCGATCGCCTCGGCCAGCGCAACGACGCCGCCCGGATTGTGCGCGGCATCCACCCAGACCTGGCCATCGCCTGCAAGCGGCCCGGGCTTCAACTGCTGCAACCGCCCTGGCCACACTGCTTCTCGAAGCCCAGCCGCCATTGCTTCCGGCGTGAAGCGTCGGTTGCCGAGCGCTTCGACAGTCGCGCATGCAGCGCCGGCATTCTGACCCTGATGACGTCCGGGCAGGCCCAGCCAGGGGGAGCGGACCTGCAACCGGGAGCTCGCATAGACGAATGCCTCGCCGTCCCAGTCCTGCCTCCAGTCCTCGCCCGCGCAGAGCATCGGAGCGGCGGCCTGTCTGGCCTCCTCGCGCAGCACGCCCAGCGCAAGCAGCGGCTGCTGCGCGACAATCGCAGGAACGCCTTGGCGAAAGATGCCAGCCTTCAGCCGGGCGATGGCCGCGACGCCGGACACGCCGAACATGTTTTCATGATCCCGGCTGATCGGGGTCACCACGCAGGCTGCAGGTCGGGCCATCACATTGGTCGCATCCGTTGCCCCGCCCGCGCCAACCTCGATGATGGCAAGGTCAGCACGGACTTCCGCAAAGAGGCAGAAGGCTGCCGCTGTCAGCGCCTCAAAATAGGTGAGGTCCTCGGTGCGCCGGCTGATGTCGTCGAGCACCTCTGCAAGCACTTCGTCCTCCACAAGCGCGCCGGCCACCCGGATCCGCTCATTGACGCGTGTGAGGTGGGGCGAGGTGAAAACGTGCACGCGCATCCCCGCCGCCTCGGCCATGGCGCGTATAAACGCTCCGGTCGAGCCCTTGCCATTGGTTCCGGTGATGTGGATTGCAGGCGGCAGGCGATCCTGCGGATCGCCAAGTTCGACCAGCGCCTTGCGGATATGCGCCGTTCCCCACGCTGGCGATACCCTCCCGGCGCTGTTGATCCTGAAGCGGTCCAGCTCGGCTGAAACGATGGGGGAATCGGCCACGTGCCGTGCTGCTCCGCGCTACAGGTCGAGATCAGCAGATAGTGACGTCCAGCCTTGGCGGAAACCGCATTCGCCTGCGACGAATATCGCCGCCTAGCGCAACCCGTTGATCTGGGCGCAGGTGGTGGCGAACATGTCGAATGCGCCATTGTCGACGGGGACGCCGACGCGCTCCTGTTCGCCATCCGCGTTGGTCATCGAAAGGCGGATGTTGTTCGCCATCATCACGGCTGTGACCGTGTCTGCTGTGGCCGGCAGCACATAGACGGGCCGGAAACGATCAAGATCGGTCTTTATCGCGGCGGCATCGATCTTGACCGGGAAGGACGCGCTCCCGAACTCGACCACGGCCCGGTCGAACGGTCCTTCCTTTTCCCATGCCGGCTCGAAGGCGAGCCGCATCTCCCCCTTCGCCTCCTCGCAGGTCAGAGACAGCCCAGCTCCGTTTGAAAGCGTGAGCATAGGCGACAGGCTGACATCCCAACCCGCCGACGCAATCGGCGCCTCGGCCGTCGTCACCGCGCTCGCGGGCTGCACGGCGGCGTCGACTGGCGCAGCCGGCTGGCATGCACACAGGCCAATAATGGCGACAAGCGCCAGGCTCGCCCTGTTCATCTACTCGACCCCACGACTGAAAAATTCCTCTGACAGTCTCTAGGCTACACGGGCAATCCACGCCAGTTGGACCGCACCGGTGCCTCCAGACGCCTCTCACCGAATGTTTTGGACATTCCGTGACGGCGCCCTCTGGAATGCCAATGCGAGATGCGATCCGTTGGACGTTGCATGCGTACAGGCTCATACACGGCGTAAAAGCAAGGAAATACCGAGATGGCGGCAAACACGATGCTGAAGCGCGCGGCCTGCGCCGTTGCTGCGGCGGCCCTCCTCTTGACCGCCTGCGCAAGCCCGCCTGCGGCAGACGCGCCGCGCACGTTCACCGAACGTGGTCCGAACGAGGTTGGCGTGACCACGCTCAGCCTGCCCGACCGGAAGATCGAGGTTTACTACCCGGCCGCTGCCGGCGCCGCCGCGGGCAGGACCAGCGACGTCTACCTCCAGACAGAACCCGTCCCGCCAATGCTGGCCGGCCTTCTCAAGCGCATTCCGGAGACGGTCGATCTCAAGGTCACGGTGCCGGCGTTCCGCGACGCACCTGCCGCACGCGGCAAGTCTTTTCCACTCGTCGTGTTCTCGCATGGCGCCGGCGGATGGCGCAGCGGCCACGGCAACCTTCTCTCTGGCATCGCCTCGTGGGGCTTTGTCGTCGCCTCGGTTGACTTTACCGAATACGGCTTTGCGTCCTTCGCCTCTCCAGGCGCGCGCGACATGAACGCGCGGCGCACAGCCAGCGCGGCCGCGCTCGAAGCCGCGCTCGACCTGATGGCGAAGTCCTCCGCCGAAGGGCCGCTTGCCGGCGTCATCGACATGTCCTCCATCGCCGGCATTGGCCACTCCGCCGGCGGCGGAACGATGTTCGCCGCAATCGACAATCCGCGGATCGACAGCATCATCGGCTGGGCCCCCGTGCCGCCCCAGGGCCCGGGCGCACAACCGAAACCGACCATGATCATCGCCGCTGAGAAGGATTCCGGCATTTCGGTCGCGTCGCTGACGGCGGCCTACGACAAGCTCAACGCTCCCAAGCGCCTCGTGATCGTGCCGAACATGGGCCACAACGCCTTCAGCGACTCGTGTCTGTCCATCCAGAGCGGCAACGATCTCATCTCGGCGGTGAAGCAGATGGGCCTGCCCGTTCCCGCGGGCCTGCTTGACCTCGCGCAGAACGGCTGCCGCCCGGAAGATCTCGACACGAAGGCCGGCTGGAAGATCGTCCAGCACATCACAGTCGCCCAGCTGCGCTCCAGCCTCGGTGTGCCGGGCGCCGCGCCCGCTATCGCCACCGACCTCGGACCAGCGTTCCAGAACGCGTCGTTCGAGCTGCAGGAGATGAGGGCACAGTAACCCCATCGCATAAATGACTGCGGCGTCCCGACAGGGACGCCGCTTTGCATTTCACGAAGGGCGATCCTACTTCGCCGCTGCTTCCTCAACGAGCTTCGGGCGCCTGCCGCGCGCCGGCAGCATCAGCATGCCCAGGATGGCTCCGATGGTGGGGGTCAGTTCCTTGCGATGGCACACAATATCCACCATCCCGCGCTCGCGCAGGAACTCGGAACGCTGGAAGCCTTCTGGCAGTTTTTCGCGGATCGTCGCCTCGATCACGCGCGGGCCTGTGAACGCCAGCTGCGCGCCGGGTTCGGCAATCTGCACGTCCCCGAGCATTGCATAGGAGGCAAGTACGCCGCCCGATGTCGGATCCGACAGCACAACGATGTAGGGCAGCTTGGCGCGCTTCACATCCTGGATCGCCAGCACGGTGCGCGGCATCTGCATCAGCGCGAACGATGACTCCTGCATCCGCGCACCGCCCGAAGCGGTGACAACGATCAGAGCGGCCTTGCGGGCGACGGCCGTTTCAGCAGCCTTGATGAAGGCCTCGCCCGCCGCCATGCCCAGAGAGCCGCCCATGAAGGCAAAATCCTGCACCAGGATCACGGCCTTGCGTCCATTGATCTCGCCATGCGCGGCGACCATGCAGTCCTCGCGGCCGGTCTTGGCTTTCGCAGCCTTGAGGCGATCAGTGTATCGCTTGTCGTCCTTGAACTTGAGGGGATCCTTCACGACGGGCGGCATCGGGATTTCAGCATAGACGCCGCCGTCGAACATATATTCGAACCGCTGCTCCGGAGTGATGCGCATGTGCGCCCCGGCAGGCGTCACCCAGTATGAACTCTCGAGCTCCTGCCGGTAGACCAGCTCGCCGGTCTTCGGACATTTGACCCAGAGATTGTCGCCTTCGGTCTCCTCACGCTTGGCGAAGATGGACTTCAGCCCGGGAGGCAGGTTGGTAAGCCAGTTCAATGAACGCTCCGTTCGGTACGCGCTAAAGCTATGGCGTTTGACAGTGACTTAGCAACCACACTTATTCGCTTGACAGAGGAGGCGGGATCGCCTTGCTCCACCGCATCGCGGACAAGTTCGACGAGGGCCGACCCGACCACAACTCCGTCCGAAATTCGTGCAAAAACAGCCGCTTGCTCGGGAGTGCGGACGCCAAAGCCAACTGCCACGGGCAAGCAGGAAATCCGCCGGGCCTGCTCAACGCCCGCGCTGATATCGGTCGTCGCGCCGACGCCCGCACCGGTAACGCCGGCGACCGAGACGTAATAGACGAAGCCTGAAGACCCCTCAGCAATCGTGGCCATGCGCTGCTCACTGGTGGTCGGTGTTGCCAGCCGGATAACCGCGAGCCCGTGAGCCGCCAATTCCGCGCGCAACGGCCCGTCCTCCTCTGGCGGCAGGTCCACGGTGATCACGCCGTCCACTCCCGCTTCTGCTGCCGCCTTCGCAAAGGCGGCGAACCCCATGCGATGGATGGGATTGGCGTATCCCATCACGATCAGGGGCGTGGTCGCATTCTCGGCCCGGAAGCGTTTAGCGATGGTTAACGTATCCTTAAGCGTGGTCCCGGCGGCAAGGGATCGCAGCGCCGCCTTCTGGATCGCGGGGCCATCCGCCATCGGATCAGTGAAGGGCGCGCCGAGCTCAATGATATCGGCCCCAGCCTCTGCCAGAGCCCTGATATTGTTCAGGCTTCCTTCGATGTCCGGGTCGCCCGCCATGAGATAGCCGACGAAGGCTGCGCGGTCCTGTGCGCGACAGGCGGCAAATGTTGCGGAAATACGGTCAGCAGTCATGTCGCGGGGAAAAATGCTTAGGACGGGCCTGGGCTGTTTCAGCGCTGGTCTGGGGCGAGGCCCCGAAGCAAGGCCGCCGTTATACCGGAAAAACCCGACCCACCCTAGCCCCCCGATAGCTTCCTGATGCCGCACTGCAACAAAGGCGGAACGCTCGCCTCGCAGGAGATGTTCTCAGAACTTCCGGAACGCGACTTCCAGGCCGCCATCATCGGGCCGGACCGGAAGGGCCTGCTCGATGATCCGCGGCTGCGAAAAATCCATCTCCAGAAACCGGTGCGCGTGTCCGCCGCGCTCGCGGCTGGTCTCGACATGGATGCGGTAGCGTCCCGGCGCCACGGGCCGACCGTCATCATCGATGCCGTCCCAGTAGACCCGGTAGACGCCTGACCCACGTGTCGAGAGCGACCGGCCGAAGAGCGTGTCGAGCTTTGCACGGTTCTGCCGCCACCAGATATGGTTGCCCTCATGCCACTCCTTGTGCCGGCCAACCATGAAGAGCGTCCGCAATGGCCGGTCATCAAGGTCACTGACCCAGACCGCGACATAGGGCGAACGAAAGGCAAGTTCGCGACGCATGTCCTTAGGCGGGGCCGAAAAGGTGATGTCCGCGTGCCATCCCTGCTTCCACAGGCTGGTCGCGCCGGACGCCTGAGGCTGGTCAGGCGCATACTCGATCCACTGAGCCGAGACTTGGGGATGCTCACGGCCGAACCACACCACGCCATCCGGCTGGGTAACGCGCGCCATCATGCCCTTCACGCGCTCAATACAAGCCTGCGCCTCGCTTGGCGCCAGCACCAGCATCGCCGTTGCCAGGGCATCTGCAGACATCGCTGTGGGGCCCACAGCTGTGGCTGACCGCAGGTGTGGGACCGGCCAGCCCGTCCGAGGATCAAGCGTGGCGCTCAGCATGCCGGTTGAAGTCTTGGCGTCTCGCGGACCACACCCGGATGTCGCAACAGCGCCGGTGGTGATTGCGAATGCGCCACACGGAGCAGCATTGTCGAATGGCCAGAGCGGCAAAGGAAGCTCGATCCGCCAGTCACCCTGGCCGGCGCACCGCACATCACCGCCAATGTCGACAAGCGCCCGCGACACATCAGGAATGTCCATGGCGGCGCGCAGCGCACAATCAACAATGTATCCCTTGGCGATCCCATCAAGATCAAAGCGCACATTCTCTGGGCGCGAGATCGTCCGTGTTTCGGGTTCAAGTCTCACAGCGGCCGCCGCGACTTCGCGCGCGAGGGCCTGCATCGATGCACGATCCGGCAGGCAGTCTCCTGCCCTCCGCCACACGTCCAGCAATTGCCCAAGCCGGCCGCTATAGGCTCCGTCACTGAGGACCCGCCAATGCTCTGCCGCTGAGACAACCTCGAACAAGTCCCCCGACACCTGACGCGCGTCAGCCGCGTTCAGCTGCGCGAGCTCGCTGTCCGGATCACGCCAGTTGAACACGCGATCGAGCCTGTCGATCTCGACGCGCGCCGCACACGCCGCCTGGTAGGCGGCCGCCTGTGATCGTGCGTCCACGACAACACTGAGACGCGTACCGAGCACGCACGGATCCTGAAACGAAAATGCAGATGCGCCAGGGCGCGCCTCCTCGCCCGACGCTTCAGCGATGCATGGCTCGGGAAGGTCGCCAACGATCAGCATGCGTGCCTAGAGGCTTGCCCCATCGAACGCCTGAATCTCCAGCTTCTCCAGATCGATGTCCGGCACGCAGCGCAGGTTTACCGCCACCATCCGCGTTCCGTCCGGGGCCGCACCGGAACCATGCGTCGAGATTCCGCAATTGGCGCAGAAGAAGTGGCTGATCGTCTGCCGGCCGAACAGATAGGTCGAGACATCCCTCTGCGGCGTGGTGAGCCGGAAGTTTTCCGGTGTCGTGAACGCCAGCATGTTTCCCGACCGGCGGCAGTAGGAGCAGTTGCACACCAGCGCGCCCCCGAACGTACCGGTCACCTCGAATGCAACCTTTCCGCAATGGCAGGACCCAGCGTGAGTCGACATGGCTGCCTCCCTCGTCATCACCCTTGTGCCCGCTCGCGCACAGGGTGTGAAGTGAATTGGAGATTAGGCGTCCGCGGCGAGGCAGGAGCGTTCTTTCAGCTCGAAGCGGAGCAGCGTGTACATCTTCGCAGCGAAACGCTCGCCGACTCCCGTAATGTCGAGCTGCTCGCAGACGCCCGAGGCGTCAGGCCCGCGCCGCCACAATTCGATATCGCTCGCCGGCGCTTCGGCCTGCGTCCAGCCGAGCTCTGCCAGCGCCGCGCGATAGCCTTTCATTGGATCGGTCTCGGGCGCGAGCACGCAATCGGCATTGGGCGTCGTGTCATCGAGACCGTCATCCGCGCACAGCTTCCACGTATCGCCTTGCGCTATGGGCAGGTCGAGTATTCCGCGCAGGATCGGCTTGTCGGGCGGCGAGCAGGCCGCGAGCATCAACAAGGCCGTCGCAAGCAGAGACCGGATCAAATCTTCATCCCCAGATGCGCGGCTACTGAGAAGATGTCCTTGTCACCCCGGCCACACATGTTCATCACGATCAGCCCGTCCTTGCCGAGCTCCTTCGCGATATCGCCCACACGCGCCAGCGCATGCGCAGGCTCCAGCGCCGGGATGATGCCCTCGAGCCGCGTGCAGAGCTGGAACGCCTCCAGCGCTTCCTTGTCCGTGCAGGTTCGGTACTCCGCACGCCCCGTCTCGTGCAGAAAGGCGTGCTCGGGTCCGATGCCGGGATAATCGAGCCCAGCCGAGATCGAGTGTGCGTCGATGATCTGCCCGTCGCCGTTCTGCAGGAGGTATGTCCGGTTGCCATGCAGAATCCCCGGCTGTCCGCCCGTCAGCGAGGCCGCATGCATCGGCGTGTCGACGCCATGCCCGCCCGCCTCGACACCGATCATCCGCACGCCCTCGTCTTCGAGGAATGGATGGAACAGACCGATCGCGTTTGATCCCCCGCCGATCGCCGCAACCAACGCATCCGGGAGCCGCCCTTCCTGCTTGAGAATCTGCTCGCGTGCCTCGCGCCCGATCACGCTCTGGAAATCGCGCACCAGCATTGGATAGGGGTGCGGGCCCGCCGCCGTGCCGATGACGTAGAACGTGTTCGCCACATTGGTCACCCAATCACGCAAGGCTTCGTTCATCGCATCCTTGAGCGTCCCCGTGCCCGATGACACGGGCACGATCTCCGCGCCGAGCAGACGCATGCGGAAAACGTTCGGCTTCTGCCGCTCGACATCCGTCTCGCCCATGAACACCACGCACGGCAGGCCAAAGCGCGCGCAGATGGTTGCTGTGGCGACACCATGCTGTCCCGCCCCCGTCTCCGCGATGATCCGCGTCTTGCCCATCCGCCGCGCCAGCAGCACCTGCCCGATGCAGTTGTTGATCTTGTGCGCGCCGGTATGATTGAGCTCGTCGCGCTTGAGGTAGATCTTCGCCCCGCCGAAATGCTTGGTGAGACGCTCGGCGAAATACATCGGGCTGGGCCTGCCGACATAATGCTCCAGCAGCCAGTCGAACTCTGCCTGGAAGCTCGGATCGGCCTTGGCGCGCGCATACTCTTGCTCGAGGTCGAGCACGAGCGGCATCAGCGTCTCGGCCACGTACCGCCCCCCAAACGCGCCAAAGCGCCCATCGGCGTCCGGCCATTGAGCCCATGAATTGGGAGTGGATTTCGCTGCGTTTGTCATGCGGTCCCATAGACTGTCGGCAAGAACGCTCCAAGACCCTTCGGGCCCTTTATGCCTTCCCCTGCCCCCGCCATGGGGTAGGGTCGTCCGAAAGACGATGGGGACGGAACGAGATGTACAAGGTCAAGCTCACGGAATCATATTTCCCCGCGCAGGGCGGGCCCGAACCCCCGCCGATGACCATAGGCGACATGCTGCGCGCCTCCGTAGCTCGCACACCCTGCCAACCCGCCCTGAAGGAGCTCGGCTACGATGGAGCCGTCCTGCGCACCTGGACCTACGCCGGGCTGCTCGCCGACGCCGAGCGCCTCGCCCGCGCCCTCGCCTCGCGCCATGCTGAAGGCGCCCGCATTGCCGTCTACGCCAACAACATTCCAGAATGGGTGCTTCTTGAGCTGGGATGCGCCCTCGCCGGACTCACGCTCGTCACGGTGAACCCCGGGCTTCAGAAGCGCGAGTTGAAATACGTCCTTGAGCAGTCGCGTTCGGAGGCGATCTACTATGTCGCCGATTTCCGGGGCAATCCGATGCAGGCGATCGCCGACGCCGTGTGCGACGAGATACCCGCCATCCGTCATCGCTTGGTGCTCACCGACCATGCCGCGCTCTATGCAGGCGCCGAGGGCGGCGAACTTCGCTCCCCCAAGCCCGCCGACCCGGTGCAGATCCAGTACACCTCCGGCACCACCGGTTTCCCGAAAGGGGCCATATTGCATCACAACGGCCTCGTTCGGAACGCAGTCGAGACGCTGGCGCGCGCGGGCGTCCGCGCGGGCGACAACGTCGTCGGCTTCATGCCGCTCTTTCACACGTCCGGCTGCGGTGTCGTCGTTCTGGGCAGTCTCGGCTCCGGCGCAACCATCCTGCTGCCACCCCTGTTCGATCCGGCCATGGGCGTAAAGGTCCTGGAGCGCGAGCGTGTGCGATTTATCGGCGGCGTTCCGACCATGCTGATCGCCCTGATCGAAACCGCGGAAAAGCTCGGCGCGGATCTATCGGCCACCGAACGCATGATGTCCGGCGGCTCGATGGTGTCGCCCGAACTGTGCCGCAAGGCGCGCGCAGCCTTCGGCGCGCCGGTGCAGATCGTATACGGACAAACCGAAAGCTCGCCCATCCTCACGCAGGCCTGGTATGAGGATTCAGATGAAGACCTCACTCAGACCATCGGCCAGCCCGCGCCCTATACCGAAATGTCGATCCGCGACCCCGCCAGCAACACCGTCGTCCCGATCGGCGTGCAGGGCGAGATCTGCGCACGCGGCTATCAGGTCATGCTCGGCTACAACGACAATCCGGAGGCGACCGCAAAGACGATCGACTCCGAGGGCTGGCTCCACACCGGCGATCTTGGTCGCATGGACGAACGCGGCTACCTCACGATCACCGGTCGCGTGAAGGAGATGATTATCCGCGGCGGCGAGAACCTCTTCCCTGCCGAGATCGAGAACGCCCTGCTCGAACACCCCGCCATCGCCGAGATCGCCATCGTCGGCGTACCTGACGAAAAATGGGGCGAGCAGGTCGCCTGCTTCATGCGCTGCAGCGGGGCCGAGAAGCCCACCGCCGCCGACCTGAAAGCCTTCATCCGCGAACGCCTCGCCGCGCAGAAGACCCCCGCCTATTGGATCTGGGTCAGTGAATGGCCCCTCACCGGCTCCGGCAAGATCCAGAAGTTCAAGCTGGCCGAAAACTTCCTCGCCGGACAGTACGAAGCCGAGTCGGTCTAGGACAGAAGCGTCCCGGGCCGGATCACTTCGGCCGATCACGCCTAGTGGTGATCCCTAGAACGTCTGCAGCATCATGATGCTGATGTCCTGTTCGGGCGTGAAGTCTTGGCGCGTCATCTCAAACCGCGTGGGGCTGGTCTTCTTCAGGCCATCCGCGCAGAGGGTGATGAGCTGATCGGGCGCATCCTTCTCGATCGTCAGATGGAAGGCGCCGATGGGCTTCGCCCAGTTGGCGCCCGTCTTCAGCACATAGCCAAGCGTGCGCTCGCTGATCATCTGGCCATCGCCCACCGTCTTCTTCAGCCGCTCCAGGGCCGCATCGAACTGTGCATCGATGCAGTAGTCCTTCCGGATCGCTTCCTTCTCATCGGCCTCGGCGTAGATATAGGACGCGCCGATCGAACCGCCGACCACCGGCTCGTAAGCGTGCTCGACAACAACATCCTTGCCCGCCGGGAAGGTCTGCATGCGATGAAACGTCGTCTTCAGCGTCCAAGCGGGTCGAAGATAGCTGATCGCACCGGTGTCGGGTTCGAGATCGAGCCAGATCACGCCTTCGTCGCGCAGCTGTTTGGCGAGGGCCAGCGGAAACTTTCCCTGCGCCGCGTCCCACGCCGCAAAATCGGTAACATGAAATGGCAGACCTGCCGCCTTCACGCGGTCGGTGACATCCAGCCCGTTGTCGAGCACGGCGCGCAACTCGACCTCCAGCGGAATCTCCCTGCCATCCACGCTGGTGCGGAAGTTGACGAAGTTTGGCGACGCGGGATTCGCCAGGGCCACCGGCGCCTCACCGAACTGCCAGCCGATGTCGGGAAGTGGAAAGGCGACACGCGTGGTCACATCGGCATTCGAGGTGTTGCGGTAGACGTACTTCACACGAACTTCTCGGGTCGACAGGAGCAGGTCCTCGGACACCATGTCGATGACGTCGCTTCGGACCAGCTGGAGGCCGCCAGCCCGCAGCTCAGCCGTTGAATCGTTGGCGTGCGCGACGGCCGCTAGCCCGATCACGGCTGCAACGCCGGCAGCCATCGCCGCATACCTTTTGAGCCCCGCACCCATGTCGTCCGCCTCCCGCTGATCGTCCCACCACGTTATCAAGCATTCCAGCCCCCTGCGCCAAGCGTTGTCTGCATCCGGGCGCGCCTTGCAAATCCGCCAAGGTCGGTGCAACTGGCGTCTTTCAGGTCGGGTCCAGGTCGAGCGCCTTTTCATGCAGTATGATGACGTTGTTCTGGGCCGCCGCAGCATCCGCGGCTACCTGCCCAAGCCCGTGCCGCGCAAACTGCTCGAGGAGGTTCTCAGGCTCGCGATGCGCGCGCCGACCTCGATGAATACACAGCCATGGAACTTCTACGTCATCACCGGCGAACCGCTCGACCGGATCCGCGCCGGCAACACTGAACGCAACCTCGCCGGCATTCCGCACTCCCGCGAGTTCCGCATCGGCCAACCCTTCGCTGGCAAGCATCGCGAGCGCCAGATCGGCGTCGCCAAGCAGTTGTTCAGCGCCATGGGCATCGCCCGCGACGACAAGGAGGCGCGGCAGGACTGGGTGATGCGCGGCTTTCGACAGTTCGACGCGCCCGTGTGCATCATCATCACCTATGACCGCGATCTTCACGGTAGCGACGACACGCCCTTTGATTGCGGCGGCGTCGCCAACGCACTGGTCAACGCCGCCTGGTCGCGCGGTCTTGGCGCAGTCATCAACAGCCAGGGCATCATGCAATCGCCCGTCGTACGCGAACATGCAGGCATCGCCGACGATCAGGTCATCATGAAGAGTATTGCCCTTGGCTGGCCCGACCACAGCTTTCCTGCCAACGCCGTCGTCTCGGAGCGCAAGCCCGTCGAGGATGCCGCCGTGTTCGTGGGGTTCGGGGAGTAACGGCTAGGCGCGCCAGCGAGCTCTACGCGTCGTCGTCGTCTTCGTCGGCGTATTCTTCCTCCTCCTCGCCCTCCTCTTCGTCCTCGTCCTCATCGTCGAAATCGTCGTCGTCCTCGTCTTCATCGCCCTCGTCTTCGTCTTCATCGTCCTCCGGCGCCGCAAGCAGCGGGTCAGCATGGAGCATGGCAAGCATGAGGGCGCGATCGAGCGGCGCGATTTCAGGGTTGAGGGTCACGAGACTTCCTTCTTGTGCTGGGCGAATCGATGGGTATGCGCACCGCGGCGGATATCGCATGAAGACATAGCTCGCATGTGACAGGAAGACAGGATTGTCCCTGCAGGCGCCAGGGGGCCTATTCGCCCTTCGCCGCCGCGATGAACGCACGCACCTTCGCCAGGTCCTTAACGCCGGGACCGGCCTCGACCCCGGAGGACACATCCACCGCCGCAGCCCCACTCTGCCGGATCGCCTCGGCGACATTCTCAGGCGTCAGGCCGCCCGAGAGCGTCCAGTCTTCATGATCATGCACGCGAAAGCCCTTGAGGATGGACCAATCGAACGTTTGTCCGTGCCCGCCTTCGCGGTCAGCGCCCTGCGGCGGCTTTGCGTCGAACAGGAAGGCGTCTGCCGCCTCGAAGGCTTCGGCCTCGGCAAGATCGCGCTTGCTCGCCACCCCCATCGCCTTGATCACCGGCGTCAGCGGATGCTTGCGCGCGAACGTCGCCACCTGTCCGGGGCTTTCCTTGCCATGAAGCTGCACGGCGCCGATCTCCGGGGTATCTTTCACCAGCCTCTCAAGCCAGGGAACGGCCACGGTGGCCACAACCCATGGTTCAACGCCGAGTTCGGCAGCGCGTCGGATCAGCGCCTGGGCCTTCGCGAGGTCCACGAAGCGTGGACTCGTCTCGACAATCACGAAGCCCACCATGTCGGCGCCAGCCTCAACGACTGATTCGAGATCTGATTCGCTGGAGATCCCGCAGATTTTGACGCTGGCCATGAACCGCCGCTCCGGCAGGAACGCCCTGATTCATATTGCGAAATCCAGGGTCCTAAAAAGCAGAAAGGGCAGCGCGCTGGCTGCCCCTTCCGTACGCTACGAACTCTACTCAAGGACTGCCGCATACCTCAAGGGCGCTTGGCAAGCAAGTCCCTGATCTCGGCAAGGAGTTTCACGTCAGCCGGCGGCTCCGGCGGCGCAGGCGCGGCCTCCTGTTTCCGCTTCAGCTGGTTCATGCCCTTGACGACCATGAACATGGCGAAGGCAACGATCAGGAAGGTGATGCAGAAGTTGATGAACTTGCCATAGTTGATGGTGACAGCGGCGATCTCCTTGCCATCGGGGCCGAGCGAGGCCGGCTTCAGTTCGTAAGCCAGCTTGGAGAAGTCCATGCCGCCCGTGATGAGGCCAATGACCGGCATGATGATGTCGCTCACCAACGATGTAACGATGGCTCCGAACGCTGCACCGATGATCACGCCGACCGCGAGGTCGACGACATTTCCTCGCATCGCGAATTCGCGAAATTCCTTGAACACACTCTCTCCCCTGTGCAGTGGGTGCATCGGCGCGCCCGCCCAAGTGTCGCAACGTCGCCAGGACCCGTCCAGCTGGAATCCGGCAGGCTATCTCACCCAGATTGGGCCTACTGGACGCTACTCAAATCGCTAGTCGCGATCCTCCGGATCGTGGCCATTATTGAGGCGGGAGCGCAGCTCCTTGCCGGCCTTAAAGAAGGGAACGTGCTTGGCCTCGACCGAAACGGAATTGCCGGTGCGCGGATTGCGCCCGGTACGAGCCTCGCGCCTGCGCACAGAGAAGGCGCCAAAGCCGCGCAGCTCGACCCTGTCGCCCCGCTCAAGCGCGCTTGCGACCTCATCGAAGATGATGTCGACGATCCGCTCGACCTCGCGCACCTTCAGCGTGGGGTTCTCTTCGGCCAGGCGGGCGATGAGTTCAGAACGTAGCATAACGGCAAACTTGCGCTAAGCGGCGGGGAAGGCAAGGGTTTTTCTCGCAGCCGGTTCCGGGCGGTATCATCCTGTGCCGGGATGGGACGGCGGTTGGAGCCAATCTCCAGCATTCGGGGCGCGAGCCGGCAATCTCCGTTCGATCCGCTAGAGACCTTCGCCAGCCCCGCGCCAGCCCAACCGGGATGCTCGGGCCGCGTCAGGCTTGCCCGAGACTGACCCCGTTTCACGCTCCCGCGCCCAGAATGCGAAACGCCCTCCCGGCAGAGCCGGAAGGGCGTTCCACAGTTCATAGTACAACAGACCTACTCGTCCTTCTTGGCGCCCTTGAGGGCTGCGCCGAGGATGTCACCCAGCGAGGCGCCCGAGTCGGCCGAACCGTACTGTTCCACGGCTTCCTTCTCGTCCTTGATCTCCATCGCCTTGATCGACAGCGAGACCTTGCGGCCCGCCTTGTCGAACGCAGTGACGAGGGCGTCGACCTTGTCGCCAACAGCGAAGCGCTCGGGACGCTGGTCGCCGCGGTCACGCGACAGATCGGTCTTGCGGATGAAGGCCTTCATCGCCCCGTCGGCGATTGAGACCTCGATGCCGCCCGAGGTGACCTCGGTGACCGTTCCCGTGACGATCGAGTTCTTGCGCAGATCGATTGCCTCGGTCGGGTCCTGGCTGAGCTGCTTGATGCCCAGCGAGATCCGTTCCTTCTCGATATCTACGTCAAGCACGCGCGCCTGGACGGTATCGCCCTTGTTGTACTTCTTGACGGCTTCCTCGCCCGGAACGTTCCAGTCGATGTCGTTGATGTGCACCATGCCGTCGAGATCGGGGCCGAGGCCGACAAAGAGCCCAAACTCGGTGATGCCGCGCACTTCGCCCTCGATGTTCGTGCCGATCGGGTGTTCGGCCATGAAGGCCTCCCACGGGTTGTTCATCACCTGCTTGAGTCCGAGCGAGATGCGGCGCTTGTCGGCGTCCACATCCAGCACCATCACGTCGACTTCCTGGCTGGAGGAGATGATCTTGCCGGGGTGGACATTCTTCTTGGTCCAGCTCATTTCCGACACATGGATCAGGCCCTCGACGCCATCTTCCAGTTCAACGAAGGCGCCGTAGTCAGTGATGTTGGTGACGCGGCCCGAGAGCTTTGCGCCGATCGGATACTTGGCCGACACGCCATCCCAAGGATCGGTCATCAGCTGCTTCATGCCGAGCGAAATACGCTGGGTGTCCGGGTTGATCTTGATGATCTGGACGTCGACCTCCTGGCCGACTTCCACCACCTGGCTCGGATGTGAGACGCGCTTCCAGCTCATATCGGTGACGTGCAGGAGGCCATCGATGCCGCCGAGGTCAACGAACGCGCCGTAATCGGTGATGTTCTTGACCACGCCCTTGCGGCGCTCGCCCTCGGCCATGTTGCCGACGATCTCAGCGCGCTGCTCGGCACGGCTCTCTTCGAGCACGGCGCGGCGCGAGACGACGATGTTGCCGCGCGGCCGGTCCATTTTCAGGATCGCGAACGGCTGCATCATGCCCATCAGCGGACCGACATCGCGGATCGGACGGATGTCCACCTGGCTGCCCGGCAGGAAGGCGTTGACGCCGCCGAGATCGACGGTGAAGCCACCCTTGACGCGGCCGACGATCGAGCCCTTCACAGTCTCCTTACGTTCCGACACGCGCTCGAGGCGCGTCCAGGCCTCCTCGCGGCGCGCCTTGTCGCGCGAGAGAACCGCATCGCCCAGCGCGTTCTCGATCCGCTCGAGATAGACCTCGACGATCTCGCCGACCGCCGGCTGCTTCTCGTCGGAGGCAAACTCGCGCAGCGGGATGCGGCCTTCAGTCTTGAGGCCGACGTCGACGGTGATGAAGTCCCCTCCTAGGCTGGTGACGGTGGCGGGCACGACGCGGCCTTCGATCATGGAAGAGCCAGCGAAGCTCTCCTCGAGCAGGGCGGCAAAATCGTCGGTGGTGGGATTCATCTGGGCGACAGGCAAGCAAGGCTCCAAGAGACAAGTTGAGGGCCAGCCGGGGACTCCCGGCGGACTCGCCGCACCATGCGGCGTGAAATCGGATTTCCGCCGGTGCAGCTGGGGATTTCGCAGGCTTGACCGGTTGGGCCGGCAGGGCGCGCGAGAGCTGTCCACAGGGCGGGAGCGGGTCTCTAGTCGCTGGCAGCGCGGAAAGTCAAGCGAAAGCGCGCCTCAGGTCCAATAAACAGGCCCGGCCGAGTCATGGTGATGGGCCGGTCGGCGACAATTGACGCCCTGGCGCTGCGCCATCGTGTCAGGCGGTAACCGTCGCCCGCCGCCGCGCTGCGGCCCTGGCGCGCCGGCGCTTCACCGGCGCCACGATCCGCACCTTGCGTCCGATGGCGACCGTCACCGTGTCCGGCTTACCATCCCGCCCGTCCTGGAAAGACACCCGCGCCGCATCGAAATGGACATCCCTGCCCTTGCCAAGCCGTCCAGACAGGCCAAGCGCCACCAACTCGTCCAACGTCGCCGCCTTGAAGCGCCAGCTGTAGTCCTGGCCACCCGCGCTGAATCGCAAGAGCACGCTTGAATCGCTGCTTGCATTGATCCCGCGGAGGGCAAGGCTTGTCGTCCGCCCGGAATGTCCCGTCATGTGTCCCGCCGACTTGAGTCCAGATTGCCGTCCAGAAAAACGATCTTCTCCTAGGCGAGAAAGACAGCTGGTTCAGCCCGTTCAGTCAGCCTGAACTGCGCGCCACAGCGGCGTGTGGTCGCGGCGCCACGGCAGCAATCCGCGCTATGCATGTCGCGACGGTTTGGGATGCAGGAGACTGCGCATGAAGAGCATTGTCGTAACGGGCGCCTCGACCGGCATCGGCTGGGGTTGCACGAAAGTGCTGACCCAGAAGGGCTTCCATGTCTTCGGCAGTGTCCGCAAACAGGCCGACGCGGACCGCCTCTCGGCTGCGTTCGGCGATGCCGTTACTCCGCTGCTGTTCGACGTCACCGATGCACAGGCCGTGGCCGCAGGCGCTCTAGACGTTGGTGCGCGGCTCGCCGGCGCCACACTCGCGGGGCTTGTCAACAATGCCGGGATCGCCAACCCGGGCCCGCTTCTCCATGTCGATATCGCCTACTTCCGCCAACAGCTCGAGGTGAATGTCACGGGCCAACTCATCGTCACCCAGGCCTTCGCACCGCTGCTCGGCGCCTCGCCGGAAACCCGCACGAAGACACCTGGCCGCATCGCCATGATGAGCTCGGTCGGCGGCAAGGTCGGCATGCCGTTCGTCGGCCCCTACAATACGTCGAAATTCGCACTCGAAGGGCTCTCGGAAAGCCTGCGCCGCGAACTCATGCTCTATGGCGTCGATGTCATCGTCATCGCGCCCGGCGCTATCGCGACGCCGATCTGGGATAAGGCCGACGCGCTGGACCTGTCGCCTTACGAGAGGACGCCCTACGGCCCCATCGTCGCGAAGGTGAAGGGCTATATGACCGAGATGGGCCGCAAAGGCCTGGCGCCGGAACGCATCGGCGAGGTCGTGCACACCGCACTCACCGCGCCGAAGCCGAAGACCCGCTACATCGTCACGCCCGACCCGCTGCAGAACTGGATGAGCAACAACCTGCCCAAGCGCCTGGTCGATCGCACGATCGCGAAACAACTTGGGCTGGTGAAGTAGCTGCAGCCTTGTCCGCACGGCGCAGCCCGCTAATCTGACCGCATGGGTGCTGCCATTGAGCAAAAGAAAACGCGCGGGCTGGATCGCCCAACGGTGCGACTTGCGTTTCAGGTACTCTCAATACTTGCGGTCGCCAACTTCATCATCTACGCCTTCGTCGGCGAGCTGATCGGCGGATACTCGTTGAACGGAAGGGAAATAGATGGGCGCTATTTCCTCGGCTCGCACGGCCGGCTGGTCGAAGTAAGCTGGGCCGTCTATCTCTATAGCTTCTGGCATGCGATCAGCATCTTCGTGTCGTGGCCACTAATAGTGATCTACGGACTCCTGAGGCCGGCCAACACGAAATAGCGACCCTAAGCCTTCAGCTTGTAGCCGCGTTTCAGCAGCGCCCAGCACCACACACACAGCGCCAGCGTGATCACCGCGGTCATCACGCCGCCAAACCAGAGGTTGCTCTCGGCGTGACCGGTGAAGCCATACCGGAACCCGTCGATGATCTGGAAGAACGGGTTGTAGTGGCTGATCGTCACGAACGGTTCAGGCAGTCGGCCGATGGGATAGAAGGTTCCCGACAGCATGGTCAGCGGCATGATGACGAAATTCTGCACCGCCGCCATGTGATCGAACTTGTCGGCCCAGATGCCGCCGACCAGTCCCACCGCGCCCATCAGGAGCGAGGCAATCACCGAGAAATACAAGATGGCAAACAGGTTCACGATCTGGAATGGCGTTATCTGCATCAGCCAGACAGCGGCGTAGGTGACGATGCCAACCATGATGCCGCGCGTCACCGCGCCCGACAGGAAGCCGAGCGTGAGCTCGAGCGGAGACAGGGGCGGCATCAGGAAATCGACAGAATTCCCCTGCACCTTTGCGATGATCAACGAAGAGGATGTGTTGGCGAAGGCGTTGTTGAGGATCGCCATCATGACGACGCCAGGCGCAAGGAAAGTCGCGAAATCCACGCCCCCGACCAGGCCGCCATTGCTCTGTCCGAAGGCCAGCTTGAACACGAACAGCATGAGAAGGCTTGAGACGACAGGCGCGAATAGCGTCTGCATCCCCACCTTCCAGAACCGCCGGGTTTCGCGCAGGCACAACGTCCAGAGCCCGAGCCAGTTCACCGCCCCGTAGTTCCGCGGCCCCAGGGCTGGAGACGAGGAATCCAGCGGCGACTTGGTAAGCGTCTGATCCATGCCTGTTACTTACGCCTCCTGACCACAGGCGCCATGGAAATTTTCGCGCAGCGGATCGCAGTAGCCGAGCCTCACCGCCGCGCTCGCCGCCGGAAAAGCAAACGCCCCGGCTTTGGGCCGGGGCGCTGCTTTCAGTCAGATCAGGCGCAGCTTACTGGCCGCCATTGCCCGGCATCGGGGCCGCCGAAGCGGACGGGGCGGGCGCGCCCGGACGGCGCATCTGGCCCATGACCGCCTCGAACTCGGCCTGGTCGATGCCGCCATCCTTGTTCTTGTCGACCACGCCGAAGGCGAGCGGGTTGCCGATCCGATCCTTGAACTGGCCGCGCAGCTCGGCCATCTGGACCTTGCCATCGATATTGTCGTCCAGCATGCCCAGGAGACGCGTGCGGTTCAGAAGCTTGTCATAGTCCTTCTGGTCCTTCGCGGTCTCGTCCTTCCAGCGATAGCGCAGCGAGGTGTAGAACATCTCCTCGAAGGACTGGTCGCCCCAGACGATGGTCTCGTTCGGGTTCGGGTTGGCCGGGTTCCGCTTCGAGTTGTCGTAGACGTAGGTTGCGATCAGCTTCGAGCCGGCCGGGATTTCGACCGGGGTCTCGAACTCGTACATGCGCTGCCAGTTGAAGTCGTAGAACGGCACGTTGATCAGCGTTTCCTGCTTGCCGTCCGGATAGCGGAGCTCAAGCTTGGAGTAGGTGCCGCGATAGTGCGCGTGCACCACGGCGGTGTGCAGGATCGCGTCCTTCGGGAAATCGAAATAGGCGATTTCCTTATGGGCGCCGTTGTTCGCCGGGATCTCGATGAACTGATCGACGAGCGGCGTTTCGCGCATGATCAGGTCCGGCATCTCGCCATCCTTGTAGAAGTAGAGGCCGATCTGCTGGGTCGACTCAACCGCCTTGCCGGCAGGCGTGTAGTGCATCTGGTAGGCGAACTGACCGCCGGACGGCACCCAGCTGCCGATGCCCTTCGGCGCGACCGTGGACTCCATGCCAACCGTGTAACCGCCGACAGCGCCGCCCCAGGCCTGCATGCCCTTTTCGGTGGCGCCTTCCGGGATGACGCCCGAGAGGATGTGGTGGACAACCTGGCGTTGGTCGACGCGCGCCGTGGCGGCCCTCAGCCACTTTCCTTCCTTCAGCGGGTTAGCAACGGTCGGGTACTGGTAGTCGACGACGCCCGTGGCCGGCACCTTGTAGGAGGGGATGTCGACGATAAGATCGGGCTTGCCGAGCGGCCATTCCGGCGCGACGTGCTTGACCTTGGCAAGGGGATCTTCGCCTTCGCCACGCGGGGCGCCGGCCTCGACCCAGTTCACCAGCGTCTTGATCTGGTCGCCCGAGAGCGACTTGTCGTCCTTGAACTTGCCGACGAGCGGATCGGGATCCCAGGGTGGCATGCGGTCCGTGCGGATCGCCTCGCGGATCATGCCGGAGAACGTCTTCACCTTCTCATAGTTGTCGAAGCCGAACGGTGCGATACCGCCTTCCTGGTGGCAGGCGATGCACTTGGCCTCGATGATCGGCGCGATGTCGTGCGCGTAGGAGATCTTGGCGTGCTGGGCCTTGGCCTCGGGCGAGCGGCCCGGGAAGGCGATCGGCTGCGTCGTGAGCACGCCGCGCTTCACGCTCACCGGCTTGCCTTCGACGAGCTCCTTGACCGGATCGGCGACCAGCGGACCCGAATAGGCGATGTTCCAGGTCTTGGGATCGATCACGAAGGTCTGCCCGACGCGCGAGGCGCCGATCTGGCCGCCCACGAGCTGGAGGTAGTCCTGCAGCACCGGCGCTGTGATCTTGTTGGCCTCGACATCAGCAAGGATCGCCGCGCGCGTATCTGCCGGATTGGAGTTCAGCATGAAGAACTCGACGCCCTTGGGCGCGTATTCGGCCTTGAGCGCCTCGAACTTGGCCGCAGCGGCCGCAGAGTCGGGCGAACCAACCGCGTGCATCGTGATGACAACTGCCGGGGCGTCCTTCAGACGATAGAGCTCGCGGGCATAGCCGTCAGCCGAGACGAGCCGGAAATTGTCGATGCGCGAGGCGACATCGGCCATCGGGGCCGTGTTCTGCACCGCGAGCGCGACGTCGTTCGTCGCAGCCATGTCGCCCGGCTGGGCGCAGCTGGCGACACCCAGGGCAAGAACAAGACCGATGGCGGTCAGGGAAACGTGGCGCGTCATGCGGGGAGGTCCTCCAGCTCTAGGAATGGCCGATTGTGCTGCATCCAACGAAGGCCTGACAGCGTCAAGCGTTCGGGCGCGTTTCTCACCTAAATTTGTTAATGGGCGGTACCGAAGCCACGCGAATTACGCAGCTGTGAGGCCCGCCAACCCATCGGCGGGGTCGTGCTCGGCCACGACATGGCCGGGCGCCACTTCGACGAGCCTCGGGCGGTAATAGGGCTCGCTCTCGGTCAGGCGGGATTTCATGAAGCGGAGGCTTGCTCTGGGATCGAGCGGGGATGGCAAGTCGCCGACCAGCTTCACACGTTCGCGAGCACGCTCCTTCGCAGGGTCCGGGGAAGGCACCGCCGACAGCAGCGCCCGCGTGTAGGGATGCCGGGGGGTCGCAAACAGGACCTCGCGCGGGGCCATTTCAACGACGCGCCCAAGATAGAGCACCATCACCCGGTGGCAGATCTCGCGCACAACCGAGAGGTCGTGGCTGATGAACATCATCGCGAGGCCGAACTCTTTCTGCAGGTCGATCAAGAGGTCGAGAATCTGTGCCTGAACCGAGACATCGAGCGCCGACACGGCCTCGTCGCACACCACCAGCTTCGGCTTGAGGATCATGGCGCGGGCGATGCCGACGCGCTGGTTCTGGCCGCCGGAGAGTTCGTGTGGATAGCGGTTCACGAGACCCGGATCGAGGCCCATGCGCTCCATCATGTCGCGCGCTAGCGCCTCCCTGCCCTTTGCATCGACTTCGGGGCGGAAGACGGTGAGCGGTTCGGCGATCGACTGCCCAATGGTCGTGCGCGGGTCGAGGCTGGCCAGCGGATCCTGGAAGACGATCTGCAGCTCCTGACGGAGCGGCTGGACGTCTTTCCGGGACGACTTCGCGATGTCGCGGCCAAGCCAGGCAACCGACCCGGCGCTGGGATCGAGCAGACGGAGCACGCCCCGCGCCAGCGTGGACTTGCCGCATCCGCTCTCGCCGACAACACCCATCGTCTCTCCCGGGCGCAGCGAAAAGCTCACGCCATCCACCGCCCGCAGCGGCACGCGCTTTCCAAAAAGCCCGCCCGGCACATGCACGGGAAACGTCACATGCAGATCGTCGACTTCGAGGATCGGCTTCACGTCTGGCGAAGGTGACGCGGCGATCGCCGGCCGGCCGCCGCGATCCGTCCGGTCCATCCGCGGCATCGCATCAAGCAGCATGCGCGTGTAGGCATGCGCTGGCGCCGCGAAGACCTGGTCGACCGATCCGCGCTCCACCGCCTCGCCATGGCGCATGACGACCACCCGATGTGCCATGCGCGCAATGACCCCCATGTCATGCGTGATGAGGACAAGCCCTGCACCAGTCTCGCGCTTGAGCTCGTCCATCAGGTCAAGCACTTGCGCCTGCACCGTCACGTCGAGCGCTGTGGTCGGTTCATCCGCCAGCAGCACTTGCGGCTCGCACAGCATTGCGGCGGCGATCATCACCCGCTGGCGCATCCCGCCGGAGAGTTCGTGTGGAAACTGGTGCAGGCGCCGCCGCGCCTCCGGGATGCGCACGCGCTCGAGCCACTCGACGATGCGCTGCTCGGCGGCCCGCCCCTTGAGGTTCTTGTGCTGAGCCAACACTTCCGCCATCTGGGCGCCGACTGTCATGTGCGGCGTCAGCGAGGTCAGCGGGTCCTGGAAGATCATCGCAACGCGATCGCCGCGAATGGCGTTGAGCTGCTTGGCGCTCAGCCCGTTCATCTCGACGCCGTCGAACAGGATCGAGCCCTCGACCTTGCCGTTCGCGGCCGTGAGGCCCATGGCGGCCAGCACGGTCTGGCTCTTTCCGGAGCCGCTCTCGCCGACGAGGCCAAGGCATTCGCCCGGCGCCAGGCTGAAGGAAAGTGACTTCACCGCCTGGACGCGGCCGTCCTGTGTCTCGAACGTCACGGAGAGGTCGCGCACGTCTAGGATTGGCTTGGCGATCAAACAGGCGCTCCCAACATCGAGCCAGCAGTTGAAGCCGGTCCGGGCGCATAAGGGAACCCCCGGACGCACGCCCGCGGCATGACATGCGGTCACAGGGTTGCTAGCCTGGCGGCCATGACAGATGCCCCGCTTCGCCCAATCCCGTCAGAGGCCGTCACGGAGGAAGTTTTCGAACGCGGCCGGTTCGGCAGCCGCTTTCGTCATCTCACCTCCGCCGCGATGGGCGGGCACAAGGCATGGCATGTCGGCGTCGCCATCGAGGTCCTCCCGCCAGGCCGGCAGTCCTGCCCCTTCCATTTCCACATGCTGGAGGAGGAGCATGTGCTCGTTCTCGAAGGCGAATGCACGCTGCGGCTGGGCGAGGAGCGCATCCGCTTCAAGGCCGGCGACTACGCGGTCTTTCCCGCCGGCGCCAAGGTCGGCCACTGCCTGATCAATGAGACCGACCGCGACTGCCGCTACATCGTCATCGGCGAGAACAATCCGAACGAGTCCTGCGTCTATCCTGACTCGAACAAGGTCTCGAACCGCTGGCTCGACGAGCGTTACGACCGAAACGCCACTCGCGACTACTGGGACGGGGAAGCGTAGGCGCGTCGACCGCCCATGACCCCGCTGGCGAGCACTGGGAGAAGATAGCCAATCAGGATGCCTGTGTTGGAGACAGCGTTGCCCCAGAAGCCGGTCGCGACCGACAGGCCGCTGTCGACGACATACCAGGCCAGCATGCCGAGCGTTGCAACCTGCCAGACCGGTACAGCCTCGCCACCGAGACGGTGCGCCGCCATGAACAGGGCAAGGCAGGTGACGCCCCAGCCCATCGTCACGGCGCCCATCAGCGCCACGCTGAAGCGCAGATGCGGCGTCCACTCTGAAACCGGAGCGCCAACCAGCGCGAAGGCCAGGTCGGCCAGCCCATCTGTTGCTTCCAGCCCGCCGCCCGCCAACACGAGACCGAAGACGATCACAGCCCACGCCCACACATTCAACCAGCCGCGCCAGAATGCCGACATTCTCAACTCCTTATCTTCAGCGCGCTGAGGCTAGCCGAACCTGAGGAGCCTCCAATTACCCGAAAGGTAATCCGGCTCATCTTGCTTCTCAGACTTGCGCCGCCCTGCCCAGCAGCGCATCGATCTCGCCAGCGTGCGGCATCGACCCGGTGAAATCGAAGGTTCCGGGCCCCAGCATCTCCTTCGCAGCGCCGATCATCGCGCTCATCGCAACCGCGTGCATCAGGCCGCCGGTCGAGATGCGCTTGACGCCGAGCGCGCCGACCTCGGCCACCGTCAGTTGCTCCTTACGCGGGCCGCGCACGATATTGAACGGGCGGTCGATGGAGCGGCAAACCTCGCGCACCTCCTGCGATGTATTGAGCCCCGGCGCGAAGAGAACATCCGCGCCAGCCTCCTGATAGGCCTGCAGCCGCTTGATGGTGTCGGCAAGATCAGGCCGCGCGTTGAGATAGTTCTCCGCGCGGGCGCACAGCATAAATCTGAACGGCAGCCTGCGCGCCGCCTCGGCCGCCGCGCGCACGCGCTCAGCCGCCTCCGCGATGGAATAGATCGGATTGGCCCGGTCGCCCGTGAAATCCTCGATCGAGCCGCCGACCAGCCCCGCCTCTGCGCCCTGACGGATCGTCTCGGCACAATCCTCGGGCCTGGGACCGAATCCGTCTTCGAGGTCCGCGGCCAAAGGAATGTCGACCATCGGGGCCATCGCCCGGATGTGCGCCATCACATTCTCCCGGCCCGCATTGTAGTCGGGAAAGCCGTTCGAGCGCGCATAGCCGGCGCTCGTCGTCGTCAGCGCCTTGAAGCCGAGCCCGGCCAGCAGCCGCGCCGACCCCGGATCCCACGGATTGGGAATCACGAACACGCCCGGCGCCTTGTGCAGCGCCTCGAACGCGGCGGCTTTCTCAAGCTGCGACTTTGCCATGAATGCTCCTCCGTTTACCCCAGCCTAGCGGTCCAGCGTCCGCCATCCACCGCGATTTTCTCATGATTGTCCGGAGCGCGCGCTTTACGGGCAGGTCGGGGCGTCGCATCAATTGGGCTCACGTGGAGGGAATCGATGCGAACGCTTGTCCTGGCCGGCCTGATGATGGCCGCCGCGCCCGCTGCTCTGGCGCAGAATGTGTACGTCACGGCCGACCGGATGCTCGACGTTACAACCGGACGCATGATCCAGAACCCTGCCATCATCATCCGTGACGGCGTCATCAGCGAGGTCGGCACACGCGACCGCTTGCAGGTGCCCTCCGCCGCAATCGTCCACGAACTGTCGGGCGTCACGCTGCTGCCCGGCCTAATCGACATGCACACCCATATTGACAGCGACCCCACCATGGGTGGCTTCACCGGCATCGGCCTGCCAGACGCCTATGGCGCAGTGATCTCCGTACCCAACGCGAAAGCGACCATCGAGGCCGGCTTCACCACCATCCGCAATGTCGGCTCGGGCAACTGGGACGATGTCGCGCTCAAGGCAGCCATCGACATGGGCAAAGTTGTCGGCCCGCGCATCGTGCCCGCCGGCTATTCCTTCGGCGCCAC
>JBEAMJ010000042.1:0-14627 GCA_041166025.1 Pseudomonadota bacterium | reverse complement strand
TCCAGCTGGACCTGATCGGGCAGCGGGTCGATCATTTTTGCAAGGCGCGGATCGTCGAGGCCCTTGCTGTAGACTTCGCGGTAGATGCGGCGAATCCAGTCTTCGAGCATCATCACGGAGACGGCGCCGACGCCGGGGTGCGTGAGCGCCAGCATGATCATGGGCGGGGGCGTTCCGAACGCATCGAGCGGCAGGATGTAGTCGAGGCCGCGCAGACGCCTTGCGCCGAGACGCTGGTAGAAACGTAGCCGGCGCGCCTGCTCGTCCGCGCCCGTATCGGCGTCGACCTCGATCAGGGCGATGCGTTCCGGTCCGATGATCGCCATGCTGGCCTGAAGCAGATGTGAGCCGATCTGCATGCCGCGCACCTCGGGGGCGACTGCGGCATACTCAAAGAGCCAGAAATCAGCCTGTGCCGGCGCCCATGACACCGCGAGGCCGACGATCTCCTCGTCCAGCCGCGCGACCACGAAGCGATAATCCGTGCGTGCCAGCAGCGCCCTGAATTCGGATTCAGGCCTTTGTTCGGACTTCAGGATCGCGTCGCGGTAGATGGCGTAGCAGCGATCGAGGCCCTCGGCGTCTGCGGGATCGAGCAGGTTGATCCGAATTTCGGGCATGCGCCTCTCCCATCCCTCCGCTGCACGGCCAGCAAACGAAAACACCCCGCGGGACCACCACGGGGTGTCTCATATCAGACCTGCGCGCGTCTTCGAGCGGCGGGTTTAGAAGCTGCGCACGTAGGACAGCGAGAAGGCATCGACTTCGCCCACGTCATAGTCGTGACGGGTCCAGTCGCCGCGAATGCCATCCTGCGCGTTCAGGTTCCACTGGGCGCCGGCGCCGTAGGCCAAACCATCCTCGTCACCGCCCGGCGAGGTTTCGATGCGCGAAACACCGACGCGGCCGAAGATGTCGAAGGACGGGTTGATCGGCAGCTTGCCGACGACGAATGCGCCGAGCTCGCTGTCGAGTTCGGTGCCCGCATCGTCGTCGATGCCGAACGAGGCTTCGCCTTCGATGGCGAGGTTCGGGCCGAGATTGACGCCGACGCGGCCGGTCAGGCCGCCAAGCTCGGCGCCGCCGTCTCCGTCGAAATGGGTATAGCCGCCTGACACGTAGACGCCAGCCGATTGCTGGGCGTTGGCCGTGAGGAAGGCCGGCGCAGCGAGCATGGAAGCAGCCGCAAGGGCGAGTTTCAGTTTCATGGGGAAGACTCCAGTTTTTCTGGAGCGAGGCGTCGCCGGGATTGCGTGATCCCGATGATCAACCCAGCTCTGGTTTCAGTCCTGGCCGCGCCGCCCGTCGCTCTGACGTCCGCCGTGACCCATCTATCCACCCAGCCGGGGTGATATGCAGTGTAAATGGGCAGGCCACAAACCAGTTGCTCGCAAGTTTCGGATTAAAATCCGTTTGGTGACTGCTGGGCAACAGGCCCCAGATTTTCTAGATTTGGTTTTAACAATTTTGTCCGGAACATGTCTTCATCTTCGACATGTCGCACGAATACATCCCGAATACTCAATCGATCGAATTTCGGTCTCGTCTCAGAGGCTTCCGGCACACAGAGGCCCGGCAAGAGCCTTCGTTGAGCAGGGACATCAATGCGCAATTGCGACGATGGTTGGGCCGGGCTGGGATGATCCCCGGTCCCGTCCTCAGGCCAGAGCTGCGGCGCGTCCGCGATAGGCGTGGGCTGGAAAGACGCCGAGGTGGCGCACCTGGGTGGAAAAGAAGCCCAGCTCTTCAAGTGCGCGCTGCAGCGGAGCGTCGTCGGGATGGCCCTCGACTTCGGCGTAGAACTGGGTCGCAGCGAACGTGCCGCCGATCTGGTAGCTCTCCAGCTTGGTCATGTTGACGCCGTTGGTCGCAAATCCGCCCATGGCCTTGTAGAGCGCGGACGGCACGTTCCTGACCCGGAAGACGAAGGCGGTCACCCAGGCCACGCCAGATCCCCGCTCCGGGATGGCGGCATCGCGGCTCATGATGACGAAGCGGGTGGTGTTGTGAGCGGCGTCCTCGATGTTCTCCGCCAGGATATCGAGACCGTAGACCTCTGCTGCAAGGCGGGGCGCGATCGCCGCCTGGGTCGGATCGCCAAGGTCGCGGACCTCGCGCGCTGCGCCCGCCGTGTCCGAACTCGTGCGAGCGAGGATGCCCCGGGCCCGAAGGAAGTTGCGGCACTGGCCAAGTCCCATGATGTGGCTGTGCGCGGTCGTGATCTGCTGCAGCGAGGCGCCCCTGAGCCCCATCAGCTGGAAGCGGATCGGCATGAAATGTTCGGCGATGATCTGCAGGGGTGATGTCGGCAGAAGGTGGTGGATGTCCGCCACGCGGCCGGCGATCGAGTTCTCCACAGGGATCATGGCCAGTTTCGCCTCACCCGTGGCGGCGGCCTGGAAGACGTCCTCGAAGGTCGGACACGGCACCGGCTCAAGGTCGGGATAGACCTCGCGGCAGGCGATGTGGGAGTTGGCGCCCAGCTCTCCCTGGAAGGCGATTCTGCTCATGCGTCTCTATGCCCGCCGAAGGTCGAACATGGCAACGGAAATAGGGGCTTAGGCCGCCCGGGCGCCTGCGACTGTGCGTCATTTCGCCGGTCTGGCCGCGATTGCCGCAAGGGCCCTGAAATGCCAGATAAGCCCCGCGCGCGCGGGGCCGACTCAGGCCCGGCAATGGAAGTGGAACAGGGCCTTCCCATGAGTGATCTCGGCTTTAACAAGATCGCCTTCTGCGTCCTCGGGACGGGCCTTGCGATGATCGGCATCAACGAGGCCTCCCATGCGCTGTTCCACGAGACCGAGCACGAGGTTGCCGCCTACAAGGTTGACGTGCCCACCGAGACGGTCGCGGAAGCCGAGACGGAGACCGGACCGGTCGATTACGGCGTGCTGCTGGCCGCCGCTGACGTCGCCAAGGGCGAGGAGCAGCACAAGAAATGCGTGCAGTGCCACACCTTCGAGCCGGGCGGCGCCATCCTGCAGGGCCCGCCGCTCTATGGCGTGCTTGGACGCGACATCGCCTCGGTTCCGGGCTTCAAGTATTCGGCCGGCGAAGGCTCGCTGTCGGCGCACGAGGGTGCGTGGACCTATGAGAACCTCGACCACTTCCTCGAGCGGCCGAAAGGCTTTGCGCCCGGCACGATCATGAACTTTGCTGGCCTCAACAGCCGCATCAGCGGGCTTCAGGATCGCATGAACCTGATCGCCTACCTGCGCACGCTGGGCAGCGAGAGCATCCCGCTGCCTGCGCCGCTGCCGGCGGCGACGCCTGCTGCGCCTGCGGACGGCGCCGCGCCCGTCGACGGCGCAGCCCCCGCGCCAGCCGAAGGCGCCGCCCCTGCTGCGCCCACGCCGCAGTAAGCCCTAGCGGAGCGCGAGAGCGACCGCCTTGCGCCCGACCGTCGGGAGCCCAGCGAGCGCTTCCTCACGCTGCACCCAATCACCCTTGGCTGTCGCATGCGCCGGCGCCCTCGCGCGCCAGACGTCGAGCCTGAGCGCGAAGTGCGTGAAGACATGGCGCACCTCGCCGACCTGCTCCCAGGCGAACAGGCCGGGCGCGGCTGCGAGCACATCCACATCATCTGCCCGCTGCTCGCTCCAGGCGCTCGTCGGCGGCATCATCATGCCGCCAAGGAGGCCGGTCGGCGGGCGGCGCACCAGCAAGACCCGGTCCTCGCGCAGGAGCACGAAGGCCGCCCCGAACCGCGTGGGCGTTGCGCGCCTGTCCGCCTTCATCGGGTAGCGCGTCTGCTCGCCCTGCCGCCGGGCCTCGCAGAAATCCCAGAGCGGACACATGGCGCAGTTGGGGCTGCGCGGCGTGCACACTGTCGCTCCAAGATCCATCAGCGCCTGCGCGAGATCGCCTGCCCGCTGATCGCTTGCCAGCGCGTCGGCAAGCGCCTGCGCGCGCGCTGCGATCACCTGCTTGGCCGCGCGCCAGCCCGTCTCGGTGCGGTCCGACGGGATGGCCCAGAGGCGCGAGACGACGCGTTCGACATTGCCGTCCACCGGCGCAATGCGTGCGTCAAAGGCGATGGCGGCAATGGCCGCCGCCGTGTAAGGGCCGATGCCGGGCAGCTCCAGAAGGCCGTCGACACCCTGTGGAAATCTGCCACGCTGGGCGACGGCTTTTGCACAGGCGTAGAGGTTTCGCGCACGGCTGTAGTAGCCAAGGCCTGCCCACGCCGCCGAGACATCGTCCCATGTCGCGGCTGCAAGTCCTGCCACGATCGGCCAGCGCGCGAGAAAGCGCTCATAGTACGGCATTGCATGCGCAATGGTGGTCTGCTGCAGCATTACCTCGCTGAGCCAGACGCGGTACGGATCAGGCCTCACGCCCGCATCGCGCTCGGCCGGACCGACCCGCCAGGGCAGCACCCGCGCATGGCGCCTGTACCAGCGATCCAACGCTGTGAGCATCTTTCTGAGCGTGTGAGCTGTCATGCCTTCCAGCGCGAACCGTCATCGGCCATTCCGACGAAACGGGAAAGCTGGCAAGGTGGGCCATGGTCATCGACTGGGACGCACGGGAAAAGGAACGCGCCGCCGAGGAACGGCTTGCGGCCACGCACGCTGTGCCAGTCTATCGCCCGGCCAAACCCATGGGCTTTGCGCTGCAGAAGGCGCTGCGCCCGATCCTCAAGGAGGCCGGGCCAGCGCCGGAAACGCTGAAATCGCGCTGGGCGGAGATTGTCGGCCTGCGGCTGGCCGCCGTGACCGAGCCGGTACGTGTCTCGCGCGCCAAAGGGGGAGGCGTGCTGCACCTTCGCGCCCCCTCGGCGGCCGCTCCGATCATTCAGCATTCGAAGGAACACATTCTCGAGCGGGTGAACCTCGCCTCGGGTTCGAAAATCACGGCGCTGAAGATCATCCAGACTGCGCCGCCCAAACAGCTGGCGCTCGTCGTTCCGCGCCCGCTCACGCCCGAGCAGCGCGCCTCGATGGTCCGGCAGCTGGCGCCAGTCAAGGACATGGGCCTTCGCGGCGCGCTGGCTGGCCTGGGTGAAGCGGTCCTTACGGGATTACGCAAGCGATAGGACAAGCGGTAACGCCTTCGCGACAGCGTCTCCGTTGACCGGCCGGCCCTGTTTGTCCACAACCGCGCCAGACAGACCGAGGACCGCCCAATGATCCGCGCCTTTGCCCTCCGCCCTGCCGCTCTTGCCGGCGCCCTGGCTGCAGCCGCCCTGCTTGCAGCCTGCAGCGGCGAGCAGGCTGCGGCCGTTTCCGACTTCAAGCCGGTGCCGGTCTCGCCTGTGATCGGCGATGTGCCGCTCGGCAGCCCGGATGCGCCGGTCACGCTGGTCGAGTACGCCGCCCTCACCTGCCATGTCTGCCGCGATTTCGCGAAACAGGTGCTGCCGCGGATCAAGCGCGAGTACATCGACACCGGCAAGGTCCGGTACATCTACCGCGATTATCCGCTCGAAAGCGGTCCGGACGGCAAGGCGATCGACGGCTTCGGCGTGGTGCTGTCGTCCGTTGCGCGCTGCAAGGGCGCGGACAAATTTCATGAACTCGTCGATGCCATGTTCGCCGCGCAGGCTGACATGCTCGATGCAGCCCGCGACGGGAAGGCCGCCGGCGTGCTCACAAGCTTTGCCACGCAGCACGGCATGACCGAAGCCGAGATGTACACCTGTATCGACCATCAGCCGGAGCTGAAGGCCTCGATCAAGAAATCGCGCGATGAAGGTTCCGAGAAGGGCGTGCGCGGCACGCCCGGAATCTTCCTCAATGACGAGATGCTGGTCGACACGATCCCGAACTGGGAAAATGTGTCGGCCGCCATCGAGGCCAAGCTCGCCGGCCAGCCTCTGCCCAAGCCGGGCGCACCGGCGGACGCTTCAGCCATCTCGACCCCCGCGGCGCCGGCAACGCCCGTCGCAACGCCCCCGGCGCAGTAGCCTGATGCGGTCACGCCTCGCCTTTGCCGTTGTTGCGCTCGCGCTGTCGGCCTGCACGCCGGAGACAGTGCCGGACAGCTATACCAAGGTTGCGATCTCCCCGTTTCTCGGCAAGCCGGTGCTGGGCGACCCCAACGCGCCGGTCGAACTGGCGGAGTACGCCTCGACCACGTGCGGGCACTGCAAGGCCTTCCATGACGAGGTCTTCCCCGAGCTCAAGGCCAAATACATCGATACGGGGAAGGTGAAGCTCGCCTGGTATGTGCTGCCGACGGCGCCGGCGCCGCTGTCCTATGCCGGAGCGGCCATCGCGCGCTGCGCCGGTGAGGGGCGCTTCTTCGAGGCGATCGACACTTTGTTCGACGAGCAGGAAGCGCTGTTTGCAGCCTCCGACAACGGACAGGTTGTCGCCTTGCTCAACCGGATCGGCGCAAAGTTCGACCTTTCGCCCGACGCGGTGAGGACCTGCGTCGACGACCAGTCGATTGCCGACGCGACCCAGGCCGCGCTCGCCGACATGCCGGCGACGATCACCGGCACGCCGAGCTTCGTGATCAACGGCGTGAAGATCGAGGCAGAATCGCTCGAGGGTCTGTCGGCCGCTATCGATGCGGAGCTGGCGAAGGCTGGCCCGCTGCCCTCTGTCGCCGTATCGCCGGCCTTGCCCTAGCCGTGCGGCCATCGCCCCTCTGGCGACTGGCATTGACCCGTTTCTCGCGCATCCCTAAAGGCGGCTGAATGCCCTCACTTCAGGGCCAGACGGGAATTCGGCTTGCACCTGACCGGGCTCAAGATCGCGGGCTTCAAGTCCTTCGTCGATCCGGTTGATGTGCCGATCGAGGAAGGCCTTACCGGCATTGTCGGCCCGAACGGCTGCGGCAAGTCCAACCTGCTCGAAGCCCTGCGCTGGGCGATGGGGGCGACTTCGGCGCGGGCGATGCGCGGCGGGGAGATGGACGACCTGATCTTCTCGGGAACCGAGGCGCGACCCGCGCGAGAGATCGCCGAGGTCGTGCTGCTGCTCGACAACCGCGATCGCTCTGCGCCAGCCGAGTTCAATGGCGAGGACATGATCGAGATCCGGCGCATGCTCCGACGCGGCGCAGGATCGTCCTATCGCATCAACGGACGGACAGTGCGCGCCAAGGACGTGCAGCTGCTGTTCGCAGACGCCTCGACCGGCGCGAACTCCCCCTCCCTCGTCCGGCAGGGACAGATCAGCGAGCTGATCGCGGCAAAGCCGCAGAACAGGCGGCGCATCCTCGAGGAAGCGGCAGGAATTGGCGGGCTGGCGGCGCGGCGGCACGAGGCGGAACTGAAGCTCAAGGCGGCGGACGAAAATCTCACACGCCTCGCGGAAATCATGGCTGAGGTGGAGCGGCAGGCCAACTCGCTGAAGCGGCAGGCCGGCAAGGCGCGCAAGTATCGCGCGCTGTCGGAAGAGATCGCCGCGCTCGAGGCGCGGCTTGGCGCAGCGCGCTGGCGCGGGGCGGTGGTCGAGACGGCAGAGGCGCGCAGGGCGCTGGAGACCGCACGGACCGAAGAGCAGAAGGCCGTGTCGGCTGTCGCGCGAACGACGACGGCGGAGCTGGAGGCCCGCACCGTCCTCGAACCGATGCGCGCCGTCGAATCGGAGGCTGCGGGGCGGCTGGGCGTTATCAGACTGCAACTTGCCCGCATCGAGGCCGAGCGCGATGCAGCGGAGGATCTGGCGGTGCGACTGGAGCGCGACATTACGCGGCTGCTGGAGGACACGACCCGCGAAACCGTGCAGCGTGACGATGCCGCCGCGCGCGCCGAGCGTGCATCCGCCTTGATCGCCGCGCTGCCGCCGGATGATCCCGTGGCGCAGGCGGCGCGCGAACGCGAACTCACCACCGCAGTCGAAGCTGCCATCGCCGGGCTAAAGGCGCTCGAACGCGAGGCGGATGCGCAGCGAACGCGGCTGGCCACGGCCGAAGCGCAAGCGGCCGCAGCGCAGGGCGCGGTGAAACGCGAGGCAGAGCGACATGCCCGGCTCGCCGATGAACTGAACAAGGTCGAGCGCGAACACGCGGCGATCGGCGATCCTGGCCGTCTTGAGAGGGCGCTGAAGGAAGCAAGGGCGCGCCATGCCGACCTCGAAGCTAAGGCGCAGGCGGCCCAATCAGCCCTCAACGCCGCGCTGCGCGCTGTCGACGAGGCGCGCGCGGCCGAGGCGCGGCTGACGCCGCCCCTGCTCGCTGCCGAGCGGAAGGTGGGCGAGCTGGAAGCGGAGCTCAAAGGGCTGGACCGGTTGCTGCGGCAACCGACACCGAGCGCGGCGCCGCCGGTGATGGATGGCGTGCGGGCGCCCGGACTTGAGCGCGCACTGGCGGCGGCGCTTGATGACGATCTCGATGCCCCGGCCGACACGGGCGCGCCCGTGCACTGGTCCGGCCGGCATGGCGACATTGCGAACGCCCTACCCGCCGGCGCCACGCCGCTGAGCGAGCTCGTCACTGCGCCAGCTGAGCTGCAGCCACGGCTGACGCAATGCGGTCTGGTGGACCGGGCGGGCGGACCGGGGTTGGTGACACGCCTCAAGACAGGACAGAGCCTGGTCAGCCGTGAGGGCGACCTCTGGCGCTGGGATGGCTTTGTCCGGATGGCCGATGCGCCGCTGGCTTCCGCCGAAAAACTGGAACAACGGGCGCGGCGACAGGCGCTGGCGCCCGAGATCGCGGCGGCGCAGGCTGCTCGTGACGCAGCAGCCGAAGCGCGCGCGGGCGCATCCAAGCAACTGACCGATGCCGAAGTGCATCTGATGGCGGCGCGCCGCAACGCGCCCGAGCTCGTGCGGGCCGCGGCGCAGGCGCACGAGGCCGCGATCCGCGCCGAGCAGGATGTCGAGCGGCTGTCCTTGCGCGGTGCTTCGCTGCGCGAGTCGGCAGCACGCCTGGCGGCGGAGCGCGATGCTGCGGCGGCAACGCTGCGCACGGCTCAAGATGCGCTGGCGCAGGCGCCGTCGGACAAGGATCGCGCGCGCCTGGCGGAGCTTGCCGAGCAGGTACGGATCGCGCGCGAGCAGGAGCGCGCGGCTGCGGGCGCGCTCGACGCCTTCCGCCGTGAGGCCGAGCAGGCAAGCGCGCAGCGGGCTTCGCAGACACACGACCGCGAGGAATGGACAGCGCGCGGCGCAGAGGCGTCGGCGCGGCTTGCTGCGCTGGCGCGTGAACTGGCCGAAACCAGGACCGCCTTCGCGGCGGCGCGCGATGAGCCCGCGGCGCTGCAGGGCAAGCTGGACGCGCTTGCCGGGAACGCGGAGGCTGCGGAAGCGGCGCGGCGCGAAGCCGCCGACACGCTGGCCGAGGCGGAGTTCAGCCTGCGACAGGCCGAGATTGCCGCACGGGCGGCGCGCGATGACGCCTCGCATGCCCGCGAGGGACTGGTGCGCGCCGAGGCGCGTCTTGAAGCGGCGGTGCGCCGCGAGGCAGAGATCGCCGAACAGGTGCGGGCTGCCTTCGAACAGGAGCTTGAAGAGCTGGAAGGCCGCGTCACTGCGATTCTTGCCGCGTCCCGGGCCGCTCGCGCCGAACACGGCGATGCCGATGCGCCGGAGATCGAGGCGGCTGCCGATGCGCATGTTCTCGACACGCGGCTCGCGCAGCTGCGTCGCGAGCGCGACCAGCTTGGCGCGGTCAACATGGAGGCCGACGAGCAGCTGAGCGAGATCTCGAAGCGCATGGGCTTCCAGATTGAGGAGCGCGACGACCTCATTGCAGCGATCGCCAAGCTGCGCGAAGGGATCGATGCGCTCAATATGGATGGTCGCCAGCGCCTGCTGGATGCGTTCGCGCAGGTGAATGGGCATTTCTCCTCACTGTTCGTGGCGCTGTTCGGCGGCGGGCATGCCGAGCTGCGGTTGACCGAGTCCGACGATCCACTGGATGCCGGGCTCGAGATTTTCGCTTCACCGCCCGGCAAGCGGCTGGGCCAGCTCTCGCTGATGTCGGGCGGCGAACAGGCCCTGACGGCGACGGCGCTGATCTTCGCGGTGTTCCTGTCTCGCCCGGCGCCGATCTGCGTGCTCGACGAGGTCGATGCGCCGCTGGACGATGCGAATGTCGACCGCTTCTGCCGCCTGCTGGAGGAGATGCGTATGCGGACGGAGACGCGCTTCATCATCATCACGCACAATGCGGTGACGATGTCGCGGATGGACCGCCTGTTCGGCGTCACCATGCAGGAGCGCGGAGTTTCGAAGCTGGTGTCGGTGGATCTTCAGGCAGCGGAGCGGTTGGCTGCGGCGTAAGCCAGCCGCCCGCTTTGAGGCCGGTGATCACCGCCGGGGTGGGGCGGTCCTGAGCTCCAAAGGTGGGTCCCGGAGGAGGCTGGATGCCCTTCCTGGCGAGGCGCCTTTGCGCCAGGGCCGAGCGACCGGTCGACAACAAGGCTTACCGCTCCCCCCCTTCCGCCGCAGGCCTTGGTGCGCCAGCCCTCGAGCAGCAGCCCGTTTCGAACATGGGAAAGTGGGCCGACAGTTTGGGGGTCTGCGCGCGGGGGTTATGTCAGGGGCAGCTTCAGGGCAGGCGGGATGGTCCGGCGGCCGGCGCGCGTCTGCGGCGTATTGTCGGGGAGAATAGTTCTTTTCAGACAAGGACTTATGTCGCGCTGGCGGGATGACATTCGCTTGACGGGACTCAAGGCGCCGCCTATAGGTTCGCGCGCGTTGGAACCGCTGGATTTTCAGGGGCTTCGGCGCACGCAGGGCCGGACTTCATCCCCCTTCCCGTGGCGGACGTCTCCCATGAGCCAGGACGATCTGAACAAACGGATCGCTGAGGCTCAGGCCGAGATCGATGCGCGGGAGCGCCCGCGCTACGCGCAGGCGGGCAAGGGAATGGGTCTCGGCTTCCGCATGGCGTCGGACTTCGCGGCCGCCGTCATCGTGGGAGCTGTCCTGGGCTGGGGCTTGGATGCGCTCTTTGGGTGGACACCCTGGGGCCTTGTCGTCTGCCTCCTGCTCGGGTTCGTGGCCGGCGTCAGGAATGTGGTTGCCACCGCGAGCAAGGCCAATGAGGCCGGGGCTAACAAGGGCGAAGGCAGAGGCGAATGAGAATTGCCACCGACCCGATGCACCAGTTCAAGATCGAAAAGCTCTTCGATCTGAACATTGGGGGCTATGACCTGTCGTTCACGAACTCTGCGTTCTGGATGATCGTGGGCGTGCTCCTGGTGATCGGCTTCCTCGCGCTCGCCACCGCAAAGATGACCACCGTTCCGGGCCGCGTGCAGTCGCTGGCCGAGATCTGGTACGGCTTCATCGCCGGCATTGTGAAGGACGTGAACCACGCGCCGGGCAAGCCCTTCATCCCGCTGGTCTTCACGCTGTTCTCGTTCATCTTCATCGCCAACATCATCGGCATGATGCCGTACTTCTTCACCACGACCAGCCATATCGCCGTCACCGGCTTCATGGCGATCTTCACGATCGGCCTCGTGGTCATCGTCGGCCTGATGAAAAAGGGCCTGGGCTTCTTCAAGATCTTCGTGCCGTCGGGGGTGCCGTTCGTGCTGCTCCTGATCGTCACGCCTATCGAAATCATCTCGTTCCTGTCACGCCCGATCAGCCTCGGCATGCGCTTGTTCGCGAACATGCTCGGCGGCCACGTGGCGCTCAAAGTCTTCGCTGGCTTCATCCCCTCGCTCGCGGTCGCCCTCGGCGGCCTCGGCATGCTGATGGGGGGTGTGCTCGTGATGCCCTTGATCGTTGGTGTGACTGCGCTGGAATTCCTGGTGGCGTTCCTCCAGGCCTACGTGTTCGCCATGCTGACCTGCGTCTATCTCAACGACGCACTCGGCGAGGCGCACTGATCACCAACGAACTTCCCAAGGAGAATACAATGGAAGGTCTCAACTATATCGGCGCCGGCCTCGCCTGCCTCGCCATGCTCGGCGCCGCTGTCGGCGTGGGCAACATCTTCGCCGCCTACCTCGACGGCGCGATGCGTAATCCGTCTGCGGCTCCGCAGCAGTTCGGCAACCTGATCTTCGGCTTCGCCGTGACGGAAGCGCTGGGCATCTTCGGCTTCGCCATCGCGCTCATCCTGATCTTCGCCGTCTAAGACCTCTTTCGGGAGATACCGACGTGGCGACCGAAACTGCAGAGCACGCATCCGGCAGCGGCTTCCCGCCGTTCGATCAGATCGCGGACACCGGGGTCTCCCAGGTGTTCTGGCTGATCGTGACGTTTGCCGTGCTCTACTTTGCGGTCGCCAACGTCTTCCTTCCGAAGATCCGCAAGGCCGTGGAGGACCGCGACGACGCCATCAAGCGCGACGTTGCAGCGGCTGCTGCTGCGTCCGCCAGGGCGGATGAATCCGTGAAGACGTTCGAGGCAGAGATCGCCGCAGCGCGGGCCAAGGCGCGCGACACGGCATCGAAGGCCAAGGCCGAGGCCGACGCGAAGACGGCCCAGGCCACCGCCGCAAAAGAGGCCGAGCTCAACGCCCGCCTCGCCGCCGCGGAGGCGCGGATTTCCGAAACCCGCACACGCGCCATGGCAAACGTCTCGGCCGTGGCCGAGGACGCCGCCGCGGCGATCGCGGAGAGACTGACCGGCTCGAAGCCTTCGCCGGCCGCCGTGAAAGCCGCCGTCGCCGGCGCGATGAGAGGCTGAGATGGCGCCCAGTGAAACCCTTGCCGAGCTGACCGCCGGGCCGGCCGAAGCAGGCCCCCTGCCCGTGATCGGTCCGTTCGACCTCAACGACCCCACCTTCTGGGCGTTCGTCGGCCTGATCATCTTCGTCGGCATCATCCTCTACATGAAAGTGCCGAAGACGATCACGAAATCGCTCGACGATCGCGCCGCCAAGATCACGTCCGAGCTTGCCGCCGCCGAGGCGCTGCGCAAGGAAGCCGAGGCGAAGCTCGCCGAGGTGCAGAAGCGCGCCGCCGAAGCCGAGGCGGACGCCAAGGCCATCGTCGAGGCGGCGCGCCGCGAGGCCGGCCAGCTCGCCACGCAGGCCGAAGCCGCGCTCGCCGCCCGCATCGCCTCGCGCGAGAAGCTGGCCGAGGGGCGGATTGCCCGAGCCGAGGCCGACGCGATCCGCGATGTGAAGATGGCCGCAGTGAACACCGCATCGCGTGCGGCGGCCGCCATCCTCACCGACCAGCTTGCAGGCAAGGCGGGGGATGACGAATTCGCGCGCAGCCTCGCCGCGGCGACCAAGGCGCTGTCGTAATCTCGACAGGCGGATGACCTGCCGCGTTCAGACAAGCTGAGGATTGCACCCCAGCCCAGCTCCGGAAGCCGTCAGCCCACGGCCGCGGGCAGCAGCGCCACCGCGTCGATCTCGATCTTCCAGGCGGGATCAACGAGACGGCGGACGAAGACTGCGGTGGAGGCGGGACGATGCTCGCCGAGATGCTTCGCCCGCGCCTTGCGCACGCAATCGTCCCCATCGTCGTCTTCGGTGAGGAAAGTCGTCAGCTTGATGATGTTGGATGTCGGCACGCCGCGCGCTGCAAGGATGGCGGCGATATTGGCGTAAACCAGGTCGGCCTGCTCCGACAGGATTGCTGGCACGGAGCCATCCGGGCGAACCGGGACCTGGCCGGAGAGGAAGATGAGACCGGCGCCGGCCGGGACCTCGACGGCGTGGGTGTAGCGCCCGAGCGGTGCTGCCACGAGATCCGGATTGTGCAGGGCGAGCTGCGTCATGGCGCGCTCCGTCGTTGAGCCAGCCTTGCGCCCCGCGACCGACGGAGCGCTAGGCCATTGCAGGTCGCGCTGACGTCACTTGCCCGCGCGCAGGTCGAGCCAGGAGCGGATCGAACCGTTGACCAGGGCTGCGGCGTCGTGCTGCACGAAATGGTTGGCGTCAGGGATCATGAGGACGGTGGTGTCCTTCGCGACCTGGTCCCAGGTGTCGTTGTGGCCCATCGAGAGCAGCGCCGTGTCCTTCATGCCGTGGATCACGAGCACGGGCACATTGATCTTCGGGAAGGTCGGCGGCGCGGCGCCGGGCTCGGGCGCGCTTGGATAGTTCGCGCGGTAGTAGTTCATCATGCCGGCGAAGCTGGAGCGCTTGAAAGCCTCGACATACTTCGCCTTGGCTTCCGGGTCGCGAACCCAGTTGGCGAGGCCCTCGGCGGTCAAGTTGTTCTCCGAGCCCTCCTTCTGGAAGTTGCGGGCGTAGTTGGAGTTCTGCGGGGCGGCCTGCAGTTGGCGGCCCATGTTCGCCGGATGCGGCACCGAGAGGATGACGAGACGCTCGAGCGTCTCGGGATGCGCGAAAGCGTAGTTCCAGGCGATGGCCGCGCCCCAGTCGTGACCGATGACGGTGGCTTTGGATGCGCCCTCAGCCTTGATGACGGCCTGAACGTCCTCGACCAGTTTCGGCATCGCATAGTTGGCGACGCCGGTGGGCTTGTCGGAGAGGTTGTAGCCGCGAGTGTCGAGCGCGACGAAGCGGTATTTGTCGTTGAGCGCCGGGGCGAGCTTGTCCCACGAGGCGGAGAAATCCGGGAAGCCGTGGATGGCGATGACAAGCGGACCGGCGCCGCTGGCGTTGTAGTGGATCTTCGTGCCGTCCGGGCTGGTGGCGAACTTGCTCTCGATGGCGATTGCGGGCTTGGCGGCTTCGACGGCCGGCGCTGCCGCCGTCTCCATTGTCGACGTGCAGGCGCTCGCGAGCGCCAGAACCGCAATTCCTGCCAACAGTGCGCGCATCATTCCCTCCGTCATCTGTCGTGA
>JBEAMJ010000041.1:0-2858 GCA_041166025.1 Pseudomonadota bacterium | reverse complement strand
CTGAAATCGCTCAAGGGCCGCCATCGCGATTGCAAGGTCGTGCGCCGCAAGGGTCGCGTCTATGTGATCAACAAGACCGACCCGCGCTTCAAGGCCAAGCAGGGCTGATCGACGACAATTCTGGTGAAGGCCGCCTCCGGCAGGTCCGGCGGCTGCGCATGCTTGTGCCGGGGGCAGGGCGTACGCATACTGCGGCCATGGGCCGGCTTCTCCTCCTATCCCTGAGCGCCTTCGGGCTTGCCGCCTGCGGCGACAAGACGTTCTCGCCCGGTACGGCCAGCCCCGCCTCCGCCACGCAGGAACCTGCGAGCAGCGCCGAAGCCGAGGAGGCGGAGGAGCAGAAGAACATCTCCCAGGAACTCCTCGACAAGCTGAAGGCGACCACGGACGAGGCGGAGGCCACGATGCTTGAGGAGGAGATCTGGGAGGCCTGGCTGATCTCTGGTTCGGCCACGGTCGACACGCTGATGAAGCGCGGGCTGGAGTATCAGGAAAGCGAAGATCTCGAAGCCGCGCGCGACGCCTTCGACAAGGCGATCGCAATCAAGCCCGACTATGCCGAAGCCTGGAACCGCCGCGCTGTGCTGTTCTTCAACGATGGCAAGTATGACGAGGCGATCGCCGACCTCGAATCCGCCATTACCTACGAACCCCGCCATTTCGGCGCCTGGATCGGTCTTGCAATGATCTTCGAGTCGGTCGACCGGCCTGACGCCGCCCTCAAGGCCTATGACAAGGCGCTTGAATTCCATCCGATGGCCCAGGCCGCCGTGCAGGGCAAGCGCCGGCTCGACCGCGTCGTCAACGGCCGGGCGCTTTAGCCCTCCACAGCCTCATGCACAGGGAATCGACGCCTCCGGCGCACGCGTCGTTGGATGTGGTTGGCCGTCCCGCTAGAAAGCCGGGCACATCGCTTCGGGGAGATCGACATGGATGACGGCGCAGCAGCGGCCGCCCTCACGCAGGCCGCGAAGGACAAGCTCCGGCAGACGGTCGCGAAGATCGAGAAGCTCGAGGAAGAAAAGCGCGAGGTCGGCGGCCAGATCAAGGACGTCTACCAGGAAGCCAAGTCGATGGGCTACGACACCAAGGCGCTCCGCGCCGTCGTCCGCCTGCGCAAGATGGACCGGCAGGAGCGCGAAGAGGCCGAAGCAATCCTCGACACGTATCTGCTGGCGCTGGGCGAAATCTGACGCGCCTGCCGGGCGGCAACTGGCGCACGGTCATGGATCAGCCGCGCCTGCGCATCGCCCGCACCCTCTTGCCTACTGCCCGCTCCCTGCTGCCTACTCCTGCCATGAAGCGCGAGGTCGATCAGCGCAAGACACGCAAGGCGCTGCGAAAGCTGCGACGGGCGGCTGATCGCGCGAGCGAAGAGGGCGGGCCGGGGCTCACCGCGTGGGAGCAGGGCTTTGTCTCCGGCGTCACCACGCGGCTGGAAAAGTACGGCTCGGCCTTCCGCGATCCGGGCAAGGGCCGGCTGGAGGACGCGCTGTCGGCCAGGCAGGCGCACATCACACGGGTGATCGACAAGAAGTCACGCAAGGCGAAGGCCGGCGCGGCGCTCCCGCCTCCACTGGAGCCGGGCGAGCCCGTCCGCACCAGCCAGCAGCGCGCCGCCACGACCGTCACCACCAAGAAGCCCCGCACCAGCCTGAAACCGAAAGCGGGATGGAAACCGCGCGGGCGCGATATCAACGAGGATCCCGGGCGTGCAGAGGCGGCCGCCAGAACGCCCGCGCTGAAAGTGATCCGCGGCGACAAGCGGTGAAGCTTCAGCCGGCTGCGTCAGGCGCGGAACGCCTTTCCGTTTGATCCGCGAGTACCTAAAAGCCCGCCATGACCCACTTCCTCCCCATCGTGCGCACGGGCGAGCACAGCTACACGCTCCGCGTCACTGAAGATCTCTGCGTCGGGCCGCTTGGCCACGTCTTCCTATTCGGCGGGGCGGGGCTTGGGGCGGCGGTGCTGGCGCTGGAGCAGACGTTTCAGCGCGGCCTCGTCTGGGCGACGGCGCAGTATATCTCGTTTGCGCGCCTCGGCGCCGAGGTGAAGCTCGATGTCGCCATCGCGCAGCAGGGCAGGTCGGTGACGCAGGCCGGCATCACCGGGCGTGTCGGCGACCAGATGATCTTCAGTGTGCTGGCGGCGCTCGGCGAGCGCGAAGGATATCCCGACCGCCACTGGCGTGACATGCCCGACATGCCGCCGCCCGATCAGTGCGAGCAGGAGCCGCAACGCCCAACGCAGGACCCCAACGCGCGCCTTCGCCGCTCGCTGGATGTGCGCGCCATCCCAGGCGCGGCCCGTCGCGAGATGGCGACGGAGACGGGCCGCACGCTGCTGTGGATCCGCCAGAAGGAGTCCGCCCCGGTCGATGCCGCGATGCTCGCCGTATTCGCCGACTTCGTGCCGGGCGCCATCGGCGGCGCGCTCGGCCGGAATGGCGGCGGCAACAGCCTCGACAACAATCTGCGCGTCCGGAGGATCGTACCCACGCACTGGGTGCTGTGCGAGGTGCAGGCGCAGGCCGCGGCGCGCGGCTTTGCCCATGGCCATATGCGGCTCTACGCCGAGGACGGGACCCTGATGGCCACCGCCAGCCAGTCGATCGTGCTGCGAACCTACACCCCGCCGCCGAGCGAATCCGGCTGATTCCAGCCGCTTGCGCGAAGGCGGCGCACGCGAGAACATGGGTGGAAAGCTTCCTTTCAGGGTCGGCGGCATGCTCAAGAGGTTTCTGGTCGCGACGGCGCTGGCCGCTTCAGTCGCCGGGGCGGCTGAGGCCCAGGGACAGCCACGCGATCCGCTCAACGGCCAGTTCGGCGCGATGGAAATCGCAATGTCGCCAGCCGTGG
>JBEAMJ010000040.1:0-66641 GCA_041166025.1 Pseudomonadota bacterium | reverse complement strand
TCACGGCCATCACGGCCGACGACAAGCAGGAACTTGGCGTCATCACGGTGACCGACCTGACCAACGTCACGCCTGGCCTCTCCTACACGCCCGGCAACGAACGCGTGACGTTGCGCGGCATTGGCCGTCTGTCGAACAGCTTTGGCGCCGACCCGGGTGTCGCCAACTACAATGACGGCCTCTACACCCCGTTCGCGGTGCTGGCGGGCAAGGATCCGTTGCTCATCCAGCGCGTCGAGGTCCTGCGCGGCCCGCAAGGCACGCTTTATGGCCGCAACGCAATCGGCGGCGCAATCAACACGATCTCCAAGCGGCCAACCGATGAGCTGTCGGTCGACTTCAAACTCGGCCTCGGCAATTTCGGCTACAACAACGTGCTCGGCGCGGTCTCCGGTCCGATCGCGGACTCGCTGCGTTACCGCGTGGCTGGCCAGCGCGAGAAGCGTGAAGGCGTCGATTTCAACTACGGCACTAACGAAAAGGAAGGCTGGGAAATTGACGACTACTACTATGAAGGGCAACTCGAAGGCGAGATCGGCGATCGGTTCAGCTGGTGGCTGAAGGTTGCCGACGCCGGATATGACAAGGCCGGCCCTCCGGGTGGTCGGACGGCGACATTCTCGACAGCGCCTTTCCTGTCGACCTTCGCGCCCTCAGGTAGCGTGACCCCGAACCCGGCATTCGCCTACTCCAACCCGTCGGTGATCAGCTTCACCCAGACCGGCAACCGCACCGACAACCCGTTCGCGACCAATGGCGAGCACGCCTACAACTCGAACTACGCGACCGAAGCCACGCTCGACCAGTATGACGAGGCGATCTTCGAGGGCGTCTATGCGACCGATTGGTTCGACATCAAGTACATCGGCGGCTACACATTCTACGACTACAAGCTGACCAGCGATGGCGACGGTACGCCGATAGATTCGATCACATACAATTCGATCACGACGGTAAATCCGAGCCCGCTTTGCACGGGGGGATTCGGCAGCCTACCAAACGTCGTTGGTTTCCCCACTTCGACTTTCCCCGGAACTGTGCCTGCGGGTGTGTGCTACACGGCCGCCCAGCGCACAATCTTCCCGGACGTGATTAACACCTACAAGGAAAGCCGCTCGCTCTTCTCCAACGAGATCAACCTGATCTCGACGATGGACGGGCCGCTGCAATGGATCGTCGGCGCTTACCAGTACCAGGAAAACTCGAAGCAGCCGGGCCAGGTACAGACCCTCCCCAATGAGCCGCTGGCCAACGCGTACTTTAATCCCTCGACATTGAGCTTCATCGCAAACCCCAACCGCACGCTTCAACACTTCTCGAATACAAGCCTGTTCAACGCTTACGGAATTTATGGACAGGCAGACTACGAGTTCAACGACCATCTGAAGTTCACGCTCGGTCTGCGCTACTCGAAGGATATCAAGGAGTCGGAAGAAGAAGCCTTCCTCGCCTGCTACATCCTCTGCACAACGATAGACGGAGATCCTGGCCCGGGAACATTCTTCCTGCCCGCATATACCAACATCACCGCCAGTCAGTATGGCGCCGTGATCGCGGCTGACCCGGCGGTCTTCGGTTATGACGCCGTCCTCGATAGCCGTGGCTTCGCCGTGCGCCGTCTCAAGGATGAGTGGGAAGCGGTGACGGGCACTGCAGGCGTCGAGTATCGTCCGTTCGACGACACGCTTGTCTTCGGCAAGTACTCGCGCGGTTACAAGGCCGGCGGATTCAACAACCTCGGCTTTGGCCTCAACCCCTATACCGACTCCGAGTTCGTGGACTCCTACGAGGCGGGCTGGAAGCAGGAATGGGTTGACCTTGGCCTGACGACCAATGCGGCTGTGTTCCTCTACTCGTACACGGACGCGCAGGCTCCGCTAAGCGTTGTAACGACCAACGCGACCACCGGTCAGCAGACGGCTTCGACACAGTTTGTCAACCTTCCGGAAGTCGAGACCACCGGCTTTGAACTCGAGGGTAACTGGAATCCGATCGACCCGCTGAACATCGGCTTCACCTATGCCTACCTGAAGGCCGAAATTACCGAATCAGACGTCTATCTTGATCCGACGCGTGACTCGCGTTGCGTGGGCGCTACGCCCGCTGCTCGCGTGACCTGCAGCGCCACGTTCACGACGCCGGTGGACCCAACCGCCCGTCGCTCGGTCGAAGGCAACACGCTCTCTCAATCGCCGGAGCACAAGGTCGCGCTCAACGCGTCCTATCGCTTCGACATGGAGGATGGCTCCTACTTCCTGCCAACCGTGAGCTATTCGTGGCGCGACGAGTTCTATGACTCGTTCTTCAACAATGACAACGAGCTGTCGCCGGCCTATGACAACCTCGACGCCCGCCTCAACTGGCGGTCTTCGGACGAGACGCTGGGCCTGACCTTCTGGGTTCGCAACCTCACCGACGAGGAGCAGACGACCAGCATTTCGGCCAACGGCTTCCGCAACGAAGACCTCGGCCGGTACCAGACCTACTCGTTCACGCTACCGCGGACGTGGGGCGTCGACCTGCTGATCAACTACTAGGGCGAACGCGCGGAAACGCGCGCTAGCCCGGGCCTCCCGGACTTGCGCCGGTCCCTCACGGGGCCGGCGCTTTTCGTTTGGGGATGCTCAGTCTGGCATGCGAACGACGCGCTTGCGCTTCTGCGTGCCGGCCGAGTTTGTGTTGATAGACTAGCCATCCACGCCTTCCCATTCGACCTTGATCGAGAGAAAGGGCGACCTGACCGGCCGCCGCGATTTCCTCCTGAACTCTCCTCGAAGTTACAATGTGACGTCGCGGATTTGGGCGTCACTATGTGTTGACCGTCGGGCCTGTCCGCGCGCGAATGGTGGCAGGTCGTTCACGAAACACGTCAGGAGAACGTTGATGCGCAGAGCTCTGTTCAGCATTGCACTGATGGCGGCCGCATCTGGCCATGCCGTTGCGCAGGAGACCTGGCAGGCGCCGCGCACGCCGGACGGCAAGCCGGACCTGCAGGGCGTATGGACCAATGCGAGCCTCACCACGCTTGAGCGGCCGGCGCAGTTCAAGGGCCAGACAATCCCGGCAGACCGCGCGCAGCAGATGGAACAGGCGCGGGCGCGTATGATGCAGCAAGCAAATGCACCGTCGAATCCAAACGAGGGCGCCCCGACCGATCGCAACGCCAACGCTGGTTACAACGCCTTCTGGATCGACCCGGGCACCCAATACGGCGTGGTGAAAGGTGAGACCCGTTCGTCCTGGATCATCGATCCGCCGGACGGCCGCATCCCCTACACGCCCGCAGCGAAAAAGCATCTCGAGGACAGGCTGGCGAAAGTGCGGGGCACATGGGACGGCCCGGAAATCAGACCGCAGGGTGAACGCTGCATCGTCGGATTCGGCTCGACCGCCGGTCCGCCGATGATCAATGTGCTTTACAACAATCACTATCAGATCGTGCAGACACCGACGCATGTGACCATCACGGTCGAAATGATTCATGACGCACGCATCATCCCGATCGGCGAAAAGCGCGAGGCGGGCGGCTTCAACACCTGGCTCGGAAATTCTGTTGGGTGGTGGGAAGGTGACGTTCTGGTGGTGCAGACGCGGAATTTCCATCACGACATCCGCGTGAGGCCAAACATGGGCGATAGTTACTATGTCGGCGAGAACCCGGTGGTGACCGAGCGCTTCTCGCGCGTGGGCGCAGAGGCGATACATTATGAGTTCGTGGTCGAGGATCCGGACGCATTCAGCCGGCCCTGGCGCGGAGAGATGACGCTAACGGCCAGCAAGGAGCCGATCTACGAGTACGCCTGCCATGAAGGGAACTACGCCCTGCCCGGCATCCTGGGTGGCGCGCGCATGGATGAGCGGGAGGGTCGCGTGACGGGCATTGTCGGAGATTCCGAATAGGGGCTCATGCGGACGCCAGCCCGCCGAACAGCGCACCTACGAAGCGCGCGACCAAGTCAGGCTCGGCTGCAAGGCTGAGTTCGCGTACTTCGGCGGCGGCGTTGATGGCTGCATGAAGCAAGGCGCCAGCGATGGCGGGATCGACCCGGCGAACCGAGCCGTCGGCCACACCATCGGCGACCATCGCGCCGAATTGGCGGCTGATCGTGTTGGACTGCGCTATGATCTCGGCCTGATGCTCCGAGGGCATCGAGGACATGACGGCCGCACACAGCATCGGCCCGCGTGGCCCGAGCTGGAAGCGGACAAGCCCGGCAACGGCGGCTGCCAACCGATCACGTTCGGGTCCATGTGATGCAAGCGCCCTGCGCTGGGCCTCGCAGGCGAGATCGAACGAGCGGCGGAAACACGCGGCGACAAGATCGTCCTTGGCCTTGTTGTAGTGGTAGAATGCGCCCTTGGTGCGGTTGAGACCTGCCGCAATGCGATCAACCGATGCGCCGCGATAGCTACGCGCGTTGATCTCACGTGTGGCAGCGACCAGGAAGCTCTCGTTCGGCGTCTCGACCGCCGCATCGAGGTCGATCGTGGCCGTCCCGTCCTGTGTCCCCAGAGGTGCAAGCCCGCCAACAACGATGTCACTCATCCTCGCGGCGAAGCGCGGAAAAAGATCGAGGTCGTACCCGTCCAGCCATCCGCTGGTCCAGAAAAGCTGCTCCAGAAGGATGATCGTGCGTAGGTTACGCTCAGGAGCATCAAGGTGAGTTAACTCCGAGGACTTGAGGAGATTTTGTACACGGCGAAACACGTGTTTGTACCCTTCGGCCACACGTTGACGCTGTTCGCCTTCGAGCGCGCGGATCGCAGCGAAGGATGCAAGCGGTTGCGCCTCCCTTCTGCGCACAGCGGCGTCGCGCTCAATGAACACGGAGATCAGGCGGGTAAGCCGTTCGGCAGCATTTTTGCCGACTTCAGCTTGGTCCAGCATCCTGTGGAAGATGTCGAAGCCAGTCTCCAGACACGCCACCGCCAGATCTTCCTTGCGTGGGAAATAATAGGTGACGCCGGTCGCCCGCAGCCCAATCGCTTCGGCGACCGCAGTCAGCCGCATCCCCTTGAACCCTTTGCTGTTGAGGATCGGAATTGCACCAGCAACTAGGTCGGCACGGCGCTGATCGAATCGGTGGCCGACCGGGTTAGCGTCCGGCTTTGCTGTCCCATCCTGGGCTTGCTGGCTCAAGGCGCTGCCGCTTCCCGTGACACGCGAAGTCTGATTCATGCAACAGAAGCCCGGATTGTGCGGCGCGGCAATCCGCTGGCGGCCGTGATTTTTCGTGATGAACTCGGGATTAACGAAAAAGTCAGCTTGTTGGCCTGAGCCTTGCTGCATGGTTCGAGGAACCATCAGGGATGGACCCCCATGACTGCCTATGAGCAGCTCGCACGTCGCTACTGCGCCCTAATAGGCGAGGACGCCGATGACCGGATCGACGGCGTGCCCGTCTGGCGGATCGCCATGGCCGACCTCGAAGCGGCGATGAACGCGCTCGACACCTTCGGCCTCGATACACGAACAACCTTTCACGAAATTGCCGAAACGACAGAGTCGCCAAAGCCCAAGGGCTTCTTCATTCGCCGCGTCGCCTGATCTGTAGCGTTCACGATTTACGCTTCTTCGCGGCCGCCTCCCGCATAAGCGCGCGCGTTGTCTCCACCACCGCATTGTCCTTGGCCACCTCGTCTGCCCCAAGCTGTTCGAAGGGGACCAGTGTTTTGCGTGTCCGGTAGTAGTCGCTGCGGCCGCCGGGCCGCCAGCCATCGAGGAAGCGGTCCAGCATCCAGCGCTGGTGCTCCAGCTTGGCCATCAGCATGTCCGGTTCTTCACTCGTCGGGAACACGCCGGCGGCGGGCGGAAGCTCGTGGCAATGGCGATAGCCGGGCTCGGCAGCGAGCCAGCGACCAAGATCGTAGCCCATCACGAATGCCTTCGTCCGCATGTGCGCCGCAGCGCGCCGGTTGGAGATTCGTAGCTGGTCGGGCAGTTCGTCCCACGACTTGATCGTGCTTGTAACGATGGTGGCGCTGTGGCGCTCGTGGTTGGCGAACTGACGCGAATACTCCTCATGATAGCGCCGCGCCTGTGAGTCGTAGGGATGCTCAAGCATGCCAGCGCCGTCGAACGCTGCGGGCCACGAGCCAAAAGAAACGACGCGCAGGTTACAGAGCTTGCCTTCGGCGACAGCCTGCTTCTCGCGCTCCTCCTGCACGTCTGCTGGCCCACCGACGAGCCCGACGCCATGGCGGACCGGTGGCAAGCCGGCGCCGTGCTGTGCGCACACGAAGATCGGCGCGAGGAAGAGCCCCCGGCGCAGCGCCAACGCTCGGATGGCGAATGCCAGGCCTAGCGGCTGGTGCTCGAGATCGATCGCAACATAGACGGCGCTGATCGGGGCCTTGGCAGTCCGCTTTGTCACGCGGTCGATCAAGCCGTCAGGCCGGGTGTCGGCGAGCCGAAAGTCGCCTGCGATGAAGTCAAAATCGACATGCTTGACCAGCTCCTCGTGGCGGCCCCGGAAATCGGGCTCGATCGACGCGGTCGACGGGTCCACGACAGTGACCATCAGCTTCTGGTCGCCGGGGATCACGGACGTAACGATGAACTCGCGGGCGATGGACTCGCCAACCTGGCCAAAGCCGACAATGAGGATATGCGGCGTCGATGCGCCGAGCGCCTGCGTCAACAGGTAAGGCGGATGGGCCAGCATGACCTGCCGCGCCACGCCGCCGGCATAGGAGAAGGGCGTGAGGCGTGGAGTGGGCCGCTGATCGCTGGACCGGTCGCGGCTTAGACGATCGCGGATCCAGGGATCGGCGATGTGGGCGAGGACGTCCGCCTTGGGACAGGCCCGGGCCGCCAGCTGCGCCGTCTGCCAGGTATCGGCGTCGTCCCCCTCGTCCACCACGATGCGGCGGGCGGAGCGCGCCTTGGCATGGCGCAGTTGGTTGTGCAGCTGGCCGCGGCGCTGCCAGGTCGCTAGCCGGTGAGCCGTCGGCAGGCGCGCATCCGCAAGATGGATCGCCCGGCCCTTGAAAATGCGATTGTGATTGGATGCGTATTCCTGCGCGGCGGCGCCCGAGCCGATGATGATATGATGGCGGTTGAGGAACAGCGCGTAGAGAACATCGGACATGCGAGAGCCGATCGCGAGCGCAAGGAGCCGGAGGCCAACGAGCAGAGATGCGACGACGCCGAGGGCGCGTGCGTACTCAAGCAGGATTCCCGCGTCGGGATTCGTAACGGGGTCGTAATAGATGTCCGAAAGCAGGAGCACTTTGATCGTTCGAATGGCGATGTCGAGGACGTCGGACGCGTCTTTGGGGGAACCGAATTCCAGAAACCACCCCATGCCGGCAAGTACGAGTGCAGCAAGGCCGGACAGCACAGCCAGCGCCCACCATGCCCGCAGGAAAACCTGCCCGCGACCGCCAACAGGGCGTGCATTCACCTCGGCATGAGCGTCGGCCATACGCGAATTCCCCGTGTCCCCCGCATGAGGGCGACTGAAGTTACGGATAAACTGCGACTTCTGCAAAGACTACTGTGCCAAGAATTCGCTTGCTACCAAAGCAATACTATCGTTGAGCGATGAAATACTGGCGGGGATCTTTGCAGGCGATGAAGACGAAAGTCTCGACGACCGATACAAAAGCAAACGAACGGATCGCGCAGGTGATACACGAGGCGATGCGCGCGTGGCAGAAGGCCAATGGGCAGGCCCCGGCTCCGCCCTGGTCGCGCGCGCCGAAATGGATGAAGCAGTCATCCGCTGCTTCCGTCGCCTGGCGCATCGCCAATCCCAAGGCGTCGGCTTCAGCCCAGCACGATCAGTGGCTTGCACAGAAGAAGGCCGATGGCTGGAAATTCGGGCGGGTGAAGGACGCGAAGAAGAAGACGCATCCGATGATGGTGCCCTACAGGGACCTGCCGGAGTTCGAGCGCCGCAAGGACGCGCTGGTGAATGCTGTGGTGGATGCGTTGAGGTAGGCGGCCGGGAGACCTGCCAATGAGCCTGCTGACACATGCAAAGGAACTTGGCGCGCTCATCAACAGCGGAAGTCTTTGCTTGCCAGCACGGTCGCTGGTGCAGTCTCTGAACCGCGCAACGAGCGCCGGTTAGGAGATTCGGTAATCTGAGTGCCTGTGCTTCCATGAACCCGAAGGGGCGGAGCCGGGAGGAACAGAGCCAAGCATCGCGCTTTCGCGCGACTTTGTCCCCGGCCAGAACGTGCGGGAATTCATCGCACTTGCTGGGCAGCTGTCCAGCATGGCGATTGAACGTGCCGCCAAGCGAAACGTTCGACCGTTCTATCAGGTTGGCCTGGAGCCGGAGCTTGAACCTGTCGGCGCCGATATCCCGATTCGGCGCTGAAGCGGCGGCTACTTCGCCTTGGCCGCGTCCGTTGCAATCCGCTCAGCATCGGCCTGTGAGAAGCCAAGCTCAAGCAGCACATCGACCGTGTGTTCGCCCAGCGATGGAGGCTCGCGACGGATGTCGGCCGGAGTGCCTGCAAACTTCACCGGATGCTGCATCGCGAGGTAGGGGAAGCCGGCCGGGTGCTGACGCTCGTGGATGAACCCCGTTGCGCGCAGGTGGGGGTCTTCGAGAACTTCCTGAAGCGTGGCGCAGCGCGCGGCGGGAATGTCGGCTTTGCCAAGCAGATCAAGCCATTCATCAGTTGTCTTGGTTGCGGCGACCTCGCCGACGAGCTGGTAGAGTGCGCCGATGTTCGCCGTGCGCGCGTTGTAGGTGGAGAAGCGCGGATCCTGCGTCATTACTTCGGGGCGGCCGCCAAGCTCGAAGAAGGTCATCCACTGCTTGTCGCTGTAGGGCATGATGCCGATATAGCCGTCCTTCGTCGGATACGGCATGCGGTTGATGCTGGATGAGCGCGTGTAGGCCATCTGCGCCATCGGCGGAACGAAGGTGTGGCCGTAGAGATTCTCGACCAGGTTGAAGGCGGTGAAGCTTTCGAGCATCGGCGCCTCGATGAACTGGCCCTGCCCCGTCGTGGCGCGCGCATAGAGGCCGGCAATTGTCGCATAGGCGGCGTGGAGACCCGAGACCTTGTCCGCCATCAGCGCCGGCATGTAGCGCGGCGGGCCGCCATCGCGGACGTGGAAGAGGTCGGCGATACCGGAGCCTGCCTGGATAAGGTCGTCATAGGCAGGCTTGCCGGCATAGGGCCCATCCGCGCCGTAACCTGCGCAATGAACGTAGATGATGTCAGCGCGAATCTTGGTGAGGTCGTCATAGCCAAGGCCGAGACGCTTGAGGCCATCCATGCGAACATTGGTAAAGAAGACGTCCGACTGCTTCACGAGTCGGCGCAATGCTTCGAGGCCATCCGGGGTCTTGAGGTCAAGCAGGATGGCACGCTTGTTGCGGTTGCAGCCCATGTAAATGGCACCCATGCCCGGCGCGGGCGATGGACCCGCGTGGCGCATGATATCGCCGTTTCCGTTCTCGACCTTTATGACGTCAGCGCCCATGTCGCCCATGAGCTGCGTGGCGTAGGGACCAAGGACAACGGTGGAGAGGTCCAAAATCCTAACGCCTGCCAGCGGGCCGGTCGAAATGGTCGTCACGGGCTGCACTCCTTGTCGTCGTGGCCTGCTATCGGGCCCCGCCCCAAAGGGCGCAAGGGGCAGCCCGGGAGCGGTCACGACGGGTTGATTCTCGGTAACGGGCGACAGCGTGTTTTGGATTTCGCCTGTGACGCCAAGGCACTTGCAATGGCATCAAACTAGAACCATTCTAGTTGGACGATGAATGCAGAAACGCGACTCCAAACAGCCGGCCTGCGCGCGACCCCGAAGCGGATCGCGATCGGCGCTCTTCTGTTCGACGGGATGGACCGGCACGTCACGGCCGATGATGTGGCGGCCATGGCGCGCAAGGCAGGTGTGCGCGTTTCTCTTGCCACGGTGTACAATACGCTCAACCAGTTCGTCGCTGCGGGCCTAATGAAGCGCATCACGCTTGACACGGACCGCACCTATTTCGACACCAATGTCAGCGATCACCACCACCTCTTCTTTGAAGAGAACGGCGCCCTGCATGACATCCCCGGAGACTCAATCCGGGTCGAGGGCCTGCCCGCTGCGCCGGCAGGCGCGAAGATTCGGACTGTTGAGGTGATCGTGCGGATGAGCAACGCAAAGCCCTGAGGCGCGCCGCGACAACGGCGTCGCGACCTCTCGTAACCAGCGGACCATAATCCAAGATCTCGAAGCGCTGGGCCGTCTCGCGGACGCGCTGCGCGATTTCTATGAACGCAACAACCCAGCTTTCGGCGAGGATGCGCCCAAGGGGCTGGACGCCTGGCTGGCGCTCAAGAAAGACCGAGCATGCGCGCCAGAGCGGCCGCCTGGAATTCCCACGCCTTCGATCCCGGGGCGATCAGCTCGACATGACCGGTGTCAAGAACCACTTCCACGCTCGCATCATCGCCCGCGGCGCGCGCCTTCCGCGCCCACGTTTCTCCCAGGACGGGCGGCGCAATACGGTCGCGATGGCCGTTCACGCTGACCTGGGGCACGCGCAGTGGGAGCAATTTGGCCGGCGAGGTATCCGATAGTACATCGGCGCGGATCGGACTGATTTCGCCGACAAGCTTGTTGTATATGTCGGCAAGGCAGGAGCGGTCCGTGACGCCGAGCGAGTCTGCAAGGTCGGCCAGACCTCCGGAGTTGACAACGCCAACTATCGGGAGAGGAGTGTCAATGCGCAACGGGCTCGTCGCAGGCAAACGGGCGCGGCCCGCGAGCCAGAGCGCCAAATGGCCTCCTGCTGAGTGGCCGAAGGCAGCAACACGGCCGAGGTCGAGGTTGTAGGTCGCAGCGTGAGCACGCAGAGCGTCGGTGGCGCGAGCAACATCGCTGAAGGTGCCGGGATAGCCGCCACCTGTCTCGTCGACGCCACGATACTCGATGTTCCAGACAGCCATGCCTCGTTTTCGGAGATCGTCCGCCGCCCAGTTCATTAGGGAACGATCGGCGATGGCCTTCTGCCAGCAGCCGCCATGGACCATCAGCACGACGGGATGAGGACCGGCGCGGTCGGGTAACCAAAGGTCGGCCACATCGGTCGCCCCCTCCCCCCATACAACCGTCTGGGTCGGCATAAGCTTTGGACGAGACTGGAGGTCCTCCCACGTCATGATCCGTGCAGGAGGAGCATAGCGCGGCTGATCGGCCGCCGGTTGGCCAGGCGTTGCGGCCGGGCCGGAACAGGCCGTAACGGCGGTGAAAAAAATCAGGGCGAGAAAGCGCATGCCCTTCCCTCGCAAGGGATTGCAGGCATTGCAAGCCGGCGCGCCATCGTCGCAGATACGGCATGAACACTCCACCTCGCACGCGAAAGGATTGCGAAGCACTTGACCGCGGCGACGCCCTGGCGACCGTGCGGCAGCGCTTCGCCCTACCCGACGGCCTCATCTATCTCGACGGGCACTCGCTTGGGCCAGCGACACATGCAGCGCTGGAGCGGGTTGCGCATGTAGCTGCCGAAGAATGGCGGCGCGGGCTGATACGGTCGTGGAATGATGCCGGCTGGTTCGATCTGCCGGCGCGAGCGGGCGCAAAACTGGCGCGATTGATCGGCGTCGCGGATCGCGATGTGATTGTCACGGACAGCGTTTCGGTGAACCTGTTCAAGCTGGCGGCGGCGGCGTTGCAGGTGACCGGCGAGCGGACGGTGATGGTGCAAGCGGACGAGTTTCCGACTGACCGCAGCATCACAGCGGGGCTGGCGGCCGCTGGCCTAGGCGAACTGGTGGTGCTGCAACCGCATGAGCGCGTCGACATACGGGCCGTCAGGCCCGGCGTGCTGATCAAGAGCGCCGTCAACTACCGCACAAGCGAAATCGCGGAGATCGCGGCATGGGAGCGGGCCGCGAAGGACACCGGAACGCTGATCGTTTGGGATTTGAGCCATGCAGCAGGGGTGCTGGATTTGAGGCTGGACAAGTGGGGCGTGAAGCTTGCCGCCGGATGCACGTACAAGTTCCTAAATGGCGGACCTGGTGCTCCAGCTTTCGTTTATGCGCGCAGCGACATGGCGACCAGAATGTCGTCACCAATCCGGGGCTGGTTCGGACAGAAGGATCAATTCGATTTCTCGGCCGACTATACACCTATGGACGGCGCCGCTCGATTTGCCGCCGGAACGCCACCGATCCTGTCGCTCTCGTCGCTCGATGCGGCGCTCGACGCATTCGAAGGCGTCGATCTCTCGTTGGTCGAGAACAAGGCGCGCCTGCTGGGACAGCTTATCGTTTCGCGCGCCGAGGACATGGGTCTCGAGCTGATCTCGCCGGTCGAGGCGGCGCGGCGCGGCGGACATGTGGGCATTCGACATTCCGATGGCTATGCAGTGGTGCAAGCCCTCATCGCACGTGGGATCATCCCGGATTTCCGCGCGCCTGATGCGATGCGGTTCGGCGTGGCGCCACTGTATGTGCGGTTCGTCGATGTATGGGACGCCATGGATGGGCTGGCCGACGTTTTGGCGACGCGCGCCTGGGACCGACCTGAGTATCGTGTCCGCGCGGCGGTGACCTAAGCCCTACTCCTCGATCGCGGCGTAGACCAGCTGCTGCAATTGCGGTCGAATGGGATAAGCGCCGGAGGGCATCAACTGTGTCATCTGAATCGCGATCAGGTCTTCCACCGGATCGATCCAAAAGAAGGTCGATGCCATTCCACCCCACGAAAATGTCCCTGGGGAGCCTGGCTGCATGGTTGCAACCACGTCCGTCGTGACTGCCCAGCCCAGACCGAAGCCCGAGCCGTCCATGCGCGATTCCGAGAATGTCTTGTCGCCCATCTCTTTCAACGTCCGGTTCCCCGGCAGATGGTTCATCGTCATGTATTCGAGCGTCTTGGGCGAGAGCAGGCGAACACCGTCGAGTTCGCCACCGCCGGCGAGCATCAGGCAGAAACGGAAGTAGTCTCCGATTGTGGATGCGAGTCCTCCCCCGCCCGAGAAGACGTTTGGCGTAGACGCATAGCGGCTTGCGGCGCCCGCAGCGTCATTCATGGTGATGACGCCAGTGTCGGGATTTCGCGCATAGCACGCCATGAGGCGATCAATACTTTCGGGGGGTACATGGAATCCGGTGTCCTTCATGCCGAGTGGCCCGAAGATGCGGGTCTGGAAGAAGCGATCGAGGCTAGTGCCGGAGGCGACCTCGATCACGCGGCCAAGCACATCTGTCGAATTGGAGTAGTTCCACTTTTCCCCGGGCGAGAACACCAGCGGCGCCTCGGCAAGCGCTTCGCAGAAAGATTTGAGATCGCCCTTCCAGGTTGAGTACTCCAGCTTGCGCTGTCGATAGATCGCATCGACCGGCGTCTGCACGATGAAGGAATATGTGAGCCCCGAGGTATGGAGGAAAAGATCCCGAACCATCATCGGGCGCTCGGGGCGATAAAGCTGGCCATCCTCGCCCATCACCATCACGTCTTGGAACTCGGGGATGTACCGAGAGACCTCGTGATCGAGGCGCAGTAGCCCCTCCTCGAACAGCATCATCGCTGCGACCGAGGTCACCGGTTTAGTCATGGAGTAGATCCGATAAATCGTATGTGCGTTGATCGGTCGGCCACCGCCCATTTCGGTCGATCCCTGGAATGACAGGTGCGCGACCTGACCGCCGCGCGCCACGAGCGCCGCGACACAGGGCAGCTTCCGCCTTTCTATGTAGGCGTCGAAATAGGCTGGAATGCGCTTCAGGCGCTCGGCACTGAGACCGGCTTCGGCCGGATCGACCTGCGGGATAGCGCCCATGGAGACTCCTTGTCGGTTCGGGACAGACTTAGCGCGGCTGCGAACGTGCGCAATCCAGGGTAACGAGTTCCTCCCCTCGCTGTGGCTGTTGTTGAAGATGCGGAAGCGTTACAGGGCCAAGTGTCGGCGAGCCGGCTGTCAGGGGGCTGAGATGGCCTACGCCGCTCGGACCGCACCTGACGCGGCCTTCAGGCTTGAGACGCTCGCGGCGGGAACCGACGGTCGGGAGATCGCTTGGCAGGCGCACTTGCTCGAGTCGACCGAGTTGTCATCTGGCCCCGTTCAGCCTGCCCGCCGCTGCGCTGGAGCCGAGATAGCGAGCAAGGGCGGCTCGTCGATGCGACCCTAGGGTTCGACATCCTGCCGCAAAGGTTAGATGAGGTCTGCGCCGAAATGAAGCTGTAGCTGGAGACGCGCGAGGCAGTCGCCGGCTGAGCAGCCTCCGGTTGACGAGGTGAAGCCGGATGTGGGAAGCGTGCTGCATCCTCGGCAAAAGGCAGCCATACCGATATCGTGAAGTCTCATGGGAGAGACTCGGCCCGGTCCGGGGCGGTAGAATAGGCACCGCAGGTCCGGACGATCAGATGAGCGTTGCGACGACAGACCCGACAACTCGACTCGATCTTGCGGCTCTCGCGGAGATCGCACGCGTTCGTGAGTCCGGCGTGCTGGGTCAGGCGGGGCGGCTGCTTGAACTTTTCGATTTCCTGGCGCAGCGCTCGGCCGATGGCCGGCCGCCAAAGGAGGCTGAGATCGCGCTTACGGTGTTCGGCAAGACCGACGCCGATGCTGTCCGCGATGATCCCGTTGCGCGCGTCTATATCCACAGGCTGCGCAAACGGCTGGATGAGTACTACCTGCGCAACGGGATGCCGACCGGGCTGCGGCTCGACATTCCGAAGGGGGACTATCGGTTCGTCTACGTGGCCGGAGAAGCGACACTGGAGACTGAAGCTCCGCCCGAAAGGGTAGTTGCGGCAGGCGGGCGCAAGATCGCCTGGGGATTGGTCGCGGCCTGCGTAGCGATCGTCGCGATCGGCGGCAACATTCTCGCATGGAGCATGTTGGCGGCGCGGCCGGCCGTCAGCGAGGGGCGGCTGGCAGATAGCAACATCTGGAGCGAGATCGCCGGGAGCGAGCGACCACTGCTGATCGTCGTGGGCGACTACTACATGTTTGGAGAGTACGAGGATCGCGTCCAGCTGAAGCGCCTCATCCGCGACTTTGCGATCAACAACAAGGAAGACCTTGTTGCATCCCAGCGCGGTGATCCGGCTTCGGTCGAGCGCTATTCCGATGTGGCCCTGCAATATCTGCCTGCGTCCGCGGCGTTCGCGCTCGCGGACCTCGCGCCGCTGCTGCGCGAGGGGCGTGATGTGCAGGTTACGCTGGCCTCGGAGCTGACACCGGACCGGATGAAGACTAACGACATCATCTATGTCGGCCTCCTCAGCGGGCTTGGGCCGCTGCGGGATGCCGTGTTCTCGTCGTCGCGATTTGCCCTGGGCGAGAGTTACGACCAGATCGTCGATCGCAAGTCCGGCCGCACCTACACCAGCGAGGCGTTTCTCGCGGCGCCGGGCGACCAGATGTATCGCGACTATGGTTTCTTCTCATCGTTTGCGGGACCAACGGGGAACCGGATCGCCATTCTTTCCGGGTCACGCGACACGGCTGTGATGGGCGTTGCGGAAGCGGTGACGCAACTGGACCGGCTCGCCCGCGTGGAAAGGAAGACACCGGGAACGGGCGACTTCGAGGCGCTGTTCGAGGTGAAGGGCCAGAAGCATGTGAACCTGGAGGCGCAGGTGATCGCCTCCTATCCGCTCGACGGGGCCCGAATCTGGTCGGGCGATCGCGCAAACGCGGCGAGGTATCCTGCGAAGTAGACTTGTGGGGCGTTCGCCCGCGGCGGCGCGCGATCGCGAAGGCGTGGACCGGAGGAAGCGGTATGATGTTGCGGATTCTCGCGCTGGCAATTGCCGCGCTGATCGCGCCTGCTGCGCAGGCGCTGGAAGGCAAGCTGGTCAACCTGAGGGTCGAGACCACCAATGTTCCAGGACCCGTCGATGTGGCGATTTACCTTCCCGCTGGATACGACGCGAAGCGGGCAGAGGCATATCCGCTGATCATCCAGCTGCATGGCGGGGGCGGATCGAGCGCCAACATGACAGCCATGGCGCAGACGCTGGAAGACGGGATCAAGCGCGGACTTGTGCCGCCTTCCGTCTCGGTGATGCCCTCGGCAGGCCGTTCCTTCTATATGAACTACCGTGACGGCTCGCAGAAGTGGGAGACGTTTGTCGTCGAGGACCTGCTGGCGTGGATGCGCAAGGGATACAACGTACCGAAAGGCCGCGAAGGGACGCTTATCACAGGGATATCGATGGGCGGCATGGGAAGCCTGCGCATTGCATTCAAGCATCCGGACAAGTTTCAGGCCGTGGCCAGCATGGAGCCTGGCATCGAGCCTGCGCTGGCATTCAAGGATGTAAAGCTGCGCGACCGGTTCTGGCGTGACGATGCGCTTATGGAGTCGATCTACGGCAAGCCCGTGGACGAGGCGTATTGGGCAGCCAACAACCCGGCGACGATCGCCAACACACATCCGGAGAAGTTGGTCGGGCTGGGAATCTATCTGGAAGCGGGGGACCAGGACATGTTCTTCCTGCATCACGGTACAGAATTCGCGCACCGCATCCTGTTCGACGAGGGCATCAGCCATGAATACCGCCTGGTGAAGGGCGCGGAGCATGTCGGGCCATCGATCACGCCAAGGTTCCTCGATGCGCTGGAATTCTTTGGGAGGGTACTCAATCCACCCAACAACTGGACCGAAGCGCCGGCGGTAAAGCAGGCGCGCGATCGCGTTGACGGATTCAAGAAGGCGGCTGGCTATCCCGTGGCGCCGGTGGATGGAGACCGGCTACGGAAAGAATGAGAACCTTTCGAGGTCATGAGAACCTCTCAAGGTTATGCCGCCCGCTCGAAGACGGCGGCGATGCCCTGCCCGCCGCCGATGCACATGGTTTCGAGACCATAGCGAGCCTTGCGCCGCTGCAGCTCGTTCATGAGATTGGCGAGGATGCGGCCGCCCGTGGCGCCGATGGGATGGCCAAGCGAAATGCCCGAGCCGTTGACGTTCAGCTTGTCAGCGTCATTCCAGTTCCAACCCTTCAGCACTGCGAGCACCTGAGGTGCGAAGGCTTCGTTGAGCTCGACGAGATCGATGTCCTTCCAGCCAAGGCCGGTGCGGGCAAACAAGCGCTCCACGGCCGGGACAGGGCCGATCCCCATGCGTGAGGGCTCCACACCGGCCGCGGCCCATCCGGTGAACCACCCGATCGGCTCAAGCCCGAATTCTTCAAGCTTGTCTTCGGCAACGACGAGGCAGGCCGCGGCTGCATCGTTCTGTTGCGATGCGTTACCAGCAGTGACTACGCCGCCCTTTTCGAGCGGCTTTAGTTGGGAGAGCGAAGCCGCGGTCGCGTCGGCGCGGACGCCTTCGTCCGTCCTGAAGACAATGGGGTCGCCCTTCTTCTGCGGTACGGCGACGGGGACAAGTTCGTCGTCGAACTTTCCATCCTTCCAGGCGGCCGCGGCGCGCTGGTGGCTGCGGGCGGCGTATTCGTCGCAGGCTTCACGCGGGATCTGGTAGTCGCGCGCGAGATTTTCGGCGGTCTCGATCATGCCAGTGATAACGCCGAAGCGCGCGATCGGCTGGGACATTACGCGCCCGCGCTGCAGGCGATCATGCATTGTGACGGAGCCGGCGCGAGCGCCGGAGCGCATGTCAGTCGAATAGTATTCGACGTTGGTCATGCTCTCGGCGCCGCCGGCCACGACCACATCGGCCGCACCCGTCTGAACAAACATGGCGGCCTCGACCACAGCCTGGAGACCGGAGCCGCAGCGGCGATCCAGCTGGTAGCCGGGCACGCTGATGGGGTAGCCGGCGGCGAGCGCGGCCCAGCGGCCGATAGCGGGCGCTTCACCCGAGGCATAGCCTTGTGCGAAGATGACATCGTCAATGCGTTCAGGATCCAATTTTGTACGCTCGACCAGCGCCTTGAGGATCACTGCGCCAAGATCGCCGGCTTGAAGGGGGGCAAGCGCGCCCTGGAACTTGCCGACTGCCGTGCGGATGGGGCTCACGATTGCGGCGCGGCGGAGTCGGGTCATTTGGGCGTCCTTTCAAGAGCGCGGGCACAATAGCGACCCTGTACGCGGCGGCAACCGCAAGGCCGCTAGAGTCCGGCGATGGCGGCTGTGCGTTCGATGAACCAGAAGGCCGCGGCAGATCCGATCAGGTAGACCGGCCCGCGGGCAAGTAGCATCGTGACTCGTGGCGAATTGAGGCTGGCGGGAACGAAGCGGCGCCAGGCAAACATCGCGGCCAGGACAGCGGAGATGAAGGCGAGCTGACCTGCCTCGACGCCGAGATTGAAGAACAGGAGCGCCAACGGCGCTGCATCTTCAGGCATGCCAATCTCACGAAGGGCCCCGGCGAATCCGAAGCCGTGAAGCAGCCCGAAGGCAAAGGAGGCGAGCCATGGGAGCTTTGCCGTGAGGCTGTCGCGCCCCGCCCTCACGCGCATTATTTCCACGGCGATGAACATTATGGAGAGCGCGATTACGGCCTCGAGCGGCGCGCTGGCGAGCCTCACCCAGCCGAACGTCGTGCCTGCGAGCGTGAGCGAATGCGCGATAGTGAACGCGGTGATCGCACCCACAAGCCGCTTTGCGTCACGCACCAGCAGCAGGAGCGCGAGCACGAACAGCAGATGGTCGAAGCCAAGCAGGATGTGCTCGACACCGAGGCCAAAATAGGTGGTCGCGATGTCTGTCCAGATCTGGCGATCGGGAATGGTCAGGCTGGGCTGGTCGGGCGTGAGGCGGAAGGTCTTGGGCGCACCATCGAGAGGCTCGAAGCGGAAAATGGCATCCGTAAGCGTGCGCGATAGGTTCTCCACCGCGATGGTCTTGCCAACGAGGCCGCCCGGGCACGCGGCGCGCCAGCGCTCGATTACTGCGCCGTCCACCAGGGCAGCGCGCGGCGCGCCGGCGGAGGCGCATTCGGCGGGCTGGATGACGTTGAGGGCGAGACGCATCTCCCCGCGCGCCGGCGTCTTCCAGAGGACGTCGTACACACCCAGCTCGATCTCGCGGATCTGGAGGTAGGCGGGGCGAATTTCGTGGGCGAGCGCGGCTGGCCCGTTGATCAATACGGCGAAGATCAGGGCGAGGAGGCGGATCACTCGCCGACCTCCGGGACGGGTCTGGTCTTGGGATTGGGATCAGGGGTGGTGGAGAGATCCTGCCAGGGCGCTGGCCAATCGATCCGGATATTGTAGCGCTGGCGCATGCGGGCATGGAATTCGTCGCGCGCGATGTTGCGGCGATGCTCGGTCCAGTCGGCGTGGACGCTGTCACGGATCTCCGCGAGCAGCACGGCGCGGCCGGGTTCGCTGTCGATGACGCGGATCAGGTGTTGACCAAAGGGCGAGGCGACGGGGCCGAACCAGCCTTCGCCCGCATGCGTGAAGGCAGCGGCGGCAAAGTCCGCACCGAACAGGGAGGCGACGCCTTCCTGGGTGGTGAGTGGCAGGGCGGCCGGGAGCATGGAGCCGTCGCCTAGGCTGGAGGGATCGGCGCCAGTCGCAAGCTTTGCGAGCCAGGCCTGCGCGTCAGCTGAGGCGGCGGCGCCACGCTTGTCGGTGCTGGCCAGGACCTGGCGCAACGCGCGGCGCTCCGGCAGGCGGTAGTCGTCAGGGTGGGCGTCGAGCCAGGCCTGCAGGTCGGCGTCGGTGGGTGTCTGCGCGGCGGCGTCATCCTCAATCAGGAATTCGAGCTTCTGGCGCATGCGGCGACGGACGATGGTGTCGTCCGCGTCCAGCCCCATAGCGACGGCCTCGCGATAGCCGACTTCCTCGCTCACGAAGTCATCAACCAGGGATGAAAGCTCCTCACGGGTCGGCAGGCGACCGGAAAGCAGCAGAAAACTCTCGGCGATCTGGTTCACTCGGCCTTCGGAGATGGCGATCGTCTCGCTGGCGGGACCAGCATCATCGCCATTGATGAGGGCATTCGCGAGGAAGAGCACAAGACCGATGGCGAGGAAGTGCGCCAAGGGCTCGCGGATGACGCGCCTCAGGAAGTCCGTCACGCTGGCCACGATTCGCGCCTAGCTCTTGGTCGGAACGAACCAGATCGGCGAGGTGTAGGCGCGCTCCTGGATCGTCTTGGGCAGCGCGGGGTTGGGCTCGATGCCGAGGCGGTTGGCGTCCCAGGTTGACCAGCGGCAGGTCGGATTCTCGAGTACGCGGACATAGTAGAACGCGTTCAGCTTCGGATCGAATTCGGGGTCCGACCAGGCAGCGCTGATCTCTGCATCGCCCTTGTCCTCGCTCCAGGCGCAAGACTTGACGTCCACTGTAGCGCCATTGTCAGCGCAACGGTGCGTTGCGGGGTTTATTGCGCCACCGTCGGAGCACCCAACGTCGAAGACTTTCTCCTGCGCCTTGCCCGACGCATCGAGCCATCCCTTGACGATCTGCACACGTTGGAGCGGGGCGGATTGGGCATCGCGCATGGCCATGACGAGGAAGTCAGGCTTGCCTGTTGCCTGCCCGACCAGGTCACCCCCCATCGGCACGCCCCTGTCGTAGGCATTCTTCACGCCGGCGTCGCTGGTCAGTGGCGAGGCGCCGATGCCGTAGCCGGCGAAGAAGCGGACGCGGATGCGCGGGCCCGAGGTTGCGAACGTTTCCTTGCGCTTGAGCGCGCCATAGATTTCCTCGCGGGTGTTTTCCTTCGCCCAGACGCCGGTGAGGCCGGAGGCGCCCCAGGTGGAGAAACGCAGCGTATTGTCGGCGGGTTTGTAGTTGTCCCACGTCTTGCCATCTGGCGGGGCTGACCCGCGGCGCTGCGGCGTGGCGTCCTGGATGCCGACCTTGGAAAGGTAGCTGTCTTCCTCGTAGGAGCCGGCCGCGTTGTGGGTGTCGGAGGCGCCGACGAGGCCGAACTTGTAGGGGTTGGCGCCGCTCTGCTTCTCGAGTTCAAGGCCATCTTTCAGCGCCTTGCGGACATAGCCGCCGTCGAATTTCGTGACGGGCGTTGAGGAGCCGATATACCACTCCATGATCTCGAACCCGGCGAATTCATCGTTCGGCGAGAGCAGCGGGTGCGTTTCGGACGTGCCCTTCACCTGCGTGATCTCCGCCAGCGGCTCGTTGCGCGCGCGGAGTTCGGACCAGGCGCGATCGACCGGCGAGCCATCCCACTTGGTGCGCTCGTACATCGTGCCGTTCGAGCCGTTGGCGTTGTGCGTGATGGACAACGCCTCGACGCCGGCGGCGCGCTGCTGGTCCATCCATTTCCAGAGTTCTTCCGGGTTCTGGGATTCAAGTGCGGTGAAGGGAAGTTCGGGGGCGGTGTCGCCTGCGAAGATAACGTTGCGGTGCAGGTTGCGGCCCTCGGGGGCCGAGGTGAACTCGTAGCCGATCAGCGTCGTGAACTTTCCCGGCTCGTAGTTCTTGCGCGCCGATTCGATGATGTCGCGCCAGGCCGACTTCACCGTGCGGAGGTCGGCGTACTCTTCCATGCGCTTGCCCGTGCGCAGCGCATCGCCAAAACGGCGGAAGGCAGTATTGACCTGGACCGGATCGGTCGAGAACAGGTCCTTTGCATAGGGTACGCTGGCGTAGGGATCACCCGGTGTGTCGATGGCAGGCAACACGCCAAGATACTCTGCGTGGTCTGTGATCGCGAGAAAGTCGAGCGCGCCTGACTTCATCTTCATGTCGAGGCCGGTGGCGTGCTTGATCGTTCCGCCTTTGGCGTAGGCGTAGGCCTCGTCGGGGGAAGCGCGGACGTTGAAGATGTAGGCGTCGAAGGAATTGCGCGTGTGGAGATGCAGGTCGCCGAAGTAGGCGTTATTGAGAGGGTTCGGCGCCGGCCGATCTCCTGCGACTGGCGGCTGTTCCGGGGCGCCGGCCTGCTGCGGGGCGCCGCAAGCCGATAGCAGAGCCACAGCGCATACGCTGAACGCCAACCGTACCATGATTGTCTCCCGCCCTGTCGTGTTCTTGTTACCGTTCAGTACAGTCTGTAGCAGAGTCGGGTCTTCGTCCAGCCTGAAGGGGACCAACAATGGCTGAGCATTACAGGGTGATCGGCGGGTTGGGCTCGCCCTACTCCATGAAGATGCGGGCCATCATGCGCTATCGCCGCCTGCCCCATGTCTGGCAGCCGATCGGACCGGACACTGAAGCCGCCTTGCGGAACGTGAAGGCGCCGGTGATTCCGGTGATCCAGTATCCTGGCGGGGAATGGCGCAATGACTCGACGCCGATGATCCTGGAGCTGGAACAGCGCCATGGCGAACGCGGGATCGTGCCGCCCGATCCGGCGGATCGCTTTCTCGCCTGTCTGATCGAGGACATGGCGGATGAGTGGGGTACAAAGCTGATGTTCCACTATCGCTGGTTCTATGCCGAGGATCAGGAAGCTGTGTCGCGCTGGCTGTCCTACGACCGGCATCGGGGCGGCGGCATGGAGCAGATCCAGACGTTCGCGGACTATTTCCGGTCGCGCCAGATGGGGAGGATGGCGCTGGTCGGCTGCACGCCGCAGAACGCGCCGCTGATCGAGGAGACGATGCGGCGGCTGTGCGCGATCCTTGAAGCACAGTGTGCCCAGTCGCAGTTCTGGTTCGGGACGCGACCGTCGCTGGCCGAGTTCGGGTGGATGGGACAGTTCTCGCAGCTGGCCTCCGACCCGACACCGGAGCGGCTGATGCGGAAGATTGCGCCGCTGACCTTCCGCTGGCTTGCTCAGATGGACGATCTCTCCGGCGCAGAGGGCGAGTGGCGCAAGCCAGGCGAGGCGCGCGCCGGCATTGTCGAGGCGATGCTGGCGCTGGCCGGAGAGGTGTATCTTCCCTTCCTGCTGGCCAACGCGAAGGCCGTGGCCGAGGGCCGGGAGATGTTCGGCTTCACCGCGCTGGGCATGACTTACGAGCAGGGCGCCTTCAAGTATCAGGCGAAATGCCTCGAAACGCTGCGCCTTATGTATGCGGACCTGCCGGCGGATGCGAAGGCGGACATTAATCCCCTGCTGGAACAGACGGGCTGCCGGGCGGCGCTTCAGTAGCCGAGCGCTTTGGTCAGCGTGGCCACCACCATGTAGATGATGATCACCGAACCGATGGTCCAGAAGGTGGCCCTCACGTCGTGAAGCTGCGCCGTAAGGTAGGCGAGGAAGTGTAGCAGGCGGGAGACGACGTAACCGTAGAACAGCCACTGCGCGACGATGAGGTCCGGCTGCGTGGTCACGTAGAGGAGGCCGGCGGCCAGGAAGAAGGGAATGTTCTCAAGATCGTTGAGCTGGATGCGACGGATGCGGTCGACCCGCTCGTTAGGACCCACCTGCCCCTCGCGCGGGGCAAGGTTTACAGGCGATTTCTTTGCATCCTCGGGCGAGCGGTAACCGGCCTTCTCCTGCATCATCCGAATGACCGTGAGCCAGGACATGGCCACGACCTTGAGAATCATCAAGCAGGCCGCAACAACATAGGTCGCAAACACAGGATTTTGCAGATTGAAATCGATCATGGATTTGCCCTCCCCGGCACAAACACCTTGTCCGGAATTTCGCAGCCAGCAAAGACGTGACGTAGAAGCAACCGCGTTGCATGCTGTCCCCATGACCAAGGCCGAGACACATGCAGAAATCCGCGAGGCCGTGCGCAAGCTGTGCGCCCGGTTTCCGGGGGCGTACTGGCGCGCGCTGGATCGCGAGCGGGCTTATCCGACGGAATTCGTAAATGCGCTGACGGAAGCGGGATGGCTGTCGGTACTCATCCCCGAAGAATATGGTGGCGCGGGGCTTGGCATTTCGGCGGCTTGCGCGGTGCTGGAGGAGATCCACCGGTCGGGCGCGAATGGCGCGGCGTGCCATGCGCAGATGTACACCATGGGCACGCTGCTGCGGCACGGCTCGGAGGCGCAGAAAGAGCACTGGCTGCCGAAGATTGCGAGCGGGGAGCTGCGGCTACAAGCCTTCGGCGTGACCGAGCCGACAAGCGGGACAGACACGACGCGGATACAGACGTTCGCGAAGCGGGTTGGCGACAGGTATGTCGTCAACGGTTCGAAGATCTGGATCAGCCGGGCGGAACATTCGGACCTGATGGTGCTGCTGTGCCGGACGTCGCCGCGCGATGATGCGGGCAAGACTTCGGAAGGCATGAGCGTTCTGCTGGTCGACATGCGGGAAGCCAGGGGCAAGGGCCTCACGATCAAGCCGGTTCGGACGATGCTGAACCATGCGACCACGGAACTGTTCTTCGACAACATGGAAGTTCCAGCTGAGAACCTGATTGGGCGCGAGGGCGCGGGGTTCAGGCACATCATCGACGGGATGAATGCGGAGCGCGTTCTGATTGCGGCAGAGTGCATCGGGGACGGGAAGTTCTTTGTCGATCGGGCGTCGGCCTACGCGAAGGACCGCAGCGTGTTCGGAGCGCCGATCGGAGAGAACCAGGGCGTCCAGTTTCCGATTGCGCGGGCGCACGTGCAGGTAACGGCAGCCTCACTCATGGTCGATCACGCAGCGCGGCTCTTCGAGGCTGGGGAACCTTGCGGATCTGAAGCCAACATGGCGAAGATGACGGCGTCGGAGGCCAGCTGGTATGCAGCAGATGTCTGCATCCAGACGCATGGTGGCTTCGGCTTTGCCGAGGAGTACGATATCGAGCGCAAGTTCCGGGAAACGCGGCTCTATCAGGTAGCGCCGATCTCGACCAACCTTATTCTCAGCCATGTGGCGACGCATGTTCTGGGCCTGCCGAAGTCGTTTTGAGAGCTCGACGATGAGCATCGATGCAGCGCAGTGGATCGGGCGGAGCGAGACGACCGTCGACGTCACAGGGCGTGGACCGTTTGATAGGCTCGCGGCGTTGCTGGATCGGCCGCACGAGGCTGTCGTGCCGCCGATGGGACATCTGTTGTGCTTCCTTCCCGCGGCGGCGCAAGCTGAGATCAGCGAGGACGGGCATCCAAAGCGCGGCGGAGGGCTAGCGCCGCCGATCGGGCTGCCGATGCGCATGGCGGCGGGGAGCCGCGTGACGTTTCATGCGCCCATTCCGCTCGGCACTGAGGTGAAGCGCGTGTCGATGATTGCCGATCTTTCGGAAAAATCCGGACGCACCGGAAGGCTCGCATTCCTGACGATCCGGCACGAGGTGTACACCGGCGAAACCCTCTGCGTCACCGACGAGGCCGACCTCGTGTTTCGCGAACGGAACGGGAATGCGCGGCCCCTGCCACCAGGCGAGCGACGCGAGGCGCAGGTATCGCGGACGATCGCGCCAACGGCGGCATTGCTGTTCCGCTTTTCCGCGCTCACCTACAATGCGCATCGTATCCACTACGACCGCGACTATGCGATGAAGGCGGAAGGGTATCCGGGGCTGGTGGTGCACGGACCTTTGCTGGCGACGCTGCTGGTGGATCATTTCCGCAGGCATCGGCCGGATGAGACAATCACCACATTCTCATTCCGCGCCCAGCGACCGGTTTTCGATCTTGCCCCCTTCACTGTGAATCTGATCGATACTGAGACCGGCGCCGATGTGTGGGCGGCGGATGGCGATGGCTATGTCGCCATGGCTGGCAAGATTGGCGTGCGATGATGAACTGGCGTTCGATGCTCTTCGTGCCCGCAGCCGCGCCGCAGCGCTGGCAGAAGGCGCACACGCGCGGGGCGGATGCTCTGATCGTTGATCTTGAGGATTCGACAGAACCTGCCGCCAAGCCTGCCGCACGCGCACTTGCGACGGAGGCGATCTCCTTCCTCGCAGCGCAGGGCGCGGTGGCCACGGTGCGCGTCAACAATGACGAGGCCTATCTCGCCGACGATCTTGAAGCGGTCGTGCGGCCCGGCCTTGCGGCCGTGGTGTTGCCCAAGGTGGAGCAGGCAGCCGAGCTCACGAGCCTCTCAGCCATGATCGATGCGCTGGAATACGAGGCAGGGCTGGAGCGCTATGCGATCGGGGTTGTCGCCGTCATCGAGAGTCCCGCGGCACTGGAACGCCTGAGCCAGATCGCCGATGGGCCACGCCTGATCGGGCTTGCGCTCGGGAGCGAGGACTTCTCGCTTTCGCTCGGACGCCCGCCAGGACCCTTGTCGCTGGACTTCGCAGCCCAGGGGATTGCCTACGCCGCGGCGGCGCGCAGGATCATGGGCATCGGCATGGCGACGGGGATCGCCAACTTCACCGACCTTGACGCCTTCGCCGCCGATGCACGCCGGGCCCATGCGATGGGCTTGACCGGTGCGATGTGCATCCACCCTAACCAGGTCGGCGTACTCAACGAGAGTTTTGGCGCGAGTGCAGCCGAGGTTGCTGAGGCGCAGGCCATCCTTGCGGCGTGGGAGCAGCGCGTCGACGGTGTCGTCAGCCATAAGGGTCGCATGATCGACCAGCCGGTGGCGGAGCGAGCGCGCCGCCTGCTCGCGTCCGCGGGTCTCGCGTGATCACCGGCTATCCCGGCGATGTCGTGCGCAGCCTGCGCCCGGGCCAGCGCGTCTACTTCCAGGGGGGACCAGGCGAATGTGCGGCCTTCCACGCGGCGCTGCTGGCTCATCCCGGACTGTCGAACGGCGTCGAGCTGTGGTCATGCCTGATACCGGGGATCAACACGCGCGACTATGGCGCGCTGCCGAGCACGGCTCAGCTCGTGACGTTCATGGCTTCGCCTGCGCTGGAAACCTCCATCGCGTCGGGGCGGACGCGGCTCATGGCCATGCCGTATTCCGAGATCGCCGACCTGATGGCCCGGACGGAGTTCGACGTCGCCGCGCTGCATGTCGCGCCGCCGGACAGCGCGGGGCGATGCTCGTTCGGACTTGCGTGCGACATGCCTGGACTGGTGTGGCAAAGCGCGGGCCGGCGCGTGGCCTTCGTCAACGATCGAATGCCCGCCTTGCCCCACGCCGACTTCATTCCGGCAGACAGGATCGATCTCGCCGTGCCGATCAGCGAACCGCTGCTGGCGCCAGCGAGCTCATCGGGTGCGGCCAACGCTGCGGTCGGCGAGATCGTCCGCCTGTGCGCTGGGCTGATACCCGACGGGGCCACGATTCAGTCTGGAATCGGCGAGGCCCCCGGCGCCGTCATCGCTGGCTTGAAGCTGCATCGCGGATTGCGCGTGCATTCGGGGATCATAACCCCGGAGTACATACAGCTGGCGGAGGCTGGCGCACTCGATCCCGCCGCCGAACATGTGGCCGGCGTGGCCTGGGGCGATGCCTCATTCCATGCCTGGCTGCCGCGATCCGGCTTTGCCTTCCGGTCCGCGAAGGTGACGCACGATCACGCGACGCTGGCCGCGCTGCCTGGCTTCGTGTCGATCGGATCGGCGATCGAGGTCGATCTTGCCGGAAATCTCAACCTCGAGTGGCGAAGGGGGCGGCGGGTGAGCAGTGTCGGCGGCGCGCCCGACTTCATGCGCGCGGCCCGTGCGTCGGTCGGCGGCCTGTCGATCATCGCGATGCCCGCGACAGCTGGCGGCGCCTCGCGCATCGTGCCGAGACTGGCCTCCCCGTCGATTCCGGGAGAGATGGTTGACACCGTCGTGACCGAGTTCGGTGTTGCGCGGTTGAAAGGGCTTTCGTTCGAGGCGCGGGCAGAAGCGATAACTGCCGTTGCGGCGCCGCAGCACCGCCGGTTGCTTGCACGTGGTTGAAGTTACCCCTGAGCTGGCGCTCCCAAACAACACTGGCGAGGGGTCACCATTGAACGACCGGCGCACACCTGCTTAAGATGCTGATCCGGCTAGGAAGACCGCATGCTGACACGTCGCGCAGCCCTGCTCTCAACGCTCGCGGCGGGGGCGTGTGTGACCCCCCGCGGCGGCGCACCGATGGATGCCCGGTTTGGCAATCTCGAGACACAGAGCGATTCCGTGCATTCGGGCGTTTCGTCCGAGGATGGATCGAAAAGGCTGACCGTGCGGTTGTGCCATTACCCCGAGCTGGGGTTGGCGTGGGTCTGGATCCATGCCCGGACGCCCGAGGGCTTCTTCTCCTATGTCGACCATGTTTCGCCAGCCCAGCTCGTTTCTGACCAGGCCTTCGGCAGGACGTATCGCGACAACGCGCGAACGCTCGAATTCACGAGAATGGGCGAGAAGGAGCGTCCCAGAGGAGCGACGATCACCGGATCATGTTTGGCGCGGAAATCCCCGACGTCCATGTTCGGCAAAGGCGAGCACCGGGTAAACCTCTCGGTCGAATTCTCTCCGGAGCGATCATACTCTGGCCTGAACGCCGGGCGGACGGAGGTGTTCGGACGCGCGAGGGCCGTGGTAACCATTGATGGCAGGCGAACAGAGATCGAGGGGCCAGCGCAGTTCCATGAGCAAGGGCAGACAAATCCCCGCTTCACCGCGCCGTTCTGCTACATGACCCTCTGGGGCGATGGCGCCGCTTCCACCATGCTGATCACGGCGAGACGGCGCGACGGGTACCTACTGGAAGGCAATGGATCGTCGGAAGTGACCGATGTGATCATCGATCCGCCGGCGATGCAGCGGAAACTGAAAGTGACGCTGGCGGACGGGCGTGCATTGGCTGGCGAGGCCGTGGTCGTTCAAGCCTACACAATTCCCATCGTGGGCACGACCTGGCGGGGCCATATGGTGAACGTAGAGCTGGGCGGCCGCAGCTATCGCGGACACATCAATGACTTCATCATCGGCGATGGCGTACCGCATGGCGGGGTGCCCGCTACCTAGCTCGAGAGGAGCACTCTTCGCCTGTGCAGACAGGATGGTTCCTAATGCGAATGACGGCGCGTGCGAATCGCCTGTGCTGAGTCACACAATCATCCCGCCATCCACACGCAGCACCTGACCGGTGATGTAGGCAGCCTTGTCGGAGGCGAGGAACGCCACCGCATCGGCAATCTCCTGCGCCGTGCCCCAGCGCTTCTCGAGCGGCACAAGCCGGCCCATCCGCTCCAGCGTCTTCTCGCGGTCGAGGCCCTTGGAAAAAGCTGTCGACCACATGCCCTCGTCGATCACGCCCGGCGCGATGGCGTTCACGCGCACGCCCGCGCGGCCGAGGTCGATCGAGGCGTTGCGCGTGAAGGAGTTCACTGCGCCCTTCGACGTCGAATAGGCGATCTGCCCGAGCGCGCCGGAGAAAGACGAGACCGAGGAGATATTCACCACGTTGCCCTTGCGCCGGATCAGCGAGGCCGACAGGGCGTCCGTCAGCAGGATCAGGTTGCGTACATTGACGTTGAGCGTCTCGTCGAGACCTTCGGGCGTCACCTTGCCCATCGCCTGCGCCGCGCTGACCCCGGCATTGTTTACGAGGATGTCGATCTCACCCAGCGCCGCCAGCGCGCCGTCGGCCGCCTTGCGCCAGCCGTCCGCCGAGGCCATGTCCGCCTCGATGGCGACAGCGCCCTTGCCGATCTCCGCCGCCAGCTTGCGGATTGCATCGCCTGTCCGCGCCACCAGCGCTACGCGCGCGCCGTCGGCCGCAAGCGTCCGCGCAATGGCCGCGCCGATCCCGCGGCTGGCGCCGGTAACGACCGCGGTCTTGCCGGTGAAGTTGTAGGTCATGTGCGTTTCCTCTTGTGCGGCGGAAGACTAGCGGGCGGACCCTGAAAGCGCCAGCAGGCCCACACCGTCCGGCCACCTACACCTCCACGAATGTCAAGTCATAGCTGATCGGAAAGTTCACCGAGCGAGCGATGAAGCAATACTGATGGATCTCACGGTGGATCGCATCGGCCTTGGCGAGGTCAGCGCCCTTTTCCACGTGGATCACCGGGCGCAGCGTGGCGCGGAGGAATCGCCCCGCGCCTCCGGCCGAGGTTTCGCCAACACCGACCGGATTGTCTGCATAGGCGCGCACGACGATGCCAGCGTTGCTGGCCAGATGCAGATACCAGAGCATGTGGCAGGCGGAGAGCGCAGACAGAAGCAGGTCCTCCGGATTGTGCTTCGCCGGATCGCCGCCAAGCAACGGATCGTTGGAGCATTCGACAGGTCTCTTGCCCGGCGTTTCGATGCGCCAGGTCCGGTCATATCCCTTGTAGGTCCTTGTTCCCTGCCCGCGATCGCCGGTCCAGCGGATGGTGCTGGTATAGTCGTGCTGCTTGCTCATCCGGAACCTCGCGGGCTGGCAGGGATGCTATAGCCCGGGGAGCCGGTGAGCCAACACGGGCGCCCTATCCAAAGCCGTCGTTTTGCGCTTCAAGCTGGCCCCATGTCGCACAACAGCTTCGGCCATCTCTTCCGCGTGACGACCTGGGGCGAGAGCCATGGGCCGGCCATCGGTTGCGTGGTCGATGGCTGCCCGCCCGGCCTCGCTCTGACCCCGGAGTTCATCCAGCAATACCTCGACAAGCGCCGGCCCGGCACCTCGCGCTTCGTCACCCAGCGCCAGGAGGAGGACAAGGTCCGAATTCTCTCCGGCGTCTTCGAGGACGATCGCACCGGAGGCCCGGTCACCACGGGCACGCCGATCTCCCTGATAATCGAGAATACTGACCAGCGCTCGAAAGATTACAGCGAGATCCGGGACAGCTATCGCCCGGGCCATGCCGACTATGCCTACGACCAGAAGTATGGCCTGCGCGACTATCGCGGCGGCGGGCGCTCGTCGGCACGCGAGACGGCCTCGCGCGTGGCCGCCGGTGCGGTGGCGCGGATGGTGCTGGGATCAGGCGTCGCCATTCGTGGCGCCGTCGTGCAGATCGGCCCGCACGCGATCGACCGCGCGAACTGGAACTGGGATGTCGTCGAGCAGAACCCGTTCTGGTGTCCCGACGCCGACATGGCGCTCAAGTGGGAGACCTTCCTCGACGAGACGCGGAAGGCCGGTTCCTCCTGCGGCGCCATTGTCGAGGTCGTCGCCGAGGGCGTGCCGCCCGGCTGGGGCGCGCCGGTCTATGGCAAGCTCGACGCAGACCTCGCCGGCGCCCTGATGAGCATCAACGCCGTCAAGGGCGTCGAGATCGGCGCAGGCTTCCCCTCCGCCGCACTGTCGGGTGAGGACAATGCCGACCAGATGCGCCGTGCGGGAAATGGGGTGGAGTTCCTGTCGAACAACAATGGCGGCGTGCTGGGCGGCATCTCCTCCGGCCAACCGGTTGTTGCGCGGATCGCGGTCAAGCCGACCTCCTCGATCCTCACACCGCGCCAGACCATCAACCGGCAGGGGGAGGACACCGACATCCGCACCAGGGGGCGCCACGATCCCTGCGTCGGCATCCGCGCCGTTCCGGTCGCGGAAGCGATGATGGCCTGCGTTCTGGCCGACCACAGGCTGCGGCATCGCGGCCAGACCGGCCGCTAACCGTCCCTTCAGGTCCCGTTCAGGTCGGCTGCAGCAGGCTGCACCGTGACAATGTTTGTCCGGAGGGTTTCCCCGATGCGTATCAAGGCCTTGCTGATGATCTCCGCTGTTGTTGCCATGGCGGCGCCCGGCGCATTCGCCCAGACTCGCTCATGCGCGGAGATCCGGCAGAACAACCAGGTCGGCGGCGCGATCGTCGGCAGCATCCTCGGCGGCGTCCTGGGGAGCAATGTTGCGGCGAAGGGTCACAAGCATGACGGGACAGCGCTGGGCGCAGTTGTCGGCGGCATGATTGGCGCCGGCGCGGGCGGCAACGTGCGGTGCGCCCCTCCTGTCCAAGGCTACGGCTACAGTCCGAATTATGGCGGTCAGTCCTATGGCCAGCAGCCCTACGGCCAGCCAAACTACGGCTACTTGCGCTATGAGGACGATCCCTATCTCGATGGCGGCCGGCGCTACGATGATCTTTACCGGAGCGACCGCTCTGCCTATAAGCGCGACGCTTACGCGGGGTCGGATTGCACGGAGTCGGTACAGGTCACGCGCCTGCCGGATGGATCCGAAATTCGCCGTCCCGTGGAAGTGTGCCGCGACGCCTACTACGGCGACTGGCAAGTGAGAGATTAGGCTGATCGCACTGCCGAGGGCATCGAGGTCAGTCTTTGAAGACAGGCCCGTCCCCCCAACCCAGGGCCTGTGAGGGCGAGCCGCATTGCGCAAGCAGTGCGGCTCGTCTGATTCCAGCCTAGGCGTTTTCACTGATTCCGCGCGAGGAACAGCCGCTCGCGATTGCCATCGCCGCCGGTGATCGGGCTGTCGATCCACGCCCGGACCGGCCAGCCTGCTGTGGCAAGCCAGGATTCCAGCGCGACTGCGGCCGCATCGACGGCAGCGACATCGGACACGATCCCGCCCTTGCCGACATGGGCCGGTCCCACTTCAAACTGCGGCTTGAACAGCGCCACAAGAATCGCGGTCCTTGCTGCAAGCTGCAGCGGCCGGGCCAGCAGCTTGGCGAGGCCGATGAAGCTGGCGTCGCAGACGACCAGCTCCGGCGGGTCGATCAGGAGGGCCGCGTCAAGATTGCGCGCGTCTGTCGATTCGAGGCTGATCACGCGTGGATCGGAGCGTAGCCGCGGGTGCAGCTGGCCAACCCCGACGTCGACCGCAACAACGCGCCTCGCTCCACGCGCCAGCAGGACTTCGGTGAAGCCGCCTGTCGAGGAGCCAAGGTCCAGACAGTGCCTGCCTGCGGGATCGACCCCGAACGCACGGAGGGCATGATCAAGCTTCAACCCGCCGCGCGAGACCCAGGGATGGGCCATTTCGGCCTCGATCCGGTTCGCGTGGTCGACGAGCTGCCCGGGCTTCGTCGCAACCACACCCTCGACCTGCACCTTGCCTGCTTCGATAGCTTCGCGCGCTCGCGCCCGAGTTGGCGCAAGGCCACGCCGGACCAGCTCGATGTCGAGCCGCTCCCGACGCCCTTTCGACTCCTTGTCACCCGCCATGAGGTCCTTCGTCACGCCACCGCGCGTCAGGCGTCCCTTAGGGTCAGCCACGCCCGGCCTGCAAGGCCAACCGCACCACGGTGAATTTGCAGGTTCGGAGCAGGCCTAGCCGGTCAATTGAAAACCGGTCTAGAAGCGGGCCATCCTTTTCGGGTTCCACCCATGCCCATCGCCCCCGTCGAACGTAACGATCACGCCGAGCCGAACGCAGAGGCGTTCATCTTCGGCTTCGACTTCGAACCGGAGGGCGGGGTCTCCCGCATCGACTGGTCAGAGATGAAGCCAACGGCGGCCTGCCCCACGCTGGGCTGGCGCTGGCTGCACTTCAACCGGTTGGCGCCCGAGACACGCGAATGGCTGGAAGAGTCAAGCAATCTCGATGAAGCGGTGATCGCGGCCCTGCTGCAAACGGAGACCCGGCCGCGCTGCGCGCCCTACGAGGATGGGCTGCTGCTCAACCTGCGCGGCATCAACCACAATCCCGGGGCCGAACCGGAGGACATGATTTCCGTTCGTATATGGGCGACCAGCAATCTCGTAATCTCGATGCGATCCTACCCGGTCAAGGCCATCCACGAGGTGCGCGAGGAAATCGGTCGCGATGCACCGACCTCGCCGGCTCACCTGCTGGCCCGAATTTCCGCCAAGCTGATCGACTACATCGACCCGGTTGTCGAGCAGCTCAAGGACGAGGCGGATGAGTTCGAGGAAACGATGCTGAATTCGCGCGGTCGCCTGTCGCCGCGTGATCTCGCCGAATTCCGCCGCACCATCCTGCTGTTGCGCCGTTACGTCCAGCCACAGACCGACGCGATGAGCCAGCTGCAGCGCGAGGCGCGCATGCGCCGCGCCGGCGCGCCGGCCTTCGACGATGACGACCAGGTGATCCTGCGCGACACATCCGACCACATCATCCGCATCGCCGAAGAACTGGATTCAATCCGCGATCGCGCGGCGGTGCTTCAGGACCAGGTTGTCGGCCAGCGGCAGGAACAACTCAACCAGAGGCTGCTGGCGCTCTCCGTCGTGTCGGCGATCTTCCTGCCTCTGTCCTATGTGACCGGTCTACTCGGCATGAATCTCGCCGGCATTCCGTGGGCGGATGAACCGTGGTCATTCATCGCGGTCGTCGCCACGACCTGCGCGCTCGGCGTCGGCGTGCTTGCCTTCCTGAAATGGCGGCGCTGGATTTAGGTCGTTGCCAGCCCAGGCCGAGGGCGATCAGCCGCGCGGCGCAAACCGCGTGCGCAACTCGCTCTTCATGATCTTGCCATTGGCGTTGCGCGGCAGTGGATCGCGCTGGATCTGGATGTCCACAGGCACCTTGAAGGCCGCGATCTTCTGGGCGGTGAAGCGGCGCAGCTCGTCAGCGGTCACATCCATGTCAGGCTTCACCTGAACCACGGCGCCCACTTCTTCGCCCAGCACCTTGTGCGGAATGCCGACCACCGCTGCGTCCATGATGGCAGGGTGATCGTAGAGGGCGCTTTCGACCTCGATGCAGTAAATGTTCTCCCCGCCGCGTATCAGCATGTCCTTGGCCCGATCGAGCAGGAAGACAAAACCTTCCTCGTCCATACGGCCGATGTCGCCGGTGACCACCCACCCGTCTATGAAGGTCTTGGCCGTGGCCTCCGGCTTGTTCCAGTAGGCCTTGCAGTTGTTGGGACCCTTGACCCACAGCTCGCCCACCTGGTTGGGGCCAAGCGTCTCTCCGTTCGACCCGACGATCCTGAAATCCATCGCTGGCGCGGGCGCGCCACAGCTGTCGGGCCTTACCTCGTAGTCCTTGCCGAAATTGACGCAGGAGGCGGCGCAGGTTTCCGTCATGCCCCAGCCGTTGGAAGCAAGCCCATTCGGGAAGCGGCGCTTGATGGTAGCCACGAGTTCTGGCGCTGAAGGCGCACCGCCATAGGCAACGAACTGGATCGATGACAGATCGTACTTGTCGCGATCGGGATGCTCCAGCACCTGCCAGGCGATCGCTGGCACACCGCCGATCATGGTGATCTTCTCGCGCTCGATGATTTCCAGCGCCTCGCCGGGATCCCACTTGTACATGGTCACAATCTTGTCGGCGTTGATGATCGCCGGAACGAGATTGGAGAACGCGCCGGTCGCATGGAAGAAGGGGATGGCGAGCAGTGGAATGCGTGGCGGGTCGTTCAGTGGATCGCGCACGGGCGGCGGCTGACCCTGCCTCAGGAAGTGGCGCGCCTGGCAAGCCATACCGTTGAACACGTTCGAGACGATCCCCCGGTGCGTCGCCAGCGCGCCCTTCGGCTTTCCGGTGGTGCCGGAGGTGTACATGATCGTCGCGTCGTCATCGGGTCCGATGTCTGCAGCCGGCATGTCGATGTCGGGCAGGTCTGCCCAGGCTTTCGCCGCGCCGATCAGCTTCTCCAGCGAGACAATGCGCGGGTCGGCTTCCTCTTCCCCCCCACGGGCGACGATGATCGTCTTCAGCTGCGTGAGCTTCGGCAGGTGCTCGCGGATGCGCTCCAGCTTTTCCTGGTCGACGATGGCGACCTTTGCGCCGGAATCGGCAAGGCCGTACTCCAGCTCCTCCCCCGTCCACCAGGAGTTGAGCGGCGTGGCGATGGCGCCGATGGCAAGCGCCGCCCAGAACCCGACCGCCCACTGCGGATAGTTGCGCATGACAACGGCTACCCGGTCGCCCTTACGGACGCCAAACGTCTCGCGCAGGGCGCGGGCCAGGTGGGCAACCGCCTTGTAGTGCGCCGCATAGGTGACGCGTTCGTCGTGGTAGACGAGATACTCGCGGAAATCCCACTGCTTCGAATTCAGCACGACATCGCGCAAGGTCTGCGGCGCATGCTTGTAGGTGCGCAGCGCGATCCCGTTGATGACTTTTTCTTCCATCTCGAACTTGGCGCCCGGCGCCGTCATAAGGGCATTGCACTGGGCGATGGACATTACCGGGAAGGGCGCTGCGGCTTCGGTCATGGGGGGCTCCCTGGGCGTTTCTTGTCGTTGACGCCGGAAATCGCACAGGCCGCGCTTGCGGGCTAGAGCCGGGGCCCCTGTCGACGTATTCGTGTAGACGCATTCGTGTTCGCGTGAGAACGTTGCGGCGAAGGCTGGAGGACAGATGCCGGTCGGGATTCTGGACGCGGAGGACGCCCATCTTCCGGGCATTGCGGCCATCTTCAATCATGCAGTCCGCGAGACCTTTTCGATCTGGTCCGAAGCGGAGACGACGGTCGACCTCCGCCGGCAGTGGATGGACGCGCGGCTTGCGGCAGGCTTTCCAGTCGTGGTCGCTGTCGATCCCGCAGCGCCGCTGGACGTGCTGGGCTATGGCAGTTTCGGCACTTTCCGGGACTTTCCCGGCTATGCGCGCACCGTCGAGCACTCGGTCTATGTGGCGGCCAACATGCAGAGACGCGGCATCGGGGGCATGTTGCTCGCTGAACTGGTCGTGCGCGCCCGGGGCAAGGGCATGGAGGCGATGGTCGGCGGGGTCGACAGCAGCAACGCGGCCTCCATCCGGCTGCATGAACAGGCCGGCTTCGAGATCCAGGGTCAGCTGAAAGGCGTCGGCCGGAAGTTCGGCCGGCGCCTCGACCTCGTCTTCATGGTCAAGCAGCTTTAGGACGTGCTGGTAAGCCAGATCGTCAGCGGGATGGTGGCAAGGCTGAGGAGCGTGGTGAGCGTCACGATATTGGCCATCAGGCGCGCGTCGCCCCCGAGCTGACGCGCCAGAATGTAGGACGAGGTCGCAACCGGGGCGGCGACGCACAGCATGGCCACCTGCAGTGGCATACCGGTCAGCCCGATCGCATTGCAGAGACCGAAGGCGATTGCGGGCATTACAACCAGCCGCAGCGCCGTTCCCGCCCCCAGCGGCCATTTCGCCGACCGCATCGAACCGATATCGAGCGCCGCGCCGACGCAAATCAGGCCAAGCGCAATGGTGGCGTCGCCCAAGAGATTGAGCGTCTGCGCGACGGGCTCGCTGACCCGCACCCCCGCTTGCACCAGGACAATCGCCAGGAGCGTCGAGATGATGAGCGGGTTTGCAGCGATGGACCGCGCGACGCGTCCGAAGCTGGCCGGCGTCGAGCCGGCATAGCGGCTTAGCACCAGCACGCTAAACACGTTGTTGATCGGCACCAGCACCGCGAATCCGACTGCCGCGAGCCCGACGCCCGGCGCGCCGTTGAGCCCCGAGATCACGCCCAGCGCCACATAGCCGTTCCAGCGTATGCCGGCCTGGAACACGCTTGAAAACTGCGGTCCATCCTGCGCCAGCAACGGCCGCGCCAGGAGCATTAATGCCGCCATCGTGATGACCGTGCCGGCCAGCACCTGCCCCAGCGCCAGCGCATCGGCGCCTGCGAAAGACCCCTCGATGATGCTCATGAACATCATCGGCGGGAACAGCACAAAGTAGGTGAGCCGTTCGAGCGCCGCCCAACCCTCCTCCCCCAGCAGCTTGAGCCGCCGGAGCACGCCGCCAAGCGCGATCAGCGAGAAGACCGGCGCGAGCGACAGGACGACATCGAGCATTCGCGCCTTGTGTCAGAGTCGCCCCTGCCGCGCGAGGGCATTCGCCTCGCGGCGAGTTGAGATTCCCGTCTCGCGCCGCAAGGCTTTCCCTGCCGGCAACGCATGCTACGGTTCGACCGGGATACACATGCAGGCGGTGGGATGACCGACAGACAGCCGACCACCGAAGAAGGCCCACAGTCCGGCGCTGCAGGCATCGGCCTGTGGCTGGGACCAGTGCTGGCGATTGGCGCGGTGATGCTGCCGCTTCAGGGTCTCGCATGGGAAGGGCGGCTGGTGCTGGGCCTGCTCGTGCTTATGGCGACGTGGTGGGTCACAGAAGCCCTGCCGCTCGCGGCGACCGCGCTGCTGCCCATCATCGCCATTCCGCTGATGGGTATCGACGTAACGCTGAATGATCGAGGGCAGCTGACATGCGCAACGGAGGGCGTATGCCTTGGCGCCTTGCAGACGCCGCCCGAACTCGTGCGCACCCTCGGACTTGGAGACCTCGGCGCCTATTACTCCAATCCGGTGGTGCTGCTCTATATTGGCGGGTTCCTGCTGGGCATTGCGATCGAGCGCTGCGGGCTGTCGACCCGCATCGCCTATGGTCTGGTCGCCCGGGGCGGGGCGCGTCCGGGCCTGATGCTCGCGGGCTTCATCGCCTCGGCGGGCTTCATCTCGATGTGGATTTCCAACACGTCGACCTCGCTGATCCTGACGCCGCTGGCGCTGTCCGTGGCCGCCGGCTCGGCCGTCAATGGGCGCGAAGACCCGAAATTCGCTTCCGCGCTCGTGCTCGCCGTGGCCTATGCGGCGACCATCGGCGGCCTCGCCACGCCGATTGGAACGCCGCCCAACGGCATCGCGCTGACCCAGATGCGGCTTGAAGGCATCGAGGTCTCGTTCGGGCAGTGGATGGCGGTTGGCGTGCCAGTCGTGGTCCTTCTGCTTCCGATGGCATGGTTCATCCTGTCGCGCGGACTGACAGTGGACGCCAAGGGCGCAGCCGGCGCGCAGGCGCGCGTGCGGGAGGAGCTGGCAAAACTCGGCCCGCTGTCGACGCCTGAGGCGCGAACGGCGATCATCTTTTTCCTGATCGCCGGACTATGGATGATCTCGACGCTGATTGCCGACTGGATCGGGGCGGCTCTCCTCGGTGGCGGGCGTATCGACAGCGGCCATGTCGACACGATGATCGCGACGATTGGCGCATTGCTGCTATTCATTGTACCGGCTGGCGGCGGCCGGAAGGGGCCGCTGATCACCTGGGCAGATGCGCAGAAGATCCCGTGGGGCATCTTGCTGTTGTTCGGCGGCGGGCTCGCGCTGGCGGCGGCCGCGGACCACTCCGGGCTCTCGCCCTTCATCGCGCGCGGCCTCGAAGGACTGACCGAGGTTCACCCGGCCGTTGTGATCCTTCTGATCGGCCTGATGGTAATCGTGATCACGGAATTTGCCTCCAACATCGCCACGATCTCGCTCATCGGGCCGGTGCTTTTGTCGGTGGCGGCAAGCCATCCGTCGCTGGGCGCGGCCTCCTTCATTGTACCGGCGGCGATGGCTGCATCGATGGGGTTCGCCATGCCGGTCGGGTCTGCGGCCAACGCCATCGCTTATGGCACGGGCAAGGTGAAGCAGGTGGACATGATCCGGCGCGGGGTCATCATGAACCTGTCTGCCCTCGTGGTGCTGACGATAGCCGGGCTTACGCTTGCGCCGATAATCCTCGGGCAGGCGGGCGGTTAACCCCCGTTAACCAGATTCGTTGCAATTTCGGCGGCGGAGGACTCTGCCAGCCATGCAGGCGTTCGATCTCATCGTCATCGGGTCCGGACCCGCCGGGCGGCGCGCGGCTGTGCAGGCGGCGAAGCTCAAGAAATCGGTGCTGGTCGTCGAGAAGGGTCGGCGCGTTGGCGGCGTGTGCGTGCACACCGGCACCATTCCCTCCAAGACGCTGCGCGAGACTGTGCTGAACCTTTCCGGCTGGCGCGAGCGCGGGGTCTATGGCCGCGCCCATCGGAACAAGCAGAGCATCACGGCGGAAGACCTGCGGCGCAGACTCGCCATCACGCTCGACCATGAGGTGGAGATCCTCGAACATCAGTTTGCGCGCAATGGCGTGCAGTGGGTCACCGGCGAGGCGCGCTTCATCGACCCGCTCCATATCGAGGTGACGACGCCGGCCGGCGAGCAGAGATTCACGGCGCAGCGCTTCATCCTCGCCGTCGGCACCGAACCCTATCGCCCGCATAACATTCCGTTTGACGGCGACGCCATCGTCGATCCGGATGAAGTCCTTGAACTGAAGCGCCTGCCCCGCTCCCTCGCTGTGATTGGCGGCGGTGTCATCGGCATCGAATACGCGACCATCTTTTCTGCGCTCGACGTCAAGGTGACGGTGATCGAGCCCAGCGACCACATCTTTCCCTTCATCGACCGCGAATTGGTGGACGAGTTCACGCACGAGATGCGCGACCGGGGGATGAGCCTGCGGCTGCAGAGCAAGGTGAAGAGGGTGAGCCGCCCAGCGTCCGACGCCTGCCTGATCGAACTTGAGGATGCGCGCCAGATCTGGAGCGAGATGGTGCTGTTCGCCGCCGGCCGGAAGGGCGCCACGAATGCGCTGGAGCTGGAGAATGCGGGGCTTTCCACCGACGAGCGCGGCAAAATCGCCGTCGATCCGAAGACGTTCCGCACGCGCCAGCCTCACATCCACGCCGTGGGCGACGTGATCGGGTTTCCAAGCCTCGCCTCGACATCGATGGAACAGGGACGCATCGCGGCCTGCCACGCCTTCGATGCGCCATCGCAGGCGCCGCCGGAATTCTTTCCCTATGGCATCTACTCCGTGCCTGAAATGTCGACAATCGGCATGACCGAGGAGCAGGTCCGCGCGAAGAGTATTCCCTACGAGTGCGGGATCGCGCGCTTCCGCGAGACGGCGCGCGGCCAGATCATGGGGCTCAATGCGGGCTTCATGAAGATGATCTTCGCGCTCGAGACGCGGCGGCTGCTCGGCTGCCACATCGTCGGCGAAGGCGCGACCGAGCTGATCCACATCGGCCAGGCCGTGCTCAATCTCGAGGGCACGCTGGATTATTTCGTCGAGAACACCTTCAACTACCCAACGCTGGCCGAAGCCTACAAGATCGCGGCGCTGGATGCGTGGAACCGGATGCCGCGAAAGCAGCCGAGCGCCGCCACGCATGACGATGCGATGGCGGCCCTGGAACGGTTCGCAAGGGCTGCGCGGGGTTCGTAACCGGGACCGCGCAGTGGATTTCGCAGGACCCAATTCGCCGCACGTTTCGTGCTCGCCCAGATGATCCAGATCAGCACTGGCTGGAACAGCAACCGCGCCCAAAGTGCGGCGGCGCCGATCGCGCGGTACTTGTCCGCCTCGACCAGCATCTGGATATGGACCGGCGTGACGCAGACGGTGAGCGCGATGATGCACCAACCCCCGATGTGCCGCAGCGGCTTGTAGAGCAGCGCGAGCGCGCCCGCGATCTCGCAAGCGCCGGTGAACAGAACCATCCCGCGTGGGTAAGGCACGAAGGGCGGCACGATCGAGGTGAACATGTCGGTCAGCACGAAATGACCGATGCCGCCGAGCAGGAACCACGCGACAACAAACGCGCGGCCGAACATGCGCCAGACGCTGCGCCGCGCGACGGCCTCGTTCATGACCGCGCGTGCTTCTGCTCCAGCACCTCGACCTCTTCCTTCGAGCCCAGCATGACCGACACACGCTGGTGGAGGCCGGTAGGCCTGATGTCGAGAATGCGCTGCTTGCCGTCGAAGGACTTGCCGCCGGCCTGCTCGACCAGCAGCGACATCGGGTTGGCTTCGTACATCAGGCGGAGCTTGCCGGGCTTGGTCGGTTCGCGCTTGTCCCAAGGATACATGAAGACGCCGCCGCGCGTGAGAACGCGGTGGACGTCGGCCACCATGGAGGCGATCCAGCGCATATTGAAGTTCTTGCCCCGCGGGCCGGCCTCCCCGGCGAGACAGTCGTCGATGTAGGCGCGCACAGGCTCGGCCCAGTGGCGCATGTTCGACATGTTGATGGCGAACTCCCTGGTCTTCTCCGGGATGCGGATGTTTGCGCCCGTCTGCACGAACTGCCCGGTCGGCGGATCCATGGTAAAGGCTACGACGCCGCATCCGAGCGTGAGCACCAGCGTGGTTTGCGGTCCATAGACGCAATACCCGGCGGCGGCCTGGTTATGCCCAGGCTGGAGAAACGGCTCGGCGCCCTCGCCAGCGGTGGCCGGCAAAACCGAGAAGATCGTGCCGATCGAGACATTGACGTCGATGTTGGACGAGCCGTCGAGCGGATCGAACAGGAGGAGATAGGGCGCACCGGCCGTCATGGCTCGCGCCTCATCCTCCTCCTCGGAAGCAGCCGCTGCGACGACGCCCGTCGCTTTCGCCATCGCCATCATCTCATCATTGGCCAGGACATCGAGCTGCTTCTGCTCTTCGCCCTGGACGTTGCCGGTGCCTGCCGAGCCCAGCACGCCGGCCAGCGAACCGCGCGAGACGAGATAGGAGATGGTGCGGCACGAATCGGAGATGGCCTCGATAAGCACGGCGAGATCGCGCGGCGCCGCTTTCCCATCGCCTACAGGGTCGGCCAGGAATTCGCGGAGCGTGCGCGCTGTCATCGGAATGCCCCCGTGTGATCGCGGCGACCTAGGTAGCCAAAGCGGACTTTGATGAACAGCAAAAAGCCCGCCGTCGGTGGGACGGCGGGCTTGCTAGTTTCAGCTCTGCTTCAGATCAGGCCGGCGGCGAGGCGGCGGTGCAATCCGTCCGCGCGCCCTGGTCTGCGCCGTCCTTCGGAGCGCCCGTCGAGGAGCCGCCGACGAACAGCTTGCAGCCGTTCGGGAAGGTCACGTCACGACCGTTGGCCTTGCAGGTGATGTTCTTGAGTTGGGCGCCCGTGCCCCACTTGCGCGAGCAGACCGTGTCTTTCGACTGGTAGCCGCGGACCACAACTTGCGTGCCCTTCGGGATGGCGACCGAACGAGCCTTCGCTTGGTCGGCGGCGGACATGCCCTGGCCGGCGTTAGGCAGGCGGAAGATGGTGTTGGGCGTACCGCCTTCGATCGCCCAGTTCAGCGTCGATCCCGCTTTCGGCTGGCCGAACTTGTTCACGTCGTTGACTGTGATGTGGATCCAGGTGTGCGGGTTCGTCCACTCGACGAAATCAACCGCACCCTTCAGCAGAACGGGACGGTTGGCGTCGAACTCGGCTGCGAACGCGTGGTGTGCGTAAGCGGCGGTGCCTGCTCCTGCCGCGGTCAGGGCGGCAAGAGCGGCCCCAGCGACAACCAGACGAACTTTGCTCTTCATCTACTTCCTCCAGAACCGACGGTATGCCGCCGTCCACCTTGTCTCTGCGCCTGCGGGACTCAGTCCTGCCCGCGCCCCTGAAATTACGCCCGTTTTAATCCCGCAGGCCGCGGTACTCAAGGGTTTCCCACACACGGCGCCCGGTCCCCGGCCGGCTCGCCCCCGTGGGTTCGCTCGCGAACCACCGGGATTCCCTTGTGTTATGAGCCGCGGCTGCCTGCCAATGACGCCGGCAGCCGCGGTTATCACAACATATTCAACACCCCGCGGCGCACATTACTCGCCGAGCTCGGCCTCCTCGGCTGCGCGCTCTTCGGCTTCACGCTTCGCACGCTCCAGTGCCGGACCCGGCAGCGGGTTTTTGCGCAGGTGGCCGTACATCAGCTCCTCGACGAACTCGACGCACTTGAACTGCTGGAGCTGGGCGTCCTCGCCCTGGGCCTTGTAGAGGTTGAAAGCGATCTTCCACGGCTTGGTGTAGACGGAAGGATCGGTGATCTCCGCCTCGTAGCGCATGGTGTAGTCGGAGGTCGGCGTCCAGCGCTCGACGATCTTGGTGTCTTCGCCCTTGATGTTGCCCGACCGATCAAGCCAGGTCGTCGGCAGCATATCGGTCACCTCGACAACGAACGTGTCGCCCTCCCAGCGGCCGTAGGACTGGCCCATCCAGGACTGGGCCGGGGCCGGATCCGGCTCTTCGAGGAAGATGTTACGGACGGCGCCCGCGAATTCATACGCGATGAACACGGCCTTGTCCGAGTGGAAGATCTGGAAAGGCTTGTCCATATAGTTGGCGCGCGGCACGCCCGGCAGGTAGCACTTCACCTCCGGATCAAGCTCGACGGCCTTGGCGCGGTTGGCGTCGCGAACGGCGAGAGCATCGGCGGTGTACGGGATTTTCCCGTCGCCCTGGACGATGCCGATACCGGCGGGCACGGCGCCGATGGCGCCAAGCGCAACGACGGACGCATCCGGCACAGGCACGTACGGACCGGGACGAAGCTGCAGCGCGGCGGAGGCCGGGTGCGCTTCGATGTTGTAGTTGGCGGTGTTCATCACGCGCCAGACACCATTAAGGTCCGGATGGACGCCGTCGGGTCCGCGCTTGGCTTTCCACGCGGTCGCAGTCGATGAATCGGCGGACGCGCTCGACCCATCCATCGGCATCGTCTGGCATGCGCCAAGCGCTGCACACAGCGCAACTACAGACACGAGCTTATTCATGACTCCTCCCCGTTCGCCCAACCATCTGCTCAACGCCCACATGACGGGTATCCGTCACCGTCTCCACAAACAGCTGCGGGCGGTTTTTCGAGGGCATCGCGTCGGGCTGACGCACCGGGAACATACCCACCTTCATGCCGAGCGCAATACTCGCGCCGGGCGGTGGGACAAAGTCGACCAGCCCACGGCCGCGCCTCCCGCCGCAGCGGCAAACACGGTGATGAAAGCCATCGCGAGCACCGGCGCCCATTCGAGACGCCACTCGGTCTCGATCAGTAGAATCACAATCGGGTGAGCCGCGAGCACGCCAAAGCCGATGCCGAGCGCCACAGCAAGCATTGCCGCAAGCGCGAACTCGAACGCGTAGAAGAGCAGGATTGCTGGCCGCGTCGCGCCAAACACCTTGAGCAGCGCCGACTCGCGGCGACGCCGCCGCGCAGCTGCTGCAAAGGCGCCAAAGAGGACGAGCACGCCGGCCGCAAGGACAACGCTCGCCAGCGACGTCACGACGAGCGAGACCTGTCCGAACAGGTCGACGGCCGTCTCGAGGGTGCGGCGAACCTGGAAGGCAAGCACACGCGGAAACCGCTCGCCCACTGCCGCCACGACCGCTTCCTCCACGTCGGGAGAAATGCGCACAATCGCGGCGTGGGCGGGGCTGAAGCCGGTGACGGCGCCGGGCGACAGGATGAAGGCAACGTTGGCGCCGAAGCCGGTCCAGTCGACTTTCCTGATGGACGCGACCTCCGCCTCGATCTCCTTGAGAAAGATGCGCAGGCCGACGCGGCTGCCGACCTTGAGCCCGAGACCCTGGGCGACGCCCTCCTCAACCGAGACAAGCGGCGTGCCGGTATGGTCGGTCGGCCACCACTGGCCCTGGAGCAACACCGCTTCCACAGGCTGATTGGCAAGGATCGTCATCGGTGTTTCGGTGCGTGTGATCCAGCGCTCCTCAATCGGCACGGACTGCTCGTCGAGTGGCGCGCCGTCGATCGTGGTGACGCGGCCGAGAAGGACAGGCGCGCGGCGATAGGATAGCTGGTCGGATGTGTCCAAGCCCTGCTCGCGCATGAGCGCGTCGAAGGCCGCCGCGTCGTGCTCGGCGATCTGGCGGAAGATGACGGACGGAGCCTCGGCCGGCGCGGTTTCGGTAAGCCGGCCAAGCAGGTTGGACTGGATCGCGACGATCAGCGTTAGCAGCCCGAGGCCGAGGCCCAGCGCGGGCGCAACAATGGGCGCTAGGGAGCCGGGGCCGCCGAGGTTGGACAGGATGAGCCGCAGTTTGCCGCGGGCATGCCGGGCGGCGCGACGTGCGAGCCGTTTCACCAGCATGGCCGCACCAATCAGGATCACATAGGCGAGCGCGGCGCCGACCAGCAGGCCAAGCACCACAAGCGGCCGCTGCGATCCTGCCATTGCGATTGCGACCAGAAGGAGAGCCGCAGCGAGTGCAACGAGGCGCTCGATGAGTGGCGTGCGCTGGGACGCATCGCCGCTTTCACGGCGGAACAGGGCCGCCGGCGGCGTGGCGCGCGCGCGGCCGAGCGGCGGTGCGGCGAAGATGGTGGCGGCGAGAAGGGTGAGGACCAGCGCCTTGAGGAGAGCAAGCGGGTAGACGCCTAGGACCATAGGCAGCGGGATGTCGCTGCCCGCAATGGCGTTGACGACCCAGGGCGAGAGCGAGCCAAGGACGATCCCGACAGCAGCGCCGATGCCGGCAAGCACGCCGAGCTGCACGGCGTAGGCCGCGCGGATCGTCCCGCCATCGGCGCCGAGCGCCTTCAGCACCGCAATCGAATCGAGCCGGGTTTCGAGGAAGGAGGATGTCGCCTGGCTGACGCCAACGCCGCCGGCGATCAACGAACTGATGCCGACCACGGTCATGAAGGTGTTCAGCATGCCGATGAGGCCGCGCAGGCCGTCGATGGCGTCGTCCGGGCCGCGATGGCGCAGGCCTTCGGATGCCCAGCGCGCGTTCAGGTCGGCTTCGAATGTGGCTGCGTGTTCGGGATCGATCAGGATACGATAGGCGGTGCGGAAGAGGCCGCCGGGTTGCATCTGGCCGGCTTCGCGCAAGGCTTCAATGTCGATGATCACGCGCGGCTCGAACAGGCCGGGCTCGCCAATGCGGTCGGGCTCACGCTTGAGGATGGCGCGCAATTCGACCGGGATGCCCGAGAGCGTGAAGCGGTCACCTACGGCGACACCGAGATCGCGCGCCAGCGTCTCGCTGCCGGCGACCCCCCAAGCATCGCCGGCACGCGCGATCGTTTCTGCGGTCGTGATGGCGCGATCGAAAGTGAACGTGCCGACAAGCGGGAACCTTTCGTCGATGCCGCGCACATCGACCTGCGCGACCTTGTCGCCATTGCGGGCCATGAGGTCGACCTGAGCCGCCTCGCTGACGGTTCCGCGTTCGTCGAGCCATCGGCGCTCGTCCGCAGTCGCAGCGCGTTGCGAAATCTGGATTGCGGCGTCGCCGCCGAGAAGCGCGCGCGATTGCTGCGTCAGCCCAGCCTGCAGCGCGTCTGTGATCGAGCCCGCCGACGCGATGGCCCACGCGCCGAGCGCGAGACAGGCGAGGTATATCCAGAAGCCCGCCACGCCGCCGGCAAGCTCGCGCAGGGCGATGCGGAGCCAGGGCGCGCTCAGACGACCCTCCCGTCGTTCATCTCCACTACGCGGTCCGCGCGTCTTGCGATCTCCATGTCGTGGGTCACCACCACCAATGTCGCGCCACGATCGCGGGCTATGGCGAAGAGCATATCGGCGACCAGGGCGCCGGTGGCGCGGTCCAGATTTCCGGTCGGTTCATCTGCGAAGACGATGGCGGGATTGCTCGCTAGGGCGCGCGCGACCGCCACGCGCTGGCGTTCCCCACCCGACAACTGGCCCGGGTAGTGGCCCATGCGCGTGGCGAGGCCGACAGCAGCAAGCGCTGAGCGCGCGAGTTCATCGACATTGGCAAGGCCGGCGATCTCCAGCGGAGCGCGAACATTGTCGAAAGCGTTCATCGTTCCAAGGAGATGGAAGGACTGGAAGACGAGGCTTACGCGCCCGCGGCGCAGGCGTGCGAGCGCATCCTCGCTCTTGCCGGTGAGCGTTTCGCCAAGGAGTTCGACCCTGCCCGACGTCGTCAGCTCGATGCCGGTGGAGACAGCGATAAGCGAGGACTTGCCCGAGCCGGACGGCCCGACAACCGCGACGCTCTCACCCGGCATAGCGCGGAAACTCACGCCCTTCAGGATTTCCACCGGGCCGGAAGCGGCGGGAAGCGTGAGGTAGACTTTGTCGAGGATAAGGGCGGGATTCACTAGGCGCTCCGGCGCCAATGGGGAGGGCGCGGTCGGTTGATGCCGGGATTGCAGGCCGAAAGGCAAGACAATCCGCTTGTCATCCCGGCCGCAGCGAAGCGAAGAGCCGGGACCCATCGCGAGACCGTCGCACTCTCAGCATGGTTCCCGGATAGCGCTGCGCGCTTCCGGGATGACAAGATCAGGTTCGTTCGCCGACCACTGGCAATATGTCCTCCGGCAGCAGCAGCCCCTTCGCCCCCGGCACGAGCCACGCCGCGTTGGCAAAGGTCGGGACGGCGAACCCCATCGCGCGCAGCATCGTCGCAAAGAAGGAGTTGGAGTTGGGGCCGAAGCCCATGAAGGGGTAAGGCAGCCCTGCCCCGCCCTCGGGTCCCTTGCTGAGGGCATTGATGCGGCGAAGCGCATCGAGCGCCGGCGCGAGACGGGCTTCAACCCCTTCGCGATCAAGGTCATCGGCGAGCACACGGGCGGCGCCAGTGGCGATGGCCGGCGCAATGTTCCAGTCCGGCAACACGGCGCCGTTGATCGGCATGAAGGTGCGTGGGTGGGTCTTGGTGTCGTAACCCCGCAAACGGTCGGTCGGCAGGTAGCCGATCGGCTTGTGGCGCCAGGCGTGGAGTTCGTTGTCAAACCACGATGCAAGGCCATTGAGCTGGCGAACGGCGCGGCCCGAGGGATCTGCAATGACCACCATCCGGTGCGCGGCAAAGCGCGACCGGCGTGGGATACGCAGTTCAGCGGCGTTGATGGTCCACCCGGTCATGGACGGGAAGATAGGGTGATTGGCCAGCCTACTGAAGGTCGGTTGGCAGCTGCCCGGCTGCGGCGCGTTGCTCAAGCCACTTCGCTGACTGCCGGCTGACCATCGCCTGCAGGTTGCCCGTGACGAGGTGCAGGTCGAACAGATGGAGACCCCACTGGGGCCGCACCGCATTGTCCACGGTTATGTCTCCATTTATCGTGTCGGTACGTGGGTCGGCCGGATCGGCGTTGACGGAGACGGCCAGGTAGCTGGCCCCCTCGCGGTTGATGCACTGGGCGGAAAGAAGTCCCGGCAAGGCGACGAAGGGGGTGTCGATCGGCGGGGCCTCAGGCAGCGTTGTCCAGGGGGCAGGATCGGCAACCTCCTCGAACAGGACAGGCGTTGTCGGCAGAACGGGCATGAGCTGCCCCGAACCGTCGAGATCGGCTGGGTTCACGCAAGCCACTTTCATGCCGGCGGTGGCGGCGCGGCCGAACAGGGTGTCGGCGGGCGGCGGCGTTTCGACGCGGAATGCCGACCAGGCGATGATGCAGCCGGTGCTCTCAGGTCCGGTGCAGAGCGGGATGGAGACGAACGAGCCGCCAACGTTTGCATCTTGCGGAACCTCAACATCGGCGCCGGGAAGGATGGCGGAGACCAGCCTGCCCTGCTCCGGCCTGCCGTCGATCTCCGCGGCGATGAGACGGGTGAGGAGGCCGGCGCCCTGATCGTGGCCGATGAGGACGACACCTCGGCCCTGACTGTCATTGGCGAGGTAGTGGCGCCAGGCAGCCTTCACATCGGCATAGGCCATTTCGCGATTTGTCGCGATGTCCTCGCCGGCGCGCAGCTTTCGCAGGGCGGTCAGCGTCACCTGCCGGTAGACCGGTGCAAACAGACGACAGGCCGGCGCGAAATGCGAGAGCTGCTGGCGGACGACTTCCCTTTCTTCGAGGCCTGTCGTGGCGTCTGAATTGCCGGATGGGTCGCGCGAGATTGTCGGGTAGATGTAGAAGCAATCCACCGGCGGATCGCCTGCCGCGACAGGCGCCAGTTTCTCGAGTGATCCGTCCGCCATCACGCGTGTGACCGGCGCGACTTCGTCGCACGCGTCGACTGCGTCAGGACGGCAGATCCAGTGAGCGGGCTGCATGTAGTCGAGCGGCGCCACCACGGGGATTGCGGGAGCGAGCACCGAGTCCGAGGGGATCGCGGGGGCCGCGGGCGCCGGTTGGGAGTCCGGACCGCAGGCGGCCAGGACGAGCGCCATCGAAAAGGCGGAGGCAAGTCTGCGTTGCATCTCTGGCTTCTCCGCCGCCGGACGGGCGACAGCGGCATTGTGACGCTTGATTGCACGCGGTCAAACACAACCGCGCGAGTGCGCCGGCGGGGCGGCTTTGCAACGCTTTCCCTGTGGGGCAGGTTGCAGCCGCTGATGGCAACCCGTTCGGAACCACAGGGCGGGCCAGGGGAGATGACAATGCGGACATCCGTGCTTGCGACGCTGCTTGGGTGCGCGTCCCTGTTTGCGCTGGCCTCCTGCGTGACGCCGGAAGTCGCGCCCATCGCGGATGCCGCGCCTGTTGCAGCCGCTCCCGCACCACCGGCTGCGCCTGTCGCTCCTAAGCCGGTTGCGGCGGCAGGCGTCCACCCGGGCGAGGTTGTCTACAAGCAGACCTGCGCGATCTGCCACGACAATGCAGAGGCGACCCGCTCTCCCTCGCGCGACAACATGAAGGCGATGAGCTTCCAGTTCGTGAACTACGCGCTGACCAACGGCAAGATGAAGGACATGGCGGCCGGCCTTTCCGCCGAGCAGCGCGCGGCGGTGGTGAGCTATGTCACTGGGCGCGACACGACGAAGACCGTCGACTGGACGCCGAACCTCAAATGTACGGGCGCGCGGGCCGCCGTCGATCTTGAAGGACCGGACGCGGCGACGTCGACGCATTTCGGTTATGACTGGCGCAACACGCGCAAGCTGACAGCGAAGCAGGCCGGGCTCACCACCTCGCAGATGGGCGACATGAAGCTGGCGTGGGGCATCGCCTTCCCCGACGCGTCGATCATGCGCAGCCAGGGCGCGATCGTCGGCAAGAACCTGTTCTATCCGGTGGCGGAAGCCGGGAAGATGTATGCGCTCGATCTCTCCGATCCGGCCAAGCCTTGCGTGCAGTGGGTCTACTCGACGCCGGGCGAAGCGCCGCTGCGCACCAGCGTGGCCTATGGCGTTTTGGCGGATGGGACGCCCTTGCTGGTGTTTTCGGGCATCGACTCGACGGTGCATGCGGTCGACCCGCGCACAGGCAAGGCGCTGTGGACCAAGCCGGTCGGCGTCTATTCGCACTCCATGACGACGGGCACGCCGAGCATCCTCAAGGACAGGGTGATCGTTCCCGTCGCGCAGTTCGAGATTTCGGTGGCGGCCGACAACAATCACGATTGCTGCACAAACCACGGCTATGTGCTGTCGCTCGATCCGAAAACCGGCGCCCAGCAATGGCGCTACGACACGATGGAAGACGCCAAGCCGCTCCGCGATCGCGGCGACGGCAAGATGCTGAAGGGCCCCTCGGGCGCACCGATCTGGAACTCGCCTGTCGTCGATGAAGGTCGCGGGCTGGTCTACTTCGCAACCGGCGAAAGCAATTCACCGCCAGCGCACAAGAACACCAACGCGGTGATCGCCATCGACCTCAGGACCGGCAAGGAGAAGTGGAGCTTCCATGCCACGCCGGACGACATTTTCAATTCAGGCTGCGGTCTCAATCCGCGAGCCGATCGCTTCAACTGCGTGAAGGCGCCCGAGACCGTCTATCGCGATGTCGACTTCGGCGCGTCGGTGATCCTGGCCAAGACCAGCGACGGTCGGGAGCTGCTCTATGCAGGCCAGAAGTCAGGCTCGGTGTGGGCGTTCGAGCCGGACACCGGCAAGGTGGTGTGGCGCACGGCGCTGGGCACGGGTGGGCCGCTGGGCGGCGTGCACTGGGGCATCGCGTTCGACAACGACACGGTCTATGCGCCGATCGCCAATGTCGGCCGGCCGATCCCCGGCGAATGGGAAGGCGACCCCAACATCAAGCCGGGCCTCTACGCACTCGATGCGAAGACGGGCAAGATAAAGTGGCAGTTCAACCCGGAGCCGCCACCGGGTACGCCTGCCCCCGCCCCGGGCACGCGCGGCGGATGGCGCGGGAATGTCTTCTCGACAGCGCCGTCCGTCATTGACGGCGCTGTGGTGACCGCGGCGCTCGACGGCACGGTCTATGTCAACGACGCGAAGACCGGAAAGCTGCTCTGGTCCTACAACACCAACCGCGAGTTTGAGGGGATCAATGGCGTCAAGGGCAAGGGCGGTGCGATCGACTCGAACTCGATCACGGCGATGAACGGCCTGCTGCTGGTCAACTCGGGCTACGCGATGTTCGGCCAGACGGGGGGCAACATGCTGCTGGCGTTCAGGCCGAAGTCGTAGAGCACGCGATGACCTCCTAGTCCGCCGATCCAAACCGTGATTGTCTTTCGCCGCAAGCGATGGTGAACGTCATGAGGCTTCGTGCTGCGGCTGCAATGAATGCTGGCGCGAGCATGCTGACCGCTCCGGCGATGGCGCAGCCTGATTTTGCGGGAGCATTCAAACGGCTCGACGCCAACAACGACGGACAGTTGTCATTCCTTGAAATTCGGTACGAAGGCGCCGAGGCGGCGCGCTACGGGCGACCCGTCGAAAGTTTCGTGACCGATGACGGAGTCGGCGTGGAGTTGTGGCGTTCGCCTTTCGGAATCCGCGAAGTTTCGATGTCGGACGAGCTGCTTGAGCTGCGAAGGCACGATCGTGCGCGAACGTTTCTGCGTGATGAGCGGGTGCAGCTTGCCCCATGGCTGATGCTGGCCGGCAACCCCGAACTTCGGACGATGACAGTCGAGCGCTTCGAAAATGAACTGCGCGGCCGGGCTACCGAACAATTGGCGGGTCTGGACACAGACAAGCATGGAGCAGTGAGCGTGGGCGAAGTTGAACGCCTCATGGCCCTGCGGAAGGAACATCGTCGCAGCAACCCTGACTATCTGACTGGCCCCGGAGGAGAGGCCTTGGAGATGGAGAAGGCCAAGCTTCTCAACGAATACTACGCAAGTCTCGACCTCAACGGCGACGGTCAGTTCACGGTTGACGAAATGCTGGAGGTGATCCTCGCCCGCCTGGTGGCCGCCTATGCGCCACCCGCCTAGCGGCCTTTTGTCCTGCTCGGGAAGTCACCCGCGGAGGCCTGCGCACCTAAAGACCGCTTTCCCCCGGTCGCAATGGGCCAACGTCACCAGTTGACGCGGGCGTCATCGCGGGAGGATTGTGCCGAAAGCTGCCCGACGCCGCGCGACAGACGCGGCGGGGCCTGCGGGAGGAATGACCATGCTTCGTATGCTTGCTTCGGCGGCCGCTGTCTCGGCGATGGCGCTGGCGGTTTCCTGCACAACGCCAACCGAGATGGCGCAGGTCCCAGTCGACACGCCTCAGGCGCCGACGACGGTGGTGCAAACGGCGGCCACCGGGCCGCACCCGGGCGAAGCGGTCTACACCACCCGCTGCGCGGTCTGCCACGATAATTCTGAAGCGACCAAGGCGCCCTCGCGTGAGACGATGGCGCGGCTGACGCCGGGCCACATCACGAACGCACTCATGACGGGCATCATGATTCCGCAGGCCGTCGGCCTCTCGTCGAAAGATGTCTCGGACGTTTCCAACTATCTCGCGCAAGGCGGCGGACAGGACGACAGCTGGACGACGGCGATGCGCTGCCCCGCCTCGCGCGCCACCCCAAAGCTCGATGCGGCGCCAACAGTTGCGACCTTCGGCTTCGACCTCAACAACACGCGCACGCTCGATCCGGCGAAAGTCGGCCTCGCGGGCAAGGATCTGACGACCCTCGAACTGGCCTGGGCAGTGGCGTTCCCGAACGCGATCACGATGCGGAGCCAGGCGGCGGTCGTCGGCAATACACTTTTTCTGCCCGTGGGCGAGAGCAACAATCGGCTGTTCGCGTTCGACATCTCGGATAACGCCAAGCCATGCATTCAGTGGATTTACGAAGGCAAGCAGACGCTGCGCACCAGCGCGGGCTTCGGCACGCGCAAAGATGGCAAGCGCGTCGTCATGGTCGGCGACATGGGCGGCTTCGTGCACATGATCGACGCGATGAACGGCAAGGAACTCTGGGCTTCGCACATGGGCCTGTTCCCGTCCTCGATCTCGACTGGCACGCCTGTGCTGGTCGGCGACAAGGTGATTGCACCCTCCTCGCAGTACGAGATCATGCTGGCAGCGCAAGACAGCCATGAGTGCTGCAAGATCCACGGCGGCGTGGTTGCCCTCGACGCGATGACCGGCAAGCGCATGTGGGAAGGCCACACGATGGAGAACGCCACGCCGCTCCGCGATCGCGGCGACGGCAAGATGATCTGGGGCCCATCCGGAGCTCCGGTGTGGAACTCGCCCTCGATCGATCTCAAGCGCAACCTGCTCTATGTCGGCACCGGCGAAGCCAACTCGGCGCCGGCGCACAAGAACACCAACGCCATCATTGCCTTCGACATGAAGGACGGGTCGATCAAGTGGTCGCACCAGGCGACAGCCAATGACGTCTACAATGTCGGCTGCGGCCCGCGCGGCGGCGCGCTCAACTGCCCGAAGGCGGAAGAGACCGTCTATCGCGACGTCGACTTCGGCGCCTCGACCATCATCGCCAAGGCGCCCAACGGCAAGGACCTCGTCCTGGCCGGACAGAAATCCGGCACGGTGTGGGCGATGGATCCCGACACGGGCAAGGTGGTCTGGAGGCGCGACATCGGCACGGGCGGCGCGATGGGCGGCGTCCACTGGGGCCTCGCCGCGGACGACACGCACGTCTATGCGCCGATCTCCAACGCCGGTCGCTCGATCCCGGGACAAGAGGTCGACGACACGATCAAACCGGGCCTCTATGCCGTGAACCTCAATGACGGTTCCATTGACTGGACATTCCACGTCAGCAGCGGCTGCACAGCGGAGGAGAAGAAGTTTGTCGCGCGCTGCGCCGGCCTTTATGGCCTCTCCGGCGCGCCGACCGTGATCGGCGACCATGTCATCACCGGCGGTCTCGACGGCCGCGTCTACATGCTGGAGCGCAAGACCGGTAAGCTGGTCTGGCAGTACAGCACGGCGCGCGAGTTCGACACGATCAATGGAGTCAAGGGCAATGGCGCGGCAGTCGACAACGCCTCGATCATCGCCGCAAACGGCCTGGTGATCATGAACTCCGGCTATGGGCTGTTCGGCCAGGGTCCGGGAAATGTAATGATTGCGTTCAAGCCGAAGAGCTGATCCGGGAAAGCTTGCCCTGCCTTTCGCGCGCGCCTACTCACGCTTGGTGTGGAGGCGCGCGTGACCGACAAGAGCGACAAGGTTGTTCGCGACCAGCCGGCGGAGATTCCGACCGAGCAGGGTCCCCTCGCGATCTACAAGGGCGCGCGTCCACCCGCGCCGAAATGGTTCGAGGATGCAGTCGCGACGCCCTACCAGACGGCGTTCGTCGACTGCGAAGGCGCGCGCATCCACTACCAGAGCTGGGGCGACCGGTCGAAGCCGGGCCTGCTGCTGGTTCACGGCAATGGCGCGCACGCGCACTGGTGGGACTTCATCGCGCCATACCTGATGGAAGACTATCACGTCGTCGCCATGACCTTTTCGGGGATGGGCGATTCCGGCTGGCGCGACCAGTATGTGATGGAAACCTTCGCGAAAGAGCAGTTGGCCGTCTGCGAGGCGGCCGGGCTGTTTGCGCATGCGGAAAAGCCGATCATCGCCGCGCATTCCTTCGGCGGCTTCGTGACCATCCTCACCGGAGCGGAGTATGGCAACCGCTTCGGCGGCATCGTGATTGTTGACTCGCCAGTCAACCCGCCCGATCGACCGCGGCGCGGGCCGCCGGGTAACCTGCGAGGGAACAAGGTCTATCCGACACTCGAAGCGGCGTTGGCGCGCTTTCGTCTCGCCCCGCCGCAGCCCTGCGAGAACCACTTCATCATGGACTACATCGCCCGCTGGAGCCTGAGGAAGGCGCCACAGGACAACGCCCCCGACGCAGAATTGAGGGGCGATGGCTGGGCATGGAAATTCGATCCTTCCATCTGGCAGCGCTTCTCGACCTCGCGCGAGCCGCCCGATCTCCTGAAGGCCACACAATGCAGGATCGCGCTGTTCAAGGGCGAGAAGTCGATCCTGTGGGATCCGGACGTTCGCGACTACATGCGCGACCTCCTCAACCGGCAGGCCCCCTTCATCGAGATTCCCGAAGCGCGGCATCACGTGATGCTGGACCAACCGCTGGCCTTCGTGGCGGCGCTGCGGACGCTGCTGCAGGAATGGCGCTATTCAACGTCGGATCGGGTCATCCCTCTGCAATAGCGACCCGGGCGCCTAAGGGCGCGTCAGGAAGCAATGCAGATTGTCGTTGCTGAACTGCGTGATCCGGTTCTTGAGGTCGAACCTGTAGCCGACACTCTCAGCCAGTCGACGCATGCTGGGGATCGTAAACAGGTTGAGATGGTCGGGATAGCGAAACCCGCACCATTCGGGACCACGGAGAACGCGGTTGAGCGTGCCGTAGTTGGGAACCTTCACATAGATCGTGCCGCCAGGTGTCAGTTTCCGGAAGCAGGTTTCCAGCACCTCGCGAGGATGGGATTCGTGCTCGAGAAAGGAACGCATGATGACGCCGTTGAAATAACCATCGTCGAACTTGCGCAGCCCCTCGAGGGCAGGCGCGTGAACAGCCCAGCCGCCGCGTGCGCGCATCTTTTCGTTGGCGACGATGGCGGTCGCCTCCTCGATCTCGATGCCGAAGGGGGTGAACTGCTCTGGGATGCGGTTGATAGGGCCGCACCCGACATCCAGCACATTTCCGGCCTTCACACGCTCAGCGATGTAGGCCCACTCATCTTCACGCCTGATGTGGAGGCGCCAGCGGGTCTTTTGGAGGAGCCACTGGATGAAAGGCGCCTTGGTCTTCCGGCGAACGGCCTCGCGCGCGAACTGATGCGTCCAGGCAAGGTCCTTCGACAGGGTTTCGTAATGTGGGGCTTCGTTGAGATAGACCTGCCGGCACCTGGTGCAGCGGACCATCGTCCAGCTGTCGCGGCTGTAGCGCTCCACCGGCTCCTCAGCCTGCGCCGCGCAGGACGGGCAATCACGCCGAAAACGAGGTGTCGATGCAGCTGGACCGCTGCCATTCAAGTCTTGCTGCATGGGAAAGGTGTATGCGGATTTCGCAAAACTACCGTAATCCCAAAAAAATCATATCCCGGTGTGATATCGTAGGGACGCCTCCACGTACCCATAACCTTACTTCTTTTGCCGTTTTTCGGATGCTGCGGCCCTTTATGCGCTTTTCACGCGAGCGCGTTGCCGCTACATGCGGGTTCTCAAGATGTTGGAGCCAATCTCCAAACCACTGGGAGAGGACCCTCGATGGCGCACGCCGAACCTGCCAACCAGGCGCCGATTGTGACGCCGCCGGCCCACACCGACGCCTATATGGACATGGCTGCTCGGCGCGGCATGTGGAGGGGCTTCGGCACGCTGACGGCCTGGGGCAGCCTGCTGGTGCTCATTGTGGTCGGCTATGCAACCTTCACGCTGACAATGGGCGTGCCTTGGATCGGCGCGCTGATCGGTTTTGCGGCTTTTGGAATAATCGCCGGCATGCTGATGCGGATGGGCGGGGCATGGATCGCCACCGTCATCGGGCTCTGCGTGCTCGCCGTTTTTGTCCAAGTTCTGATCTGGCTGGGCGGCCTGCTGCTGGGCTGATTCCCGGCGACCCACAGGGGGACGAATGAAGATCGCGGTCCTGAAGGAACAGCGGTTCAACGAAACCCGCGTCGCAGCGACGCCGGAGACAGTCAAGAAGCTGATCGGCCTGAAACATGCCGTAGCTGTGGAGTCTTGTGCCGGGCTAGCGGCAGGAATCCGAGACGAGGATTATGCGGCAGCGGGCGCCACTGTCGATTCGGCCGCGGACGTTCTCAAGGGCGCTGACATCGTCCTCAAGGTCCGCGCGCCGGATGCGTCCGAACTGGCGACCTATCCGAAGGGCGTCGCGCTGGCGGGCCTGTTGGAGCCTTATGCGGGGAAATCGGAAGCGGTCGCCTATGCCGCGGCCGGGGTCACGGCGATCGCCATGGAGTTCGTACCCCGTATCACGCGCGCACAGTCCATGGACGTGCTGTCCTCTCAGGCCAATCTCGCCGGCTATCGGGCCGTTATCGAAGGCTCGCAGCTCTATGGCCGGGCGCTCCCGATGATGATGACGGCCGCCGGCACCGTAGCGGCGGCAAAGGTCTTCGTTATGGGCGCCGGTGTTGCCGGTCTGCAGGCGATCGCGACGGCCCGGCGCTTGGGAGGCGTTGTCTCCGCGACCGACGTCCGTCCGGCAGCGAAAGAACAGGTCGCCTCGCTGGGCGCGAAGTTCATCGCGGTCGAGAACGAGGAGTTTAAGGCGGCGGAGACGGCGGCGGGATACGCGAAAGCGATGTCGCCGGAATACCAGAAGCTGCAGGCTGAACTGGTGGCGACGCACATCGCCAAGCAGGACATTGTCGTGACGACCGCCCTGATCCCCGGCCGGCCCGCGCCCGTGCTGGTGACGGAGGCCATGGTGCGGACGATGCGGCCAGGCTCGGTGATCGTCGACCTTGCCGTGAGCCAGGGCGGCAACTGCCCCTTGTCGAAGCCGGATGAAGTTGTGGTCGTTAACGGCGTCAAAGTCGCTGGCTTCACCAACCTGCCCGGACGGATCGCGGCGGACGCCTCCGCGCTCTACGCCAAGAACCTGCTGGCGCTGCTGCCGCTGCTCACCGGTGAGAATGCCGCGTTCGCGCCGAAGTGGGACGATGAGATCGTGAAGGCATCGGTCCTCACGCGCGATGGGCAGGTGGTGCATCCCGCGCTTAAGGACGGATAGCAGGCATGTCCAAGGCGATCGGCCTGATCCTGACGATCACCGGCCTGATGCTCGGCTGGTATTTCGTACAGATGACAATGCAGCCCGGTCCGGCGCCCCTGCCGAGTTTTGTCGTGGCGGCAATGGCTGTTGCGATGATATCCGTCGGCATACGGTATACTTTCAAACGCAAGCCAGCGAAGCCCGAACAAGGATCGCCCACATGATAAAGTGTCTTGCCGTCCTAGGGGTTCTTGCATGCGCTCTTGCCTCGCCCGCGCTCGCGGCGACTGGAGCAGAGCAATCCGACGGCCTGATCTTCCGCCTCGCGATCTTCGTGCTGTCGATTTTTGTTGGCTACTATGTCGTCTGGTCGGTCACGCCGGCGCTGCACACGCCACTCATGGCCGTCACCAACGCGATCTCTTCGGTGATCATCGTCGGCGCGCTGATCGCCGCGGCTGCGGGCTCGGGCCAGGAGATGACCGGAGACCTCTGGCTATCGAAGGGCATGGGCGGCGTCGCCGTGGCGCTAGCGGCCGTGAACATCTTCGGCGGCTTCCTCGTAACCAAGCGCATGCTTGCGATGTACAAGAAGAAAGAGAAACCGGCCGCAAAACCGGCGGGGAAGTAGAGCGTGATGGCAGCCGCTTTCGATCATCCGCGGTTTGGCTCGATCGTCCGCACGCCGGACGAACGATTCGCCAGTCTGCCAGGCTGGTCTTATCCGCCGCGCTATTTCGACGACCTCAAGGGCTATGAGGGGCTTCGCCTGCACTACGTCGATGAGGGGCCGCGCGATGCGACTGTGACGTTCCTCTGCCTGCATGGCGAGCCGAGTTGGAGCTATCTCTACCGCAAGATGCTGCCTGTGTTCGTCGGCGCTGGCCATCGCGTCGTGGCGCCGGACTGGTTCGGCTTCGGCCGATCGGACAAGCCCGTGAAGGACGAGGTCTACACGTTCAACTTCCATCGCGGCACGATACTGGCCTTCCTCGACCGGATGATGCTGAAGAATGTGTGCATCGTCGTCCAGGACTGGGGCGGCCTGTTGGGCCTGACTCTGCCAAAGGATCGCGCTGAAATCACGCGGCTCCTGATTATGAACACAGGGATCGGCACGGGCGCCTCTCCAGGGCGAGGCTTCAACGCGTGGAAAGACTATGCTGCCGCCAATCCCGACATGGATGTCGGCGCGCTGATGAAGCGCGGGACGCCGGTGCTGAACGACGCTGAGAAGGACGCCTACAACGCTCCATTTCCAGACGGCACGTTCAAGGCCGGCGTGCGTCGCTTTCCTCAGCTGGTCCCGGTCGACCCCGCAATGGAGGGCGTCGACCACGGCCTCGCATCGGCAGAGTTTTTCCGGGAACGCTGGACCGGACACAGCTTCATGGCGATCGGCCAGGCCGACCCTGTGCTCGGCGAGCCGGTGATGCGCGCTCTGCACGCCATGATCCGCAACTGCCCGGAGCCGATGCTGATCGCCGAGGGCGGACACTTTCTCCAGGAGTGGGGCGAGCCGATCGCACGCGCCGCCCTGGCATCTTTCGGGCTGGGTAGCCAGACCACAACGAGGCCGGACCGAACATGAACGCCAACATCGCTGCCCTGCTCTATCTAGCCTCAGGCGTTCTCTTCATCCTTTCGCTCCGTGGGCTTTCGAGCCCCGAGACCAGTCGCGCCGGCGCGAACAACGGCATCATCGGGATGGTGTTGGCTGTGGGAACGACGCTCTGGATGCTGTGGGATAGTGCGGGCGGGCTGGATGCCGCAACGCTCCTGATCATTGCGGGCGGTATTGCAGTAGGCGGCGTTGCGGGCGGCATTGTCGCCCAGCGCATCAAGATGACGGCGATGCCACAGCTGGTGGCTTTCTTCCACTCGCTGGTGGGGCTTGCCGCCGTTCTCGTCGCGGCGGCCGCGCTCTACGCGCCGGAAAGCTATGGCATCGGCGTTCCCGGCGCGATCAACACGATTTCGCTGATCGAACTTTCCGTGGGATCCGCCATCGGCGCCCTGACCTTCACGGGATCGGTGATCGCCTTCCTCAAGCTCAACGGCAACATGTCCGGCGCCCCGATCATCCTGCCCGCTCGGCATACGATCAATATCGCCTTCGGAGTCGCGATCATCGTGCTGGTGGTGATGATGGTGCAGACGCAGGGATCCCAACCCTGGATGTTCCTGGCTCTGACGCTGATCGCTCTGATCCTTGGGGTGACGCTAATCATCCCGATCGGCGGGGCGGACATGCCGGTCGTTGTCTCGATGCTGAACTCCTATTCCGGCTGGGCGGCGGCGGCGCTGGGCTTCACGCTGGAGAACAACGCGCTGATCATCACCGGCTCGCTGGTGGGATCGTCAGGCGCGATCCTCTCCTACATCATGTGCAAGGCGATGAACCGCAGCTTCATCTCCGTCATCCTCGGCGGCTTCGGCGGCGAGACGGCGGCAGCCGCGGCCGGCGGCGGACCAGCCAAGCCGGTGAAGATCGGTTCGGCGGACGACGCGGCCTTCATCATGAAGAACGCATCCAAGGTCATCATTGTCCCCGGCTATGGCATGGCGGTGGCGCAAGCTCAGCACGCGCTGAAGGAGATGGCCGAGAAACTGAAGGCAGAAGGCGTCGAGATCACCTACGCTATTCACCCCGTCGCCGGGCGAATGCCCGGGCACATGAACGTTCTGCTGGCCGAAGCGCAGGTGCCCTACGACGAGGTGCACGAACTGGAGGACATCAACTCCTCCTTCGCCCAGGCGGACGTCGCCTTCGTCATCGGCGCCAACGACGTGACGAACCCGGACGCCGAAACCAATACGGCGAGCCCAATCTACGGCATGCCGGTTCTGAAAGTGTGGAACGCCAAGACCGTGTTCTTCATCAAGCGTTCGCTCGCCTCCGGCTATGCTGGCGTGGAGAACCCACTGTTCTTCAACGAGAACACGATGATGCTTCTCGGCGACGCCAAGAAGATGAGCGAGGAAATCGTCAAGTCGCTCTGACCGCATCAGGAGGGTCGCATGATCCTGTATGGCCGCTTTCTCTCGCCATTCGTTCGACGCGTTGCGGTGTGGATGAACCTCCAGGGTCGCGCTTTCGAGCATGCGCCCGTTCCCCCACGCGGGCCCGGTTCGGAGGCGCTCGCAGAGATCAACCCAATGATGCGCGTTCCAGCGCTGAAGCTCGATGACGGAACAGTGCTCATCGAGACGTGGGCGATCATCGACTGGCTCGAACAAACCGCGTCGGAAGGCAGCCGCCTGCTGCCTACGACGGGAGCAGACCGCATCAGACACCTGCAGGGCGTCGCGCTTGCCAACACCATCGCCGAGAAGGCAGTGGCGCTGTCCGGCGAGCGGGTGCGTCGCCCGGCAGACCTTCACTGGGCAGACGAGATCAACCGCATCGAAATGCAGCTGGCCAAGGCGCTCGAGATAGCCGACACGCACACGCCAAAGACCATGTTCACGGGCGCAGCCGGCCCGCCCGCCGGGGTCGTCGCGTCGTACGTGGCAGGCTATGACTTTGCGGCGAAGCTGTTTCCAGAACTGGTCGGCAGCCGATATCCGCGCCTCGCCACATTGTCACAGCAGGCGAACTCGCTCCCGGCTTTCCAGTCGACGCGTCCTTGAGCCGACGCACCAGCAGCTAACTTCCTGAATTTTTGAGGCCTGCCCTGTCGGATTGGATCGACTGCGTTCGTCCTAGGACACACATGGGAGGCAGGCATGAGGGAAGACACCAAGATGCCGCGCAGCAGGATGGTGATTGCGGGCTGGATCGTGACGGGGCTGGTGGGGGCGTTTCTCGCTATGTCGGCGAGCTTCAAGTTCTTCACCCCCGACATGGCGCTGAAGACGATGCGGACGCTGGGGTGGCCTGACCATCACCTGCTGCTGATCGGAATCGTCGAGTCAGTGTGCGTGGTGCTTTACCTGATCCCGCGGACGGCAATGCTTGGGGCGGTGTTGGAAACCGCGCTGCTTGGCGGAGCGGTTGCGACGCAGGTGCGTATCGACAATCCGCTGTTCAGCCATGAGCTTTTCGGCGTGTATCTCGGCGTTCTGGTGTGGCTTGGGCTCTGGCTGCGCGATGGTCGTGTACGGGCGCTGTTGCCGCTGCGTAGGTAGACCAGCCGTCAACTTGAGCGCGACAGGGATGGGCGGACCTGGGGTGTACGTGTAGGCTTCCCCGACGCTGGGGAGGAAACCATGACAATTCTTGTCGACAACATCCAGTGGGTGCTGCTGGTCGCGGGGTTGCTGACCTTCAGCATGATCCAGGCGACGATCGCGCCGCGCGCGACGGTGCGGACCTATTTTGGCGAGGCGCCGGACAGCCCTCAGTTCGATCTCGTCGTGCGCAACTGGGGCATGCTGATCGCCGCCGCTGGTGCGCTGCTGATCTGGGCGTCGTTCGAACCCGGCGTACGGCTCGCAGCCATCGCGCTTGCGATCGTGACGAAGACCGCCTTCATAGCGCTGATGCTGGGCTCGGGCGTGATGAAGCGTCAGGCCTGGGTGGCGCTGGTGGTGGACAGCATCATGGTCGGCCTGTTCGTGACGTACGTTGTCGCGACGATGGGACCATCGGGAAGGTGACAACCGATGCTGGAGCAATTCAAGCACCTTGCCGGCTACAATCTTTGGGCCAATACGCGGATCTACGAGGCCGCCCTCGCGCTTGATGACGCGCAGCAATGGCGCCAACTGGGCCTGTTCTTCGGCAGCCTCGGAGGAACGCTCAATCACCTCCTGGTCACCGATCGCGTGTGGATGAAGCGGTTCACGGGAGCCGGTGAACATCCCGACAAGCTCAACGCGATCCTGCATCATGATCTGCGGACCTTGTGGGCTGCACGGCAGGCCGAGGACCAGCGCATCGCCGACTATGTCGACAGCCTGGACGCAGCGAAGCTCGACGAGATCTTCACCTACCGAAAGATGACAACGCCGGAGCAGGTGACGTCAAAGCTGTGGCCTGACCTGCTGCATTTCTTCAATCATCAGACGCATCATCGCGGCCAGGCGCATACCGCTCTCTCACTGATCACGGAGCAGGAGCCGCCATCCCTCGACATGATCGTCTATGCACGGGCGAGGGGCTGACAGATGGGTCTCTATTCACGCTACATCGCGCCAAGGCTGGTCGACTGCGCCTGCGGGACGAAGCCGATCGCCTATCAGCGGCGCAAAATCATCCCGCGTGCAACGGGCGTCGTGCTCGAGATCGGTGCCGGCGGCGGCCGAAACTTCGCGCTGTATGACCGCGAAAAAGTGGAACGCGTGATCGCGCTGGAGCCGGACGCAGCCATGGTGAAGCGTGGAAGGGCGCGACAGCCGGAGGGGCTTGCCCTGGACTGGCTGCAGCGGGGAGCGGAAGACGCAGGCCTTGCGCCCGGGTCGATCGACACGATCGTGACGACTTACACGCTCTGCACGATCCCGGATGCAGTCGGTGCGCTGGCGGCGTTGAAACGCGCGCTGAAGCCGGAGGGGCAGCTGCTGTTCTGCGAGCACGGCGTGGCGCCGGATGCCGACGTGACAAAATGGCAGAGGCGGCTCGAGCCGGTATGGCGGCCTCTGGCCGGGGGGTGCCATCTCACCCGCGATGTCGAAGCGATGATCGGTGCTGCAGGCTGGCGCATCCAAGGGGCGGAGCGGATGTACCTGCCGGGGACGCCGCGCTTTGCCGGATACAATGTCTGGGGCGCGGCGCGCCCAGCGTGACCGGATCGGCTGGACGCGCGGCTCCAATTCTTGTCGCTTGCGGCGAGCGTGCTATCGTCTCTGGTGGGAGGCGGGGCAACGCATGAGCCAGACAAAGAAATCGTTCGGCGGCCGTGTCTGGGCCGTGGCCGGGATTCTGGCGACGATATCCGGCGCGCTGGCCTTTCGCACCGAGATCGAGGCGGCGTTCAAGGGCGCGATGGCGGGTATCGAAGACATCGGCACGGTCGAGCTTGCGGCGAGCTATGAAGGCGAGACGTGGCGGCCAGCCAAGCCCGAGCAGATCGCGTGGATGCTGGATTCCTGGTGCTATCCGACGCTGCGCGGGTTCAAGTCCACCTTCCGCATGAATGGCGACACGCTCGAACAGCAGAACGACACGGGCTATCCTGAAAACATCGTCACCGAATGGGTGCCGCTCGACGCCTAAATTTCCAATCGCGGCATGCTGCGCCTCCATGACCGACGCAAGCAGTGGTATGTCAACTTCATCGAGTACGAGCCGGGGGACGTCACCGAGTATCGCGAGCACACGCGCTCAGTGGCCGATGACGGCAGCATCTCCTCAGACGACAAGCGCCTGGCGCTGAACTGCCGGCGTTGCACGGTGAGCGATGACGTCTACGATTGCACGTGACGATCAGCTACGGGCGGGCGCACCAATGCGCGTCGCCAGCGCCGTGATCAGGCGTCGGCCGGGCCGCTCGATCACATGCTCGGCGGCTGCCGCCGCGAGTGTGGCGGCGACAACAGCGCCTGCGACGAGGGCGATGCCCGTGGCGCCTGCGCCGGCGGGGGGGTCGACGACGCGCTGGGCCAGCTCGAACCAGACCATGCCGACGGCGACGTGAACCATGTAGAGGGCGTAGGAAATCTCGCCGAGATAGAGGCTGAACTTTGTTTCCAGAATTCCCGAAACGCCGGAGCGCGAGCGCTCGGCTGCGGCGGCGAGTAGGACGATCAGTGCGGTGATCATCAGCCAGTCGGGCGCCCCCGTCAGGGCAAGAGCGATCACCAGGACGACCGCGGCGGAGGTGGCATGGCGATGATCGAGCACCGGCAGCCGCGTTGCGCCCATCAGCTGGCGCAGGCCTGCGCCGAGCAGGAATTCCGGCATGATGCGCATGATCTGCGAGTCATTGAGCCAGGTTGACGGCCGCCCGGTGACCAGGATGGCGCCGAAATACCAACCAAACACCGCGACCAGGCCCAGCGCCGCCATAAGGCGCGGCCGGTTCGCGAGCAGCATCACGGCCGGGAAGCAGAGATACGCGAAGAATTCCGCGCTTATCGACCAGGAGGGATAGTTGAATTCCTCGCCAGAACCGACCCAGGCATGAACCAGCAGGAGCTGCTGCGGGATCTTCGTGAAGTCATAACGCTCAGCGCTGTCGAGGATGAGGCCCAGGGCAGGTGCGGCGAGCGCCAGCGCGAGGAAGAAGGCCAGCATGGCGATGTGCATCGGGTAGATGCGGGCGATCCGCTTCACGATGAAGCGCGAATGGCGATAGGCCCCGGCCCTGAGTTCGTCTCCATAGACGTGGGCGAGCACGAAGCCGGAGAGGACGAAGAAGAAGTCGACGCCGAGATAGCCCTTGCCAAGCAGGGCCACGGCCGATCCCCAACCTTCGGCATAGGGCATGAAATGGAACAGCACGACCCAGAGTGCGGCCCAGAATCGCAGGCTCGTCAGGGCCTTCAGGTCCTTGGGAAAGGCCGCAACGGGCACGCTTGGCATCCTGTGGCGGCGCGACTGGCGCCCGAACCCGATTTTGTGCAAAAGGCGGGCCTGACAGGCGCCACGCGCCCTGCCCCTCCCCTGAAAGGCGAAGATGGCCGACACGACGTTAACCCAGCCCAAGGTCGGCATCGTCTCGCTCGGCTGCCCGAAGGCGCTGGTCGATAGCGAGCGCATCATCACGCGCTTGCGCGCCGAGGGCTATCAGATCGCGCCTGACTACAAGGGTGCGGACCTTGTGCTGGTCAATACGTGCGGCTTCCTCGATTCAGCCCGCGACGAGAGCCTGGAGGCGATCGGCGAGGCGCTGAACGAGAACGGCAAGGTGATCGTGACCGGCTGCCTTGGCGCGGAAGCCAATGTCATCACCGAGCGGCATCCGGGTGTGCTAGCCGTGACGGGGCCACACCAGTACGAGCAGGTGATGGAGGCCGTGCATACGTATCTGCCGGCGCCGGATCATCCCTTCGTGTCGCTTGTGCCGGAAAGCGGCGTTCGGCTGACGCCGCGCCATTACGCCTACCTCAAGATTTCAGAGGGCTGCAACAACCGCTGCTCCTTCTGCATCATCCCGAGCCTGCGTGGTGATCTAGCGTCGCGCCGGATCGATGCGGTGCTGCGGGAGGCCGAACAGCTGACCAAGGCGGGGGTGAAGGAAATCCTCGTGATCAGCCAGGACACATCGGCCTACGGGCTGGACGTGAAGTACGCGTCCTACAAGTGGCGGGATAAGGAGCGGCAGACGCGGTTCAAGGACCTTTGCGAGGGACTGGGCGAGCTGCAGCGCGAGAGCGGCGTGTGGGTGCGGCTGCACTATGTCTACCCCTACCCCCATGTCGACGACGTGATGCCAATGATGGCAGATGGGCGGATCCTCCCCTATCTCGACATCCCGTTCCAGCATTCGAGCCCGGCCGTGCTGAAACAGATGCGCCGCCCGGCGAACATCGACCGCACGGCAGAGCGGATCGCCAAATGGCGGTCGGAAGTCCCCGAGCTCGTTCTGCGCTCGTCCTTCATCGTCGGCTTCCCGGGCGAGACAGAGGAAGACTTCGCGCACCTGCTGGCCTGGATGAAGGAGACACGGATCGAGCGCGCCGGCTGCTTCAAATATGAGAATGTCACCGGCGCGGCGTCGGCCGCACTGCCCGGCCATGTGCCGGATGAGGTGAAGGAGGAACGCTGGCATCGCTTCATGGCGGTGCAGAGCGAGATCGCGGATGCGCGGGCTCAGGCAATGATCGGCCAGACCATAGATGTGCTGATCGACGAGGTGGACGAGGACGGGGCCGTCGGGCGCTCGAAGGCGGATGCGCCGGAGATCGACGGCTCGGTGTTCCTCGACACGACCAGCCTCAAGCCAGGCGACATCGTGAAGGCGAAGGTCCATGCT
>JBEAMJ010000039.1:0-7887 GCA_041166025.1 Pseudomonadota bacterium | reverse complement strand
CCGATGAGCTCTCCTATCTCTTCACCTTCCTCGGCGTTGCCTTGCCGACCTTTGGCGGGGCGATTGCGGGCATCCGCTACTTCGGCGACTTCGAGCGCTTCTCATCGATTTCAGACGTAACGTCGGAGAGGCTGACGGCAATCCACATGCGGATAACGCAGCTGCTGGAGAGCCCAGTCGATGCGGTCGAGTATGGCCAGGTCGCGGACCTCGCACGCGCGGTCGACGATGTCGTCGTCGGCGAGATCGAAAGTTGGCAGGCTGTTTTCGCCGGGAAACACGTAGCCGTGCCGGTCTAGCGGTCGCCAGCTTCAGGTCGGCGAACTTGACAGCCCGGCCAGCCCGCCTGAAGAAATTGGACGCCGTCGCGGGCAGATGAAAACAGGACCGATCAGGCCAGACATCCGCGACATCGGGGAGAGACACGCTTGCAGAACAGCCTTGTGCAGTGGGCCGTGTTCATCGGCCTAACCCTCGCCATGGCGCTTGCCACCGCCTGGCAGGTGCGACGCATGGGCGGCCGCTCGACCGACTCTAATCGCGAGTTTTTCCTGGCTGGTGGAAACCTGACCTGGCCGTTCGTCGCAGGGTCGATCACCCTGACAAACCTGTCGACCGACCAGCTTGTCGGGATGAACGGCAACCAGATGCTGCTGCTGGCCTGGTGGGAGCTGTCGGCCGTCGCAGGGCTCCTGATGCTTTGCTTCATCTTCCTGCCGATCTACTATCGCAACAACTGCACGACGACGACGGAGCTGCTGGAGCGCAAGTACGGATCGAAATACCTGCGTGCGAGTGTCTCGATCCTCTTCCTCTTGGGCAATGTGTTCATCTACCTGCCCATCATGCTGTATACGAGCTCGCTGTTCCTGAAGACGCTATTCGGCATCGATGTGCCGCTGATCGTGATCGCCGCCCTGCTCGCGATTGTTGGCGCCGCCTACGCAATCTCAGGCGGCCTGCGCGCGGTTGCTGTCTATGACACGATTTCCGGCATCGGCGTGCTGGCGCTTGCCGCGCTTGTCGTGATCCTTGCAATGGCTGCAATAGACTTCGACTTCTCGGGCATTCCTGCCGAGCGGCTGTCGATGATCGGGGACGAGGATTCGCCGATCCCGTGGCCGACCCTCCTCACAGGCATGATCTTCATCCAGATGTTCTACTGGAGCACAAACCAAACCATCACACAGCGCGCAATGGCGGCGCCTTCGCTAAGGGAAGGCCAGAAGGGCGTGCTCGCGGCCACGCTGATCAGGATCATCTTCATTCCGGCGATCGTTGTGGTGCCCGGAGTGGTTGCGTTCAAGCTCATCGGCCCGCTTGGCGACCAGGCCTACAGCCGCATCGTCGATGCCGTACTGCCCGACTGGCTTTCAGGCGCCTTCGCCGCCTTCATGGCTGCAGCCGTTCTGACGAGTTACACATCCGTGCTCAATTCTTCGGTGACGCTCTATGTCTGCGACCTGCACGAGAAGTTCCTGAAATCGCAGCCCAATGTCGCGAGGCTCAACACCGTGATTTCCCTGGTGTTCATGGTGATGTCGATCCTGCTCGTTCCGGTCTATTCGGGCGCCGTCTCGATCATCAACCTCGTCCAGCAACTCAACGGGCTGCTGTCGATGCCGATCTTGTCCGCATTTATCCTCGGGCTGGCGTTCGGCAATGTTGATGCGCGCGCGGCGATGGCGGCGCTGATCTTCGGCACGGGCCTCTATGCTTACTTCACCTTTGTCTGGACGCCGATCCACTATATCCACCTGATGGTGATCACGCTCTTCGCGTGTATTGCGTTCGGGCTCCTGGTAAATGCTCTGGTCTTCAGGCGAATGGCCAGCTTGCCGATCCTGCGCCGCAAGCCTGCGACAGCTGACTAACGATCAGCGCGGGCTGCAAGGCGAAGCGACAAAGTCAAAGTGTATGTCTCTCCTGGTTCGAGCTCGCCGGGCCCGCCAGCTGCTTTGTCGCGGTTGAGCGCATCCGGCATGGCGCTTTGCGGCTCCACACAGAAATAGTCCGCGCCGAAGGGCGTGTAGACCTGGAGATAGTCGACTGCCGGATGGGTTGTTATGTCGAGCGCATGCGATGGCCATGAAATGCGCGCCATCCCGCTCCATCCGAAAAAACACGCATCGAGGCTTTCGTGTGCGATAGCCAGTCCCGCACGCATGCGGTTTGCGACCTCGCCCAAGGCAGGCGTGACAGGGATGCCGTCAGGATCTGTGATCCACCCCCCCCTTGTTGCTGCATGCACCACCGCGCCGCCGGCCGGAAAGTACGGATGGAAGCCGAGCGCGAAAGGCATCGGCGCGGCGCCGACATTGCTGAGCACGGCTTCGATTATCAGGACATCGGGCGAGAGTGCAAAGCGGCGGATAAGGCTGAATGCGAAGGGCCACCCCGCCCCGCCATTCCAGACCAATTCCAGGGCGGCCTCACGCGCCGACTGGCTCCGGACTAACCACGGCAACCGCCAGGCGACGCCATGCAGCCCCTGCGGACCGCCGGCCGGCCCCACCGTGAGGTCGATCTCGCGTCCGCGCCAGACAAACCGGCCACCCCTGATGCGGTTTACCCAGGGCGCCATCGGAAATTCAGCAAGCCCGGGCGGCTCAGCAGGAGCGCGTAGAATTTCGCGTCCCCCAAGCCGGAGCTGCACGATGCCGCCGCCGGCTTCGGGCGCTAGCACGAGCACTGCGTCCTGCGCGCTTAAGGTGACTGGCTTCATTCCGGCCTCGACGCCGTCTGACTGATCCGACAGATTGCGAGCATAAGGGGAGGCGTGATGCAACGCTATGAACGGATCGACGGGGGCAAGACCACATTTGCTATCCTCCTCGCTGAATCGGGCGCGCCACAGCTCCTGCATTTCGGCGCACGATTGAGCCATGGCGCTGATCTTGCCGAGATCGCCTCAGCGCTGCGCTCCGGCCCGCGGGAATCAACGCCGGATCAGCCGGTTCCGCCCTCACTCTATCCCACAGGCGGCTTCGGCTGGATGGGAGAGCCGGCGATCAGTGGCGTCCACGAGGGTGGAGACGGCGCACTCGACTGGTCGCACTGTAGCGCGCGGCGCGAGGGCGAGCGTCTGGTCATCGCGTTGTCCGATACCCGGACAGGAATTCATGTCGAGCTCACTTACGCGATCGATCCGGCATCGGGCGTCCTCTCAGCGCAGGCGCGCATCACCAATCGTGGCGAGCGCACATTCCGGTTGCAGCAAGCGGCTTCACTCTGCCTGCCGTTGCCCTCCTGGGCCACGCAGGTACTGGGATTCACCGGCGACTGGTCGCGCGAAGGTCAGCCGCTCCGGGCTGAGCTTGATATAGGCGCCTGGTCGCAAACGAACCGTACCGGACGCACGGGCTTTGGCGGCGCGACCTTCGTGGCGATCGCGGCGAACGCCAGCGACGACGCTGGCCGCGCGATCGCAGTGCATCTGGCCTGGAGCGGCAACCATCGCCTTTGTGTCGAGACGCTGCCGGACGGCCAGCGCGTGGCGATGGCCGGCACGCATCTTGCGCCGGGCGAGCTCGATCTTGCGGCCGGAGACGTGTACGAAACGCCTGTGGCCTATGCTGGTTTTTCAGATCTAGGTTTCAATGGGATTTCCGACGCATTCCATCCGTTCGTGCGGAGCCAGATCCTGCCTGCGGCTGCAGTGGCGGTTCGCCGGGTCCACTTCAACTCCTGGGAGGCTGCGTATTTCGACTTCGACGAGGCCTCGCTAATTGAGCTCGCCCGCGCCGCCGCCGGCCTTGGGGTTGAACGGTTCGTTCTTGACGATGGCTGGTTTGCGGGACGGCGGGACGACACATCCTCGCTGGGCGACTGGCGTGTGGACCCTGACCGGTTCGCCGACGGCCTTACGCCCCTGATCAATGAGGTTCATGCGCTCGGCATGGATTTCGGCCTCTGGGTCGAGCCGGAGATGGTGAGCGCGGACAGCAATCTCTACCGAACTCATCCCGACTGGTGCGTGCATGCGCCGGGCGCCGCACGGCCGACCATGCGCAACCAGCTTTGGCTCGACATGGCGCGCGAAGAGGTACGCGACCATATCCATGGCCAGCTTGACGCGCTGCTCTCCACGAATGCGATCGCTTATCTGAAATGGGACTGCAACCGCTTTCTCTATCCTGCCGCAAGCGAAGGCGCGCCTGCAGCCACGCGCATTGTGCGTGGGACCTACGCGCTGATGGATCGGCTGAAAGCGTCCCATCCTACGGTGGAGATTGAATCATGCGCAAGCGGCGGAGCGCGTATGGATTTCGAGATTCTAAAGCGCGCGTCGCGAGTCTGGCCGAGCGATACGACCGATGCGATCGAGCGGCTCCGTATCCAGCGCTGGGCCGGGCTCGTCCTTCCGCCCGAAGTGATCGGGGCCCATGTCGGACCTCGTCCCAATCCGATCACGGGCCGCGACCTTCCAATGGCGCTTCGTGCGCGCGTAGCCATGTTCGGTCACATGGGCGTTGAGTCCGACCCACGAATACTCGGCGAGGAAGACCGGCAAATCCTCGCCGCGCACATCGAACTCTACAAGCGCCACAGGAAGCTGATACACTCCGGTCGACATCTGCGGTGGCGCACGGATGACGGTGCAGAGGCGTGGATCAGCGTCTCTCCGAGCGCAGACGAGGCGCTGCTGCTGGCCTGTCGAAGCGAGGTTGCGCGCCATTCGGAATCAGCGCCGGTCCGCATCGGCGGGCTAGACCGCGCAACACGCTATCGCGTCAGGCTGTGCCCGCCCTGGCCGAAGATTGCCAGCCGGCGTCTGCACGATCCGGATGGGTGGCGCGATGGCCGCACTTTCTCGGGCGAGGCGTTGTCGGAGATCGGTCTCAGGCTGCCGCTTGCCGACCCTCTTGCGGCATGGCTCGTCCATCTCGAGCGCGCTTGAAGATCGGCGCTCGTTCACCTCGTTCGCCAGATCGCTACGCCCGCCGGCAGGATATGCCGCTCGCCGATCAGGAATGTCTGCGCCTCAATGCCGGGAACAAGCGTGGCGAGATCTATCGCCTCCGGGCCATAGTTGATTGCAATCACAAGATCGCCGCGCCGCCTGATCCTGACGTCGTCTCCTAGCCGGAGCGTGGTGAGGCCAGCGTTCGCGCTGGCAGCTTCGATGACGGCGTCGAGCAGATCGGCCCCGGGCCATGCACCGACATACTGGATCCTGCCGCTCCTGTACCAGAAGCCGAGGCCGGACGCCGTGGACGCAAGCGCGGGCAACGCCGTCTCGATGTGCTCGAGCCAGCGCGAGATGCCAAAATCGCCTACCTCCACCCAGCCTGGCCGGAGGCTTTCGACGCGCGTGACGCGCAGCGGCAGCAGGCGCTGCAGGGGGCCGGGTGGCAGGCTATCCACGATATGAAGCGTGCGCGTCTTCGAGCCCGTGCGCGGTCCAACGACGACTTCTGCTCCACTCGCTGCGAGGCGATCGACCAAGTCTGTCGAGATAATGGGAAGGCTGGGTGCGACGATCACCCTGTAACCATCGAGTGATGCATCAGGGGAGATGACATCGACGTCGAGGCCCTTGCGCCGCAGCGCGCTGTAAAAGTCCAGAACCAGATGGAAATAGTCGAAGTCGGCGCCCTGCGGCTGGGTATCCAGCAGCCATTTCGCTTCATAATCGAACAACAAAGCGATGTCCGCCCGGGCCGTTGCTTGCGTCGGCAGATCGCCCAGCTCGCGTGCGACCTCACGCGCTTCGCCAGCCGCGCTCGCCTCCCTGTTGTCAGGAGTATGCAGGCCTGCGTGCATCTGTTCCTGCGCGAAGGGCGCCTGGCGCCAGCGGAAGTAGGACACGACCTCAGCACCGTGCGCGAATGCCTCCCAGGTCCAGGCGCGCACCATCCCGGGCAACGGCGCCGGGTTCCACGGCGCCCAGTTCACGGGGCCGGGTTGCTGCTCCATCACCCACCACCGCCCCCGCCCCACGCCGCGATAGAGGTCGTGGTGAAAAGCGGTAAGGTCCGGATGCCCCTGGCGCAGGAAGCGCGCTTTGACCTCCGCGCTCCACGGGCCCTGTTCGAGGAAACCCAGCGGATAGGAATCCCAGGACGCCGCGTCGAGGTCTTGCGCCAGCGCAAAGTGATCAAACGCGGTCGAGACGCCCATGAAATTGTGAAGGATGTCGCGGCCCGGCGCACGTGCACGGATGATATCGCACTGGAGGCGATTGAAGCTGATGACCTGGTCCGAGCTGAAGCGCCGGAAATCAAGCCTGTGCGATGGGTTTGCTTCCGTCACTGTCTGGAACGGCGGATCGACCTCCTCGAAGGAACGATACTCCTGGCTCCAGAACACTGTCCCCCAGGCGCGATTGAGGTCGGCTACCGTGTGATATCGATCCTGGAGCCATTGCCTGAACGCGACACGCGCGTTCTCTGAAAAGGACAGTGTCGTGTCATGGCAGTCATATTCATTGTCTGTCTGCCAGGCTTGAACCGCAGGATGCTCGCCATAGCGTTCCGCGACAGCGCGCGTGATGCGCGCAGCCTCTGTGCGATAGCTGGCGCTCGAGAAACAATAGTGGCGGCGCGATCCGAAACGGCGCGGCGCTCCGCGAGCGTCCACAGCGAGCATGTCGGGATTGGCGTCGACCAGCCATTTCGGCGGCGTCGCCGTCGGCGTGCACATCACGATCTTCAGGCCCGCTGCAGCGAGCGTTTCGATGGCGCGGTCAAGCCAGTCCCATTGAAAGCGGCCCGAATCGGGCTCAATCCGGCTCCATGCAAACTCGCCGATACGCACCCAGCTGAGGCCAAGGTCCGCCATCCGCGCCGCGTCTTCCGCCCACATCGCTTCGGGCCAGTGTTCGGGATAGTAGCAGACCCCCAGCTTCATGAATGCGCGACCTTTTCCAACGGGTGCGCCCGTATTAGATCAAGCATCCAGTTGCCGCCAGCGTTGGCCTGGCCGACGCAAGGAGCATGATGGCTGCGCATGGCGGCGAAATCGTCCTGAAGGAATTCAGCGACAGATTTGGCGGGCGCCCCCGCGTCTTCAGTGCGCCGGGGCGGATCAACATTATCGGCGAGCATACAGACTATTCCGAGGGTTTTGTTATGCCGGCGGCGATTGACCGCCAGTGCACAGTCGCTATCGCGGCCAATGGCCTCGAGGCGCTGCGGGCCGTCAGCCTCAATCGAAATGAAGTTGCTGAGCTGCCTGGCGGCTTTGCACGTACGGGCGCATGGACCGACTATGTTGGCGGCGTGAGACAGGCTTTGCGTGATGCCGGGATCGACGTCCCCGGCTGTGACCTCGTGATAAGCAGCGACGTTCCTGAAGGCGCCGGAGTAAGTTCGTCCGCAGCGCTTGAAGTGGCAGTGATGTCCGCAATGCTGTCGGTTGCAGGTGCAAGCGCGCAACCGCGCGACCTTGCCCTGTGGGCGCAGGCTGCCGAAGTGAAATATGTGGGCGTACCCTGCGGCGTGATGGACCAGTTCATCGTCGTCCATGGTGTGGAGGGCCATGCGCTGGTCCTCGATTGCCGGTCACTGGCTTACGACCTGGCGCCCTTGCCCGCCGATATCGCTTTTCTGGTGATCGACAGCACGGTGCGCCACCGCCTGGTCGATGGCGGCTACGCTGCACGGCGGGCGGATTGCGAAACAGCGGCCAGCCTGCTGGGCGTGCGCGTACTGAGAGATGCGACACCCGACATGCTCGGCAAGGCGGACCTACCTCAGCGCGTGTTTCGCCGCGCTCGCCACGTGATCAGCGAGAACGAGCGCGTGATTTCTGCGGCCAGGGCATTGTCCGCAGGCGAAGTGGCAGTGGTTGGTCACCTGATGAATGCCTCGCACGCCAGCCTGCGCGACGACTTCGACGTGACGTGCGGCGAAACTGACCTGCTTGCCGAAATCGCGGCCCGCA
>JBEAMJ010000038.1:0-4889 GCA_041166025.1 Pseudomonadota bacterium | reverse complement strand
TCGTGGAAATCCCGGCGCCCCGCGGAACCGTGCGGATCGGTCAGGAACTGCCCGTGGCCTTCATCGCCGGCCCCTGCCAGCTCGAAAGCCGGGCCCATGCACTGGAGATGTCCGCCGCCATTCGCGAGATCGCCGACAGGCTCGGCGCACACGTCATCTACAAGACGTCCTTTGACAAGGCGAACCGGTCCTCGATCAACACGGCGCGGGGGTTGGGCCTTGAGGATTCCCTCGCCATCTTCGCCGAGATCCGCGAGACGTCGGGCCTGCCGGTTCTGACCGACGTCCACCTGCCGGATCAGTGCGCCGAGGCGGCAACGGCTGTCGATGTGCTGCAGATCCCTGCCTTCCTCTCGCGGCAGACGGATCTCCTTGTCGCCGCCGCGCAGACCGGAAAGCCGGTCAATGTGAAGAAGGGTCAGTTCCTCGCCCCATGGGACATGAAGAATGTCGTCAACAAGCTGGTGCAGTCCGGCTGTCGCGACGTGCTCGTCTGCGAGCGCGGCGTGAGCTTCGGCTATAACACGCTGGTGTCGGACATGCGCGCGCTGCCCGAACTTGCCGCCACCGGCGCGCCCGTCGTGTTCGACGCGACGCATTCCGTGCAGCAGCCCGGCGGGCAGGGGACGACGTCAGGCGGTCAGCGTCAGTTCGTTCCAGTTCTCGCACGCGCTGCGGCGGCTGTAGGTGTGGCCGCGGTCTTCATCGAGACACATGAGAATCCCGACAAGGCCCCGAGCGATGGCCCGAACATGGTCCCGCTCAACCAGCTCGAAGGGCTGATGAGCCAGATCATGGCGTTCGACAAGCTCGCGAAGAGTCTCAATCGCTAGCCGGCAGGCAACGTCTCCGCTTTACACCGAGCGTAACTCGCGCGATCCTTCCCGCTGAGGGTCATCTGCTTGCTGCGCGAGGTGTCGCACATGAGAGCGTGGGGCCTGCTCCTGACAATCCTTCTCGCCTGCGCGGGCTGCACGACGGCTCCCCCGCCCGACCGCGCGATGGACCGTTATGGCGGCCCGCCGCAGCACGACATCGAGAACATTGATCGGGCCGGGATCGACGTCATCCGGGGTGGATTTCCACCAGGCCGCCAGCCCGACGGCAACAGCGTGATCCTCGCCAGCGATGACGGGCTCATCGTGTTCGACACCGGCCGGCACGCCTTTCACACGCAGAAGATCATCGACCATGCCGGGGAGGTCGATCGGCCCGTTATCGCGATCATCAACTCGCACTGGCATCTTGATCATGTCAGCGGGAACATCCCGCTGCGCGAGCTGTTTCCAGACGCCGTCGTCTACAGCCACGGCGCCGCGCTCGACAACGCGCTGCACACGTTTCTGGCGCGCGGACGCGAATCGAACCGCGACCTGCTGGATGATCCATCGACGACGGCCGAGATCGTCGACGAGATCAGGATCGATGCGGCAACCGTAGAGCAGGGAGAGAAGCTGAAGCCGACAGTCTCCGTCGAGCGCTCCCGGGCCATCACCATCGGCGGACGCAAGCTTGACCTTCACGTTGCGGCGGGCGCCTCCGATGGCGACATCTGGGTCTATGATCCCGCCCTGAGGACGGTGCTCACCGGCGATCTCGTGACGCTGCCGGCGCCCTTTCTCGACACGGCCTGTCCGAAAGCCTGGTCCGAGGCGCTCGAGGCTGTGCTCGCCACGCCCTTCACGCGCGCCATACCTGGCCATGGCCGCGACATGACCCGCAGCGACATCCTGCTCTATCGCAATGCCTTCGATGCGCTCATCACCTGCGCGGCCAGCCCGGCCGAGCCGGCTCACTGCAGCGAGGCGTTTGCCGCAACCGTCGCGCCGCTGCAGGACGATCCGGAGGTCGACGGGCGCTTGGCGCGCGGCATGTCGCGCAACTATGTCGAGAGCGTCCTGCGCAAAGGCGGCGTCCGTGCCGATTGCGTCTCCTAGTTGCCCGGTTGCAGGCCGAGAATCACATTCCCCGGCGCCTGGCCGAACGAGCCATAGCCCGAGTTTGAAAGGATGAGCCCGTTGGCCGCGTAAAGCGAAGCGGCGTCAACGGCGCCACCCTTGCCCGGCACGTCGTTAAGCGTTGCGTGCACGCCGGCTGTGGCCTTGATCCACATCAGCTTGCCCGTTGTCGAATCCAGCGCGTGGATCCGGCCATCGAGAGTCGCCGCAATGACGACACCGTCGATCACCATGGGCGCCGCCGACATCGCGATGGGGTGCACCGGAAAGATTGGCGGCATGCCCGGCGGCAGCGGCGGCGCGGTTACACCCGGCGGCAGATCCGGATTGTACTGCCATTTGATCCGTCCGGTCTTCGCATCGAGCGCATAGAGGCCGGGCTTGATATTCGGATCGAAATCCCACTCGCCCTTGATCGGTACGCCAACGCTGGAGATCGGCGCATAGACCGTGTCCCTGTCGTAGGCGATGCCCCAGTGCACCCCGCCCAGCGCCCCGCCTGTGCCAAGCGCCCGGCGCCAGACCACCTTTCCCGTCTCGGGCTCGAACGCCCACACCGAACCGGATTTCTGCCCTGCATAGACCAGTTGCTTGCCATCCCCGTGCGTGCCCAGGATCACGGATGCCCCGAAATCCACATCGCGATAGACCGTTTCCGGCGCGCTGGTGCAGTTGAGGAGTTCAGGCCTGGACTTGAGATCGCAGCCGATATTGTAGATGTCGTTCGGCGTGGCATGAAAGCTCCAGCGCTCCTTGCCGGTCTTGAGGTCGATCGCGATCACCGCATTTGTGTTCCTGTGGGCGGGCGGAGAATTGCTCTCGCCCGTCGCGAAATAGACGAGGCCGCGTGTTTCATCGATCGCCGGTGAATTCCAGATCGGCGCGCCCGAAGGTCCCATCAGCGACTTGCCATCGCCGCGATCGCGCACATGCACCGCGTCCGGCATCGTGTCATAGCGCCATTGCTGCGCGCCCGTCTTCGGGTCAAGCGACAGCACGAAGCCATGATTGTTGCAGCACGAGACGGCATTGTCGCCGGCAAACACGATCTCGAACTGCGACACCGGCACGATCACGCGATCCGCAAGCACGCTCGGCGTGCCCGTGGTGATTGAATAGGAATATGCGCCGACACGCTTCGTCCACACCGCCTTGCCAGTGCGCGCGTCGACTGCATGCACGGTCGTGTCCTCGCCCGAGAACACCAGCAGCGGCACGTCATCGACCCAGCCGAAGGCCGCGCTCGTGCGCAGCGGCGCGCCGCCTGGCGTCGCATAGACCCATTGCAGGCACGGCTTGCCGGGAATCGAGACGTCGAACGCATACATGGCGCCCGCTTCTGCAACCGGCACGAAGACATTCTTGCCGACCACCGCGCCCTGCGCGCGCATCGCGGTTGCGTCGGGTATGCCAACCGCCCAGCTGATCTCCGGCGCCTTCGACAGCTGCGCCTTGGAGAGCCCGGCCTGCGCCGCCGTGAGCGTACGCGTGTTGTGCGCATCAAAGCCGAAATGTGCGATCGTCGCTCCTCCCGAAAGATCGACTGGCATGCGCGCGGCATCGCACATCATCGAGGCTGTCCAGTTCTGCGCCGGTTGCTTTGCGCCGATGAGATAGTTCACCACCTGCGCGCGCTGCTCGTCGGAAAGCCCGGCTCCCTGCGCCTTCATCTTGCCTTCGGTGAGCGCGAAGTTGATCAGCTGCAGGCTCATCTGCTTCAGCGTCTCCTTGGCCGGAGAGCGCGTCGCAACAGGCTGGTCGTGGCAGACAGCGCAGAACTGAGTGTAGACCGCTTCGCCCGGATGCGCGGTTGTCGCAGCCACGGGTTGGGGCGCGGGGACGATGTCGTGCGCGGGCGCAGCAATGCTCGGCGTTGCTGGCGCGCCAGGCGCATCCGAAACCACCGACGGTCCGGCCATGCATGCCGCCAGCGCCAGCCCTGCCGCGCCCGCCAGCGCGGCCTTCGCGAATCCCGTCATCGTCTGCGTCCCCGCAAGCCTGGCGGCCTCATGGCCGTCTCCTGGGAGAGTCTGCGCCAGCTTTGCGTGGAAGGCTAGAGGAGGAAGGGCCTTATGCCACGTTGAGCGCATCCAGCCGGACGCGCTGGCTCAGCCGCACCTCGCCCTTGACGTCGCAGGCCTGCAGGTTGAGCTCACGCCTGCCCCAGTCGATATCGATCATCCCGAAATTGTTCTCGCGGACCGCCTCTCCCACGCGCAGCGCATTGGGAGGCAGAACAGGCCAGACTTCAGTGAGACCTGAGGAGGTCAGGTCCCAGATCGGGTAGGGCGTATTGAGGTCAAGCATGGACAGTTCAGCATAGTGCGTGTCCCCGGATATGCAGACCAGCCCGTTCGCGCGTGTCTCCCGGATCGTCGCAAAGAGCCGCTGGTGGTCGCGTGCGTAGTTGATCCACCCTTCCCACCCGGCAAAATCCGCCAGCACCTGCAAGCTGGAGGCGAGCACGCGCACATCGGCAGGCTGACGCAGCTGTTCTTCCAGCCACGCCCACTGCGGCTCGCCCAGCATGCTTGCGTCGCGTGCGGGGTTGCGTTCATAAGGGCCGGGCACCGGGGCGCCCGCCTGTCGCTGTTCGTTCTGCCAGGCGGAATAGGTCTTCCCGCCAAGATCAAGCTTGCGGATCGGCGTCCGGTTCCAGCGCAGGTCGGGCAGGATCACCTGAACCCTCTGGCCGGCTGGGCCGAAGATGTGAGCTGCGTAGATCCCGTCGCGCGTACGCCTCGGGCTGTCGGCGCTCTCACCCCAGAAGTCGCAGAACTGCCGCCGGCTCTCCTCCTTCATCGGATAGTCAGCTCCGGCGTCGTCTTCGCCATAATCGTGATCGTCCCAGATCGCACAGATCGGCGTGTTCTGACGGAGCTTCTGGAACCCTGGCTTTGCGCCAAGCATGGCGTACTTCTGCGCCATCAC
>JBEAMJ010000037.1:0-121270 GCA_041166025.1 Pseudomonadota bacterium | reverse complement strand
AAAGCGACTGGGAAGCCGCGCGCGCGGGCTCGATCAACGTCCGCGAGGATGCCGACGGCTCGATCCGCGCGTTCTTCAAGGTGCCGCTGTTCAACGATGTCTACGTGCAGGCCTCGCGTCTTATACCTGCGCCAGTGATGGAGCGTTTTGCGCAGGCGGATGCATCCAACAGGGCTTTCGAAGAAGCGCAGGCGCGCCGTGAGGCCCTGAGCACGGTGCTTGTACTCAGCTATGTCCAGGCCGCGGCGCTGATGCTGCTGGGGACGGCATGGCTGGGCATGACGGCGGCGTCGCGGATCGCCCTGCCGATCGGCGCGCTGGCCGGCGCAGCGCGCGCAGTGCGGGACGGCGATCTCTCTGTGCGGCTGCTCCGTCCGCAGGTACGTGACGAAATTGCCGACCTGGCCGACGCCTTCAACGAGATGACGGATCGGCTGGCCAGGCAGACCAACGCGCTGGACAGGGCGCGCATCGATGCGGAAACCCGCTCGGCATTCATCGAGGCGGTTTTGTCGGGCGTGGAGGCCGGCGTCATAAGGATCGATGGGGCGCTGCACGTCACCGTGGCGAATGCGTCCGCCCAGACCCTGCTGGGCTTCACTCACAGGCCCGGCAGCGAAACGCCGCTGGCGAAGATCGCGCCGGAGTTCGTCCAGGCGGCCCGACGCGCGATCGAAACGCATCAATCCGTGGACACGAGCTTCAAGCGCTCGACAGAGGCGGGAACCCTCCATCTGCAGGTGCGCGTCGCCTCCGAGGTGGATGGAACAGGCGCAGTGATCACCTTTCATGACACAACGAGGTTAGTGCTCGGACAGCGGCAGGCAGCCTGGCGGGACGTGGCGCGGCGCATCGCGCACGAAATCCGCAACCCGCTGACACCGATCCAGCTTTCTGCCGAAAGACTGCGCCGGCGTTTTGCCGGCCAGATCACGACCGATCGAGAGACATTCGAGCGCTGTACCGACACGATCACGCGGCAGGTCGCCGATATCGGACGCATGGTCGAGGAGTTCTCCGGCTTCGCCCGCATGCCTAAGCCGACATTCGGCAAGTTCGGCTTGATTGACATGGTGGAGTCGGTCGCGTTCGCGCAGCGCATGTCAACGCCGGCAATCACCGTCACGGTGACAGCGCCGCCGCACCCCGTGGAGGTTCTCGGCGACGAGCGCATGTTGGCCCAGGCGCTCACCAATATCGTGAAGAACGCTGCCGAAGCTGTGGAGCGCAAGATAGAGGAGGGCGGCGTCAGCAAGGGCGCCGTCTCCATAGACGTGTTCACCGATGCCGACGAAGTGCAGTTGACGATCCGCGACAATGGCCCTGGCTTCCCGGTTGCAGATCGCGAGCGGCTGCTCGAGCCCTATGTGACGACGCGCAAGAACGGTGTCGGGCTTGGCCTCGCCATCGTGACGCGCATCATTGAGGATCATGGCGGACGCATCTGGCTCGGCGACAATGAGCTTGCCGCGAACGGCGCGCGGGTGGACATCCGCATGCCGATGCAACCCAAAACTGTCGAAGAATCCATGGCCCTGGCCGGCGAAGGAGTAGCGTGATGACTGCCGAGATTCTTGTTGTCGACGATGAAGCCGATATCCGCGAGCTGGTCGGCGGCATCCTGCAGGACGAGGGGTATGTCGTCCGCACTGCCGCGAACTCGGCGGATACGCTGGCGGCTGTGCGCACGCGGGCGCCGCGGCTTGTCGTGCTGGATGTCTGGCTCAAAGGATCCGAGCTCGATGGCCTCGGCATCCTGTCGGTCCTGAAGGAGATGGATCCCTTCCTCCCGGTTGTCGTGATCTCCGGCCACGGCACCGTCGAGACGGCGGTCGAGGCGATCCGGCGTGGGGCCTATGACTATCTCGAAAAGCCGTTCAAGTCCGAGAAGCTGATCGTCACAGTGCAGCGCGCACTCGAAAACGCTGCGTTGAAGCGGGAGAACTCGCGTCTCATGGCGCGCTCGGCTTCCTCGCATGAGCTGGTTGGCCGTTCGAGCGCCATGGTTCAGCTCGCGAACTCCATCGACAAGGTGGCGCCGACCAACAGCCGCATCATGATTTCGGGCCCGCCCGGGTCAGGCAAGGACCTCGTGGCGCGCCTCATCCATGATCGCTCCGGCCGCGCCAGCGGATCCTTCATTGTCATCAACACTGCGTCGATGGACCCGGAGCGGATCGAGGCCGAGCTCTTCGGCGAAGAGATGGGCAACGGCAAGGCGCCCAAGATCGGGCTGTTCGAGCAGGCACATGGCGGGACGATCCTGCTTGACGAGATTTCCGACATGCCGCTGGCGGCGCAGAGTCGCATCCTGCGGGTGCTGGTCGACCAGCGTTTCAAACGCCGGAATGGCCAGGACGATGTGGCGGTGGATGTTCGCGTGCTCTCGACGACAGCGCGCGACCTGCGAGCCGAGATCGCCGCCGGACGGTTCCGGGAAGACCTTTACTATCGGCTCAACGTGGTGCCGGTCGATGTTCCGGCGCTGGATCGCCGTCGTGAGGATATCCCCGACCTCGTTCGCTACTTCATTCAGCGTGTGGCTGACGCGACCGGCCTGCAGCCGCGTCCGTTTGCAGACGAGGCGATTGCGGTGCTGCAGGCCAGCGAGTGGCCGGGCAATGTGCGCCAGTTGCGCAATGTCGTGGAAAGGTTGCTGATCCTCACCAATGGCGAGCCGGCCGGGCCTATCACGGCGGAGCATCTGCCAAGCGACTCCAAGGGTGGCGGGGCGTCAGCGGCGGGCTCGATGCAGATGATCTCGATGTCCCTGCGGGATGCAAGGGAGCATTTCGAGCGCGAGTATCTGGCGATGCAGATCACCCGTTTCGGGGGCAATGTCTCGCGCACTGCCGCCTTCATCGGGATGGAGCGCTCGGCGCTGCACCGCAAGCTGAAAGCCCTCGGCGTCGACACAAGCCTCGGAATCAAGGAGCCGCAGGGCTAAACTGGCGCAGTCTTGTCTTGCTGCGGCGCCGTCCTTGCGGGCGGCGCCGCTGGCTTTCGCAAGCATGGCAGGCGAACCGACCCACCGCACAAGAGCGGGAGGGCAAGCCATTGCTCATTGCGAGCCGGAAAGGCTAAAGGTTCGGCAAGGCCCCAGCAAAGAAGGCTCGCAACATCCATGTCGGCTGACAAGAAACAGAACCTGCAGGACATCTTCCTCAACGCCGTGCGGAAGGGGAAAACGCCCCTGACCGTGTTCCTTGTGAACGGCGTCAAGCTCCAGGGCATTGTGACCTGGTTTGATAATTTCTGCGTGCTGCTCAAGGGCGAAGGTCGCCCGCCGCAGCTGGTGTACAAGCACGCCATCTCGACCATCGCGCCCAACGCGCCGGTCAATCTCTTCGAGAATGAAGACGAGGACTGATTGCCAAGAGACCTGATCGACCGCGGGCCGCCTGAGGATGTCGCCGCGGTTGTTCTGCCCGTGATCGGCGGGGCAGAGGTCGCACGATCCCGCCTGGAAGAGAGCATGGGCCTGGCCGAGGCGCTCGGCGTGAAACTGGCTTTTGCCGAACAGGTCAATGTGCGTGAACCTCACCCGGCGCGACTTCTGGGCGCAGGACAGCTCGATGCGCTGTCCCGCCGCTTTCGTGATCAAGGCGTGACGCTGTTCATCGTCGATGGCGCGCTGACACCGGTTCAGCAGCGTAACCTCGAGACCGAGCTCAAGCTCAAGGTTGTGGACCGGACCGGGCTGATCCTCGAGATCTTCGGCTTACGCGCACGGACAGCGGAAGGCAGACTGCAAGTGGAGATGGCGCGCTCGCTCTACGAGCGCTCGCGGCTGGTGCGGACGTGGACGCACCTTGAACGCCAACGCGGCGGGTTTGGCTTCCTCGGCGGCCCCGGCGAAAGCCAACTCGAAACCGACAGACGATTGCTGGACAAGCGCATTGCCGGGTTCAAGCGGGAGCTTGAGGATGTGCGTCGCACGCGGCGATTGCAACGCGAGGGCAGGGCCAGGCGTGGCGCGCCGGTTGCGGCGATCGTTGGCTACACCAACGCCGGAAAGTCGACCCTGTTCAACCGGCTTACCTCCTCAGACGTGTTGGCGGCTGACATGCCCTTCGCCACGCTCGATCCTACCGCGCGCGAGATCGTGGCGGCGTCGGGCCGGCGGATGGCGTTGGTCGATACGGTCGGCTTCATCACCGATCTGCCGACGACGCTCGTCGCCGCTTTCCGGGCCACGCTGGAAGAGGCGATGGAAGCCGACATGTTGATCCATGTCCGCGACATCGCGCACCCAGATACGGAGTACCAATCGAACGATGTCTACACGATCCTGGAGCAGCTCTCAGAGGAGACCGGTCTGGAGCGCCCACCGGTGATCGAGGTGTGGAACAAGGCGGATGCGCTGGGCGAGGCTGCCCGCAGCGTGCTGGCCGCCCGGGCCGAGACCCACAACCCGCCGGCGTTCCTCGCGTCCGCGCTGACAGGGCAGGGGGTCGATGAGTTGCTTTTCCGGATCGAAGGCGTGCTTTTCCGCAACCGGCGGCCGCGGCGCGTGACAATCCCGGCGGCGGACGGACGGCTGCACGCCTGGTTGCACAAGAACTGCGAAGTGTCGGCGGAGATGCTGTCGGGCGAGTCGGAGCTGACCCTCGACGTGTTCATGACGGATGAGGATGTGGCGCGGTTGAGGGGAATGTCGCCGGACGCCAGGGTCGAGGGATAGGGTTTGCGACTGGTGCTGCCGGGGAGGATTGAACTCCCGACCTCAGCCTTACCAAGGATGCGCTCTACCACTGAGCTACGGCAGCATTCCGCCGAAGCGGAGGCGTTCGCATAACGGAAACCCCTCCCAATGGGAAGGGGAGGTGCTAGACAGGCCATGATGTCGCGGAATGATCAGGAAAATCCCCGCAAACAGGCCGCCGGGGCCGACAAACGCAAGCAGCGCCTGGCCGACGCACTCCGGGCAAACCTGAAGCGCCGCAAGGCTGCCGCCCATCGAAATGAAGCGGAAGACCCAGGAAAGCCGGACCCCGCCGAGGATTAGGCGGGCTCACGCCTTGTGCCCGCCAATTTCGGCTCCATAACCAGCCCTCATGGACAAGCTCTCGATTCTCGCCAGCGGGCCGCTCGAAGGCCGGATTCCCGTTTCCGGCGCGAAGAACTCCGCGTTGAAGCTCATGGCCGCCTCGCTGTTATGCGAGGAACCGCTGGTGCTGACCTCCATGCCGAACCTCGCGGACACGCGCTTCATGGAAAAGCTGCTGCAGAGCCTCGGTGTCGTGGTGGAGTGGCCGAAGGGCGAGGCGCTCTGCCGAATGCACGCAGAAAACATCTCCTCGACCATCGCGCCCTATGACCTTGTCCGGAAGATGCGCGCGACATTTAACGTGCTCGGGCCGCTGCTCGCGCGTGTGGGGCATGCGACGGTGTCGCTGCCCGGTGGCTGCGCGATCGGGGCGCGGCCGGTGGACCTGCACCTGATGGCGTTCGAGGCGATGGGCGCCGATATCGTCATCGAGGAAGGCTATGTGAAGGCGGCGGCGCTGCGTGGCCTCAGGGGTGCCCACATCAATTTTCCTTTCGTCTCGGTTGGGGCGACGGAGCACGCGATGCTTGCAGCCGTGCTGGCTGATGGCGAGACGATCCTCGAAAACGCCGCCTGCGAGCCCGAGATCGGCGATCTGGCGGTCTGTCTCAATGCTTGTGGCGCCAAAGTCAGTGGTTACGGCACGCCGACGATCCGCATCCAGGGCGTACCGAGACTGACAGGCGCGCGTCACGACGTGATCGCCGACCGGATCGAGGCCGGCACATTCGCGATCGCGGCGGCGGCGACGGGCGGGAATGTCCTCCTTGAGGGCGCACGCGAGGCAGACCTCGGCGCCCTCATCGATTGTCTGCGGCGCGCTGGCGTCACCGTGGAGGTCGAACCTAAGGGTCTTCGCATCAAGCGCGATCCGGCGACGCCCCTGAAGGCGGTGGATGTGGAAACCTCCCCACACCCGGGGTTTCCGACCGACCTGCAGGCGCAGTTCATGGCGCTGATGTGCATCGCCGAGGGAACCAGCACGATCCGCGAGAACATCTTTGAGAACAGGTTCATGCATGCCCCGGAACTGAGCCGGCTCGGCGCGAATATCCATGTACGCGGCAATGAGGCGGTCGTCAGGGGTGTCGTGAAGCTCAAGGGCGCACAGGTGATGGCGACAGACCTGAGGGCGTCGGTGAGCCTTGTGATCGCAGCGTTGGTGGCGGAAGGGGAGACGGTCGTGAACCGCATTTACCATCTCGACCGCGGCTTCGAGCGACTGGAGGAAAAGCTTGGGCGCTGCGGCGCCAGGATCACCCGCCAGGGGGATTCAGCCTGACGCCGGTGCGGCGGCCGTGTCGCTGGAGAAATCCTGTATTCTGGTCTAGGAAGACCGCCGCCGTTCGCGCGCCTCGTGCGTTTGGCCCCCACAGGCTTTGCCCATGGTCGGACAGAAGGAATTCGACGTGAGCGCGCTGAAGCTCCTCGCGGAAGACGCCGAAGGGCTGGCCATCATCGCGGCTGCCGCCCAGGACGGGCTCGTCAAGCCGCAGGATATCAGGTTCGACGCCCGCTCGCGCACGTTTGGGCTTGAGATCAATCGCTTCCAGTGGGAGCGAGCGGGTAAGCGCATGCCGTATTTCCGCTCGCGCGCCGTGCTGGCGTTTGCTGGGGTGCAGGGCGTTCGCACGCGTGGTGTGACGAAGGACGTCGATGCGGTCTATTCGCTGATGGATATCAGCTTCGAGCCAGGCGCCGAGCCCCCTGGGGGCGTGGTGAAGCTGTTCTTCTCCGGTGATGCGCAGGTCGAGCTGACTGCCGAGTGCGTGGATGTGACATTGGCTGACATCGGGCCAGCATGGCCGACGCGGCGCCGACCCGATCATGACAAGAGGCGGCCATGAGCATCCGCCGCTTCAATGCAGCCGAAGCCGACTTCGTGGATGCGTTCGGCAGGTTCCTTTCGCTGCGCAGGGCGCAAGGTACGGAAGATGTGCACGCAGCAACGGCCGCGATCGTCCGCAATGTCAGAGAGCGTGGGGGCGAGGCGGTAGCGGCGCACACGCTCCGTTTCGACAATGTCGAGATCGATCCAGACACACTCCAGGCAAGCGGCGTTGACTTGCTGGAGGCGGCGGAGCAATGCGCCGTTCACGTTCGGGAAGCGCTGAACTTCGCGGCGGGGCGCATCGAGCGCTACCACCAGGAGCAGCGGCCAAGGGATCACAGCTTCACGGATCCGAACGGGCTTGAGCTCGGCTGGCGATGGACGCCGGTTGATGCCGTGGGTCTTTATGTGCCGGGCGGCCGGGCGAGCTATCCAAGTTCCGTACTGATGAATGCCATCCCGGCGCGTGCTGCAGGCGTGAAGCGGATCGTGATGGTGTCCCCAGTGCCCGGCGGACAGCTCAACCCGGCCGTGGCTTATGCGGCGGTGCGTGCGGGGGCCACGGAGTTCTATCCAATCGGAGGCGCGCAGGCCGTGGCCGCGCTGGCCTACGGGGCCGGCAATCTCAGGCCGGTCGACAAGATCGTGGGACCCGGTAACGCCTATGTTGCGGCCGCCAAGCGCATCGTTTTCGGAGACGTTGGTATCGACACGATCGCCGGGCCATCCGAGATCACCGTGGTCGCGGACAATCACAACAGGCCGGAGTGGATTGCGGCCGATCTCCTGAGCCAGGCGGAACACGATCCGCTGGCCCAGTCGATCCTGATCACGGATGACGCCGCGTGGGCCGCGCGTGTCGAGGCGGCCGTCGAGCAGCAGATCGTGCAGCTCGCCACCGCGAAGACAGCCGTGGATGCATGGCGCGACTATGGCGCGGTTGTCATTGCGCCCATGGCGCGCGCGGCTGAGATCATCAACCAGATCGCGCCTGAGCATGTTGAGATCGCCACGATGGATCCTGACGCGATTGCGAAGGATGTTCGTCACTCCGGCGCCATCTTCCTCGGCCGCTGGGCGCCGGAGGCGCTGGGCGATTACGTGACTGGATCGAACCATGTCCTGCCGACGTCTGGCGCGGCGCGGTTTGCCTCGGGGCTCTCCGTGCTGGACTTCATGAAGCGGACCTCGGTTCAGCGGATCACCGAACAGGGATTCCGCCATCTGGCGTCTGCGGCAGAGATCCTTGCGAAATGCGAGGGGCTGCCCGCGCACGGGCTCTCTGTATCGATCCGCCGGGGCAATGGGTGATGTCCAGCTGCCGCATCGCCGCGATCGAGATCGACGAGAAGAGCCTCGCGCCAGCCGGGCCGGATGCAGATCACGAACGCAAGGTCGCAATCTTCGACTTACTGGAGGCGAACAGCTTTCGCGTCGTGGGCCATGAGGGCGGGCCGTACAATGTTGTGCTTTCGCTGGCAGATAACCGGCTGGTCTTTGACATCTCGGAACAGGATGGATCGCCAGTCCGGAAACTGCTGCTGTCGCTGACGGCGCTGCGGCGGGTGATCAAGGACTATTTCATGATCTGCGACAGCTATTACGACGCGATCCGCAATTCGACGCCGAGCCAGATCGAGGCCATCGATATGGGGCGGCGGGGACTGCACAATGAGGGATCGCAGGTCCTGACCGAGCGGCTGGCGGACAAGGCCGAAGTCGATTTCGACACCGCCCGACGGCTGTTCACCCTCGTCTGCGCCCTGCATGCCCGGGGCTAGAAGGCACGGGTTTTCGGGGGAATCGACGAATCCCGCGGAATACGTGTATAGGGGCCTCGCCCACGACCCAGCCGCCTGCAAGGAGCCTCATGGCGAAGGAAGAACTGATCGAATTCGAAGGCACGATCGTTGAACTGCTGCCCAACGCGACGTTTCGCGTGAAGCTGTCCAACGATCACGAGATCATCGCGCATACGGCCGGTAAGATGCGGAAGAACCGCATTCGCGTGCTGACCGGCGACAAAGTGCTCGTCGAGATGACGCCCTACGACCTGACCAAGGGCCGCATCACCTACCGCTTCAAGTAACGGCATCCGCCGTGAGCCCCTTCAAGTGACGACCACAGACAGGACCAGTCCGGGGCTTGCGCTGGCCAGTGCGAGCCCGCGACGGCTGGACCTGCTGGGCCAGATCGGCCTCGTGCCCGAGCGCATCGCTCCTGCCGACATCGACGAGACTCCCCAACGCGGCGAGCGCCCGGGCCATCTCGCAAGGCGGCTGGCCATCCAGAAGGGCGAGGCGGCGCGTGCGCGCCTGCAAGGAATGTTCGTGATCGCGGCGGATACGGTTGTCGGTGTCGGGCGACGCATCCTGCCCAAGGCCGAGACGGAGAGCGACGCGCGGGCGTGCCTGGAGCTAATGTCCGGCCGCAAGCATGACGTGGTGACCGGCGTCGCCGTTTTCGCACCAGATGGGCGATCTGCTTCGCGGCTTGTGGAGGCGCGCGTGGCCTTCAAGCGGCTGTCCGGCCAGGAGATCGAGGGCTACATCAGCAGCGGGGAGTGGCGCGGCAAGGCGGGCGGCTATGCGATCCAGGGACAGGCGGGCAGCTTCGTAACCGGCATAACCGGATCCTATTCCGCAATCGTCGGCTTGCCCCTCTACGAGACAGCATCGGTTCTCGAGGGGCTCGGCTACCCGGTGGCGCGGCGATGGAGCAGCGCATGAATGTGCGGCTCGTCATCGATGAAGCCGTGGGAGAGACACGCCGCCTCCTGCTCGACGACCAGGAGCGACCTTTCCGTCTGCATATCGAACGCTGGAGCGAGCGCGGGGTCCGCGCGCTGTTGGGGGAAGTGCGATGGGGCAGGGTCCGGGCGCGCCTGCCGGGTGGGCGTGGCTGGTTCGTGGATCTTGGACATGCGCCGGATGGCGTGATCGAACCTACACCGGGGCAACGGGTGATCGAAGGCGCGATGATCGCCTTCCGAATTAAGGCCGAAGCGTGGGCGGGCAAGGGGCCGCTGCTGGCGCTGGCGGATATCTCGCCGAAGATCGCCGCGCCGGACCGGCCAAGCCTGCATGCGCCGCCGCAAACGGACTGCTTCCTCGAAGGGGTCAGCATTGACGTTGAGATAACCGGCGCACAAGCGCGCGCGCTGGTCGATGCGGCGATCGACGAGGCGACGCATGGCGTGGTGCAGCTGCCCGGCGGCGGCGACATCGCAATCGACCCAACGCGCGGCGCGGTGCTGATCGACGTCGATGGCGGCGCGCGGCGCGGCGCGGGCGATCCCGAGCGCTTTGCGCAGGAGGTCAACCTAGCCGCGGTCGAGGCTGCGGCACGACAGATCTCGCTCCGCTCCCTTGGCGGGCTAGTGATGATCGACTGTGTGGGAATGAAGCAGGCGGAAGGCCGTCGCGCTGTGGTGGCACGTTATCGCGAGATTCTGGCCGGCTATCTCGCGCGATCGAGCGACATACTCGAGATGTCGAGGCTCGGCGTCGTCGAGGCGGCGATTGCACGGCGCGGCCGCCCGCTCGTCGATGCGCTCGCGACCGGCACGGTTGAGCGCGCCGCGCTGGAGACGCTCCGTGCGATCGAGACGGCAGGTTGGCAGGACCGTGGCGCGCGTCTCGAGGCGCGGGTCAGCCCGGAGGTCGAAGCCTGGCTCGACCATGACCATATTGGCTGGCGCCAGGCGCTTGGCGACCGCATCGGCCAGCGCTGGACCGTGGTCGCGGCGCTGGGTCATGGCGCCTGGCCCGATGTCAGGAGTGTCTGATGGCCTGCCCGATCTGCGCCAAACCGGCGGCAAAGCCCTTCGCACCGTTCTGCTCCCGCCGCTGCGCCGACGTGGATCTCTCGCGCTGGCTCAAGGGGAGCTATGCCATCCCGGGGAGCGGGGCAGGGGAGGAGGAAGAGGATCGGTTCGACGCCACGAATTCCCCCGAAAGTATGCCTTCTGGACCCGGCGCAAAGGGCATGGACAGAGAATAGGCCTGCCCCTATACATCGCGCCTTCATCGCCGCGAGGCGGTGCGCCCAGGTAGCTCAGTTGGTAGAGCAGCGGATTGAAAATCCGCGTGTCGCTGGTTCAATTCCGGCCCTGGGCACCACTTCCCTACTCCGGCAGAATCCCCACCCGCTGAAGCGCCCAGTACGCGCCAACCAGCGCGATGACGCTGGCAACAGGGATCACGAAGACGGGGCGATAGAGCCCCGGTTTGCGGGCGGTCTTCAGTGCGATCTGGACAAGGAAGGCTGCGAGGCCGGTGGCGATCAGCACCAGGAGATGTCCAAGTTCAACGCCGATGGTGATGCCCACGAGGCCGGCGGACAGGTCTGCGTTTTCGAGATAGACCTTCATCACCGAACCGAAGCCCAGGCCATGTAGCAGTCCAAATGCGAAGATCACCGGCAGACGCCAGGCCGCTGCCTTCGGCGCGAGCATTGCCTCCAGCGCCAACACCACGATGGAAAGCGCGATCAGTGGCTCGATCACCGCTCCGGGGCTCGCGATGAATCCAGCGGCCGCAAGCCCCAGCGTGATCGTGTGGGCCAGCGTGAACGTGGTGACCTGTAGGAAGAGCGAGGGCCAGCTGCGCGCGTTCAGATAGAGGGCGATCACGAACAGGACGTGGTCGAGGCCCTGCGGGATGATGTGCTGGAAGCCGAATTCGACAAACGTCCCGACATTCTCGAACCACATCGGACAACACCCCCGGACACAGACTCATACGCCCCGGACGGGGTCTAGGCTGTTATCACGTTGGGGAGAGGGGATAGGCAAGTGCCACGTCGGGCGCGTGGTTCGTGTCCCCCGCCCAGCGGCACGGAGGACACGAAGCCGAGTCGTCTTACGACAGCGTGTCGAAGGTCGCCTGGAGTTCTTTCAGCTTGGCGTCGTCGAGCGCGCCCTGGGACATGGGGGCGACGTCCTTGAGCGTCATCGCGCCGATCTGGTCGTAGTATTCGGCGATCGGGGGCAGGGCGGCTTCGAGGGCGGCTTTCGCCTTCTCGTTCTTGATGATCTCGGCGATTGGCGTTGTTTCAACCGAGAGCTTGGCCGCGGCGGTGACTTCCTGAGCCGAAGCGGTCATGGCGAAAGCGCCGAGAACGGCGGGCACGATGATGGAGGCAAGGCGGAGTTTCATGGGCGGTTCCTTGGGGAGTTTCGTTGGCCGACCGGGTTCGGTCGGGCGGGAAACTAACGGGTGTTCGCCCGATCGCAAGCGGGCAGGTGCAGGCCATCGCCCGAGGCCAGCCATTTAGTGGCCTTTTGGGCGTGGTATGGCGGAAGGGGTGTCGGTTCCGGCCGAATTTCAACCTGTGCCAGCCCGTCTCATCGAACAGCAGAAATGTAGGCGGAGCGGCCATCCGCCAACCTGAGACATCTCAGGCGATCCCGCGCCATGGCGCCCACGCGCGGACTTTTTGTGGGTTGGCGCGTGGGTTGGAACGGGCCGTGCAGTTCGACGCAGGAAGCCGCTGTTTATGGGTTGGAGCGGAACGAAATGAGAAACCGGCTGACGGCGAAGTTCGTCGAGAAGGTGAGCGAGCCCGGCTATTATGCTGATGGCGGCGGCCTCTTCCTGCAAGTGCAGACGAAGAAGGACAGGTCGACCGCAAAAAGCTGGGTCGTGCGGTATCGCGCCAGTACAGGCCGCACGCGGGAGATGGGCCTTGGATCACTCGATGTCGTGACACTGGCGGATGCCAGGTCTCGGGCGGCGGACGCCCGCCGGACGGCCGCCAATGGCACGGATCCGATCGACGCGCGCAAAGCCGCGCGCGCCGCCTTTCAGGCCGCGGCCAGCCGGCGGATAACCTTCAAGGAATGTGCGGAGGCCTATATCGAGGCGCACAAGAACTCCTGGAAGAACGATAAGCACCGGGCGCAGTGGAGCTCGACGCTGTCGAACTATGCCTATCCTCAGTTTGGCGACCGGTCGGTGGCGGAAGTTGACCAGGCCGCCGTGCTGCGCGTGCTGGACCCGATCTGGCCGACGAAAACCGAGACCGCCAACCGGCTTCGGGGTCGGATCGAGGTCATTCTCGACTGGGCGAAGGTCAGGGGATATCGCGACGGGGAGAACCCGGCGCGCTGGAAGGGCCATCTCGACAAGGCTCTGCCGGCGCGCGCCAGGATCAAGCGAATCGCCCACCATGCCGCGCTTGCCTACACCGAACTCCCGGCCTTCATGAACGAGCTGGTCTCAATCGACACGATCGGCGCGAAGGCGTTCGCCTTCTGCATCCTCAATGCAACCCGTACCTCGGAGACCCTCCTTGCCGAGACGAGGGAGTTCGACCTCGAGAAGAAGATCTGGACGATCCCGCCGGTGCGCATGAAGACTGGCAAGGAACATCGCATCCCGCTCACCGACGCCTCTCTGGAAATCCTCGCATACGCGATGAAGAAGAAGGTCTTCAGATCAGGGTTCATGTTTGAATCGAGCGCCCGTGAAGGCGAGCCCCTCTCCAACATGACCTTCCTGATGATGCTGCGCCGGATGGGCCGCGAGGACCTGACCGGTCATGGCTTTCGGTCGACGTTCAGGGACTGGGCGGCGGAGACAACCGCCTATCCCCGGGAGGTGGCAGAGGCTGCACTCGCACACGCGATCGGTGACAAGGTCGAAGCCGCCTATCGACGCGGCGATCTGTTCGACAAGCGCCGCAGCCTCATGGAGGACTGGGCTGAGTATTCGTTAGGTGCTTCTATGGCCCAAGGCGAGCGGAACCCACTATCGGACCGAGCCACCGCTATGCAAACACTCAAGGTCTGACCGTCACGACGCGAACTACGCCAATGGCGTCATGGCAGCTAATTGGCCTATGGCCGTGCAACAGCAGCATTCGCATGCAGTGCAGTGGCAAGCTCAAGGGGCGCACGGCGCGAGATAGCAATGGCGAGCGACGCCCCACCGAATGGGCAGACAATTGCGGAACGCAATTCTGCATATGGCGATGCCGGTAGAGTTCGGCCTGCACCGCGCAGTCGGATTGCCGGCCAGTTGAGAACGATGACTCGTGAATTCTGACTCTTCTCTGTCATGGGCGTCAGGCGTGAATCCATCAGCCCACGGTCCCCACAACTGTACCGTTGTTGGTGACGTTCACGGTGTGGCCATTCTTGCGCACGGCAAAGCCCGCAACTCCACCAGTCCCAGGTGCTCTCACCGTACCCGATCCGCTACCGGCTGATCCGTTTGCTCCGTTGGCGCCTGCGGCTCCACCAACACCGCCCGCTCCACCGCCTCCGGCCTCACCAGCGCCACCCGCACCTCCGCCGGATGTCGTGCCAGCTGTGCCGTTCGCAGCGCCCGCGTCGTTGCCATCGAAGACCGGAACGCCCTTTGCGCCGCCGGCGCCATTCGGGAAGCCACCGCCACCACCACCTCCGACCCGATCTGTCTCGGCTGATGCATTCGTGCGTCCGCCACCACCACCGCCTGCGCCTCCGCCAGACCTGACCTCGCCACCGGCGTTGACGGTGATGTTTGTCGGCAGGCGGCAGTGAATCGCGTCACCGCCTGCGCCTCCGTTCGTGCCGTTAGAGCCTCCAGCGCCATTCCCGCCCTGGCCACCGCCGCCATAAACCTTGCCGCTGACCTCTAGCGTGAGATTGATGGTGTAGGTCGATGTAGGCCATGTGCCGGTATCGATGGCGATGCCGCCATTGGGCGTCCCGCCGGCCCCGGTAATGGTGACGGCGCTGCCGAGTTGAAACGTAACTGTTGCGTTTTGCGCACCGTTGTAGCCGGCGGCATCAGCAAGCGTGCGCAGATTGACCGGGCCCGGTCCGGTAATCTGAATTGTCTGATTGAAACCGCCTGTGACGGTGAGGGTTGTCTGCAGTGTTGTTTGTCCGCCCGGACCTGTGAGTGTCAGCGTATAGGTCGTGGTCGATGTCGGCGAGACAGCGACCGACCCGCCAGCAACCGGCGTGACCGATCCGACGCCATTGCTGATTGTCGCTGAAGTTGCGTTAGCGCTGGTCCACGACAACGTCGCCGATCCGCCAGGTCCAATGCTCGTGGGATTGACGGAGAAGCTTCCGGTGGGCGGGGGCGTGCCGGCAACTTGCGTCAACTGTGTTCGATTGCCTGCCGCATCGTAGGTGTAGGTGATCGTTGCGCCATTTGAGTATGTGACCGTCTTGATGCGTCCGAGCTCGTCGTAGGTATAGTTCACCGTCTGAGCAAAAGCGTTTTCAGTTCGCATCAGCGCGGCGACAGCGCCGCCAAGCATGAACCGGTTGATGAGCGCTCGACGCGATACCGTCATCGACAGCCTCCCGCGTTCACTCGCGGCGCTCGTGTCACTGGACTCGTGCGCGCAACGAACGTTCGCATTGACTTATCAAATGAGAAGCGACTTAGATCACAAGTCAAGCAGCAATGGGGGAAGGCGCAGTGGCCGATCATCCATTCCGTGGGCTCCGCAGGTTGATGCGATTGGTCCAGCTTGTTGTTTCGCTTGCATTCCTTGTTGCGGCAGCAAGTGCAGCTCACGCACAAACGTATCAGCCTTCATCACGTATCGGAACCGCTGCGCTGCTGACGCCAGGCGCTGCCAACGGATATTATCCACCATCAACGACGCATACGAACGGTTTGGGGCTGACACAGCGCCCGGACGAAGTGCGAGAACTTGCTCGCGCTCTGCGCAACGATGTCGACCTCATCTACGACTACGTGCGCAACAACGTCGAAGTCGAATGGGCGTACGGGCTGCGCAAAGGCGCAATGGGCGCACTGATCGACCGCAGCGGCACGCCCTTCGATCAAGCGCACCTGATGGTCGAGTTGCTGCGCGAGTCTGGATATTCGGCAAGCTATCGCGTTGGCACGATCCAGCTCTCAGGCACGCAGTTCTCAGCTTGGACCGGTCTGCAAAGCGCAACTGCCGCCTGCCAGCTGTTGTCCAGCGGCGGCATACCCGCGATCATTAACAGCTCGACAAGTGCGACATGTGCCTACGGCACGGCGAACGTGTCGACGATTACTGTTGGGCATGTCTGGGTCGCTGTCGTCATTGGCGGGACCACCTATGTCTTCGATCCGTCCTATAAGACGCACGCATTTCTTGCGGGTATTAACCTCGCGACCACGGCGGGACTCACCACCGGCACGCCACTGTCGAATGCAACCAATGGCATGACGAGCGGAACCAATTCTGGTGTTTCGTTCGTCAGGAATCTTAACACGGAGACGTTGACGGCCAGCCTGCAGACCTACAGCACCAACCTGCTCACGTACATGACCGCAAATCCGGCGGCATCGATGGACGACATTGTCGGCGGGCAGCGGATCGTCCGCTTCGAGGCACCGGTTGGCGGATTACGCCAAACCAGCCTCCCATACACGGCGACCGTCGATCGTACCTGGACCGGGGATATCCCCGATGCCTATCGCACGACCCTCGGAATCAAGATCGACAAGCAGGGCGGTGTTGGAATGGCGACCATCATCACGGCCAGCGTCTATGTCGACGAAACCTATGGCCGCCGTCTGGTCGTGAACACGAATTTTGTGACGAGTGCCGGCAGCGGAGGTTATACAACAAACACGTTTTCTTTGCTGGTGATGGGACGATCCGAACAGATCGCCCAGCTTGGGACCTACAGCGCGTTCGAACTGTTTCTGCAGCGCGACGGGCTGATAACGCTCACCGCCAACCATCCATATGCAGCCGCATCCGATGGGACCGCGACCGCAAATGGCTCGTACATGGACGTCGCCGCTCCCACGGCTATCGCGAAGTCTGTTTACATGATGCTCCCCATCACTATCCTCAACGCGTGGGGCGATACGAACTCCGGTCTGGCGGACGCTTGGGGCCAACGAAACGACGCGGTTGTTCCCCCGACAATACCGCAGTCGTGCGAGACATGTCCGGACGACTATCGACAGAGTGCTGGCGATGCGCGGCGGGACCAGCTTGCTTCAAGCTGGATGGTCCAGGCCACCCGTGCGTCGCAGCTCCACGCGGAAATTGGTGATGGAATATACTCGCATCACCGGTCCCTCGGTGTGGTGGCAGGCGATGCGCAGCCGCGCCAGTTTTGTATTGGTCAGTGCGAGTTTCAGCAGCCCGACCTGCGGACCTTCTACTACAACATCGTCGACAGTTTTGATCGCATCGATGTGGATGACGGCTTCAGCTACATCGATCGTAACGCTGATGCAGCTGACCGACGTGCAGCGATTTTCGCGATCGCTGCAACGCGCGACGCCCTGGAAGCAAGTGTCGCCGGTCAGGTTGCCGATTTGCCGGACACCTCATCGACCGCGACGCGGTTTGACTGGGGCAACCGTCCGCCATCGGCGGAGGATTTGTCAAACGGGTTTGGACCACGGCGGTTCTATCAGTTCAACGGCGGCAATGCCGCGTTTGCCGATGACCTCGCAGTTACCGAGGGGCAAACGAGCAGCACCGTTCCCGAAAACAGCCACAACTGCGGCGGCGAACCTCTGTTGGGGACGAATGAGGTTCAGAGTCGTCGCAACGGACTGGGTGCCGTTGTAACCAACTACGCAATCGCTGGGTTTGACGTTGTTTCTTCCGAGGAAGCTTTCCTCGGACCGGGCCAGCGTGGCGGCGCCTTCTATATTCCTGCGCCCAACAACCCGACGGTTTGCGGTCACTATGATTCAATGCAGCGTGGCGGTGCGCTTGTCGCGGTGCGCACCGTCAGCGGCGATCCAATTGAGATCGCCCACATCACTGTCGGCACACGCTTCCTTGCAAAGGGCGGGGGAGGTGGGGCCCAGACCTCGCACCAAGCGCAGTATGATCCGTCCAAAGCCGCCGATATCCTCAAGTCTCGCTTTGTGGATCGATCGACTGCAATCGGCGTTGATCTCACCAAGGGCGCTGTTACGTACGCGAGCCCCGCCAGCCTCAGCATCGGCAGCGGCGATTTCCCCTACCAGCTCTCCGCGAATTTGATCTGGCGCGGCGGGTTTGTTCCAACGAATGCGTTTGGGCCAGACATCCACACCCAGCCGTCGGCACCGTGGACAAGCAACTGGCATAACATGCTGTCGATCTCGGCGAGCGGCCTTGAGGCGATGGGCGAGACTGACGCGCGCGCAGCAGCGGGAACCATCGCGGCATTTCTGGTGGAACAGGACATCTACCGCGCGGCGTACTCGCCACAGCGCGAAGCCGCCGCGCTTCTCGTTGCCGCCTGGCAGCTGAAGCAGGTCACCGCCAACGTTGTTACTGTGAGCGTCGGCAATGACACGCGCCAGTTCGTCCGCATCGCCAATGGCCAGTACATCTCACCGGGCGCTGCAGGCTACGCAACTCTTGTCCAGACCGGCCAGCGGACGGCGGGAGTTTATCAGGAAAGCGTTTGCATTCCCTTAGACATCAACTACAGCCCGACGCGCGGCTGGCTCGACAACGGCGTCTCCTTCCAGGTGACCAGCGCAAACGGAGACGTTCAAACCTTCGTCCGCTGGACCCAAGTGATCCTCAACAGCGGCGGCTCGGGATGTGCTGCCCAGCTTCGCGGCTTCCGCATGTCAACGTGGAGCTTTCCGCAGGGTGTCAGCGTCAGCCTGACCTACAATCAGGTTGAGGAGTTCAGCGCGCCGGTCCTGACCGAGGTCGCCAATTCTCTCGGACGCCGCATTCGCTTCACTTACATGGGCCTTGGGCCTGCGTTCCGCTGGACCGGATTCGACAATGGCCTTTCGGGCGGTGATCTTCGCACCGTCGCCATTACCTCCACCGGCGGGCTTGAGACGATTAGCGCGATCACAGATGCAGGCGGCGCGCAGACGCGTTTCAGCGCGTCCGTTGTTGCAGGCGAACCGCGACTGACCGAAGTCTATGACGCCAACGACACGACGACGCCTTCGCTGAGGTACACCTACGACACTCTCGGCCGGGTGAAGGAAGCGCAGGATGCGGTCGCGCTGCAGGTGGGTGGACGAGACCCCTACGAGTTTCGCATTGCTCCGGGCGCACGTGGCGAGCGTGAGGACCCGCTCGGCAATCGTTACGCGGTCCTGTTCAATGTTCACGACGCAAGCGGGGTGCGCTGGCAGCGTTTCATCGACGAACTCGGCCGTGTGACGAATGCGCGGATTGATGGTCGTGGGCGGACCAACCGATACATCTATCCCGAGCTGGACGAGGAGCAGATTGCGTTCGATGTGCGCAACCGCGTCACGCAGCTGACGCGGGTTGCCAAGCCCGGATCGGGGCTTGCCAACATTGTGGTTGGCGCGACGTGGAACGACACGTGGAACAAGCCGGCGACGATCACCGATGCGCGGGGGTTCCGCACTGATTTTGCCTATGTGGCGAGCGGTGTTGGCGCAGGCCAGATGCAGAGCGCCACGCGGCCGGCGCCATCGGGGGCAGCGCCCATTGGCTCTGGCGCGCGGCCGATCTACAGCTTCACCTATACTGGCCAGACCGGCAGCTTCGGGCGCGTCGTCACCGCAACCGACCCGACCGGCCTTGTCACTTCGACCGCCTACAACGCTACCAGCGGCGTGGTCACGTCCACCACCTTTGATGCCGGGGCCGCGCCGCGCATCAACGCGGTCACGAGCTTCACCTACGATGCTGCCGGCAACACGCTCACCGTCACCGATCCGCGCGGCAATGTCACCGAGACCGACTATGATGCGATGCGGCGGCCGACGGTCGTGAAATATCACAATGGCGGGGTCGCAGCCCCGCTGCTCGCCGCCGAACGCACCAATTACAACGCGCTGGGACAGGTGACCTCCACCGAGGGCGGCACTGCGTTCTCGGGCACGGCGATCACCGCTTGGCTCACGCGCGAGAGCCGCACCTACACCCCGACCGGCCAGGTCAGCACGGTCGCCAACGGGCTGTCGCACACCACAACCACGACCTATGACGCCCTCGACCGGCCGCAGACCATCACCGACCCTGTCGGCCGGGTCACGCGCTCCGAGTATGACGCCGCCGGCCAGCAGCTTCGCGAGATCCGCGCCTTCGGCACGCCGCTGCAGCAGAACTATGCGACCTGGACCTACCGGCCCAACGGCCAGCGCGCCAGCGTCACCGACGCCAACAACAACCGCTCGGCCTATGTCTATGATGGGTTCGACCGGCTGTGCCGGCTCTACTTCCCGTCGGCCACGCTGGGCGCCAATGCGGCCAACACGGGCGGCATCGCAGAAAACGCGCTGACCTGTTCAAGCGCGGGCACGTCTCCCGACTATGAGGGCTATGGCTACGACGCCAACTCCAACCGCACGTCCCTGCGCCTGCGCTCCAGCAACACGATCAATTACACCTACGATAATCTCAACCGCGAGACGCTGAAGGACATTCCCAACGTAACGGCGGAAGATGTCTACAGCGCCTATGATCTTGCAGGCCGGCGCTCCTATTCCCGCTTTGCCTCGGCTGCGGGCTCCGGCGTGACCTACTCCTATGACACGGCAGGCCGGCTCACCAGCGAGACCGCCTACGGCCGGGCGCTGTCCTTCCAGTACGACATCGCGAGCAACCGCACGCGCATCACCTGGCCGGATGCGTTCTTTGCGGCCTACACCTATGACGCCATGAACCGCGTCGACCTGGTGCAGGAGAATGGCGCAACCACGCTGGCGGACTACGCCTACGATGCGCTTGGCCGCCGCGCGACCATCACGCGCGCGGATGGCACGATCACCACCCATACCTTCGACAACGCCTCGCGCCTCACCGGCCTGGCGCAGGACCTGCCGGGAGCGCTCAACGACCAGACGCTCGGGTTCAGCTTCACCAATGCGAGCCAGATCAGCCAGCGGACGGCGAGCAATCAGAGCTATGCCTGGACGACGCCGGCCGCCTCGAAGAGCTACAGCCGCAACGGCCTCAACCAGTACACGGCGGTCGCCGGGGTGAGTTTCACGCACGACCTGCGGGGCAATCTCACCTCCGATGGCGCGCGCAGCTTCACCTACGACCTGGAGAACCGGCTTCTCACCGTCACGACGGGCCCGACCACGCTGGCTTCGATGGCGTACGATCCGCTGGGCCGGTTGCGCACCTACACCACCAGCGGCCTCGCCACCGATTTCCTGCATGATGGCGACAGGCTGAGCGCGGAGTACACCTCAGGCGGAACACTGCTGCGCCGCTATGTGCATGGGCCGGGCGTCGATGAGCCGCTGGTCTGGTATGAAGGGACCGGCACAACCGACCGCCGCCACCTCATCGCCGACAACCAGGGCTCGGTGATCGCCGAGAGCGGGGCTGGCGTCACCCGCTACAGCTATGGCCCCTATGGCGAGCCCAACACATGGGCGGGAAGCCGCTTCCGCTACACCGGCCAGATCGCGCTGCCCGAGATCGGCCTCTATTACTACAAGGCCCGCATCTACAATCCCGACCTCGGAAGGTTCATGCAGACCGATCCCATCGGCTATGAGGACCAGCTCAACCTCTACGCATACGTCGGGAACGATCCGATCAATGCGAGCGATCCGACAGGGATGTGTGCTCCGTGGTGCGTCACGCCAGATACGTATATCGATGCCGGAAGCGCGGCCGTCGGTGTTGGGTCCAGTATCAATAACGCACTACGCGGCGACTTCTTGAGCGCAGCTGTAGATTTAGGCGGCGCAGCGATAGATGTGGCGGCTGCAATCGTTCCTGGGGTTCCTGGTGGGGCAAGTCTTGCAATTCAGGGAACTCGATCAGGAGCAAACGTTGCCGAGTCTCTGACAAAGACCGCACCAGACTACATCGTGACGCCGGGAGGCGTTGCCATTCCGGCGAAGCCTGACGAGCTAAAGTCGAATCTCGGAAAACTCACGGATACGTCGACAAATCCGACATCCAGCAGGAAATTCGTTGGAGAAGATTCTTCCGGGCCGATGCGGGTCCGGGTAGAGAAGGGGCATCCAGCCGATCCAAATTTCAAAGGTAAGGTAGACCCCCTTCACACGGTCGACCATCTACACATCGATCGCCGGGAAAAAGGCATGACGGGGCCGTGGTTTTCCCAGGAGAAAACGTTGTATGACTGGCCATTCTAATCCGCGTGCCGCCCTAGGTCAGATATACTGGCCTGATGCCGAGCTAGTTCGCACAGAGTTCGACTACAACGAAGTCAAGCTACATATTCGTCAATCATCTGCCGTGCCAGCCGTTCTACGTCTGGCCGGGTACGTAGGATTGGAAATGGTTGGCTTCTGGGACGAAGTCCTCATCAGAGAAGCTAGAATTGTTGATAACGACGAGTTCATCGACCGGTGTCGGAGCCTAGCTGCGACTAGATCCCCACAGGGCAGACTACCCTCAGGCAACCTCGCAAGGAATTCGAGCAAACATTACTTGTTTGTCCTCGCTCTAGATGACGGTTGCGAACTCCGCATCGTTTTTGCGGAAGCCAGTGCAGGATAGAAGTGGATGAGTTGATCTACAAGACGAGGCCCAGAAGGTCTGCTCAAGAGGCTTGCTGACTTTTCCCCTGACCGCAGCGTGACCTTTGAGGCGCGGTGGCCTGCGCGGCAATCTCACCTGCGATGGCGCGCGCAGCTTCACCTACGACCTGGAGAACCGGCTTCTCACCGTTACGACGGGCGCGACCTCGCTGGCCTACGACCCGCTCGGGCGGCTGCGCACCTACACCACCAGCGGCCTCGCCACCGACTTCCTCCATGATGGCGACAGGCTGAGCGCGGAGTACAGTTCAGGCGGTGCGCTGCTGCGCCGCTATGTGCACGGGCCCGGCGTCGATGAACCGCTGGTCTGGTATGAGGGGACAGGCACAACCGACCGCCGCAACCTCATCGCCGACAACCAGGGCTCGATTGTCGCCGAGAGCGGCGCCAGCGTCACCCGCTACAGCTATGGCCCCTATGGCGAGCCCAACGCCTGGGCCGGAAGCCGCTTCCGCTACACCGGCCAGGTCGCGCTGCCCGAGATCGGCCTCTATTACTACAAGGCCCGCATCTACAATTCCGACCTCGGTAGGTTCATGCAGACCGATCCCATCGGGTACGAGGATGACTTAAACCTACACCTTTATGTTGGCAACGACCCGGTTAACCTGATGGACTCAACGGGCATGTCCTCCAGCTGCACTGCGTCGCGGATCAATACCGCACAAGGCTCAGTTTGCGGCGGCAGCGCATTCGACCCATCATACTTTCCCGCCGCCGAAGGCGACGAAAACGTTGTAGAAATTAACGGACGCAGAGGCGGTCGGGCGCGCAACTATAGTCCGGCCGAGCAGATTAGGATCGACATTTACTACCGCGGTCTCAATGAAGTAAATCGCTATGATCCAGGCTATACCGTAGCGCATCCGCCGGGGTGGGTGCCGACCAATCGTGACATTGCCCGAATTCACGAACTCGGACAGAACCTGCGCCATACATACTCGTTCTTTGAGAACCGAGGTATTGCGATTCATCCGCATGCCCTCAGGAACATTATCGAGCGGTCTAGCCGGGGCGTAAACAATCAAGCCGTCTTGAACGCATACAACCGCGGCCGAGTTTTCCATGACCCAGCTAGCGGTAATTATGTTCGGCGCGATTCTCAAACAGGCGTCTACGTGGTGACGACGGCACCTTCTGGCGGCAAGATCGTAACGGCAGCTGAAGGGCCGATCAGAGGCCGATGGAACCCACTGCCATACCGGGAATGAGAGATGAGTGCTGAAACCTCTATAAAGTGTCGAACGGCGCCTGTGGGCGAGATAGGTCCGTTGATCCCAAGGTTTGATCAATCAGCAGGTATTCTAGTTTTGCACATTGCCGATCTCCGCAGCTGTCCGAAAGGGCTCAATATCGACGGCTTGATGATATTCGACATGCAGATAGACGGAGGCGTCGATGGCATCGAGATTCTTCAATCCTTGGGTGCGAGCTTAGCCACGGCAACTAAGCCGCCGCGACCCTCAGAAAAGTATTGGCGCCTATTTCTAGAGCCGATCGATCAGCGCAGAGTTGAGCAGGATTCCGAGCTTGTTCTGGAACGCGATGAGCACTTCGCGACCCTGCGTGTTGCGCCGGGTGAAGCGGATTCAAGGTATCTTGTCGGACCCGGTGTTGTGGCCTTGGTCGGCTCCAACATGCTGCTCGGCCTAGTCATCGATCTTAGGGGCTTTGTTCGCTAACCGCGCATCGCAAGTGTGATGAAAGAGCTGGCTCGGTTTCTCTGAACAGGTTCCGGGGGTTGGATAAGTGGATTTCCGCCTCGGTTATGCTGCGGCCGGGATTGGCTGCAGCTGGTTGAAGTACGCCTCGTCGGGTGTTTGCCCGTCAAGACCACTATGTGGGCGTGCCGCATTGTAGAAGGCGAAGTAGCGACCGATCGAGGCGCGGGCTTCCGAGACGCTGTCATAGGCGCGCAGGTAGACCTCCTCGTGCTTGATCGTCCGCCACAGCCGCTCGACGAAGACGTTGTCACGCCAGGCGCCGCGGCCATCCATGCTGATGGCGATCTCGGCCTTCTTCAGCACGTCGGTGAACGCCAGCGATGTAAACTGGCTCCCTTGGTCCGTGTTGAAGATCGTCGGCTTGCCGTAAAGCGCCAGCGCTTCCTCCACCGCCTCAATGCAGAAACTTGCGTCCAGCGAGATCGACAACCGCCAGGCAAGAACCCTGCGGCTGAACCAGTCCACAACCGCCGCCAGGTAGACGAAGCCGCGCGCCATCGGCACGTAGGTGATATCCATCGCCCACACCTGATTGGGCTGTGTCACCGGGACGTTGCGCAAGAGATAGGGGAAGATCTTGTGCCCCGGCTCCGGTTTCGATGTGTTCGGCCGGCGATAGATCGCTTCGATGCCCATTTTCCGCATCAAAGTCCTGACGTGCAGGCGCCCCACCTCGAAGCCTTCTCGCTTCAGCAGCCCCTGAAGCATTCGGGCGCCCGCAAACGGATAGTCGAGATGCAACTCGTCGATCCGACGTCACTGACGGATTGCGATCTTTTCGTGCGACGCTCGATCGCTTGGGGCTTGCCGATCGGCATCGGCCTGGACGTCTGCGAGAGAACAATCGAGCCGAAAACTCGCACCTCCCCATTCGAAGGCGCGAGCGCAAGATGCAAGGTTTCAAGAGCCGGGCCTCGGCGCAGCGATTTCTGGAGACGCACGCTGCAATCTACAATGCGTTCAACATCCAACGGCATCTGCTGAGCCGCCGCGCCATGCGCATCCTGCGGGCACGCTCGGAATCTGTGTGGAGTAGGGCGGTGGCGTGATGGCCGGAGAGGCGCCCATAGCCCAACGAAATCATATCGAGTTGCCTTGACAGCCCCTTTCAGAGTTATGGTCCGAAAGGGCGCGCAGAAAGTATCAATATTCGATACTTTCTGTGCGCCCTGCCGGCGTCCCACGAAAAATAGTGCAAAAAGTATCATATTGTGATACGTTACGCGCATGATTTCGGAAGCCTCTCCTCGCGCCCGTTTTTGGATCGACAGTCTCGCCAAGGCTGGCCGCGCGCATTTCACGTCTGCTGAGGCTCGTCAGGCTCTCGGGGGAACGGCTGACGCCGTGCGTCTCTCGCTGCATCGGCTCTCCAAGCAGACCCTGATCGCATCGCCCGGGCGCGGCTTCTACGTCATCGTGCCGCCGGAGTATCGCTCTCTCGGCTGCCTGCCGGCCGAACAGTTCATTCCCGCGCTCATGAAACATCTCAAGCTTCCCTACTATGCTGCCATGCTGTCGGCGGCCCAATTCTATGGTGCGGCACATCACGCGCCGCAGGAGTTTCAGGTGATGGTGGCGCGCCGGCGGCGGCGTCTCGTCTGCGGCTCCGTGCAGGTTGCTTTCTTCTTTCGTCCCGTCATCGCGTCCGTCGCAACGCGGTCCTTCAACACGTCGCGCGGCGAGATTGCTGTCTCGACGCCGGAGTTCACGGCCATCGATCTTGTCGGCTATCACCAGCATGCGGGTGGGCTCGACAATGTCGCGACTATCCTTGCCGAGCTTGTCGAACAGCTCGATCCGGTCAAGCTGGTCCAAGCCGCGGCGACGGCCCCCATGCCTTGGGCGCAGCGGCTTGGCTATCTGCTTGAGCGTGTCCATGCGACTGACGCGGCGGAGCCGCTGCGGTCGTATGTGCGCGACAGGGTGCATGACTACACCCCGCTCCTGCCGTCCGGGTCTCTGGAAGACGCGACGCGGGACTTCAACTGGAAGCTTGTCGTCAACGAACGGGTGGAAGCCGAAGTATGATCCCGCGCGATTACATAACCGCATGGCGGAAAGAAGCGTCGTGGGTGCAGGACATTCAGGTCGAGCAGGACCTGGTGATCAGCCGCGCGCTTGTCGAGATCTTCTCAAACCCCGTCCTGTCGAAGGCTCTGGCGTTTCGCGGCGGCACGGCGCTCTACAAGTTGTTTCTCAAGCCGGCGATCCGCTATTCGGAGGATATCGACCTCGTGCAGGTGCAAGCCGAACCGGCAGGCCCGATCATGGCCGCACTCCACGAGACGCTGAACCCGTGGCTCGGACAGCCGGCGACCAAGCAGAATGCTGGTCGGGTGACATTCAAGTACAAATTCAATTCGGAGGGCGCACCTCCGATCCCTCTCAAGCTTAAGGTCGAGATCAATACGCGCGAGCATTTCGCCGTGTTCGGCCGCCAGTCCGTCCCGTTCTTCGTATCGTCGCCCTGGTTCGAGGGAAAATGCGACATTCCAAGCTATCACATCGACGAACTGCTCGGGACGAAGATGCGTGCGCTCCACCAGCGCAAGAAGGGCCGTGACCTGCTCGATCTCCACACTGGTCTTCAGACGAAGGGCGTGAGCGGAACACGCATCGTTGAGGCGCTGCACAAATACATGGAACACGGCAACACGCCTGTCACGCGCGCGGTGTTCGAGAAAACCTTCGCAGCCAAACTTGCGAGCCCGCAGTTTACGGCTGACATCGGTCCTCTGCTGGCGCAGGGGTACAAATGGGATCTTGAAGCCGCCGTCGCTAATGTCCGCAAGGAGCTGATCGAACGCCTGCCGGGCGATCCCTGGAAGGGCGCCGCCGACAAGAAGTAACGGCTCGCTGTTATCAACAGGCCAGTTTCGCTCATTTCGTATCTCCCGATTCGGCGCGCGCGCTACAAATGTTCTCATGCCCGAATCAGCAAAACCACGCCGGCTGATCTTCGTCAGTCATGCAACACCGCAAGACAACGCGTTCGCGTCCTGGCTGGCCATGCAGTTGGCGATCGCGGGCTATGAGACCTGGCGCGATGTGACCAAGCTCCTCGGCGGCGAGCAGTTTTGGCGAGACATCGAAGCAGCGATCAACGATCACGCCTTCCGTTTTCTCTTCATCTCAACGCTGGAGTCCAACCGAAAGGAAGGAACGCTCCGGGAGTTGAAGATCGCCAAGGCCGCGCAGACGCGGCACGCAATCAAGGACTTCATCGTGCCGATCAAGGCCGATGCGCTGCCGTTCAATGCGGTCCACGCCGACATCTCGGACCTTAATTTTGTCCGCTTCGACAACGGCTGGGATGAGGGTTTGCGCCAGCTCCTCGATCTGCTGCAGCGAGAATCCGCCCCGAAGTCTGATAGGGCCGGTCCGGCCTGTGTGAGCGAATGGCATAAGCGGCAACAAGACCGGACACGGAAGTCATTTGTTTGCCGGCGTAACCGCTGAGCCTCACGCCCCGCCGGTCGCCATGTTGCCTGCACCAGATGCGGGTGAGGCGGCTGTCCTGCACAATCTCGTCCTCAGCAAACCCGGGGCGTTGGCGCGCCCCAAACGCCATCGGAGGACAGCCATGGAGCACTTTGCCGGTCTCGACGTCGGAACTAAAGCCTCTTCTCTCTGTGTCGTCGACCAGGACGGCGAGATCGTCTTCGAAGCCGACATCCCCACCGATCCCGATCTCCTCGCCAGAGCGCTCAAACCCTGGCGGCGGACCCTGCGGCGGGTAGGCCATGAGGCGGGGTCGATGTCGCCCTGGTTGCATGCGGAGCTGGACGCGCGCGGCATGCCGGTTGTGTGCCTCGAGGCCTATCACGCACGGGCGGCGATGCGGGCCCAGCGCAACAAGACCGACCAGACCGATGCACGGGGCATCGCGCATCTGGTGCGGGCAGGGTGGTTCCGCAGCGTCCATATCAAGAGCGACGAGAGCTACCGGCTGCGCTTCCTGCTCAGCCAGCGCGCCCTGCTGGTGCGCAAGCGGTTCGATATCGAGAACTCCATCCGCCAGTCGCTCAAGGTGTTCGGGCTGCGGATGGGGATCGTTGGCAAGAAGACGTTCGAGGGGCGGGCGCGCGAACTGGTCGGCGAGGATGCGGTCCTGGGCGGCCTGGTCGAGGCGATGCTGCGGGTGCGCCACGCGATCCTGGAGGAGGTCGCCCGGCTGCATAAGCTAGTAATCAGCGTGGTGGCGCGCGATGAGTTGTGCCGCCGCTACATGCGTATCCCGGGGGTGGGACCGATCACGGCGCTGAGCTTCAAGGCGGCGATCGACGATCCCGGCCGGTTCGACAGCGCCAAGACGGTCGGCGCCTACTTCGGCCTGACGCCCAAACGCTGGCAGTCGGGGGAGACAATCGACCGGCAGGGGCGGATCTCCAAGCAGGGCGACAAGGATGTGCGGCGTTGCCTGTTCGAGGCGGCGCACATCCTTCTGGTCAAGTATCGCGGCCGCACCCCGATCAAGACCTGGGGCGAGCGCCTGATGGCTCAGAAAGGGCACCACAAGGCGGCGGTGGCGGTGGCAAGGCGTCTCGCCATGGCGATGTACGCGATGTGGCGGGATGGAACCGAGTTCCAGCTCGACGCTGGCGGCCCGATGCCAGCCGGGGATGCCCACATCAAGATCCGTCGCCTGCTTGGCGCCAGCAATCTGAAGCCAGCGTGAGACAGATCTAGACACGAGGATCCGCGCAAGCGGGAGACGGTGACGATGCGAAACCAGGGCGGCGGGAAAGCCCGATATCTTGTATGCGGCGCCAACATGAGGAAACTCATGCCGGCGACCACGCTGGTATGCCTGATGGAAGAGGCCCCGCGAACCCGACGCACAAATGCGCCGCGCCGACAGGCATCACGACACGCCGGCGATGAGCACGAAGGAGTGCATGGCGCATCCGATCCTGACCCCGCTGGCTGGAGACCGACAGCCCATTGTGATATGTCCGTAAACGGAGAATCTTCATGACCCGACCAACCCGAAAAACGAAAGCGGTTAGGAGTGCAAGATAAAGCACGTGCCGTGCATCGGGCCTTAGGGCCCTGTCTGCACATAAGAATATCCACCGCACATGTGCGTGTGGCGTGCGGCGGATCCGCCGCAACTTCGCGAGTAGGGTGCAAGCGCTGGAAGTGATGCCCGGAGTCGGCATTCTCGGCATCATGACGAAGGGCGAGAACGAGTTCGAACTGACGCCGGGCCGCATCCGTCACGACAGGCCCGCCACCCTGGCCGGCGTGCGCGCCAAGGTGCGTCAGCGCATTGGCGCGACAGCCGGACCCAAGACCCTTATCGCGCCCAAGGCCCGCGTCGCACCCAAAACGCGCATCGCACCGAAGACCGGCATCCGCGCGCATTTCCGAAAGGGCTCGGCGGGCAGGGCGAGGCCCGTCATACCAACCCAGCGCCGCGTCGTGGTGAAGGCCCGCTATGCGATGCATAGCGCAAGCAAGGGCGCGCCGCTGCGGGCGCATCTGAGCTATCTGGCGCGCGATGGCAAAGCTGCCGGACGCGGCGAGCCGGGGCTTGAGCGCTCGGTCGATTATCTGCAACGCACGGACACGCCAGGAAACGAACGCTTCGCCTTCTATGATCGCTCCGAACTCGCCGTCGACGGCAAGGCAGTCACCGCCGGGTGGGCCGAAGACAGCCGCCACTTCCGGCTGATTATCTCGGCCGAAGACGGTGAGGGGTTGGGCGACCTCAAGCCCTTTGTTCGTGAAGTGATGTCAGGTCTGGAGCGCCAGCTGGGCACGAAGCTGGAATGGCTGGCTGTCGATCACTGGGATACGGACAATCCGCATACGCATGTCCTGATCCGGGGGCGACGCGCGGACGGACAAGACCTGTTCATTCCTTCCAGGCTGATCTCCTCAGGCATCCGCGAGCATGCGCAGGAGGTCGTGACCCGGCTGCTTGGACCCCGTCTGGAGAGCGACCTCTGGCGCGATCACTGGCGTGAGGTCAGCCGGATGACGGTGACGCCGCTGGACCGCGAGCTGATTGCTTCACTGGACGGTGAAGGGATTGTCCACGTCTACCAGCCTCACCTGATCGCCCGGCTGGAGCGGTTGGAGGCCTGGGACCTTGCCGAGCGGGCGCGGGATGGCTGGCGGATTTCCGACAATCTGATCGGGGAGCTCAGATCCATCGATGAGCATCAGGCAATCGAGCGGGCTGTCTCAACCCATCGCAGACCTGGCGAACTGTTGCCGCTGCTGGCGGCCGCGCCGGAAGAGGCGATTGAAGGTCAGCTGGTGCATTACGGACCGGCGGACGACATGGGCGATATCTTCCTTGCCGTTATCGAGACGGGCAGGGGAGAGCTGCGCTATGCGCGCATCGCGCGGGAAGCTGATCAGCTCACGCTCGATGGCGTCGTTTCAGGATCGATCGTCACACTGGAGCCAAATGTGCCGGCGCCGAAGCCGGCGGACCATGCCATTGCCGCCATCGCAGAGAAGACCGGCGGGCTCTATTCAGCCGAGCATCACCGGTGGGCTTCGTATCGCGTAAGTGACAGTCTGATCGAGGCAAACATCCGCCGTCTCGAAGCGATGCGACGGATGAGCCTCATCAGCAGGGACGCGAATGGCGTGTTCCTCGTGGGCCATGATCATCTCGCGCGGGCGATGCTGTTCGATGAACGGCTTTCCCGGCGTTACCCGATGATTGCCGGTGTCGCTTCCTACTGGACCCTGGAAGAGCAGGTAACCGCCATCGGTCCCACGCGGCTCGACCGCGTACTGGCGGGCGAAGTCGCCCAACCCGAGGGCGAGGGCGCCTTCGCCCGCCAGTACGCTTCCGCGCTTCAGCAACGCCGGTTGTTCCTGATCGAACAAGGCTGGCTTGGCCGCGATCAGTCGGTGTTGCCACAATCGACGCTTAGCTGGTTGGCGACAAATGAAGTGCGCGCCGCGGCCGACGATCTCAGGGCAGAGATTGGCAAGCCTGTCCTGACTGTGCGGCTCAACCAAATCCAGGGCGTCTATGCGCGGCGGATCGATCTGGCGCAGGGACGCATGGCATTGATTGATGCGGGGCGGCACGCAGTGCTGGTGGACTGGCGGCCGGTGCTCGAACGTTTTGGCGGCCGACAGGTCGAGGGCGTGCTACGCGGGCGAGGCATATCATGGAGCCTGCAACGTGGACGGGGGATCGACCTGCCGCCGATGTAGCTCGCCTGGGCATCGTCATTTTGCACGGTGGATTCACCGTATTTTCTGGCAGTGGAAGAATCCGGTCGCCCTGTGAATATGCCTGTGAATGATCTGAGCGGGATGCATTCACATGACACGCCGCTCTAAAGCCAGTTCCGTTTCGACCTTGCAGCCGGATCTCTTCGTGTTCGGGATGTCGTCGCAGCCCGCGACTGTGGTGTGCGATCGCGACGCCACCCCCGTTGAAGCGGTGGTTGCGACAACCACGCGTCCGACCCGAACACGTGTTGCAGTCTCCGCGCCGTCAACGCCGACGCCCGACGTGAGGAAGGCCGCGGCAGACCGTGTTCTAAGTGAGACGCGGATTGTCTCGCCTGCTGATCTGCCTGACTACCCGCCGCTCGATCAGGAACTGGTCGATCGCTCGATCGCCGCGCTTCCTCCCAACCGCATCTGGTTCACCTACCGTGCAATCAAAGAGTGCTTCGGCGTGTCCAGAGCGACGATTGCCAGGAAAGTACAGCAGGGGCTCGTCCCCGGCATCCGGTTCCGCGGTGCGAGCGTGCTTCCAGACGGACCGGTCCGGCGGTTCGATCGCAACCAGCTGAGGTGGCTTCTTCTCGCCTTACGGTCACACTAGAAACGCCAACCGCGACCAGCGTTCGGGTCCTCCAACAGCGTCTCAACTCACCTCACAAAAGCCCACGCCATCTCGGGCGTCTTGTGGGTTGAAACGTGGGTTGGTTGAAGGTCGACTTGTCGATAACGCTTTTATCACATAAATACAGGGCGTTTTGTGAGGCGATGGCGGAAGGGGTGGGATTCGAACCCACGGTGGGGTTCCCCCCACGCCGGTTTTCAAGACCGGTGCCTTAAACCACTCGGCCACCCTTCCTTGCCGGCCCTTCTAGGCAGGGTTGGCTCCAAAGAAAATGGTTTACGTCGGCCGGTCCCATAAAGGGCGATCTGCGGCCCCGATATGGCTCTTTGACTGGCAAAAAGCGGCCCGCGCCGACCAACGCGTACGAATTTCCAGCAAATGGCTAACCATGGCGTCAGACCCGGACAAATTGGTGAAAATTCGCACAGTCCGGTTTCGCCGACCGCAAGGCTGCCCGAGGTAAGGATACTCCACGCCGCCAGAAGAGCGGCTGTCTGAAAGGGATCGATGATGGCAGGTTGCCTCACCTTCCGTTTGAATGCCGCTGGGCGCGCCGTTTCCTTCGCGCTGATAGCGGCACTCTCAACCGCCCAGGCGCTCGCGCAGGCGCCCATCGTCTACAAGTCGTCCCCCGCCTCGTTGCGCCTGGAGAGCCGCGCCGATCCGCTGGCATTGAACATCGCCCCCCACGCCCCAATTCCGAACTTCACGAACTCTGCGCCCCTCGGCGCGCTTGACCTGCGCCCGGGCGCGAACAAGGCGACCTTCGGCCCCGCTCCGCTTGCTGCGGGCGGAAAGTCTGAGCCGATTGCGCTGAGCTCCGCAGCTCTGTCAGCTGCGCCCTATGCCGGCCCACCCTATCAGGTGGCTGGTCGCTGGTATGTTCCGGCGCACGAACCCAACTACAACGAGGTCGGCATCGCCTCCTGGTACGGCCCGACCTTTCACGGCAAGGCTTCGGCCTCTGGCGAGACCTTCGACGAGAACGACCTAACGGCGGCCCACCCGACCTTGCCGATTCCCTCGCTGGTGCGGGTCACCAATCTCGAAAACGGTCGCGTAGTTGTTGTGCGGTTGAACGATCGCGGGCCTTTCGTCGATGACCGGATCATCGATCTCTCAAAAGCGGCAGGCGCTGCACTCGACATGCACGCCAAGGGCACAGCCAAGGTGCGCGTTGAGTATGTCGGGCCTGTGACAGCGGGCGGCGTTTCAGCTGTCTCACACCCCCAGCCCTCGCGTATGGACATTGCTATTCGACCGCTGCCGCCGATCGTTGCCACCAAGCCTGAGACGGTTGCGCCTGCCGGCGGCTTCTACCTGCAGGCCGGATCTTTCTCGGATCTCGGCAACGCCCGCGCGCTGCAGTCCCGCCTCGCCGCGCAGGTCGACGTTTCCATCGAAACGGCCAACGTCAACGGCGCAGCCTTCTATCGCGTAATCCTTGGCCCGTGGATGTCGCGCGGGGATGCGGAAGCGGCCCGCCTCAGCCTTCCGGGGGCCGCGTCCACCGCCCTGGTCGTGGCAAGGCGGGGATAAGCCGACCGGGCAGGGCAGGGACTGCTGTTCTGCGGCTTTCCAGCGGTTGACGGACATGCCCAAAACGCCGTTCTGTGCCCAGATTCCCTAGGGAGTCTGTCGCCATGCGTCTCATTGCTGGAACCTTTGCCGCCGCCTTGCTCGTCGGCGCGTCGGCCATCGCGCAGCCAGGCCCGGCACCGGGGCCTGCGCCGATTGAGCAGCTGGCCGCTGATCCGCTGAACACCGCCGCGCCCTACGCGTACATTCTCGATGGCGACACCGGCCTGTCTCTGTACTCGAAGAACGGCGACACGCCGATGGTCCCGGCGTCGATGTCGAAGCTGATGCTCTACTACATGGTGTTCGAGCGCATCAAAGCCGGCCGACTGGCCATGACCGATGAATTCACTGTCAGCGAGCATGCCTGGCGCACAGGCGGCGCCGGTACGGACGGCTCGACAATGTTTCTCCCGCTGAACTCCAAGGTCAGCGTGCAAGACCTGCTCAAGGGCGCGGTGATCGTCTCCGGCAATGATGCATGCATCGTTCTGGCCGAGGGCCTGTTCGGTAGCGAAGAAGCCTATGCTCGCCAGGCGACAGCCAAGGGCAAGGAGCTGGGCCTTACCAACTCAACCTTTGCAAACTCCACAGGACTCGATGATCCGCGCCATCGCATGAGCGCCCACGACATCGCCGTGCTGTCCTACAGGCTCATCAAGGACTTCCCGGAATTCTATCCGATGTTCCGCGAGCCGGAATTCACATTCAACAAGACGCGGCAGTACAATCGAAACCCGCTCCTGCGCGAGCTTGACGGCGCTGATGGCGTCAAGACGGGCCACCTGTCGGTTTCCGGTTTTGGACTCGTCGGATCTGCTGTGCGCGAAGGCAAGCGCAGGATCATAGTCCTCAACGGCCTCGCCAGCGAAACCGAGCGCAAGAAGGAAGGTCCGCGTGTGATGCGCTCTGCCTTCCTCGACTTCACTTCGGCGACGCTCGTGAAGAAGGGCGCGCAAGTGGCTGTGGCCGATGTGTGGCTCGGAGAACAGGAGCAGGTGCCGCTGATCGCCGCAGAAGACTACGCTGTCGGCCTACATCTCGACGCGGTCGACAAAATCAAGGGCGAAGTCGTCTACAAGGGCCCGCTCTATGCGCCTGTAAAGGAAGGCGATGTCGTCGGCGAACTGGTCATCACCGCGCCGGGCACGCCCGTGAAGCGCGTGCCTGTTGCGGCGGGTGCAACGGTCAACCAGCTCAGCTTTATCGGCAAGGCGCTGCTAGGCCTGAGGGGCGATTAGATCATTGGCAAAGCGCGGACGGTTCATAACGCTCGAGGGTGGGGAGGGGGTGGGGAAATCCACGCTGGCCGCCGCTCTCGCGTTGCAGCTCGGCGCGAAGGGTCTCGAGATTGTCCGTACACGCGAGCCCGGCGGATCTCCCGGCGCCGAAGCATTGCGGCGCCTGATTCTCAACCCGCCTGACGAAATCACCAGCTGGAATCCCGTTGCCGAAGCGCTGCTTTTCTATGCAGCGCGCAGCGATCATCTCGATCGCACGATCCGGCCCGCGCTGGCGCGCGGCGCCTGGGTAATCTGCGACCGTTTCTCGGATTCAACGCGCGCGTATCAGGTCGCCGCAGGCGGCGTTGCGCCGGAACACTTCGATGCCCTGGAACGCATGTGCGTCGGAGCGGACGCGCCAGACCTGACATTCGTTCTCGACCTGCCAATGACGATTGCACGTACACGGATGATGGCGCGCGCAGCCGCACAAGATGCGATCGAATCGCGCGGGCTGAGCTATCATGAAGCCGTACATCGCGCCTTCCTCGACATTGCGCGCGCCAACCCGCAACGGTGTGTGATACTCGACGCTTCCGTTTCGCCGGATTCACTTGCCAAGGCCGCCCAAACAGAGATCACGCAGCGCTTTCCGGAGGCGCGTTGATGGAGCTGCAGCTGCACGATATAGGGCCGATCTTCGGCCACGAGACGGCGCGTGCAGATTTCCTGGCAGCGATGGAAGCCGGCCGTCTTCATCATGGCTGGTTGATACGGGGCCCGCGCGGCGTCGGCAAAGCGCGCCTCGCACTCCGCTTCGCGATGCGATTGCTGGGGGACCGTACGGATCTTTCCTCTTCTCCCGACCCGGCGGTGACGCGCCTTGTCCTCGCCGGCAGTCATCCCGACCTGCGCGTGATCCGTCGCCCCATCGATGACAAGGGCAAGCCGAAAGCTGAGATTCCTGTCGATAGTGTGCGCGAGCTGTCAGAGTTCTTCGCGCTGCGCCCAGCGCTTGGTGGTTGGCGTGTGGCGATCATCGATGCGGTCGACGAGATGAATCGCTTTGGGGCGAATGCTGTGCTCAAGACGCTCGAAGAGCCGCCATCGCGAGCCGTGCTGTTCCTGGTGGCGCATGGCGAGCAGGCAGTATTGCCGACAATCCGCAGCCGTTGCCGCGTCCTGCGCTGTGGCGGACTCGCTGAACGCGACGAACGCGCCGTTCTGGCGCAGGCCGGTTATGTCGGCGCAAAGGCGGAGGAAACCGCATCACTCGCCCCTGGCCGGCCGGGTCGCGCGATCTCGCTCCTGCAGGACGACGCTAATGCGGCGGGTGCATCGATCGCAGCGCTGCTGCGGGCTGACAGCCCGGACGCCTCCGCTCTCCAGGGCGCAATGTCGCAAGCCGCGCGTAGCGATGCTGCGCTCGCGATCTCGCTGGAGCATCTGCGGACCTATCTGCACAAGCGCGCGCTGCGGGAAGCCGAACCGGCTGTTGCAGGAGACTGGGCCGATGCCGCGCTCGCCGTTGCGCGGATCGGCGCGGAGGCGACCGCCCTGAACCAGGACCGAGCGCAGACGCTCGCCGCGGCGTTGCAGGCGGTCGCGTTACGCGTCAGCCTCGGAGCCTGACCCTTGCTTTTCGACACGCACGTCAACCTTCACGCCGAACAGTTCGCCCACGACTTGCCTGATGTCATCGCCCGTGCACGCGCCGCTGGCGTCACGCGCATGGTGACGATCTGTGACCGGCTGGATCGCTATCCGGCTGTGAAAGCCATCGCCGGGGCGCATGATGACATTCACTGCACGGTTGGCGTCCACCCACACTACGCAAAGGACTTCTGGTCGTTGCAGGCAGATACGCTCGTTGAAGAAGCGCGCTACACAAAGGTCGTCGGCATTGGCGAGACCGGCCTCGACCAACATTATGGATACAGCGACATCGTGCTGCAGGAACGCAGCTTCGTCGAGCACATTCAGGCCGCTCGCGAGACCGGCTTACCGCTCGTTGTTCACACGCGCGAGGCTGATGACCTGACCGGCGACATTCTCGAGCGTGAGTACAAGCGCGGCGCGTTCGCGATCCTGATGCACTGCTACACAAGCGGCGAACGGCTTGCCATGCGGGCGCGGGATCTCGGCGCCTGGTTTTCCGTGTCTGGCATCCTCTCCTTCAAGAACGCCGCAGATGTCCGACACGTGATCGACCAGCTGCCGCTCGACAGGCTGATCCTGGAAACGGACTGTCCCTACCTTGCGCCCGTGCCGCATCGTGGACGGCGCAACGAGCCGGCCTATCTTGTCGACGTCTGCCGGGCGTTCGCCGCCCATCGGGGCCTCGATCCGGACCAAGCCGCCCGACTGACCACTGCCAACGCGCTCGCTTTGTTCAGGCGCATCTCATGAGCGTCTTGGGGGGCCAGGGCAGGTTGCAGGTCCGCATCCTCGGCTGCGGCTCATCGGGGGGCGTCCCGCGGATCGGCAATGACTGGGGCGCATGCGATCCGGCCGAACCGCGCAACCGAAGGACCCGTTGCTCAGTCCTCGTACGCTCCTGGTCGCCGGGCGCTTCGGAGCCAACGCTTGTCCTGATCGACACCTCGCCGGACATGCGCGAGCAGTTGCTGGCAGCCCGGGTCCAGCGCCTCGACGCCGTGGTGCTGACCCACGAACACGCTGACCAGTGCCACGGGATCGACGACCTGCGGGCACTGGTCCTGCGCGCGATGAAGCGTCTCCCGGTGCACATGGACGCCAGCACCGGACAGATAATCGGCGACCGGTTTCGATACTGCTTCGAAGGCGCTGGCGCCTATCCCGCCATCCTTGACCGGCGCGACGATGTAGAAGCAGGGCAGGTGCTGACCATCCCGGGCGCTGGCGGCGATCTCAAAATGCTGCCGTTGGCCCAGGATCATGGCGGCGTGAGCTCTCTTGGGTTTCGGATGGGGTCGTTTGCCTACTGCAACGATGTCGTACGGCTTCCGGAAAGCACGCTCGCTGCGCTGGAAGGGCTCGACACGCTGGTTGTGGATGCACTCCGGTATCGAAGCCATCCAACCCATGCGAGCGTTAGCGAGGCGCTGGCCTGGATCGAACGCCTCAAGCCACGCCTTGCGGTGCTGACGAACCTGCATGTCGATCTGGACTATGCGAAACTGCGCTCGGAGTTGCCGAAGGGCGTTGAGCCCGCCTTCGATGGGATGGAACTGGAGATGCCCGTAAATGGCTGAATTCAATACCGTTCCTATTGCCCATAATGTTGATTATGCGACTGATGCTATGAGGGGCAAGGAGCATGGCTGACCAAGCGGGCCGTCCTGGAGCGGCCAGGCCTAGACCGCCCGAAGGGTCCTCCCTCCCCTCATCGGGTGAGCCCTTCCGCGACCTCCTGGAGCTAATGGCGCAACTTCGGAACCCGACTGGCGGTTGCCCCTGGGACCTGAAGCAGACCTTCGCGACCATTGCGCCTTACACGATCGAGGAAGCCTACGAGGTGGCTGACGCGATCGAGCGGAACGACATGGGTGAACTTCAGGGCGAGCTCGGAGATTTGCTGTTCCAGTCGGTTTTTCACGCCCGGATGGCTGAGGAAGCTGGCCACTTCACCATGGATGATGTCGTTCGCGGCCTGATTGCAAAGATGGTCGACCGGCACCCGCATGTGTTCGGCTCCGCCACGATCGCTGACGCCGATGCCCAGACCGGGGCCTGGGAGGCGATGAAGGCGGCAGAGCGGGCGGCCAGGGCTGGGGATGGCCCGGCCAGCGCACTGGATGGCGTGGCGCTGGGACTGCCGGCGCTGATGCGGGCTGAGAAGCTGGCCAAGCGGGCGGCCCGGGTCGGATTCGACTGGCCATCGCCGGAGCCGGTTTTCCAAAAGCTGCAGGAGGAGATCGGCGAGCTTGAGGAGGCGATCGCAAAGCCCAAACGCGATGAGGCGCATGTGGCCGAGGAGCTTGGGGACATTCTGTTCGTGGTAGCGAACCTGTGCCGGAAGCTGAATGTGGACCCTGAGGAAGCCTTGCGCGCCGCGAATTCAAAATTTGGCAAGCGATTCCGTGCTATGGAAGCCCTCGCGCGGGAACAAGGCCAGGACTTCGCGGCGCTGACGCTGGACGAGCAGGAAGCGCTCTGGAGTGTGGTCAAGACGAACGAGCGCTCGCGCGGACCCGCGTGAAGGCGAGGTCGACGTCGGTTGATGAAGCCATCGCGCTCGATGGTTGGGCTGCAGGTGGTGCAGGACGCAGCCCGACCGAATACTTCTCACGTACCGCGAGCTGACGGCGGGCGAAGCCCAACTCTTCGCGCGTGTCGACGTCCAGAAGCAGCGGTGCAGGCGCATCGAACCCCACAACCCGGAACCCACCCTGCCCGATGATGCGTTTGGCGCCATCATCGCCATCCAGATCGCGAAGTTTGTCGAAACAGCCAGCGCCAAAAGCCGTCGGCGGGTGCATTCGGCCGGGCGGACCGGCATGTACGATGTCGGCTTCGCCGAGCCTCGCCACGATCGCCTCAACCAGCCATGGTTCGATGAAAGGCATGTCGCCCATGCACACAACGATCGCATCCGGCTTGAACTGAAGCGCCACCCGGACGCCCACCGCGATCGAGTGGCCGATACCCCGCGCCGGCTTCTTGTTCAGCGCGATGATGAACGGACCTTCGAGCGCATCCCGGACCCTGTGCCGGTCAGGAGGACACACGGCCACTCGAGCCAGCACCGGCAGATTCGCGATCACCCCGGCGGAATGATCGATCAGGTGCTTGTAGCCAAGACGCGACATCAGCTTGTCGCGGCGACCATAGCGGCGCGACAGCCCCGAAGCCAGCAGCACGATGACCGCGCGCTCAAGCGGGACGCTCATCGTCCGCCTCCAGCTTCGGTCCATATCTTCATGATCTCGGACAATGCCGACACGGCCAACGACTGCGGGTCTTGCGACGGGAATAGTCCGATCGGCCCCTTGAGCCGAGCAATATCGTCCGGACCGGCGCCGAGCTCGCGGAGCGTCTCGACACGCCGCTGATGCGTTTGGCGCGACCCTAGCGCGCCGACATAAAAAGCTGGGCTACGCAGCGCATCCAGAAGAAGCGCGGCCTCCCATTCGTGTTCGTGGAAAAGGCACGCCACCGCTGTGTAGGCATCCAGTGGCAGTGCGGGCGACGCCGCTGGGACCGTAAGGCGGATGAGATCGTCGGCATGCGGCCGGCAGAAATCCAGCGTCGCCGGCTCCTGGCTCGCCACGACCACCACCACGTTTGCGGTCCGCGCCATCTGGCTCATCGCGACGATTTCCCAGCCACGGCCAGCCAGCACGATCCGCAGGCGCGGTTGATAGTGACGGACGAATTCTCTGGCCTCGCCCTGCTCTTCCCCTTCCACGAGCCGAAGGCTCGACCGCGCCGACGTGGGATCAAATGCCAACGCAAACGCTCGGCGCGCACGGCCTAAGGCGATCGCCTTCCGCAAGACGTCGAGCCCGGGCGAGACATCCACATGAAGATCGATACCGCCCCCGCACGGCAGCCGCACATCTATGAAGGGTGAGCCGCGACCGTAGCGCAGGATGCGATTTGTGCCTGCGCGTATCGCCGCCTGCGCCTCCTCGGTCAGGGCCTGTTCGAGACATCCCCCCGATATGCTGCCGGCAAATCTGCGGTCGCCTGCGACCGCTAGCTGAGCGCCGAGCGGGCGCGAGAACGGGCCGTCGAGACCTGTGATTGTGATCAGCGCCGCAGGTCGACCTGCGGCCAGCTCGGCTTCCGCGAAACCGAGAACATCAAGATCGCTTGCCAGGCCGGGGGGGAAAGCAGTGTCAGGCATGCGGACTGCCGTTCAGCAGTGGGCTCGTCATCAACACGGCCAGCTGACTGTTGTAAGCGGGCCCGCAGAAGTGCGCCATGGCCTGTCTTCGCAGCGCGTTGCGCGCAGCAACCTTTCCGACCTGCTTGCCGCCGGTGGCGGCGTCATTTCATCCCATCGCATTGAGAGGACCTTGCCTCGGCTGGCTATTCGGCCCTAGCGCTGGTGAAGTCAGTCGTACCGGCCCCTGAGATGGGGGTCAACGCGAGGATGGTGCAGGACCGCGCATGACGTCAGATGTTCAACAGTTTGCCGGTGGTCGGATTCTCACCGAAGTGGATGGCGTCATTGGCTGGCTCACCTTCAACCAGCCGGAGCGATTGAATGCCGTTCGCCGCGATATGTGGGAGGCCATTCCCGAGGCGGTTGCGAGCCTGGTGGCGAACCCAGGGGTTCGTTGCATCGTCGTACGCGGCGCCGGCGACCGGGCTTTCATTTCGGGCGCCGACATCGCCGAGTTCGACGTTCAGCGGCACGACGCCGCCACCAACCATTCGTTCACTGCCGCGGTGACGGCTGCGACGCATTCGCTTGTGGTCGCCCCGCTGCCGGTGATCGCAATGATCAAGGGCTTCTGCATTGGCGGCGGCATCGTCATTGCCAGCGCCTGTGACATCCGCATCTGCGCGTCGGGATCGCAATTCGGTGTACCCGCAGGCCGGCTTGGTCTCGGCTATGAGCTCGACAATATGCAACGCCTCCAGGCCATCGTCGGCTCCGGCATCGCCCTCGAAATGGTGGCGACCGCGCGCCGTCTGTCGGCCGAAGAGGCGCTGCGGGTCGGCCTCGTCAACCAGATCGTTGCAGAAGCTGCGCTGGAAGGGACGATCCGCGACCTGTCACTCCAGATTGCGACCACGGCTCCGAGGACCTACGCCGCAGCAAAGCTTGCGAGCCGGGCCGGCGCAGATCCGCAGCTTCGCGCCGCCGCTCAGGCGGCCATCGATGCCTGTTTCGACAGCGACGACTTCCGGGAAGGACGCGCCGCGTTCCACGAACGCCGCACACCCGCATTCAAGGGCCGATGAGCATGCAAACAGCCAACGATCTTTTGGCGCAGCCGTTCGCGACGATGCCGGACTTGGTCCGCGCGCATGCACTTGAGCGTCCGGACCATCCAGCCATAATCGACGGCGCGCAGGTCGTGACGTTCAGCGAACTCGATGCGCAGATTGATCGCGCTGCTGCAGCCTTGCAGCGTGACGGCGTCAAATCGCGCGATACAGTCGCGATCTGCGGTCCATCCTCCATTGCGTATGTCACCATCTTTGTCGCTGCTCTGCGCGCTGGGGCAGCTGCATGCCCGCTTGCGCCGTCGTCCACAGCCGAGCAGCTGTCGATGATGGTGCGCGACTGCGGCGCCAGTCTGGCGTTTGTGGATGACGCAGCATCTATTGCGCTGGAATCCGGAACCGACCCTGCGCCGGGTATTCGGATTTCGCTCGAAGGCCAGCTGAACACGCCATTCGCCCACTGGTTGGCGCCAAAGGGTGCGAGGCCCGCCCCCCTTGAGATCGATCCAGACCAGCCATTCAATATCATATACTCGTCGGGGACGACGGGCACGCCAAAGGGCATTGTACAGCCCCACAAGATGCGTTGGGGACATGTGCGTCGCGCTGAAGCGCTCGGCTACGACACAACCGCGATAACGATTGTCTCCACACCGCTGTATTCGAACACCACGCTTGTAAGCTTGATCCCGGCGCTTATGCGCGGAGGTACAGTTGTGCTGATGCGCAAGTTCGACGCCCGCGGTTTCCTCGAATTGTCCCAGAAGCACCGCGCCACCCATGCCATGCTGGTGCCCGTACAGTATCGCCGGCTCATGGATCTCCCTGACTTCGAGACGTTTGACCTGTCGAATTATCGGATGAAGACCTGCACCAGCGCACCGTTTCCTGCAGACCTGAAGGCGGATGTTCTGAAGCGATGGCCGGGCGGTCTTGTCGAGATTTACGGCATGACCGAAGGTGGCGGCTCATGTCTTCTGCGCGCCCATGAATTTCCGCACAAGCTGCACACGGTCGGCCAGCCGGCGCCGGGCCACGATGTCCGCATCATCGGCGAAAGCGGCGAACAGCTGCCGCAAGGCCAAACCGGCGAAATCGTCGGGCGCTCGATGTCGATCATGACCGGCTATCACAACCAGCCCGGCAAGACCGCGGAAGCCGAATGGCAAAGTCCGCAAGGCGAACGGTTCATCCGGACCGGAGACATTGGCCGCTTCGACGAAGATGGGTTCCTTGTTCTTGGCGATCGCAAGAAGGATATGATCATCACCGGCGGCTTCAACGTCTATCCAAGCGATCTGGAGGCCGAACTAGCGAAACATCCGTCCGTGACAGAATCGGCGGTTGTGGGCGTGCCGTCGCGCGAATGGGGCGAGACGCCGGCGGCCTTTCTCGTGCTTCGCGAAGGCGCCGCCGAAACAGCAGATGACATCAAGACCTGGCTAAATGCGCGTGTCGGCAAGACCCAGAGACTGACCTACGCAGTTGTCGTGGACAGCCTGCCACGCTCATCCATCGGCAAGGTTCTCAAGCGGCAATTGCGGGACGAATTTCGGCCGACAACCTGAGCGCCGCCGGATTGTCGCCGATCGCCTGTCCGCCCTATGCTCGTCGAAAGACGCGGCCAACGCGCGGGGTGGAGGAAGCACCTGAAATGAGCACAACGCTGACCGACGAGCAACTTGTCGCCCAGGGCATGACGGTTGCGGTGCACGCCCGCAAAACGCCCAACCGGCTGGCGATCATCTCGCCCTCCGGAAACCTGACCTGGGGCGAGCTCAACGCACAGGCCAACCGGCTGGTGCGGCTGTTCCGCAAGCGAGGACTTCAACCGGGCGACGGCGTTGCGCTGCTTGCGCACAACGGGCCGGAGTTCGCTATCGTTTGGGCCGCGACCCAGCGCTCGGGCCTGCGCCTCACTGCCGTAAACTGGCACCAGTCCCCCGAGATCGTCGCCTATGTCGTCGACAATTGCGACGCTCGCGCCCTCGTGGCCAGCGGCCGGTTCGTGGCTGGCGCCACGGCTGCAGCGCAGGCGTCTGACAAACTTGCGGTGAGATTGTCCTTCGCCGGCGCCATCGAAGGCTTCGAGGATTTCGGCGACGCACTGGCCCTCCAAAGCGGCGATGACATCGCCGACGCTGAACCGGGGTCGACCATGCTCTACACTTCGGGCACTACGGGACGGCCGAAGGGCGTCTACCGCCGCACGCGACCGGTCGTGTCGCAGCTGACCAATGTCTGCAACGAAACGGCGAAATGGGCTCCCGCTACGGACATCTCGCTGCTGACGGGCCCGCTTTATCACGCCGCACCGCTCGGCATCAATTTCGTGATCCCGATCAATGCCGGCGTGACCACGCTGCTGATGGACAAGTGGGACGCCGAGGAGACGCTACGCCTGATACAGGAACACAGGGCCACGCATACGCATGTCGTGCCGACCATGATGCATCGCATGCTGCAACTGCCCGAGGCGACGAGGAAGAAATATGATGTCTCGTCGATGCGCTGGATGATTCATGGTGCAGCGCCCTGCCCTGCGCACGTCAAGCAGGCGATGATCGAATGGTTCGGGCCGGTCCTCTACGAGTACTATTCTTCGACGGAGGGCGGAGGCGTGTTCGTCGACTCCCACCAGTGGCTTAAGAAGCCAGGCACCGTGGGCAAGCCCGTGCCGGGTGTCGAGATAAAGCTGCTGGATATTGACGGCAACCCCGTCCAGCAGGGCCAGGAAGGCCTCATCTATGTGAAGGCGCCCGCGACTGGCCGTTTCGAGTACTATAAGGAACAGGGCAAGACGGATGCGAGCTATCGCGGCGACTGGTTCACGCTTGGCGACATGGGCCGGCTAGACGCGGATGGCGACCTGTTCCTCACTGGACGCACGGCGGAGCTGATCATCTCTGGCGGCGTCAACATTTATCCCGTCGAGATCGACGACGTTCTGATCCGGCATCCGCTGATCGCCGACGCCGCTGTGGTAGGCGTGCCAAACGAGGATTGGGGCGAGGAAATCAAGGCCGTGGTCGAGCTCAAACCAGGCATGGTCCCTTCGGATGAAACGACTGCGTCGATCATGGACTTTGCGAAGGAGCGCCTGCCGGGCTTCCAGCGGCCGCGCACAATCGATTATGTCGCGACGCTTCCGCGCAACGCCGCAGGTAAGGTGTTGCGGGCGCAAGTGCGCGCTCCCTACTGGGCCGGCCGCTCAAAGAGCATCTGATGGCGTATGGGGCAGCGTCCATTTCAGACTATCGCACGCTGGCCAAACGCCGCTTGCCGCATTTCCTGTTCGAGTACATCGACGGCGGCGCCTATGACGAAGCAACGCTGCGGCGGAACCGTGAGGATCTGGCAAGCACCACCCTGCGACAACGCGTGATGCGCGACGTTTCTGAGCTGGACCTGTCCACCACACTGTTCGGCCAGCCCTCACGCTTGCCCGTTGCATTCGCGCCCATCGGTCTGGCCGGCATGCTCGCCCGCCGCGGCGAAGTTCAGGCTGCAAGGGCCGCCCGCGACTTTGGCGTGCCATTCACCCTGTCGACGGTGTCTGCTTGCAGCCTGGAGGAAGTCACCCGCGCGGTTCCCGGGCCGATCTGGTTCCAGCTCTACATGATCCGGGACCGGACCTTCATGCGCGACCTGATCGCGAGAGCCAAGGCTGCAAAATGTTCGGCACTCCTCTTCACCGTCGACATGCCTGTTGCCGGAGCGCGTTACCGGGACTATCGCTCGGGCCTTGCGGGCGCGGCCGGCCCAGCAGGCAGCGCCCGCCGCTTCGCTCAGGCTGTGCTGAGGCCCCGGTGGGCCTGGGATGTCGGGGTGATGGGGCGACCGCACAAGCTCGGAAATGTCGCGCCAGTCCTTGGTCGCCGATCGGGACTTAGCGACTTCTTCGGCTGGCTCGCCGCCAACTTCGATCCCAGCGTTACCTGGGCCGACCTCGAATGGGTGCGCTCCGAATGGGAGGGGCCACTGATCGTGAAAGGCGTACTCGATCCAGATGACGCGCGTGCGGCCGTGCAGGCTGGTGCGGACGGCATCGTCGTCTCGAACCATGGCGGCCGACAGCTCGACGGCGTGCTCTCGACGGCGCGCGCGTTGCCGGCAATTGTGGATGCGGTTGGCGGCGGCAAGACGCTTCTCGTCGACGGCGGTGTACGCTCTGGTCTCGACGTGGTGCGCATGCTTGCGCTGGGCGCCAACGCCGTGCTGCTCGGCCGGGCGTGGGCTTACGCATTGGCCGCGCGCGGACAGGCCGGTGTTGCCCACGCACTTCAGCTCATCGAGGCCGAGATGCGGATTGCGATGGCGTTGACCGGCGCGACGCGGATTTCAGCGGTAACCTCCGACATCCTCGGGCGCTGAGCACGCATCGTCCGGCCTCGCCCGCGCTCGCGAAAAAAAGGAAGGGCGCACCGAAGTGCGCCCTTCCCTATTCCAGTCCTGTTTCCAGGCCTCGGATTAGAACTCGTAGCCAAGACGGACGAAGAAGGTCCGGCCACGGAGATCATACTGCGAGGCAAAGCCCGGCGTGTTGCCGAACCGCGTCGCCACGCCCGTCGTGATGGACGGTGGCGTTGCATTGAACACGTTGGCCACGCCGCCCGTCACGACGAAGTTGTCGCCACGATAACGGACGGAGAGGTCGTGTGACAGCCAGGCATCGGTGGTGTTGATCCGGCGGATCGGGAGCCCGTTGTAGAGGACGACATCCGGCGCGAAGACCTCGTGATCCATCTCGCCGACATAGTCGACGAACCAGGAGTAGGTGAAGTCGCCCGAACGAAGCTGGATCGACGCATCGCCGACCCACTCTGGATCACCAAGCGTGCCGTTGAAGTCGCTGGTGTCGAAGCCCGACGCCAGGCTCGGATCAAACAGGAAGTTCACGTCCTCGCGGGTATTGGTCGCCGAGAGATCGACGATCAGATCACCGAAGTCGAACTCATGCTCGTAGCGAAGCGTGATGTCGATGCCGGACGTGACCTGCTGGTTCACGTTGATGTAGCTGTCATTCACCGAGATGATCTGGTTGGGACGCAGAGGGTCGGTGTTCGGCGCCCGCGTGAAGAGGCCGCAGAAGGCGTTCGGATAGACCGGGGCGCCATAGCAGCCGCCAAGGATGGCGCCTGCACCCAGCTGGGCAACCTGATCGTTGATCGTGATGTCGAAGTACTCAACGGCAAGGCTCAGGTTGATGAAGTCAGGCGTCCAGATCACGCCGAGCGTGCTGGCTTCGGACGTTTCGGCTTCGAGCACGCCAAGTCCGCCACCCGTAATGATGAGAGCTGACGAGCTACCGGCAGCGCTATAGTCCGACGGGATGCCCGCAGCCGCGCAGTTCGCCTGGATGTTCGGGTTGGTGGAGTTGCCCCAGTCAACGCACGGATCGATGCCCAGCTGACCGAGGAAGCCGGTCTGGTTGCCGAGATAGAGCTCGTAAAGCGCCGGAGCGCGATACGACGTACCCTTCGTGCCGCGGAGGCGCACGCTCGGGATCACCTGCCAGTTCAGGCCGGCCTTCCAGACGCTGTCCTCCCCGTAGGAGTCATAGTCGAAGTACCGGGTCGAGCCGTCGAGGGTCAGTTCTTCGACGAACGGCAGACCGCGCAGCAGCGGCACGTTGGCTTCGATGAAGCCTTCGACAACCGTGTCTTCTCCAGCCGTGCGGCCGGCCGAGGTCGTGCCCCAGAACTCCCGGTTCGAAGCGCGCGGATCCGGAACATCGTCAATCTCGAACTGGCGGTATTCCCCACCAATGGCGATCCCGAGCGGGCCGGCCGGCAGTTCGAACAGGTCACCGGACACATAGCCCGTCACAACCGTCTGGTCGTAGGTCGTGTTACCAACCGACTCTGCGGTCAGCAGGTCATACACAGCCTGCGAGTAGTTGCCCGAAAGGAAGGCGGGGTCGAACGGGTTGTAGTTCGGAGCAGCGTAAAGACCATCCGACGGACGAGCCAAAGCGTAGTCGCCAGCGGTTTCGACGCGGATTTGATTGCCGCGATACTCACCGTCCGACGTGGAGAACGACGCATTCAGGTTCCAGGTCCAGCCCGGCAGCAGGAAGTCGCCCGTGAAGCCGGTGTTGGCGTAGAGATAGTCGACGTCGACTTCGCTGTTTGACGGCCAGATGGTGACCGGCAACGCGATCGCGGTCGGGAACACGCTGTTACCAGCTGATCCGAACGTGCCAGGAACGTCGTAGGCGGCATTCGGGCCAATGTTCGGGAAGAACTGGCGAACCGACTGGCGCGCGAATTCGCGACGGTTCCAGAGCACTTCCGTCGTCCAGTCAATGCCGCCAAGAATGTCGAGCGTGAAGTCCGACTTTCCATAGAGGCTGTAACGCTCAACGCCCGCGATCGCGTCCGATTCGAGGAAGCGCTGATCGTTCAGCACGTCTTCGTAATAGGCGTTAAAGCCGTTTGCTGCGTACACTGCCGGAAGCGTTCCGCCGCAGTTCGGCGGGCGCTGCGTCCCCGGAATCGTGAGGTTGCAATCATAGGTCCGGTTCGCACGCGGGCGATAACCCGCGATCGGGCCGGTCGTCACGCCATCCGGAGAAGGAATGTACCGTGTCGCGCCCACGATCACCGTGTTGAAGTAGATGTTGTTGCAGTCAGCGAGGCTCGTGTTCTGCAGGATCGAGCGATCCCGACGATCGATGCGCTGACCGGTCGTCGCGTCGTAAGCGAGGTCCTGCGCGCAAGCGAGGTAGGAACGGTCGCCGAATTTCAGCGGATCGCGATCTTCGTATTCTGCGGCCAGCATGATGTTGCCGCCAAGCAGGTCGAAGCCGATGGCGCCGTTCACCGACAGGGTGTTGCCGCCACCCTGCTCGGTTGCGTTGTACTGGATGTTGAATTCAGGCTTGTCGATCGAGGTGCGCGTGATGATGTTCGCAACACCGGCGACGGCGTCTGAACCGTAGATCGACGAGGCACCGTCTTTCAGGATTTCCACGCGGCTGATGATCGAGTCGGGCACGACCTGAAGGTCGAACGCGGCGACCTGGCCGCGAACGCCGGCCGGGCCGGGACGCTGACCGTTGAGAAGCACCAGCGAGCGCTGAGCGCCGAGGCCGCGCAGCGAAATCGAGTTGATGCCGGGGCCACCCTCAACGACGAAGCCGCCGAACTGGTTGTTGAGCTGCAGCGAACCCTGGGCGATCGACGAACCCTGGAGGATTTCCGACGTATCAACGAGACCTTCAAGGGTCGATTGCTCGGCCGTGATCACCTGGATCGGCGAGGTCGACGTGAAGGCGTCGCGCGTGATGCGCGAACCAGTGATGACGACGCGGTCGCTGTCGTCAGCCGGGCAGTTGGTCTGCACGCCCGGGGTCACCGGATCGCAATCCACCACCGTTTCCGGCTGCTGGGCGTAAGCAACAGACGCGCCCATGGCGAGCGTGAGAGCGCTGAGCGCAGCGCCGCCACGGAAAATCCTGCGCAGTGATGCGCCTGCTTTGTACATGATCAACCCCAGAATGCCGATTAAACGAAAACCCGTCCTGACTCGGGCTACTGCCGTTCTTGCATGGCCGTTTTCCAGACTTCAATCGCAACGATGCCTCACGTCGCGTTCTTGACACAATTGCGCCACGGCTGTGGCCCATCCGCAACAAAACCACTCGCGCAGGAGGCATATTTTTCTGTGCAACTCGCATCTGTGTGATGCCTCTTGCGGGTTAACGCCAAACACCGCACCATTACACCCAACGTCCTTCCCTGCAGTTCCTGAAATTCAGAGGTTTGCCTTGGCAAAGCGGTATCTAGGGCTCGCTCTCGCGGCGGCATTGGTTGGGTCTGGGGCGGCGCACGCCCAGAAGATCGAGGTGGAAGCCCTATCACGGATGCCGGAGGTGACCGGTGTGTCCATGTCCCGCGAAGGGGATTTCCTCGTCGCCATTGTGGCCGATCCGCGGAACACGGACCGGCGTGCGATCGCCTCTTGGAACATCTCGGGCGTCGACGGCTCGAAGCCGCTGGCGGTCTCGGAAATCACGCCCGGCAACGACAAGATGAGCTTCGTCGGCGCAAATGCGCTCAAGGCCGGAAAGATCATCACCACCGCCAGTCAGCCATGGACTGGGTCCTTGAACGGCTGTGGTGAAGGCAACACAACCGGAGCGACCAAGACCTGGCGCTACAAGACCTACCTAACAAACCCTGCGCTGGAGGATTTTGACGACGTTTTCTCCGGCACACGCGGTGTTGGCGTGAACGAGCTCACGCAGCACTGTCTCGAACTGGCGGGCGACACCAACTACATCGATCTGCCGCTCGATCCCGAGAACGTCATCGTCCAGCGTTTCGATATCACCTCAGGCAAGGCAAACTTCTCAAGGGTCAATCTAAAGACCGGAAAGAGCAGCTTCCTCTTCAGCGACGACGGCGACCTTCAGATCGGGCTGCTCGATCCGCGGGACGGCAAGATTCTCACAAAGGGGAAAGTCCAGTCGCTTGGCAACAACGAGTACAACGGCGAGACCTATATCCTTAACCGGGAGACGGGCCGCTTCGATCTCGAGGCGCCGCTGACGTTTGATTTCCGCAACCGCAATCAGATGGACGTTGCTGGCTATGACGAGGAGACCGGCAAGTACTTCATCGTGACGGACAAGTTCTCGGACCGCGCAGCGATCTACCTCTATGATGCACGCACGGACAAATTCGATGAGCAGCCGCTCTTCGCTCACAAGGACTTCGATGCAGCGAATGTGATCCTCGGCCGGACCCCGTCGAACTTCGGGAAAATCCTGGGCTTCGTCTATCTCAGCGGCGCCCCGGAGACCTATTGGGTCGATCCGGCGATGAAATCGATTCACGACGGCCTCAAGAATTCCTTCAAAGGCCAGCAGGTCCAAATCATCGACTACACAGACGACCTCAACAGGGTGCTCTTTTCGGCAGAAGCGGCAGACAAGCCGCCGCACTTTTACCTCTTGCTCAACAAGACGAAGCTTCTCGGGATCGGCGGCGAGCGTCCGTGGATCAAGCCGGGATCGGTCGGCGAGCAGTCGCTCGTGTATTATGATGCGCGCGACGGCATGAAGATTCCTGGCATCCTCACCATGCCCGCCGGCTGGAAGAAGGGCGATCCGCCACCGCCAGCGATCGTGCATCCGCACGGCGGACCGTGGGCGCGTGACTTCATGGGCTGGGACTTTTCCGGCTGGGTTCAGCTGCTGTCTTCGCGCGGCTATGCCGTGCTGCAACCGCAGTATCGCGGCAGCACGGGCTTCGGTCACAACCTCTGGGTCGCTGGCGATGCTCAGTGGGGCCTGAAGATGCAGGACGATAAGGACGACGGCGCCAACTGGATGGTCGAGCAGGGCTACGCCGCAAAGGACCGCATCGCCATCTTCGGCTACTCCTATGGCGGCTTCGCGGCCTTCGCAGCTTCGGTTCGTCCGGGCGGCCCGTTCAAGTGCGCAATCGCAGGCGCCGGCGTCGCCAACCTGACCCGCATTGGTAACAACTGGAGCGACAACCGCCAGCAACGCGCCTTCCAGGGCCGTACGGTGAAAGGCATGGATCCCCAACAGAACACCAGCAAACTGGCCATGCCGATCCTGATCTTCCACGGCGATCGCGACGTGCGCGTGCCGCTCTACCACTCGACCGACTTCCACAATGCCGTGAAGAATACAGGGAAGTCGAAACTCGTTGTCCTCAAGGACATGGGCCACCAGGGCGACAAGTGGACGGCTGACAACACGCGCGATGCGCTGAACGAGATCGAGAAGTTCCTCGTCAACGATTGCAAGCTCTGATCTGACCGACGTCTCGACACGAACGCCCCGGACGCTGCTCCGGGGCGTTTTTCTTTGGCCACGGCAGCTCAGTCCGCGTCCTGCTCAACCGGGGATGCCGACGCCAGCGCAGGTTTGCGGCTAAGCGCCAGCCTCAGCTTGTCGCGGTCCAGTGCGCCTTCCCATCGGCTGACAACCACAGTCGCGACGGCATTGCCGACGAAATTGGTGAGCGCACGGCATTCGGAAAGGAACCGGTCGACACCGAGAATGATCGCCATTCCTTCGATCGGAATGGAGGGAAACACGGCCAGCGTCGCCGCCAGCGTGATGAAGCCGGCACCCGTGACGCCCGCTGCGCCCTTGGAGCTAAGCATGGCCACCAGCAGCAGGATGATCTGCTGGTCCAGCCCGAGCGGCGTGTTGGTCGCCTGCGCGATGAATAGCGCCGCCATCGTCATGTAGATGTTGGTGCCGTCGAGATTGAAGGAATATCCGGTCGGCACGACAAGACCGACAACCGGTCGGGCACACCCTGCCCTCTCCATCTTCTCCATCAGCGCCGGCAGGGCCGACTCTGAAGAGGAGGTGCCGAGCACAAGGAACAGCTCTTCCTTGAGATAGCGGATCAGGCTGAGGATGCTGAATCCCGCCCACGCCGCAACCGCCCCAAGGACCACCAGCACAAACACCAGCGAGGTCGCGTAAACCGACAGGATTAGGATGGCGAGCTTCTGGATCGCTTCGAGCCCCTGACTTGAAACCACGAACGCGAATGCCCCGAAAGCGCCGATCGGCGCGGCGCGCATAAGGATGGCAACAACGCGGAAGATGATGGCGGCGACCGAATTCAGCACGTTCATCGCAGGCTCGGCGCGCTCCCCGACCAGCGCCATTGCGATGCCTACAACGATGGACAGGAACAGGACCTGCAGGATGTTCCCGCTGGTGAACGCTCCGATAAAGGTGTCTGGAATGACGTTCAACAGGAAGCTCACCAGCGTGTAGTCTTCCGAAGCCGCCTGGAAGCCCTGCACGCGCGTGACATCGCCCGCCGCAAGCGTTGCCAGATCCACATTCATCCCCGCACCAGGCTGCACGACGTTTCCGACGACGAGTCCAACGACGAGCGCCAGGGTCGAGAAGAACAGGAAGTAGGCGAAGGCCTTGAATACGACGCGGCCCAGCCGGCCCATGTCCCGCATGCCGGCAATGCCAATGACAATCGTGAGAAATATCACCGGCGCGATGATCATCTTCACCAGCTTCACAAAGCCGTCGCCGAGCGGCTTCAGGTAGTCCGCGATCCACGGCTCGCCACGATAAAAATGGCCGATGAGCCCGCCGATCAGGATCGCAGCGAGCACCTGGAAATAGAGTTGCGTGTAGAATCGCCCCTTCCGGCGCGGTTCCCCCGCCGGGGTTTCCAGCACCGCCATGTCCTCACCTCCGCCCCTAAATCACCCGTCCGCCGGGCGCAGAACCGACGCCAGACTCATAGGGCGGCAGCCGGCGCTCGCCAATTCACATCGCCGACCAGTGTCGCGACCCCTTCAGGTCGGATTGGCTGCGCCTTCGGCGGGACCACCCTCTTCGCCGCGATATTTGGCACCCGGAATGCGGCCCGGGAGGTGGATCAGCAGCGGCGCGGCGACAAAGATCGACGAATACGTCCCAATAATGATGCCGAACACGATGGAAACCGCAAAGCCGAACAGCACAGGTCCGCCGAGGAAGGCCATCGAGAGCGCTGCCAGCATGGTGGCGAGCGAGGTGATCAGTGTACGTGAAAGTGTTGATGTGATCGAGATGTCGATCACTCGCGTGATAGGCAGCTTGCGGTACTTCTTCAGCATCTCGCGAATGCGGTCATAAACCACCACCGTGTCGTTGATCGAATAGCCCGCCACGGTCAGCACGCCCGCAACGATGGTGAGATCGAACGTCATCTGGGTCACGGAAAAGAGCCCGACCACTGCGTAAACGTCATGCAGCGTTGTAACGAACGCACCGGTCCCGAACTTCACTTCGAAGCGGAACCAGACGTAGGCGCCTATGGCGACCACTGCCAGCAAGCAAGCAAGGATCCCCTTGCCGAACAGCTCCCCACTGACCTTGCCGCTCACATTGTCGGTCTTCAGGATCTTCGCGCCCGCGCCAAGTGCTGTTTCGAGCTTGCCGGCGATCTCCTCAACGGTCGCGCCCTCTTCGAGCGGCACACGGATGACAAGGGTTCCATCGCTGGTCGATGTGATGCTGGCTTCGCTGAACCCTTGCGCCGCGACGGCGGTCCGGACGACTTCGACCTCGAAAGGCGTCTCGCGCGTGGCCTCGATCTGCACTCCGCCTGTGAAGTCGAGACCCATGTTGAGCCCCTGGGTCATCAAGGACCATGTCGTGACCACAGTGATGATGGCCGTGACGATGAATCCCACCCACCGGACCTTCATAAACGGGAAGGGTTCCATCTCCTTCGCGGGCGCCTTGTTGGGGTTTGGTTTGTCCCACCACATGCGTTTCTTGCCTGCCGATTGCCACTGGCCGCGACCCGTTCGTCCAGGCCCCGATTTGCGCCTGCGCTACCAGTTGGGCGTTCAAAGCGCCATAGGAAAGGTCGGCGGGCCCGAGGGCAACCACGACATATTGCGACATTCGGACCGCCGGCAGGTGTAATTCTGCGACAGCCGCCCCCCAGAGTGGCGGGGTCGAGGGATGAATCGACACCCCTTAAGGAGTTTTCTTCGATGAAATTCGCAGTTTCCGTTCTGGCCGTATCGGCCGCCGGCGTCATCGCATTGGCGAGCGCGGCGATCGCCCAGCCTTCTGGCCGTGGGCCAGCGGGTTTCGGGCTCCTGCAACATGACGCCAATGGCGATGGTCGCCTAACCCGCAGTGAGTTCGACACAGCACAAAAGTCACGCTTCGATGCGATTGACGCGAACAGAGATGGCGGCGTGACGCTGGCTGAGGTTCAGGCTGAGCGGCAGGCGCAGCGCCAAAGCATACGGACCCAGATGATCGCATCGCGGTTTGAGGCGCTGGACACCGACCGTAACGGCCAACTTAGCCAGACCGAGTTTTCGGTCCGGCCCGCGGAACAAGATCGTGGCGGCCGCCATGGCCGGCGCCACCACGCAGGAGGCCGAGAAGGCGCCGCCAAGGCCATGATGAGCCGGATCGACGCGAATGCAGATGGAACCGTCTCTATGGCCGAATTCTCGGCCCGCGGCGCCAAAGCGTTTGCCAGGGCTGACGGCAACAAGGACGGCGTTGTGACCGTTCGGGAGCTCCAGTCGCTGCGTCCCAATCGACCCTAGGCCTCCGGAAGGTCGCCCCCCTTCCCTCCCCTCCCCTGGCAGGGTCTGGGCGGCATTTCCTTGCGCGCCTGTTGCACCGGATAACCCCGATGCAGCAGGTTGCGGCCATATCGCGTGGTCTGTTGCATGAGTCACAACTTGCTCATCGTGGAAGACGAGGCCTCCATCCGCGAGCCGCTCGTTAAGTACTTCGCCGGGCACCAGTTCCGCGTGAAGGCTGCAGCGAACGCCGCTGAAGCGCGAACACTGCTCGCAGCGCATACCTTCGATCTGGTGATTGCCGACATCATGATGCCGGGCGAGGACGGCCTCGGCCTCTGCCGCCATATCCGCGCCACTAGCAACCTACCGGTGATCCTGCTCACCGCGCGCGCAGAGGAGCTTGACCGTATTCTCGGCCTCGAAGTCGGGGCCGACGACTACGTCACCAAGCCCTTCAGCCCGCGTGAACTCCTCGCCCGGGTGAAGGCTGTCATCCGTCGCTCCAACAGCCTGCCCCCGCGCCAGCCCACCCCGGAGACCACCACCTATGCCTTCGGAAAATGGCTGCTCAAGACCGGCCAGCGCGAACTCGTCGACTTCGATGGCGTGACCGTCCCCCTGTCGTCCGGCGAGTACGCCCTTCTCCTGGCGCTGGTCGAACGCCCGCGGCTCGTGCTCAACCGCGACCAGCTGCTTGATCTCACCCAGGGGCGCGAGGCCACCCTGTTCGACCGTTCCATCGACAACCAGATCAGTCGTCTCCGCCGCAAGATCGAGGAGGACCCCAAGACGCCCCGCTACATCAAAACGGTGTGGGGCGGGGGCTACAGCTTCGCTGCGGAGGTCCGCAAGCTGTGAAGTCGCTCCTACCAAAAAGCCTGCCGGGACAACTCGCCATCGTGATGGCGGGCGCGCTTCTTGTCGCGACGATCGTCAACGTCTTCCTGGTCCTGGGCGAACGTCAGCGCTCCGCCTTCATCGAACAGACCGGCGGACCCATCGCCCGCTTCGCAGACGCTACCGCTATGATCGTCGCGCGCGCCCCAGCGAGCGGTCGGCAGTGGTTCGAGCGTTCGCGCCGCTCCCGTTACATGCTGCAACAGACTACGCCGGTCGCGGACTTCGGGTTGCCCCGCGATGCCGCGGTCGAGCACCGACTTGCCGAAGCGCTTCGCGAAGGCGGCATCGTCGATGCCGTGGTGCGCGCGTCGGTGCGCTTGGTCTCGGCGCCGGATCGCAGGGGCCGCCTCCTCGCAAACCTCATGCGCGAAGATGCATCCGGGGCAAGACCGGACGGCCCTGCCCGCCGTCCCGATGAGCGTGCACTGGAGGTCGTGCTCTCGGCGCAGCTACCTGATGGCCGCTGGTTCAGCAGCCTTACTTACCAGCCCGAGCCGGCGCGCGGCGATGCCTTCCTCATTGGCGCCAGCACGGTCACCACCTTCGTCTTCGTGCTCACCGCCGCGCTCTGGATCGTCGGCCGCCTCTCCCGCCCCCTTCGTGAGCTTGCAACGGCGGCAGGCCAGGTCGGCGACACGGGCGAACCTCAGCAGGTCATCCCGCGCGGGCCGGGGGATGTGCAACAGACCATCCACGCCTTCAACGCCATGAGCCGCCGCGTGAGCCAGCTTCTGCGCGAGAAAGACGTCATGCTTGGCGCGTTGGGTCACGACCTGCGAACACCCCTTTCATCGCTACGCATACGTCTTGAGAGCATGGAGCCTGAAGCCGAACGCGAGAAAGCGATCCGGACGATCGAGGAAACCAGCGTTCTGCTCGACGACATTCTCGACCTGTCGAGCCAAGGCCGCTCGCGTGAGCCGGAGAAGTCGATGGACCTGTCGACGCTAGCGCAAGATGTCGTCGAGGATTACGGTGAAACCGGCGCACCGGTTACGCGGGGCGAGATGCAGCGGGCGGTTGCTGCATGCCGTCCTGTATTGTTGCGGCGTGCGATCCGCAACCTTATCGACAACGCCATCGCCTATGGCGGCAATGCACGCGTCTCCGTCGAATGCGACGCTGATTTCGCAAGTCTGCATGTTGAGGATGATGGGCCCGGCATGTCGGACGCAGAGCTGTCATCAGCCGCCGAACCCTTCTTCCGCGGCGAGTCCTCCCGCAACCGATCCACCGGAGGGGCTGGGCTGGGCATCACGCTGGTGGAGGCCATCGCGCGCTCGCATCGCGGAGAGCTCAAACTGCAAAACCGCACACCGCGCGGCCTGCGTGCGAGTCTCCGCATCCCGCTCATCGGAAAGGGCAGCACGGGGCCGGCGGCCACATGACAGGCCCTACCCCGCCCTGCGTCTCGAGCTGGCTTCGCGGCGCGCCTCACATTTGGGGCACACGCACTTGTCCTTGCCGATGAAGGCGTCGAAATAAGACTTGCCGTAGTCGTAGGTGATCTCCTCCCCGGGCTGGATCGTGCGCAGCGACTTCACAAAGATCCGCCCGCCATAGACATAGATGACACCATTCGGCCTGCAGGAATGGTTGGCATAACGCCCGATGTTCGAGCGCGGCGAGCCATCCAGCGTGTGCGTCTTCGAGAGGTCATAGAGATACCGCGGCTTGCCAGGCATCGCCTCCGCCTCGGCGTTGGTGATGATCCTGCCGGTGTACTCGAAGATCCGCACGCCCTTCGGGATCACCTGCGTGGCGAACAGACCCAGCCCGGTGCGGGCCTTGCCGATGCGAAAAGGGCGGCTGTCGGAGCGAAACTTTGGCATGCGGCCTCCTAGTCGGGGATTCGCGCACGTTCAACAGATCTCGTGGCGCCAGGTGCGGAGAAATCGGGAACGTAGGCATGAGGTCGCCGTTGTGGTCCGGGGGACCCGCGCTGACGTAAAGCGCCTATGCAACCCAAACCCTTGATCCGCACCAGCGCAATCCTCGCCGCTGCGATGTTCGCCGTCGGCATGCCGATTGTCCAATGGCTGACAGGAACGATCGCCGTGGGTCAGACCAACCTGGTCAACGATGGCGAGCAGACGTTGGAGGCCGCTGGCTATGCCTTCTCGATCTGGAGCCTGATCTATCTCGGACTCCTCGGCTACGCCGCCTACCAGGCCCTGCCCTCGACCCGTGAGACGCCGGGCCTGAGGCTGCTCGGCTGGCCCTCTGTCATCGCGATGGCGGGGTGTGGCGCGTGGCTGCTGGCTGCGACTCTCGATGCCAAATGGGCGACCGTTGCCATCATTACCCTGGCCGCAGCTTCGCTCTGCATTCCCCTCGCCAAGCGCTACCCTGTGCAAACCGCTGCAGAGTTCTGGCTGATCGCTGCGCCCCTGTCCTTGCTGGCCGGCTGGCTCACGATCGCGTCCGCAATCAACACGCTCACAGTGCTGACCGGCGTTGGCGTGATCACCGAACCGACGGCCCCGGTCTGGGCAGCGGCCGGGCTCGTGATTGTGCTGCTCCTCGGGGGGGCATGTCTTTTTTTGTAAAGAACTGGGTCTATCCCCTGCCAATCGCCTGGGGGTTGGTCGCGGTCATGGTTGCGGAACAGGCCGATTGCCCGATAATCGCGGGGTTAGCGGCTGCCTCCGCCCTCATCTTGCTCGCCATGGCTGTCTGGGGTGGAACACACCGGACGCCGTTGCTGACACAGCCCCGTCAGCAGTAATCCACCGCTTCGGTTGCCGCCTCCGGCGCGTGGATCAATATCCCGCCCCGACTCGGTTTGGGTTGGGGGGCGACAATCAAACGCGTTCCGCTTATGTTCGCGGCCGGTTAGTCGGCTCACCTCTCCTCCGCAGGCAAAGACGGTCGGAACGAATGCCCCTGGGTTCAGCCATGTCATCCGAGCCAAACGCCATCCGCGTGCGCGGCGCGCGCGAGCACAATCTCAAGAATATCGACGTCGATATTCCGCGTAACCAGCTCGTGGTGATCACCGGGCTTTCTGGGTCGGGCAAATCTTCGCTCGCTTTCGATACGATCTATGCCGAAGGCCAGCGGCGCTATGTGGAATCACTGTCGGCCTACGCGCGCCAGTTCCTCGAACTGATGCAGAAGCCCGACGTGGAGCGCATCGAAGGCTTGTCACCAGCGATCTCGATCGAGCAGAAAACCACCTCGCGTAATCCCCGCTCAACCGTCGGCACGGTCACCGAAGTCTACGACTACATGCGCCTACTTTGGGCGCGCGTCGGCGTGCCCTACTCACCGGTCACCGGCCTTCCCATCGAAAGCCAGACAGTCTCGCAGATGGTCGACAAGGCGATGGCCTTCGGGGACGGCGCCAAGTTCCATTTGCTCGCCCCGATGATCCGCGGCCGCAAGGGTGAGTATCGCAAGGAATTTGCTGAACTGCTGAAGCGTGGCTTCGCCCGCGTGAAGGTCGATGGCGAGTATTACGAACTCGAAGATCCGCCCAAACTTGACAAGAAGCTGAAGCACGACATCGACGTGGTCGTGGACCGCATCATCATACGCGCGGGCCTTGAACAGCGCCTCGCAGAAAGTTTCGAAGCGGCGCTGGGTTTGGCAGATGGAATTGCCGTCGCCGAATTCGCTGAGAAGGATCCAGAAACAAAGGAGCCGAAGCGCGTCACCTTCTCCGCAAAGTTTGCCTGCCCGGTGTCAGGCTTCACTATCCCCGAAATCGAGCCGCGCCTGTTCTCGTTCAACAACCCGTTCGGCGCATGTCCGGCGTGCGATGGCCTTGGCGAGCAGCTCAAGATCGATCCGGCGCTGGTTGTTCCCGAGACCGACAAGAGCCTTAGCGACGGCGCCATCGCTCCGTGGGGCAAGTCGGCCTCACCGCTCCAGGAGCAGACGCTGAAAGCTTTGGCGAGGAAGTACAAGTTCTCACTCGACGTCGCGTGGTCAAAGCTCCCCGAACGAGCACGCGAAGTTATTCTCAACGGGACCGGCCAGGAAGAAGTCGATTTCGTGTTCGACGACGGCATGCGCCGCTACGAAGTCACCAAGCCGTTCGAAGGGGTCGTCGGCAATCTCGAGCGCCGCTTCCGCGAGACAGACAGCGCCTGGATGCGTGAGGAGATCGGCCGTTACCAGTCGGCGGCCCCCTGCCCCGCCTGCCTCGGCGAGCGCTTGCGGCCCGAAGCGCTAAGCGTGAAGATCAACAACTATACGATCTCGGACTCAGCGGGTTTGTCGATCCGCGCTGCACGCGACTGGTTCGAGGCGCTGCCGAAGAAACTGTCGAAGAAGCAGAACGAGATAGCCGTCCGCATCCTCAAGGAGATCCGCGATCGCTTGCAATTCCTCAACGATGTCGGCCTGGACTACCTCACGCTCTCGCGTGCATCGGGAACCCTGTCAGGCGGCGAGAGCCAACGGATCCGCCTCGCCTCGCAGATCGGGTCGGGACTGTCCGGCGTGCTCTACGTCCTCGACGAGCCGTCGATCGGCCTGCACCAACGCGACAACGAGCGTCTGCTCGAAACCCTGAAGCGGCTGCGCGATCTCGGCAATTCCGTGCTCGTCGTCGAGCACGATGAGGACGCGATCCTCGCGGCGGACCATGTCATCGATATGGGGCCGCGTGCCGGCATCCATGGCGGCGAGGTTATCGGTTTCGGCAGGTCTGGGGACCTGATGGAGAACGCCAACTCCATCACGGGCAAGTACCTGTCTGGCGAAGAAGAGATCGCTATCCCGGAAAAACGCCGCTGGATCGACAGCAAAAAGATGATCCGCGTTATCGGCGCGACGGGTAACAACCTGAAGAACGTCACCGCCGAGATCCCGCTTGGCGTCTTCACCTGTATCACCGGTGTCTCCGGCGGCGGGAAATCAACCCTCGTGATCGAGACGCTCTACAAGGCTCTTGCCCGCCGCCTCAACGGGGCCAGCGACAGCCCGGCCCCCCACCAGAAGATCGAGGGCGTCGAACACCTCGACAAGATCATCGACATCGATCAGTCGCCAATCGGCCGCACGCCGCGCTCCAATCCGGCCACCTACACCGGCGCCTTCGGGCCCATCCGCGACTGGTACACTGGCCTCCCTGAAGCCAAGGCGCGCGGCTATCAGGCCGGCCGTTTTTCCTTCAACGTGAAGGGCGGCCGTTGCGAAGCCTGCCAGGGCGACGGCGTCGTCAAGATCGAGATGCACTTCCTGCCGGACGTCTACGTCACCTGTGATGTCTGCAAGGGCAAACGCTATAACCGGGAGACGCTGGAAGTGCTCTACAAGGGCAAGTCGATTGCGGACGTGCTCGACATGACCGTTGAGGAAGCGCGCATCTTCTTCGGCGCCGTTCCCAGCATAAGGTCCAAGATGGAAACGCTCGCCCGCGTCGGTCTCGGATATGTCAAGGTCGGCCAACAGGCGACGACGCTCTCGGGCGGGGAGGCCCAGCGCGTCAAGCTCGCCAAGGAACTATCGCGGCGCGCCACTGGCCGCACAATGTATATTCTCGACGAACCCACCACAGGCCTGCACTTCGACGATGTCCGCACGCTCATGGAAGTGCTCCAGGAACTCGTTGACGCTGGAAACAGCGTGGTCGTGATCGAACATAACCTGGACGTAATCAAGGTTGCCGACTGGATCGTCGACATGGGCCCCGACGGCGGCGACGGCGGGGGCGAAGTCATCGCCACCGGCCCTCCGGAGGACGTCGCCAAGAACAAGAAGAGCTGGACCGGCAAGTATCTCGTGGAGACGTTTCGGCGGCAGGCTGAGCGTCGCGATCGTCAGGCCAAACGCGCAAAAGCGCGGCCCGCGGCAACCAAGGCGTCGCCGAAGGGAAGGAAGGCGACGCAACAAGCGGCCGAGTAGTCTAAACTACTTCGCCACGAAGTCGGCTGGCCGCAGCCCTCTGTAGAAGATGGCCCCCAGCACGATGGACGGGATTCCCACCAGCAGCGCCACGAAGGTCACGACTGCGTTGAAGCCGACCATTACGATGCCGGCGTTGGCCTCGGTGGCGAGGGGACGTATGATCGCGAAGCCGAATTCCAGGACAAGGCTGTCGATAAGGTAAGCCGGCAGCCAGGTCAGCAACACCGCGGCGGCCATGTTCAGGATGTTGCCGCGCGACCAGCTCCAAGTCTGGAACATGACAACCCGCCGCTCGCCCAACGTCGCCGCGTTGACCATGAACAGGCGCGTGAAGAAGTAGATCGCCGCAACAAACAACAGAAGCATTAACAGAGAAAAAGCGATCGAGCCGGCCGGTCCAAGCGCGCTGGCCAAGGCCTCGCTCATGGCTTCCTGGTCCTGCATCAACGCCGCAAGTTCGCCCTCGCTTTCAGCGAGGCGCGAGAAGACCGTTGCCGTGACGATGACGACGACGAGCGTGCCCAGAGGAATGAGCATGCAGGCGAAGGCGGCCACGATCGCAAGCAGGCGAAGTTCATCCGCTCCGAAACCCAGACCCGCCGGCCCAAGAAACACATTCCGAATACATTTGCGGAGGACAGTTGCCGTGAACATCACACTGGCTAACAGAGCAGGCAACATCGCCGCCATGTAGCCAAAAACGTTTGTCAGCCCTGCACCCGGATCCCCGCTGCTCGATGTTCCCATCAGTGCGAAACCGACTTGCGACACCAGAGCTGCGACGATGGCGCCCGGAATGAATATGCGCCAGTGATCGCGCAGGAAAAGCCATGCTTCGCGCACGCATGCGATAATCGGAAGCTTGCCCGACCCTTGGTCCATTAGGCCCTCCAGCAGAGCCCTGCCCCTAGTTCAATTGCCAGCAGGCGGCAACTGTGCGCCGGCGCTTCAGCGGCCGAGAGCAAACTCAAAGGTTACGATGTGAACTTGCGGAACCCGGCAAGCCGGAGGTTGCGCCGATCCATCGATCCGCCATCGCCATGAAGACTGTACGGCTTCTGTCGCGCGGACGAACTCGGAATGTGGGGCCCACGCGAGCAGGCGCGGATTGACCAGCGCGCCGCCGGGAGAGACGTCCACGGCGTAGGTGACCGAACCGGCCAGCTCCTTGAACCGCGAGACGAAGGGAAAGCCCGGTGGCTCAGCGCCTCGCGCAAGCGCAATCCGGCAGCGCGGCAGGGTAGGATCGCCGGGCGCCGGATAGAGTAACTCGCTTAGCGCCGGCCGCCCCGTCCCGATGCTCTGCCTGCGGTCGGCGACATCGCGCTGGCGCGAGCCCAGGCCCCCATAAATGGCATCCGCCCAAGCGGTCGCGGCGTAGTACTCGATCGCAAGTCTAAGGCGACCGGGGCCCTGAGGTGTCGCCACGATCAGGTCATGTACCTCGCCGGCGATGTCGTAGAGCGTGGTGTAGGCGTCCGGCGACTTCGTGCGCATGAAGCTGGCCATAGCCCGACTGCGACGGGCCTCGTATCTGGCTGCAATCCGATCCGCCTGAAGATCATCGAGAAAGCGAATGGCATACATCGCCGCGCTTTCGGCCTGCGACCAGTCGCCCGCAGCCCAGGCCTCCGCGAACAGGGCCTGCGCCGCGCGCGGCGAGACAAGGTCCCGTCCGGGGCCGGTGGCGCGTGAATAAAGCGACTGCATCAGGTTGGCGCGAGCCTGCGGGGAAGCAGACGACTCCATGCTCGCCCAGTCGTGCAGCACCCGTGACACGGCGGGTGAACTGTCCGGATAAGGCAGGCCGCCCCCCTGCTCCACCAGAAAGCGCGAATAGATCAGCGCAGACGCTGGCTCGCCAGCCAGCATGGCGATCCACCCAAACTCACGGGCCACCTGAGCCGCAGAAGGCGAAGCGCGATCCACCGTTGGCCATGTCTGGCCGGCCACCACGGTCGCGCCGCGATAGTCGCCGGCCGCCACAGCTGCATTGAAACTGCGGATATCGGCGTGGGCGGGCGCATGGCCTAGCAACAACGCCAGCGCGACGACGATGAGCGGGGCGCGAACTACGATCATAGCCCTACACTAGCGTGTTTGCCGACATGCCCCAGCCGGGATTCGCAGTTAGCCGCGAGTGGGATCATAGCATCCGGAACGAAATCTCGACAGTACGCGACGTGGCCGCAAGGCTGCAGTTTAGCGCATCGTCCGCCCCCCGGCGATAACGCAGACCATCCATTGCGTTCTCGACCTCTCGGGCAAAATGTTGTGCCGGCACAGCCGCAAGTGTCTCCCATTTTGAGACGCGCCCTTCGGTGTCTGTGTCCACCTTCATGATGACGGTTCCGACCATCCCCCTGTATTCTGCCGCAGCGGGATAATTGATCCTTGGCCAATCCAGAGCCGGATCCTCACACTGGTCGATCGTGCGAACCCCGTCGGGGAAAACAGGGTCTGTCGGTGACGCAAGATCCCGCTCCTTAAGGCTAAACTTTGCGATGGTGCCCGCCTGGTTCATCGACTTCAGATACATGCCAGATGATGTCGCCCATGCCTGCAACCGGAACTTGAGCGGAACTAGAGCCATGCGCTTGCTCGGATCCATTGATGCATTCATTTGCGCGACAACCGCGTCATGTGCGTCGACAATTGCGTCGTAGTCCGACTTGTCTGGCCGTGCGAGGAATCCGGCCGCAGCATACGTCGCGCGCGCTTCGAGCGCGCGCGACGCAAGCTGATCTCCGGCCCGCTCTAGCAACCGCCATGCGAGTTCTGCAGCTTCAGCCGCCTTGCCCCACGATCTCTTGGACCAGTCGTCCTTGTACAGGGCTTCAGCCGCCAGCACTGAGGTAAAGTCGATGCCCGAGGCGGCCTCGCGTGCTTTCAACGCTTCAAATAGATCCGACCTTGTTGGGTCACTCGCTGCTAGCCTGAAGTCCGCAACGGCAAGCAGGACGCGTGATGTTGCAGGCTGATCGTCGGGGTTGGCGAGTGAAGCCCCATGGTCTTTCAGGAATTTTCCGAACTCCTTGGCAGCGGCATAGTCGCCTGCCACGTAGCTCACGAAGCCGAACTCGCGCGCCATAAGCGCTGTGTCCGCCTTGCTGCGGTCCCAGGTCTTCCAGACCTCTCTGGCTTCAATCGAGGCGGCCTTGTAATCCCCCGCCTTCACGGCAGCATTGAAAGACTTGATGTCTGCGATGGCGGAGCCGGCCAGACACACGCCGAGTGCAAGGGCGGCCAGCGCGGCGGTGGACTTCCTGATCCCCATGAATTCCCCCTTTTCACAATGGCGGAAAGTTAGCCTATATCGGCGCCATGACAATTGAGCCCATCCACATCATCGGCGGCGGAATGGCCGGTTCCGAAGCCGCTTGGCAAGCCGCAAGCCTCGGCGTGCCGGTTGTCATCCATGAGATGCGTCCGCTGCGGAAAACTGATGCGCACCAGACAGATGGACTGGCCGAACTCGTGTGTTCCAACTCGTTCCGTTCCGACGACTGGGAATACAACGCGGTCGGGCTTCTTCACGAAGAGATGCGCCGCGCAGGCGGCCTCATCATTTCGGCGGGCGACCGACATCGTGTGCCCGCGGGATCGGCGCTCGCTGTCGACCGCGATGGGTTTTCGGCTGACGTCACGGCCGCGCTTTCCGCCCATCCGCTGATCACAATCGCCCGGGGAGAGATCGACGGCTGGCCGCCGCAGGACTGGTCCAGCGTGATCATCGCCACTGGCCCGCTCACATCCGACAAGCTCGCGCAAGCGATCCTCGCAAAAACCGGCGAGGACTCACTCGCCTTCTTCGATGCGATCGCGCCGATCGTCCACTTCGAATCGATCGACATGAACAGGGCCTGGAAGCAATCGCGCTATGACAAGCCTGGTCCTGGAGGCGATGGCGCCGAAGCGTACATCAACTGTCCGATGACCAAGGAGCATTATGAATCCTTCATCGCGGCCTTGCTTGCTGCACCCAAGACCGAATTCAAGGAATGGGAGGGCACGCCCTACTTCGAAGGCTGCTTGCCCATCGAGGTTATGGCTGAGCGGGGGGTCGAAACGCTGCGATATGGCCCGATGAAGCCGGTTGGTCTGACCAACCCGCACAACTCCGGAACCAAGCCATGGGCGGTCGTTCAGTTGCGCCAGGACAACAAGCTGGGCACGCTGTGGAACATGGTAGGCTTCCAGACCAAGCTCAAGCACGGCGCACAGCAGGACATCTTCCGCATGATCCCGGGACTGGAAGGCGCGCAGTTCGCTCGCCTTGGCGGCATCCACCGCAACACCTTCCTTAACTCGCCCGCCCTCCTTGACGCCCAGCTGCGCCTGAAGGCCGATCCACGGGTGCGTTTCGCCGGCCAGGTGACAGGTGTCGAAGGTTATGTGGAAAGCGCAGCGATGGGGCTGGTGGCCGGCCGCATGGCGGCGGCCGAGCGGCTCGGACGGGAAGTCCCCGCGCCGCCGGCGACAACCGCGCTCGGTGCGCTGGTCAATCACATCACGGGCGGTCACCTGCTGGGTGAAAGCGGCATTGCGAAGCGCGGCTCATTCCAGCCGATGAACGTCAACTATGGCCTTTTCCCAGAGATCGGGCCGATCGATCTCAAGGGCCCTGACGGCAAGCGCCTGAAGGGCGCCGACAAGGGTCGCGCCCGCAAGCGCCTGATGTCGGTCAGGGCGCTGAATGACCTCGAGGTCTGGCTGCAGGGCCAGATGGCGCCGGCCCGCCTGGCAAGCTAGCGTGGTCTGCGGGTACGGAGACCGGCATGGGACGGCAGCACCTCCCTTCCAAAAAGCATCTCGGACAGCACCTTGACCGGCGCACGCTGGAGGTGAGCCGCCAGCTCGCGCGCACCTTCGGACAGAAGGCCGCCGAAGGCCAACCCGAAGCGGGGGTCGGCGCCTACTGGCCGAACGCGCCACAGGGCGGTGTGCCCGAGGCATCCGTGATCGAGGACCTTGCCGTCTATGACGGCGCCGATGTTCTCTTCGCCGCAGGCCGCGAGGGGCCTATCACCGCGCTGGCAATCATCCTGATCCCTGAAGAGAACCGCCAGAACCGGCGTATCGCCGCGCTCGCCGCCAATTTCGGTTTCGTCGCGCACCTCTCGCGCAAACGGAAGATCGCGGTCGCCGTGCCGGAAGGCTATGTTACCGACTTCGCGTCGATCCCAGGCTTCGTGCAGTGGCTAATCTCGCCGTTCGGACGCCATTCAGAAGCTGCCGTGATTCATGACTGGCTCTATACGCTCGGCACACCCGGCGACGCCAAGGGCCGCAAGATCGCCGACCGGACGTTTCGACGCGCGTTAAAGCTCGTGGGCGTGGGCTGGGTTCGCCGCAGCCTGATGTACCGTGCTGTGCGTCTTGGCGGCAGGAGCGGCTATGGCCTTACCACCGATTACGACTTCCGGGATCTTGTGCAACTGAAGCGACGCGAGCCGCTCCCGGACAAGAGCGTGTTTGCCGCAACCTACAGGGAGGCAGACATTCCGATCACACGGAAGGCAAAGCGGAAAAACGCTAAGGCCGAGCCGGCGTCCGCGACCATGACACAAGACGAGGCCCGGCAGGAAATGCAGGACAGTTCCATCGCCGTCGAGTCGCGTTAGTCGATCTGTTCGCCGCGCAGCGCCTTCGCGAAATTCTCGCGCCCACCCATCTTGTCGATCGCTTTATTGAAGTCGTTGTCGAAGGCGAAAGCACCCTTCGAGTTCGAAACAACGCCATAGATTGCGCGGAAGAAGATGAGCGCCAGGACGCCGATCATCGGTTGGCCAAGTAGGAACAACGCAAACGCCCCGCCAAAAATCGCCAGGTGAAGAACAATGATGCGACGGTAGGGCGCGAACATCTCCACCATCGGGTTCGACGTCTTCCACTCGCCCTTGATCAGGAATTCCCAGATCAGCACCAGCACCTGGAATACGATGATCGCGTATACAAAGTAGTCGACATGCAGCGCGCTCGTGAGCCCGAAATTGAACATGGCCCACACGTCCATCATGACTGGCGGCTGGTCTGAAAGCGTGCCCCCGCTCATGGAGGCGAAAACCATGAGGAATGTTCCGTGGACAGCGCAGAAGAGGCCGTAATGGAAGACGAAGAAGGCGGACATGGCGAGGCCTGCCACGACGCCGGTCCGGCCAAAGCTGGCGCCTGAGATGATGATCCGCGGCAGAGTGAGAACGCCCGCAATGATGTTCTCCATCCAGTACAGCATCACCAGTGGAACGGCATTCCAGCCAAACATCAGCACGCCGACAACCGGGAAAAGGTCGACCGCAAGGCCCACGAGAACCAGCGGCTGACCAAGCGCGCGCAGCCAGCTGGCCGGGTTAAATAGATTGTTCACTTCCGCCCCGCTCCGAATCCGCCCGTTTGAAGCAAACAGCGTTGGCGACGTCTTGGCTAGCGCGACACGGGCACAAGCCGGCAGCCCCTGCGCGATCACAGCCTTCGACGCAGGGCGGCGAGGAAGACGCGCCAGCGCTTTCTGCTGGGGCCTTCGGCGCCGGCGGCGGCCAGATGCAGGACAGCCGGCCATAGCACAGCTGGGGCCTTTCTCAGTCCGGCCATGGCGCTCGCCCACGCTGCTTCCGCGCCGGTCAACCCGGCCGCCAACCTGACCCGCGCCTCGCCAGCATCCGCCAGCGCGCGGAGCGCCGTCTCGCCGGCATCCCGCGCCAGGGCGAGCCCGGCCAACCGCATCAGGGCGGCCTCCACCGCAAGGTGTCTCGTCTGATGCTCTTCGCCGGGCTGATGACCGCCCGCCTGCAGATGATCGTCGAGCACGGCGTCATAGGCATCAATGAGCGTGTTCATCGCCGTCAGCAGATCGGCCCGACCCTTAGTGACGCGGGCGAGCGCCTCGGCAAGGTCGTGACGTCGCAAAGGCGCTCCGCCGCCAAGCTGCTCCAGCGTCTCGCGCCACCACTGGACCCGGATCTTGCCCAGCATCGCCTCCTTGGCGTGGAGGGCGCGCTGAAGCTCCTGGTTCAGCAGGTACAGCGCCACCAGTCGCTCACGGGCGCCTGCAGAGGCATAGCGCGTCGCCAGCCAGCGATCTTCGTCCGTACGCTTCAGGCGGGCGTCAAGATCGTCAGCGCTTGCAAGGTTTGCCGGATTGGCCGTATCGCTCATGTTCAAAATCGCAGACCTGCCCCTATCTCAGGGGCTGCACGGCAACACTGGACACACAGAGAGGGTATTCCATGGCTTTCACGCTTCCCGCCCTGCCCTATGCGCGCGATGCGCTGGCCCCGCACATTTCGGAGAACACCCTCAACTTCCATTATGGCAAGCACCATCAGGCCTATGTGGACAACCTGAACAAGCTGGTCGCCGGCACGCCGCTGGAGAACGCACCCCTTGAGGAGGTCGTCAAGCAGAGCTGGGCCGAGAAGAAGATGCCGGTCTTCAACAATTCGGGCCAGGTCTGGAATCACACCTTCTACTGGCACTCAATGAAGCCCGGCGGAGGCGGTAAGCCCACAGGCCTTGTGGCCGACCGTATCAACAAGGACTTCGGCTCGTTCGACGAGTTCAAGCGCCTTTTTGCCGAAGCCGGCGCGACGCAGTTCGGTTCGGGCTGGGCCTGGCTTGTCCTCAAGGACGGCAAGCTCGCCATCAGCAAAACGCCCAATGCCGAGACGCCGCTCACAGACGCTGGCGTTACCCCGCTGCTAACCATGGATGTCTGGGAGCACGCCTACTATCTCGACACCCAGAACGCGCGCCCCAAATACATCAACACCTTCATCGATGAGCTGGTGAACTGGGACTTCGCGAACCAGGGCCTTTCGGACGCGAAATAACCCAATCTGAAGCGATTCGCGTGCTGGTTTCCGGCGCAGTGCAGCAGTTTGCACTGCGCCGGTTAGCTGTTTTGAGACTCTTCCGTGGCGTACTGTCCACGTTGGCGGCCGGCTCACGCCGGGCGCGCTCGGGTCCTGCGGCGCGATGATCTCGAACCTTCACAACCAGGAAGCTAACCCGGCGCGGCGTACTGCGCCCGTGAGCGCAAGCCTGCTCGAGTCCGCAATCGAGCGCGGCGGACTTCATCCCTTCTTCCACGCCAAATTCGCCGCCAGCGATCGCAGGCTTGTGGGCGCCGAAGCGCTCGCGCGCATTGCGACGCAGCAGTCTGGTCTCGTCTCGCCCGCCGCCTATGTCGAACTGGCGGAGCGCAGCGAACGCATCGATGCGCTCACCTACGTGATGGCGCGCGCCGTGGCGGGCCATGTCGCCGGCTTCGACGGTCTCCCCTGCTCCATCAACATTAGTCCGATGTCGCTTGAGCGTCCTGCCTTTGCCGACACGCTGGCGAAAGCTATCACCGACAACGGTCTCGACTGCTGCCAGTTCGTGCTGGAAGTTACCGAATCGCGCGTGCTCGAGTACGGCGCAAATGCCTTCCAGACGATGTCCGTCCTGCGCAGTCACGGCTTCGGCCTCGCCATCGACGATTTTGGCGCAGGTCCTAGCAATATCGACCGCATGCGGAACTACCCGTTCACCGAGGTCAAGATCGATCCCGCCTTCACGCAGCTCGCCATGACCGAGCCCTATGCGATGGCCGCCCTCGTCAGCTGCATCCGCCTCGCCCGCGATCATGGACTTCGGATCGTTGCGGAAGGAATCGAGACGCAGGACATGCTGGACGTGATGACGTCCCTCAAGGTCGACCAGATCCAGGGCTTCCTCCTGTCGCGCCCCATGCAGCCCGCAGACTTCCGCGAGATGCTGAAGCGGGGCTGAGCCCCTCCAGCACGGGGCCCCCTTGCCAGCCTGCCTGCCAGACGCTTTCAATCGGGCCGAAACCCCCGGGGAAACGCCATGGCCTTCGACGCCTACAAGACCATCACCGTCAGCCCGCTCTCGCCGCATCTCGGCGCCGAGATCTCCGGTGTCGATCTGTCCCAACCGCTTTCGAATGCACAATTCGACGACATCCACCAGGCCTTCCTTAAGCACCATGTCATCTTCTTCCGCGACCAGCAGCTGACTCCCGAACAGCACCTCGCCTTCGGCCGCCGATGGGGCACGCTCAACGTGCATCCGTATGTGAAGGGCATGGCCGGATATCCGGAGATCATGGAGATCATCAAGGAGCCCAGCGAGAAGATAAACTTTGGCGGCGGCTGGCATTCCGACATGAGCTTTCTCGAAGTGCCCGCGCTCGGCTCAATCCTCCACGCGATCGAGGTCCCCGAGGTTGGCGGCGACACGCTGTTCGCCAGTCAGTATGGCCCTTGGGAGGCGCTCTCGCCCGGCTTGCGTCAAGCCCTTGAAGGCCTGCGCGCCATCCATTCCGCGGCGGACGAGTACGGCGCCGGCGGCGCCTCGTCGAAGAAGCGGGCCTCGATGGATTCGGAAGTTGTTGGCGAAGACGTCCCCGAATACGAGCATCCCGTCGTCCGGACGCATCCCGAGACCGGTCGCAAGGGCCTTTACATAAATCCCGCCTTCACGCTGCGCTTCGCCGGGTGGACCAGGAAGGAGTCGCGCCCGCTGCTGGAGTACCTGTTCGAGGTCTGCCGCCGCGAGGTTTATACCTGCCGCTTTCGCTGGCGTCCCGGCTCGCTTGCGATGTGGGACAATCGTTGCGTCTGGCACTACGCCCTCAACGACTACCACGGCCACCGCCGCCATATGCGCCGTGTCACCGTGAATGGCGACAAGGTGCAGTAACGATCAGCCAAGCTCCGGCATTGCCCACTTCGCAGTCACGCCATCGGCGTCCAGCACCCTTTGTGCTGAGGCCAAGAAGGCATCCCCTGCGTCCATCGCGTGACCGTGAATACCACCCCCAATAAAGAGGGCGTCGAAGCCCTGCCGGTTCGCCCCCAGCACGTCTGTCGACGGCCCATCGCCGATCGCGAGCACCCGCTCGGATCTAATGCCCCGGCCGAGGATCGCTTCGGCTTTCTCCATCGCCAGCCGGTAGATCGGCGCATCCGGCTTGCCCGGCCGTATCACCTTACCGCCTTCCTGCTCGTAGATCGCTGCAAGGGCGCCGGCCGACCAGATCAGACTGTCCCCCTGACGGAACTGCACGTCGGGATTGGCGCATAGCATGGGCAGGCCATAAGCCACGAGCCGCCTAAGTTCCTCGCGATAGGGTTCAGGCGTGCCATTCGGATAGTCGCGCAGGCTGGTGCAGCATATGACCTTAGCGACTTCGGGATCGTCCGAGAACTCCAGTCGCAGCCCGGCATAGACGCCAAAGTCCTGTTCCAACCCGATGTGGTAGACTGGCCCTGGTCCCCATCGCTTGAGCTCGTTGCGCGTGGCATCGCCGGACGACACGACATCGTCGAAACAATCCATTGGCACGCCGAACTGTGGAAACAGCCGCGTCACGCGCTCCTTGGGGACCGGGGCGTTCGTTACCAGAATGACCGGACCGCGCTCCGACCGAAACCTCTGCAGCGCTTCGCATGCCGTAACGAAGGCCGAGCGCCCATTGTGAATTACGCCCCAGACATCGCAGAGCACCGCATCGTAATGGGACGCAACGGACGAAAGCCTGGACAGCAGCGCGACGCTCACGCCTTAAATCGCCTGGGGCGCGACGCGGCGCATGAAGTCCGGCGGCGGCGCAGTTTCGTCCTGCAACGAGCCCTTGATGGGCCGCGGAGCGCCAAACACATGCCCCTGCCCGTAGGGGATCTCGAACTCCAGAATTTCGATCACCGACTTTTCGTTCTCAACCTTTTCGGCGATGAGGTCGATTCCGTAGCGGACAAAGAGCGCTGGCACATCCTCCGCGGCAATGTCGCGCGAGATAGCCGAAACGGGACGTTCCCCGCCCGGGGTCAATTCCTCCAGCAAGCGCTCGCCCTGTATCTTGAGGAACTTCACGCCAGCCGCCTGAAGCTCCGGCAAATCAAAGTTCAATCCATCGCCCTTGTCGAGCGAGAAACGGAAGCCGAGTTCCCTGAGGCGGGACATGTTTCGAGCCGCGATGTCCGACCGGCTGCGGAATGCCCGAACGCTGATCTCGAAGATCATGGCATGGGCCAGGTCGCGGTTCTCTCGCATGAAGTCGAGGAAACTTGCAAAGAACTGTTCGTCTTCCAGGGACGCCATCGATATGTTGCAGAAAACACCGATCCGCCTGTCACGCTCGGAAAGCCGCCGCACGATCTGCACACAGCGGAACAGCAGCATGTTGTCGATCACGCCAAGAAGATTCGCCCGCTCCGCCGCCGCGAGAAACTCCGTCGGCATGATGACCTTGCCGTCCGACCGGCGCAGGCGCGTAAAGCCCTCGTAGAAACATGTACGTCGCTGGGGCAAATTCACGATCGGCTGCAGATGCAGATCAACCCGGTTTTCCCGCAGAGCATCCTTTACTGCATCCAGAATCGAAGCTCCGTCGGCCGGCGCGTCGTTGGCGTGCGAACGGACAGTATTGAGACGGGTCTCGAACTTCTTCGAGAGAGTTTGGATCATCCCCTCAAGACCGCGCATCTCCTGCACAATCGACTCGCGGCGCGCCGTGACTTCCTGTTCGAACGCTCTCCTGAGGTCGTTGGCCTGCTGCTCAGCCTGCGCGACGCGGCCAGTCAGACGCCGAACTTCCTGCCGCAGCTGGAACAGTTCCTCCTTCGAGCTCTCCCCCATGCGGGAGACCGCCATATGGATCTGGATCATCGCCAGCGCCCCTGTGGCGCCAATGATCGCAGCGGTGACCGGCGGCACGATGCCGTTCACGTGCAGCGCGATGCCGCCGAGGGCCGACGCCGTAACGTAAACAAGCGCCAGCATTATATGCGCGAAAGCAGGCATTGTAACCGGAGCAGCCCCTCAGGTTGCGGACGTGCGCGTCCGCGTCATTGTTTGTGTTGGCATCCGGGTCGAATGACAAGCCACGAACGTCGCGACGCAGTCGCGCGCCGTCAGATTGGTGTAATCCCTGGCGTTAACGCCAGTTCGAAATCAGCAATGTTTGCTTGCTCACAACCTCGCTGAACTTGCTGCCGCAACCATTTCGACTTCACGCCCGCTTCTGTGGACTTTCCGCCACATCAGACAGTTCTCGGCTGTCGCGCTGATGTTCGGACGTGGACATGTGGCCGAGTCTTGCCGCTATATCGCCACAATCGAACGCGCCGGCCCTCGGGGGCTTCCGAGGAAGCAAAGGGTTGGCGACGGGGGCGACCGGGGAGCGCGGGGGTCCTGGCTCGGGCCAGGACCCCCGGCCTGCGTTCAGCTTCCCCGACAAATCTCTTTATCTGACAGGGTCCTGCGCGAAACGCGGGGTCTCGCTCACGAGATCAACAGTTGCACCCATGCCCCCAAGCTGAAGGGCGGGAAGGCTCGCTGACAAGACGAGGTCTCTCCAGGCCGCCACGGCGATCACCCCATCCAGGGGCCGGTCTGCTGGAACAACGACCGCCAGCGGAATCTGCATCTGGCGCACGGCCTGAACCAGATCATCCAGGTCGACGCACTGCGTCTCGCCGGCCATCAGTTTCCGCGACCCCGCGAACGAGACCAGCGCCGGACTGGCGGCATCGCGAGCTGCGTTCACGATTTCCGCAGCTTGGGCGAGGCATCCGGCCAGAATCAAAGAGCGGTCGTTGAAATCCACGCGATAAACGCGGCTGGCGCCACGCTCGGCGGCTCCGAAACCCCGGAGCGTGACGACTCCTGAATCGAAGAGCAAGCGACCCGCCTGCCCCTGGTCCTCCCCTTCGATGGCGACCGTCAGCCTCGCCCGTTCCGTCCCGGCGACCATCAGGTTGGCTCCGTCCGCCACCGGCACCACCCCTGAAGGCCCGAACACCGTCAGCGGCCCAGCTCGACCCGCATGTGCGCTGGCTCGTGCAATCGCTGGCAAACCTTCGACCGTCTCCAACCTCAGATCTGGCAACAAGAGTGCGTCGATTGTCGGATGCATCAGACCTAGCCGCGCGACACCTTCAGCTGCTCCGGAACCGGCGCCAAAGACGAACGTCAGGCCGCCTACCTCGACCGCCACGCACGTGCTGCTGGCGCACACAGTTGCGCGAAAGGCGTCTGCCGGCGGAAGACGCGCCCTTTTTGATTCAGCAAGCTGCCGCTGCTCTTGCTGGAAGGCCTCGATGGCAGCACCAGGCCTGTTGGCCAGCAGCCACCAGCCGACGGTCACTGCGGCCACAGCAACCGCGCCAAACAGCAAGATATCGCGCCTGAGCCTCACGCCTCGCCGCCTTAGTCGATCCTTGTCGTTGCGACTTCCTGTGCAATCACCGCCTCGATCGCCCCGAGTCGCCCTACCTCGACACGCACGCGGTCACCCACCCGCAGGAAATTGGGCGGCGTCGACGCCACGCCAACGCCGGCAGGCGTTCCTGTGAAGATCAGGTCTCCCGGTTCGAGTGCGAAGGCCTTCGTCAGGTGTTCTATCTGCGCAGGCACATCAAAGATCATCTCGGCCGTGTTACCATCCTGCCTTAGTTCGTCGTTCACCCAGCATTTCAGACTCAAGTCGGCGACGTCGCCGGCTTCGTCTGGCGTTGTAACCCAGGGGCCAACAGGCGCATGGGTGTCGAACCCTTTCCCCATTATCATTGTTTGGGTCGCCCTCTGCCAGTCGCGCACGGAGTAGTCACAACCAGTCATGTATCCGGCGATGATCTCGTTGGCCCGTTCCCGAGGCACGTGTCGGCCGCGGCGGCCGATGAGCACGACCAGCTCAACCTCATAATCCAGGGCAGTGGAGACGGCGGGCATCAGGACTGGATCGAAGGGGGGATGCAGCGCGGACGATTGTTTGTTGAACCACATCTGTGTTGTTGGCGGCTCCCGACCGGTCTCGCGAGCGTGATCGCGATAGTTCAGCCCGATACCTAGGATCTTCCCTGGGCGCCGTAACGGCGCCATCAGGCGTACCGACCTAAGTGGAATCCGCGGTGCGGTCCGGGCAAGCTCCTCCAGCCCGCTCATCCGGAATGCCTCATGCGCCAGAATATCCACAGGATAGAGCGGCAACTGAGGGGCAGCCGCATGGATGTCTGCGACTTCGTCGCCAATCACCAAGCCGGGGCGAGGACCGCCCGTGGCTTCAAAAACACACAGTCTCATGAGTCACCCTGTTCTCACCTGTCCGAGAGATTGGACCCAACCGGCTTGTAGGGATAGGTACGTGCAGTTCTGTTCGGGAAGTGTACGTGATGTCGATCGCCGCTGAGGTCCAGCGAATCCGCGACGTATTCGGTCCGGGCACAGATATCAGGGTTCCGCCGTTCCAGCGCGCCTATGCTTGGGAAGATGCTGAGGTGGAAATCCTGATTCAAGACCTCCTCGACGCCTTTCGTACCCGCACGGTTTACTTCCTGGGCGCGATCGTTGTGATCCGCCCGCGCAACCGCGGCCCCTCTGATGTCGTGGATGGCCAGCAGCGCCTGACAACGCTCACCATCATGCTGGCTGTCATGCGCGACCTTGCGAAGACCAAGGAGGAAGAGGGCCTGATCCACACGATGATTGGCCACGAGGCGCTTAACGTTTTCGGGGCCAACCATCGCTGGCGCATCACGCTAAATCCAACTGACACACCCTTCTTCCGGCGGTTCGTCCAGGAGCGCGGGGCAACCGCCGAAGACGAGGCTGTACGCGAGTCAGCATGCGATCCAGGTTCCGAGAGCCAGCAGCGGCTGAGCGCCGCAATCGGCCACATGCGTGATTACCTGTCCGATATGGCGGACGAGGAACGCACACGCTTTGTGATGTGGTTGCTCGATCAGGTCACGGTTGTGCGGGTACGCGTCACTGAGTTCGCCGTGGCTCAGAAGGTGTTCTCCTCTCTCAACCACCGCGGCAAACCGCTGTCGGACCACGACATCCTGAAGAGCGCGCTGTTTGAACGCGCGGAGTACTCATCCGTCGAAGCGGTCGCGCAGGGTCGCAAGTGGGATGCATTCACCGCACGCCTTGGCGACCGGGGTTTTGGAGACCTGTGGAAGCAGATACGCTCGCTCTACGACCGAGAGGGCGTCGGAGAAATGGTGTCCGGCATTCTTGCTGGAATTGCGCCAGGCCCGGCTTCCATAAGGGAGTTCATCGACACGCGTCTTCCGCGCTTCGTCGATGCCTATGATGCCATCATCAACGGGCGAACCGGAAAGCTCGATCTTGGCGAAGAAGCTTTGCGACGTATCGTCTTCCTTCGGTCCATCCATCATGAAAGCTGGCGGGCCCCGGCCATTCGGTTTCTGGCTGAGCACTCGTATGGCCGCGAAACGGCGGACCGCTTTTTTCGGGCCCTCGACCGACTCGCTTACGCCATGCAGTACTCGGTCAAGGATCGGGACTACCGCCACAAGCGCTATCGTCGCTTGCTTGACGCCATGGACACTCCGGCTTCCCTGTTCGACGAGGGCTCGCCTCTGCAATTGAGCGCTCGCGAGCGTGCGGATTTTCTCGATCGCCTGCGCGGGCGGTTCCCGAACTTCAAGCAGCGCAAGGCTCTGCTCATGCGCATTTCAGCGGCTGTCGATGACGGGGAAGCGCTACCCCCTGATTCTGACTGCACGGTTGAACACATCTTGCCCCGTGCTCCGAGCAAGGGCTCTGAGTGGTACGAGGAATGGTCGCGTGTGCGCGACCGCGACGAACTGACCGAGTGCATCGGCAATTTCACGCTGCTGACGCATGCCGAAAACCAGGAAGCAGACCGCAAACCGTTCCGCGAAAAGCTGGCGATCTACTTTCGGACTGGAAAGGCTTCCTATGCCCTCAGCAACGATCTCAGGGGCCGCACCCGTTGGACGCCAGACGACGTTCGCACGCGCCGTGACGCCCTCATCCAGAACCTCGCAAAGGACTGGGGCCTCTAGCTCTGGCCTGTAAAGACAGTTTGGGGTCGCCCAGCGTTGACGGGCGACCCACGGGCATGGAACTTCGCGTCAACAAACACAGGGCTCGTTCGGCCCGGCAGGCTCAGGGGAGAGACAGCGATGATCCGCAATGGGTTTGGCTTGATGGCCGCGAGCGTGATTGCAAGCGGGCTGCTTGCGTCCTCGTGCGCGACTGTCACCGACATGTTCGCTCCGCCCTCTCCTCACGCGCAGGAAGCGCGGGATTTGGGCATGCCGAGCGCTAACCCTGAGTCTGTCGGCTTCTCATCTTCCGGCTTGGACACGTTGCAGGCCGAGTTCCGCGCGCTCGTCGACCAGAAGAAGTTGGCCGGCGTCACGACGCTGGTCGCCCGTCACGGCAAGGTCGTGCATATGGACACCTACGGCGCGGCAAATGCTGCCACGGCCGAGCCTCTGAAGCCCGACAGTATTTTCCGCATCGCCTCAATGACCAAACCGATCACCGGGGTTGCGATGATGCAGCTCTGGGAACAGGGCAAGTGGAAACTCTCCGACCCCGTGTCGAAATTCATTCCAGAGTTCGCAAACCTGAAGGTGAAAGGGTCGGACGGCGCCCTCGTGCCGCAGGCCTCACCCATGACCATGGCGCAGCTGATGAGTCATTCCGCCGGATTTGGCGTCAGCGCGGTTTACAATGACGCCAATCTCGGCGCGACCGACCTTCAGGGCATGATCGACAAGCTTGCAAAGCTGCCGCTCGAAACACAGCCGGGAACGGCCTGGGACTATGGTCCCAGCGTCAACATCCAAGGGTACATCGTCGAAAAGCTCTCAGGACAGTCGCTCGATGTCTACTTTGACGAGCATATCTTCAGGCCTCTCGGCATGGTCGATACGGGCTTCTGGATGCCGCAGGAGAAGGCGGCCCGGGTCGTCGCCATTCACAGCTACGAAAATGGCGCGATCAAGGGTCCGTCCGAGAACCGGGTGACCACGGCCAAGCCCATCTTCCTGGCCGGTTCGGGCGGTCTCATGTCGACCGCTGAGGACTATTGGCGCTTTGCGCAGGCGATAGGAAATGGCGGTGTTCTGGACGGGAAGCGCATCCTCAAGGATGAAACCGTAAGGCTCATGCGCACCAACGTGCTGCCTCCATCGGCGAAGGTCGATCTCTACGGCCCGAGCCAGGAAGGGATCGGCTTCGGCATGGATTTCGCGATCGTGATGGACCCGCAGCGGGCCGGAACACCGCAGGGCCTAAACACATTCTACTGGGGCGGCGCGTTCGGCACCTGGTTCTGGATCGACCCCACGAACGATCTCGTGTTCGTAGGCATGATTCAGAACGTCAATGGATCAACACCCACGGGTGGCACCCCGCCTCTTCGCGCGATATCGCCGCGACTGACCTACGGCGCCCTGACAGACACTTCGAAATAGACATGCCGAGGAACGCCCCTTCGCCTGATTCCGAATACTCCGCTCGCCTGGCGTGGCTCGTGAAGGTGCGGGGCCTTCATCGCGTCAAGCGGATGCTCGGCTTTGCGGGCATCATCCTTGGCGCCAGCATGCTGGTGTGGTGGAAGCTTGATGTGTCCGCGCCCGAGGGAGCGCTCTGGGCTGGGGTTTTCGTCCTGGTCTCCAGCTGGGCCCTTTTCGTCTATGTGATCGTGGCCCGATATCTATGGGTCAAGAAGAACCCTTACGCAGCTTCCCGAACCTGAAAAGGAAACATTCCATGTCCAACGCTGCCGGAACGCTGTTCGACCTCTCGGGCAAGGCCGCTCTCATTACAGGATCCACGAAAGGTATCGGAAAGGCCATCGCAGAGCAGTTTGCAGCTCACGGGGCGCAGGTCGCCATTTCCTCGCGCAAGCCGGGTCCATGCGAGGAGGTGGCCGCGGCAATCAATGCCAGACACGGGGCAGGAACCGCGATCGCGAGCCCGGCGAACATTTCCTCGAAGGAAGACCTCCAGAGGCTGGTCAACGAAACCAACGCCGCCTTTGGCAAGATCGACATTGTCGTCTGCAACGCCGCCTCGAACCCTTATTATGGATCGATGTCGGGCATCAGCGATGAGCAGTTCTCGAAAATCCTGTCGAACAACATCATCTCCAACAACTGGCTGATCCAGATGGTTGCGCCCCAGATGATTCAGCGGAAGGACGGGGCGGTGATTATCGTCTCATCAATCGGCGGCCTACGCGCCTCGACGGTCATCGGCGCCTACTGCATCTCGAAGGCGGCGGATGTGCAGCTTGCCCGTAACCTGGCGGCGGAACTAGGACCGCACAATATCCGCGTGAACTGCATCTCTCCCGGCCTGGTGAAAACAGATTTTGCCAAGGCGCTCTGGGAAGACAAAGATGCGCGTGAGCAGCGCGAAGAAGAGACGCCCCTGCGACGTCTCGGCGAGCCCAATGACCTTGCTGGCGCTGCAGTCTACCTTGCCTCGCGAGCTGGCGCCTGGACGACAGGGCAGAACATCGTGGTCGATGGCGGAGTAACCGCGGTCTGACCGCAGCCGATCCGGGGCGTCGGGGCATGGTCGCACGCCATATTCGCACCGAAGCCTTCCTCCCTGCCTCGCCTGAAAGGGTGTGGGTGGTGCTGGCTGATTTCAGCCGTTACAGCGAGTGGAACCCGCTTAACACCTCGGCCGCCGGTCTCGGTCGCATGGGTGAGCGGGTGCGGATGACCATTGCCAACCCTCTGAACCCGCGAAGGCCCTTGCGGATGACTGTCCGGATCATGCGCTTCAAACCTGAACGCCTGCTGGTCTGGGTAGGGGGAATCCCTTTCGTTTTTCGCGGTGAGCATGTGTTCCGGCTCGATCCTGCTCCCGAAGGTACGCGTTTGTTGCACACCGAGACCATCACCGGCCTGATTACGCATCGGATTACCGACAGGGCCGTCACGGAAAAGTTTGTTCCCGCCTACGATGCCGCCAACCGGGCCTTGGCGACGCGCGTCAGCGAGACCAGATTGGCTGCCTGAAGAGGAGACCACGATGGGTGACATGCGCTATCGCGTGGAACGCACCGATGCAGAATGGCGCAATCGCCTGACGCCCGAGCAGTATGCCGTCATGCGTCGCCATGGCACCGAAGCTCCTGGCTCATGCGCGCTGCTCTACGAAAAACGCCCCGGCGTGTTTTCGTGCGCTGGATGCGACACGCCGCTGTTCAACAACACCGTCAAATTCGAGAGCGGCACAGGCTGGCCGAGCTTCACGACGCCCATCAAGGGCGCCCTCGGCGAAACGATTGACCGCAGCTACGGCATGGTGCGCACCGAGGTCCATTGCGCCACCTGCGGCAGCCACATGGGCCATGTCTTCCCCGATGGCCCGCCGCCGACGGGCCTGCGCTACTGCATCAACGGCGTAGCTCTGAACTTCATGCCGGATGGCGGCTGACAGACGCGGTCAGCTGATGCGCGTCAGTCGAAGATAGCCGGATGAGCCGATGATGCTCGACAGCTGAGCCCCGACGTCCTTCAATTCCGGGGTCGCCAGATCAATCACGGCTGTTTCACCTGGAGCGACAGCAACCGAAAGCGGGTCACTGCGGATGAAATCCACTCGTGCTGCAACCGCATGCTCGCCAGCCTGAACCGCTACGTCGACCGAAGATGCATTGCCGACTTCGGCCACCTTCTGACCGTCAACCAGGATGGCGTACTTCCGGGCACGGTAAGCCAGCGCATCGCCGCGGACGATGCGGATGCAGGACACGCCTTGAGCCGGGTGAGAAGCAACGCGCGTCGAGGGACCTAAAGCTGATGAAGCGATTGGATGTTCCGCATGCGGCGGTTCAACTGCAGCGTCACGGCTTTCCGCACCGAGCATGGTCAGCAGGGGTTGCAGCGCCGCTGCCCCCTGCGTGTGCCATTCGACCCATTGAGGAAGGCTGAGATAGTAGGCCAGGCCATCTGACGGCTCTATGGCTTCGATGCGAATTGGAATGATCCGCTTGCCCTGCCCGTCCGCGAGCCCCACTTCGCGCGCCACGTGCTTCGAGGAATTCGCCGAACTTGATACCAGAACGGCAAGTGTATCCGACTCGCGCAGGCCAGCGACGATCGCCTCGTTGTAGGCCTGCCCGGGCTCTATGGATCAGGGCGCCATCCATACTCTTATTCCGGAGTCGCGAAGCGCCTGGGCGACCTGGCCGGCAACAACCGAGTCAGTTGTCGAATAGGAGATGAAGACCTGTCCCATCGGGCGATACTAGCCGGATTCAGTGGGAATCAAATGTGCAGGGGCCGACCGTATGCAGCCAGCACGCTCTCGTGCATCATTTCGCTGAGCGTCGGGTGCGGGAAGACCGTTTCCATCAGTTCGGCTTCGGTCAGTTCGCCTTGCCGCGCGATGCAATAGCCCTGGATGAGTTCTGTGACGCCCTCGCCGGCCATGTGGGCGCCGAGCAGCTCGCCGGTGGTTTCGTCGAAGATCGTCTTCACGATGCCTTCGGGTTCGCCGAGCGCGATGGCCTTGCCGTTGCCGATGAAGGGGAATTTTCCGACTTTGAGTTTCCTGCCGGTTTTCTTAGCGGCTTCCTCCGTCAGTCCAACGCTGGCGACCTGAGGGTGGCTGTAGGTGCAGCCCGGCACATTCCACGGATCGAACTTGTGGCTTGGCGTCTTGCCGACGATCCCCTCGACGACGATGACGCCTTCGTGCATCGCCTTGTGCGCCAGCCACGGCGGACCTGTCACATCGCCGATGGCGTAGAGGCCCGGCACGCCGGTCTTGCCGTATCCGTCCGTGACGATGTGGGTCTTCTCAACCTTCACGCCCACGGTTTCGAGGCCAAGATTCTCGACATTGCCGACGATGCCAATCGCGAGGATGACCTTGTCCGCCTTCAGCGTCTGCGCGCCGTCCTTGGCCTGCACGTCAGCCGTAGCGACGCCCCTCTCGACTTTCAGGGATTTTACCTGCGCCGAGGTGATGAACTTGATGCCCTGCTTGCCGAGCTGCTTCAGCATGAAGGCGGAGATCTCCGCATCTTCCACAGGCAGAATGCGGTCGAGCGCTTCGACGACCGTCACCTCCGCGCCGAGCGTGCGGTAGAAGCTGGCGAACTCGATGCCGATAGCGCCTGAGCCGATGACCAGCAGCTGCTTCGGCATCTCGGTCGGCACCATGGCCTCGCGATAGGCCCAGACGGTCTTGCCATCCACCTTGAGCCCGATATCGGGGATTTCGCGTGCGCGGGCTCCGGTGGCGATCATCACGTGCTTCGCCTGGTACGTCCCCTCGCCCTTGCCCTTCTCGACAATCACCCTCGGCGCCGGCGAACCTTTCTCTAGCCGCGCCGTGCCGACGAGGACATCGATCTTGTGCTTCTTCATCAGAAAGGTGACGCCACTGGACAGCTGCTGCGCCACGCCGCGCGATCGCCTCACCACTGCATCCATCATGACCTTCGGATTTTCAACCGACAGGCCGTAGTCCTTCGCGTGCGTGATGAGGTGGAACACCTCGCTGGAGCGCAGCAGCGCTTTGGTCGGGATACAGCCCCAATTCAGGCAGATGCCGCCGAGTTCGGCGCGTTCGACAATGGCAACCCCCAGGCCAAGCTGCGAAGCGCGGATGGCGGCGACATAGCCGCCGGGGCCGGAGCCGATGACGATCAGGTCATAGGTTTTGGCGTCAGCCATTTCGCATCCTCACGGTTTCCGCGCCCTCAGCTCAGCCCACGCCTTGTGGGCTGAAGCTGCGTTCTTTTCGGTGCTCTCGTACAGTTCGGCAGTGCAGACATATTCAGGGAGTGTCTCGCGCTCGGCCGTCGCGATCCTATCCGCTTCTGCGGCGGCCTGCCTCACCAGCGTGTCCGCCGCGCCCGCGGCCTTCAGGTCCGCAATAAAGGCTGTTCCTGCCGCCATATTGGGCTCATTGCATTTCTCGCCGAGCACCTCGCGGTAGGTGAGCGGCGTCAGGATCGGCGCAATGTCTGCCATGGTCAGCTTGGCGGCTGGGCCGGGTTGCGGCGAACAGCCCGTCAGCAAGACGCCCACTAGGACAGCGCATCCGGCGCTTACGTGATCCATCGCAAGCTCCGTGGTCAGTCCTGCGTGCTCCGCGTACGCACATTTCTGAGCGTCCTGCGGACACTGACGCCGGACCAGACAAACCAGATGACGCCGATGACAAGCAGGCCGGCCGCGACCACGATCCTGCCCGAGCCGGGCGGCAAACCAAGGACGCCGACAAAGAAAAAGTCACCTAGCGTTGCAAACGCCGCGAGGCCGAGGGCGAGCACAGCAATCAGCAGTTTGAGGCGAAGCGACATCACAGCAGCATCGCTTCAGGCGTTTCCACGAACTGCTTGAAGGTCGTGAGCCATCGAGCGCCGGTGGCGCCATCGACCACACGGTGATCGCAGGTGAGCGTGACGGTCATCATTGTGGCGATCTCCACCCTATCGTTCTTGACCACAGGGCGCTTCTCGCCGACGCCAACCGAAAGGATCATGCCCTCCGGCGGGTTGATGATCGAGGCGAACTGGCGGATGCCCATCATGCCGAGGTTCGAGATCGAGAAGGTGCCGCCCATGTATTCCTGCGGCTTGAGCTTCTTGTCGCGCGCACGGGCTGCCAGGTCCTTCATTTCCGTCGCGATCTGAGCGAGGCCCTTGCTCTGCGCGTCGCGAACCACCGGCGTGATGAGTCCGCCGGGGATGGCCACAGCAACCGAGATATGCGCCGACTTGTGCTGGGCGATACCCTTGTCGGTGTAGCTGGCGTTGGCGTCGGGATGCGCCATCAGCGCCATGGCGCAAGCCTTGATCAGCATGTCGTTGACCGAAACCTTCGTGCCCGTCGCCGCGGCGGCCTCGTTGATGCGTGCCCGGGCGGAGAGCAGATGATCGATCTCGAGATCGATCGTGAGCGGGAAGTGCGGGACTTGCATGAAGGACTGCGTCAGCCGCCGCGCGGTCACTTTACGTACGCCATCGAGCGGGATGAGCTCATAGGTATCTGGCGCATAGATGCGGTCGTCGAGCACAGCCGGCTCGATGAGGCTGGTGACGCCGGCTCCGGGAACCGACGCTTGCTTCGCCGCGCCGCCCTTCGGCGCTTTCAGGACGTCGGCCTTGATGATCCGTCCATGCGGGCCGGAGCCCTTGAGGCCGATCAGGTCGACGCCGTCCATCTTGGCGAGACGTTTTGCGAGCGGCGAGGCGCGTATTCTGGGACTGCCGGGCGCCTGCCCGGTACTCTTTGCTGTTGCGGGCGCCGACGCCACCTGCGGTTGCGCTGCCAGGCTGGATCCCTGCGGTTCCGGATCCGGTTTCGCCTCAAGTTTCGGAGGCTCGGATCTTGTCTCCGCCTTGGCGCGGTCATTGCCTTTGGGCGCAGCCCAGCCCCCATCGCCATCCAGCTCGGCGATCACGGCGTTGACCTTCACGCCCTGCGCGCCTTCCTCGACGAGCAATTTCGTCACCGTGCCTTCATCGACGGCTTCGACCTCCATCGTCGCCTTGTCGGTTTCGATCTCGGCGATCACATCGCCGGGCTTCACCCTGTCGCCGACCTTCACATGCCACTTGGCAAGGTTCCCCTCCTCCATTGTAGGCGACAGTGCAGGCATGGTGATTGGAGTGGTCATGCTGCCTCGCAGGTTAGGGTGGCGACCGATGCTTCCCACGCTTCGCAAGCGTCCGAGCACACTTTGACGCGATCGCCATCGAACGCGAGCTTGTAAGAACCTCCACACAACAGGGACGCTCGTCGCGAAATCTCCGCGTGACGTCCGTCTGGTTTCTCGACGTCAGTCGCGAGAGACAGTCGGTAGGTCTTGGGGCCAATCGGCGCTATTTCGACAGGCGCGCTTGAGGCGTACGCCGTGGTCGCAATGGCAAGACCGAGTCCTATCTTAGTCCGCCACATAGCAAACCTTCCTCGCCGCCTCGACAATGTCCTGCGCGTTCGGCAATGACAGCTTCTCAAGGTTCGCCGCGTAAGGTAGCGGGACGTCCTTCTGCGCGATCCGGAGAGGCGGGGCGTCCAGATAGTCGAAGGCGTGTTCGGTGACGGCTGCTGCGATCTCGGCGCCAACGCCGAAGAAGCGCCAGCCTTCCTCGCAGCAGACGATGCGGTTGGTTTTCTTGACGCTCTCGATCACTGTCGCAGTGTCGAGCGGGCGAAGCGAGCGCAGATCGATCACCTCGGCCTCGATGCCCTGCCCGGCCAGCTCCTCGGCGGCATCGAGCGCCAACTTCACCATGCGTGAGTGGGCGACCAGCGTCACGTCCGTGCCTTCGCGGCGTATGCGCGCCTTGCCTATGGGGAGGACGAAATCCTCGACCTCAGGCACGTCGAACTCGATGCCATACAGCAACTCGTGTTCGAGAAACACCACCGGATTGGGATCGCGGATAGCGGCCTTAAGCAGGCCCTTCGCGTCGGCTGCGTCATACGGTGCGATCACCTTTAGGCCCGGGACGTGGCCATACCAGGCGGAATAGTCCTGACTGTGCTGGGCGGCGACGCGGGAGGCCGCGCCGTTGGGGCCGCGGAACACGATCGGACAGCCCATCTGCCCGCCAGACATGTAGAGCGTCTTGGCGGCCGAATTGATGATGTGGTCGATGGCCTGCATCGCAAAGTTGAATGTCATGAATTCGACGATCGGCTTCAGCCCGCCAAACGCTGCACCCACGCCAAGCCCCGCAAAGCCATACTCGGTTATTGGCGTATCGATTACGCGCCGGTCGCCGAACTCTTCCAGCAATCCCCGGCTCACCTTGTACGCGCCCTGATACTGGCCAACTTCCTCGCCCATCAGAAAAACGCTCTCGTCGCGTCGCATCTCCTCGGCGATGGCATCGCGCAGCGCATCACGCACCGCGGTCTTTCTGTAAGTGACGCCCTCGGGAAGGGTCGGATCATGAAGACCCTCGGCGGCGGCGACTTTCTGCTCGGGCGCGCGAAGGCGATGGCCGTCATTGCGAGCCTTCTGCTCCAGCGTTTCATCCGGCTTGCCGCCGGCGGCGCCGGCTTTCACTTCGGCGCGGGTCTGGGCGGCGGCTTCCTTCGCGCCGGATTTACCCTTGCCGTTGGCCTTGGGGGCGGGCGCCGCGTCACGGTTTGAAATCTGCGCAATGACGGCGTTGACCTTCACGCCCTCGGTTCCCGCCGCAACCATAAGCTTCGAGATGACGCCTTCATCGACGGCTTCAACTTCCATCGTCGCCTTGTCGGTTTCGATCTCGGCGATCACATCGCCGGGCTTCACGGTGTCGCCTTCCTTCACCAGCCATTTGGCGAGCTTGCCCTCCTCCATGGTGGGCGACAGCGCGGGCATCAGGATGTCGGTCATGCGCCTGCCCTCGGATCGTTCTGGTGGAGGCCGATGATGTTGCCGTCAGGATCTTTCACATAGGCGACCCAACCGGTCATCGGAATCGCCTGCTTGGGCACGGCCGCCACGCCGCCCAGCTTCAACGCGCTCGCGAACGCTTCGTCGACATTGGGAACATCGACTGTCACGACCCACGCATTCACCGGGGCGCCGTCAGTCGGCGGCGGGCCCATGCGCTGCATCAACCCGCCGTTGATGCCGGGCGTCTTGTCGTTGCCGGTGACAACGCCCCAGTAGGGCATCGGCATCGGATACCTATCGAAGCGCCAGCCGAACAGCGCCTGGTAGAACGCAATAGACTTCTTCGGATCGCTGGCGTGGATCTCGAAATGGACGGGACGGTTGCTCATGCCCGGCTCTCAACCACCACGTCGGTCCACAGCTCGTCCGGATGCGGTTCGGGACTATCCTGCGCGAATTGTGCGCTGTCGTTCACGATCTCGCGCACTTCGGCCTCGATCTTTTTGAGGTCGTCTTCGTTGACGTGCTTTGCATCGAGCAGCTTCTTCTTGAGCATTTCGATCGGGTCGCGGTGTTCGCGCACGTCCTGCACTTCCTCGCGCGTGCGGTACTTTGCGGGGTCAGACATGGAGTGGCCGCGATACCGATACGTCTTCATCTCGAGGATGTACGGGCCATCGCCATCGCGCGCACGCTGCACCGCCTTCGCGGCGGCCTTGCGGACGGCGAGGACGTCCATGCCGTCGACTTCCTCGCCCGGAATCTCAAACGAGATGCCGCGCTTGTAGAGTTCTGTTTCAGCGGAAGCGCGAGCAATGGAGGTGCCCATGGCGTACTGGTTGTTCTCGATCACGTAGACGACGGGCAGCTTCCAGAGCGAGGCCATGTTGAAGGCCTCGTAGACCTGGCCCTGATTCGAGGCGCCATCGCCGAAATAGGCGACGCAGACATTGTCCTGCCCCTTGTACCTGTTCGCGAACGCCAGGCCGGTTCCGAGCGGCACCTGCGCGCCGACGATGCCGTGACCGCCGAAGAAATTCTTCTCGCGGCTGAACATGTGCATCGACCCGCCCTTGCCGCGGGCATATCCGCCCTCGCGGCCGGTGAGTTCAGCCATCACGCCACGCGACGTCATGCCTGCAGCCAGCATGTGTCCATGGTCGCGATAGCCGGTGATGACCTGGTCGTCGGGCTCCAGCACCGACTGCACGCCGACAACGACCGCTTCCTGCCCAATATACAGATGGCAGAACCCGGCGATGAGGCCCATGCCGTAAAGCTGGCCGGCCTTCTCCTCGAACCGGCGGATGAGGAGCATATCCTTGTAATAACCGATGAGGTCAGACTTCGTTGGATCGGCCAGCGGTCTTCGTGTCTTCACACTGCTCTTCTTCGCAGCCATCGTGGTGAATCCTTGCTCGCTGGGAAGAGGATAAAGGATGATTTGGGCGCGGGCCTAGCGCATTGCGCCTCCGTCGGGCAGGTTTCCAACGGAAATCATGGTAAACTTCAGCGTACTGCGACCAGGACCTCGTCAGGCCGGACGTAGGAAAGTCGCGTGCGCGCAATTTCCTCCACATAGTCGAGGTCAAGCGTGCGGTCGCGTAGCCGCTGGAGAGACGCTTCGAGCACGGCGCGCTCCGCCTTCAATTCACTGATTTCGGCGCGCAGCGACTCTTCCTGCTGTTGGAGGTTACCCCATGCGGCAAGGCCCTGCTCGCCAACAATGGCGTGATAGCAAAAATAGAGGATGAGCGCTCCGAGTGCGCCAGGAAGAAGCAAGGCCTTCGCCGTATGCGCCAACCCTTCCATGGGGCAGTTCAATCTCCAGAGCGCGACAGGGGCTCGCGGCGACATCATCGCGAGAGAGTTAATCCGCCATGAAGACCAGAAAATCGCTTGGAATCCTCGCGGACACCATTTTCGGTACCGGGATTGCAGGGCAGGCCCAGGGGGCGATTAGCGAGGTCAGCTATGACGCGCCGCATTGAAGGGTTAACAACTGGTCCCTCAATCCCGACCGTGGTCGATCACAGGTTACCGGCCTACTTCGCTTCAGACGAAGCGCTGATCGACATCCTCGAACGTTACCCGGCCGAACTCTTCGACATCACCCATCAGGAGGCCGGCGAGAATCTGGCGCGGCCGTTGGCGATCGAGTCGCTTGAGTGGGCTGATGGACGAGCCGCACTTGACGCGGTGAAAACCGGCCGGCTTTCGATTGTCCTTCACGCGTGTGAGGAGGCCCATCCAGGCCTCTGGGCCGAAGTGATGCGCAGCTTTGCAAATCTCCCCCCCTGGATCGGAACCAGGCACGCGCACGCGATAACAGGGCGTCTGGTCATCTCCTCACCGACAGTGGCGGTTCCGTACCGTTTCGAGGCGGACGGGGCGATGCTTTTCCATCTGCGTGGCGTCAAGCGCGTCTGGATCTATCCGCAGACGGACGCCTTCCTGCCACAGGACGAGATGGAAAGCGCGATTCTGCACAAAGCGACACACGACCTGCGGCGCACTCCTCACACGGATGCAGAAGCTTACCGGTTCGAGATCGTACCAGGACAGGCGCTGGCTTGGCAGCTCCATGCACCTCACCGCATGGAAAATCCGGAAGGGCTCTGCGTTTCGCTGATGGCGAACTACCAATCCTTGGCGGGTCAAATCACGACAGGCGCACATCGCGCTAACGGCGTGCTGCGAAAGCGCGGCTGGAGCATCAGGCCGTTGGCACAAACGGGCTGGGCGCACCGCACAGTTCTCTGGTCAGTCTCCCACATCTTTGCCATCCTGGGCATGGCGAAGGGCATGATCGATAGCGTCCCGCGCACGCTGCGAACCGCTGCCGGTCCGCCGCAATCCAGAAAAAAGTCGACACCCAGGCAAACCGCGACAGCTTAACGCGGCAAACATGCGCCATGCGAAACCGGTCGGCGTGACCGGCCAAAAGTGCTGCTATGTTCGACGCGCAAGCTGCGGCGGGAGCTTCCTCAGCCCCCGCCGGGCATTGCCCAGACGTGAATGACCGGAGCCGCTAAAACGGAATCTCGTCGTCGAAATCGCCGCCGCGTGAGAAATCTTCCTGCGGGCCCTTGCCGCCCCTCGCCTTGGCTCCGGCGGCTCGTGCAGGGGCACGCTCCTCATACCCACCGCCCGATCCAGCACCATCGCTGCGTCCATCCAGCATCGTCAGCGTCGAATTGAAGTTCCGGAGCACCACTTCTGTCGAGTACTTGTCGTTGCCGTCCTTGTCCTGCCATTTGCGTGTTTCAAGTTGGCCCTCAAGATAAACCTTGGAGCCCTTCTTGAGATACTGCTCGACAATACGAACGAGGCCTTCACTGAACACCACGACACGGTGCCACTCGGTTTTCTCTTTGCGCTCACCCGAATTCTTGTCGCGCCACGTTTCAGACGTCGCGACCGAAAGGTTCGCGATCGAGCCGCCCGAGGGCATCTGCTTTATTTCGGGGTCACGACCCAGATTGCCGACGAGAATCACCTTGTTGACCGAACCGGCCATGGTCGTCTCCATTTTCCATTCCGGCCCCGGCCGTTGTGCAACGGTCCGCTCCGGTTCCTGACACAGCGCGGCATCCTAGAGCCGCCTTCAACACCACGCGACACATGAGGACAGCCCCGCACGCCCCATCCACACAAATGCGTGCCCGCCCCAATAGTTCGTGTTTTGTTCTACGCCACTTCATGCCCTTGCGCAAGCCGAATTCAAGCAACGTTCGCAACGAGGCCCGCACCTACTTCACTCGTGGTCCAACGCCAGACCCCCGCAGCGACCTGAAAACCCAGGAGGGAAGCCTATGGCGACTTCGTCACCATCGCCTTTGTGATCACCACAGGCTCCTTCGGAAGCTTGCCGGGGAATGGCCCAGCCTCGGGAGCAAGCTCCACCGCGGCGATCGCGTCGACGACATCCATGCCGGAGACCACCTTACCGAAGGCTGCATAGCCTGTCGTGTTCGGAGGAGCGGCAGGATTGGCGTCCAGGCCGGAATTCTCACCAAGACTGATGAAGATAGTGGATTGGCCGCTGTCGCTTTCTTCGGCGCGGGCCAGACTGAGCGCGCCACGGCTGTGCTTGTTGTTTGCCGTCTCAAGCGGAACATTGGGCATCTTGGCAGGGCGGTATTTGAGGCTGGCGTCGAGATCGCCGAACTGGATCACGAAGCCCTTCTCGATCCGATAGAAAGCTGCGCCGTTATAGTGGCCGTTCCTCACGAGCTTCAGGAATTGCGCCGACGTTTTGGGTGCGCCGACCGTGTCGAGGACGACTACGATGTCGCCCAGCGACGTCCGCAGCGTGATTTCAGGCCCCGTGAAGGCAGGAGCGACCGCCTCGGGCGCCGACGCCTCGACGACTGGAGGCGCGCCAGCAGGCGCTGCGGTTTCGGCAGGCGGCTGTCCGCCTTCCTGCGCCAACGCAGGATTTGCGACGACCAGCGCCAACACCACCGCGAGGAAGAGTTGTTTCATGGCGCAAGCCTCCGTGCCGAGCACCGAGATTAGCAGTGTGCGCAGGCACGCCAAGGCCTTGCGCCGCTATCCGTCAACCTGCGTTTTGGGAGGCCTCATCAGGCCCGAATGCTCGCGCGGCCGAGGTAGCGGGCGGCGTCGCCGAGTTCGTCTTCGATGCGGAGGAGCTGGTTGTATTTGGCGAGCCTGTCCGAGCGCGCCAGTGAACCCGTCTTGATCTGCCCGCAATTGGTCGCCACCGCGAGGTCAGCAATCGTTGCATCTTCCGTCTCGCCGGAGCGGTGCGACATCACTGCGCCGTAGCGGTTAATCTGAGCCAGCTGCACAGCCTCGAGCGTCTCGGTCAGCGTGCCGATCTGATTGACCTTTACAAGGATCGCATTACCGGCGCCGCGCTGGATTCCATCGGCAAGTCGAGCGGTGTTCGTCACGAACAGGTCGTCGCCGACCAGTTGGCACTTGTCGCCAATCGCTTTGGTGAGCGCGATCCAGCCCTCCCAGTCATCTTCGGACATGCCGTCCTCAATCGACACGATCGGAAAGCGCCTGACGAGATCGGCCCAGTAGTTGGCCATCTGATCAGACGAGAGCGACTTGCCCTCCCCTTCCAGCTCGTACTTGCCCGCTTTGTAGAACTCCGTAGCTGCCGCATCGAGGGCGAGAACGACATCCTGGCCTGGCTGGTAGCCAGCAGCCTCGATCGATTTCATGATGAAGCCGAGAGCATCGTCGGTTGACTTCAGATTTGGGGCAAAGCCGCCCTCGTCGCCAACGCTCGTGTTATGACCCGCAGCGGCCAGGCCCTTCTTCAGCGTGTGGAATATCTCTGCGCCGGCGCGAAGCGCATCTGCAAACGTATCCATGCCCACCGGCATGATCATGAATTCCTGGATGTCGATCGGGTTATCGGCATGGGCGCCGCCATTGATGATATTCATCATCGGCGTCGGCAGAACATGGGCATTGGCGCCGCCGACATAACGGTAGAGCGGGAGGGCGGACGCCTGCGCGGCAGCCTTGGCGATGGCGAGCGAAACCCCGAGTATGGCGTTCGCGCCGAGCCTTGACTTGTTGGCCGTGCCATCGAGCGCGATCAATGTTGCGTCGATAGCGCGCTGGTCTGTCGCGTCCATCCCGAGAAGTTCGGGAAAGATCTCGTCGTTGACAGCCGATACAGCGTTGAGAACGCCCTTGCCCAGATAGCGGGACTTGTCGCCATCGCGTAGCTCCACAGCCTCGTGTGCGCCGGTCGAGGCGCCTGAGGGAACGGCGGCGCGACCTTGCGAACCGTCTTCCAGCGTGACTTCAGCTTCGACGGTCGGATTTCCACGACTGTCGAGAATTTCCCGCGCGTAGACGTCGACGATCTCGGTCACTGACTTTCCCCTGGTCTTCGCCTCTGCCCCGGCGCGGGGCGGAATGCGCGCCTGCTATGTCTCGAACCGGGGCCAGTGGCAATCGGACGGAAGCGCCAATGCAAAAGGCGCCCCGGAGGGCGCCCGCAAAGACTGATGGCCCAAGGGTAAGGGGACTATTCCTCGTCCTTAGGCTTCACGATCTGTTTGCCGCGATACATGCCGGTTTTTTTGTCGACATGGTGGGGACGGCGAAGTTCGCCCGATTCCTTGTCCTCGATATAGGACGATCCCGGCAGGCGGTCATGCGCCCGGCGCATACCGCGCTTGGAGGGAGAGGTTTTGCGCTTAGGGACGGCCATGGAAGCCTCTGGTCAGGCGGAAACAGGGTGACGGAACAGGCAGCGCTGTCCGAGCGAGCGGGCCTCATACAGGGTCTGCTGCCGGGCTGCAAGACCGGGCCTGCCGGCTATCTGAACCGGCCAAGACACCCTGAAAACGTCAAACCAGCCTGCTCTTGTCACGCGCGGCTGCGATGAAGCTTGCGAACAAAGGGTGCGGGTCGAACGGGCGCGATTTCAACTCGGGGTGGAACTGGACACCGATGAACCAGGGATGGTCGGTCAACTCCATGATCTCCGGCAAGCGGCCGTCGGGCGACATGCCTGAGAACACCACGCCATGCGGCGCCAGCCGGGCAATGACGTCGGCATTGACCTCGTAGCGGTGGCGGTGCCGCTCGGAGATCGACTGCGAACCGTAGATATCTGCGACGCGCGTACCTTTTGTCAGCACGGCGGGATAGGCGCCCAACCGCATCGTGCCGCCCAGATCGCTGTCGGCGGTGCGAACCTCCTTCGTATTGCCGCGAACCCACTCGCTCATTAGGCCGACAGCTGCATAAGCCGGCTTGCCGAACTCCGTCGTGCCGGCGCCTTCGATGCCAGCGAGATTGCGCGCTGCCTCGATCACCGCCAGCTGCATTCCATAGCAGATACCGAAGCACGGAAGCTTATGGCGGCGGGCATATCCGGCAGCGCGCATCTTGCCTATCGCACCGCGCTCGCCAAAGCCGCCCGGCAGGAGCACGCCATCGACGCTGTCGAGTTCAGACAGGTCGGCATCAGGATCGTCGTAACGGTCCGAGGGAATCCAGGTGAGGTTCACCTTCACCTTGTTGGCGAGGCCGCCATGACCCAGGGCTTCGACAACGGATTTGTAGGCGTCGTGAAGCGCCACATACTTGCCGACGATTGCTATACGCACCTCGCCATCTGGATTGCGCAGTGTCTGCGAGACATTGACCCAGTGCTTGAGATCCGGCGTCGTCTGCTTCTCAAGCCCGAAATGGCGCAGCACTTCGCGATCTAGGCCGCGCGCATGGTACTCTAGCGGGACCTCGTAAATGTGCTGCGCGTCCAGCGCCTCAATCACAGCCTCCGGCCGCACGTTGCAGAACAGCGCCAGCTTGCGGCGCTCCTCCGGCGGGATCGGCATAGGCGCGCGGCAGAGGAGGATATCCGGCTGGATGCCGATCGACCGCAGCTCCTTCACCGAGTGCTGCGTCGGCTTTGTCTTCAGCTCGCCCGCCGTCGCGATGTAGGGCAGCAGCGTCAGGTGGATGAACAGGCTCGCCTCGCGCCCCACATCCTGGCTGAACTGACGGATCGCCTCGAAGAAGGGCAGGCCTTCGATGTCGCCCACCGTCCCGCCGACTTCGCACAGTACGAAATCGACGTCGTCCGTGTCCGACTTGATGAAGTCCTTGATGGCATCAGTGACGTGGGGGATTACCTGCAGCGTGGCCCCGAGATAATCGCCGCGACGCTCCTTCTCGAGGATCGCCTTGTAGATACGCCCTGTCGTCGTGTTGTCCGTTTTGCGCGCCGACACGCCGGTAAAGCGCTCGTAGTGGCCAAGATCGAGATCGGTTTCAGCGCCGTCATCGGTAACGAACACCTCGCCATGCTGCGTGGGCGACATCGTTCCCGGATCGACGTTAAGGTAGGGGTCCAGCTTTCGCAAACGCACACGATAGCCGCGCGCCTGAAGCAGCGCCCCGAGCGCTGCCGAGGCAATGCCCTTCCCAAGGGAGGACACCACGCCTCCCGTAATGAAGATGAATCGCTTCATGACGGACGCTCAGCTTAACGATTCGCGCCGCACAAGCGAGGGGGCGGCTAGGAGAGTTGTGGCGGCTAGTTGGGCGTTCCACCGTTTCCGGACGCCGGCGCGGGGGTGGTGGGCGCAGGTGTCGCAGGGGCCGGCGTGGTGTTGGTCGCCGGCGCGAGCGGATCGGCCGTGGTCAATGGGGCTGCTGGTGCTGCCGGCGCAGGCGCGGCGGGCGCAGCGCCGCCGGCCAGCGGATCCGGCGCTGCAGCGCCGGCAGGACCAGGCGTGCCCAATGTGCTGGCGGGCGCATCGACCTGACGCTCAAGAACGGAGCTCTGGTTGGCCGCCGAATTGTTCAGCGCTGTCATGGTGATTGAGGTAATGAAGAACACGGCGGCGAGCGCCATCGTCGTCTTGACCAGGACACCTGCTGCTCCCCGGCCCGAGATGAGACCACCCGTTCCACCACCGCTCATGCCAAGCGCCCCGCCCTCGGAGCGTTGAAGCATCACGGCCACAACCAGCGCGATGCACGCGATCATGTGGATGGTGAGAAGTACGTTCAGCATGTTCGGCCGCCGGCAACGAGTTGGAGCGCGTCAAAGCACGTTGGGAGGGTGGGGCCAAGCCCCCACGGCCCCCGGACGCGTGCTTTTCATATAGGTGCGACCCCAAGCCTGCCGAATGCCCCCGGCTGTCAGGCGCAGGCCTGGGCGATCGCCAGAAAATCGGCGGCCTTCAGGCTTGCCCCGCCCACAAGCGCCCCATCTACGCCAGCGACCGCCAGGAGGCTGGCAGCGTTATCGGGTTTGACCGAACCACCGTACAGTACGCGAATCTGTCGCCCAGCAGCCCCAAAGCGGGCGTCCAGCGCCCGTCCGATGGCCTGGTGCACCTCCTCCACTTGAGCAGGCGTAGGGGTGCGGCCCGTGCCTATGGCCCAGACTGGCTCATAGGCAATGACCGTGTCCGGTCGGGCGGCATCGTCGGGTACTGATCCAGCCAGCTGCCTTGCAATGACGCTCAACGTCTCTCCGACATCGCGCTCCTGCAGGCTTTCGCCGACGCAGATGATGGGAGAGAGGCCTGCCCGGCATGCAGCAACCGCCTTGGCCGCGACTATCGCGTCGGTTTCCCCATGAAACTGACGCCTCTCCGAATGCCCAACGATCACAAACCGAGCCCCAAGATCCGCCCACATTTCGGCGCTGATTTCGCCGGTATGCGCTCCGGCCGCCTTGTGGTGACAATCCTGCCCGCCGAGCGCGATAGGAGAACCGCGCAGCGCCTCGCCAACCAGGGCCGCCAACGTAGCCGGTGGGCAGACAGCCAGGTCGACGCGGTCCAGCGAGCGCGCCCCGTCAACGATCGCCCTCACTTCGGGAAGGGCTGCGCGCAGGCCGTTCATCTTCCAGTTTCCAGCTACCAGCTTGCGGCGTTCGGCCATGCCTCATTGTCCATGAAGGGCGGCCCCCACGTTCGGAGCCCCAAGGCCGGGACCGCGCGTCGCACGAGAGCCGCAATGTCGCATTTTCCTCTGGCGAAGCGGTTTCCCCTTCGCTGCAAAATGCTCTAGCAAGCCAGCTTCCGGCGGACAACCACATGGGTTTCCGCGTAGGCAGGGAGTCGCGCCGCATGATTGGCGGAATGCGTAAGTTTGCACGTTCGAAGTGGTCGGCGCTGCTGATCTTGCCGTTGCTTGTGATCGGCCTGGCGGTGTTCATCCCCGACAATTTCGGCGGCGGCCTGTCGGGCGGAACCGTCAGCCGGATCGGCGGCCGCGAGATTTCGGTGCGTGAAATCGATCGGGATCTTCAACTCGCATTGGAACGTATTCGGGTCCAGGAAAACCGTGTCCTCACTCCGTCGCAGGCAGTTGGCGAAGGCATACCCCAGGGCGTCTATCAGGAGCTCGAGGTCCAGAACACCCTGCTAGCTTATGCCGACAAGGTCGGCATCCGCGCCACCGCCGAGTCGATCAAGCCCTACCTCGAACGCAACAACCTGATGGTGAACGAATTCGGGCGTCTGACCCGCGACACGATAATCGCTGCTGCCCAGCGCCGCCAGCAGACGCCACGTGAGTTCGAGACCTTCCTGCAGGACTACCTCACGCAGGAATACATCCGCGCAGCTGCTGGAAGTGCACTCACTGTCCCCAACGTGCTCTCGCAGCCGTGGGTGAACTATCTCGGCGAAGGCCGAACGATAAGCCTCGCGCAGGTAACTGCCGCAACGGCGCCTCCTCCGGCAGAACCAAGCGATGCGGAGATGCAGGCGTGGTACGATACAAACAAGGCGCGCTTCGATCAGCCCGAGCGCCGTCGCATCTCGATCCTGACCTATTCGCCCGACGACTTCCTCGACAAGGTCGCGTTGACCGACGAACAGGTGCGAGAGGAGTATCAGAAGCGCATCAGGGAGTATTCGACGCCAGAGACGCGCGTTGTGGTTGAGTATGCCTCCGACAATCGCAACGCGGTCCAGTCCTTCATCGACCTTGCCGTACAGGGCATCCCGGTCGATCAGGCGCTCGCCCAGGCTCCCGGCCTGCAACGCACCGCATCTGCTTTAAAGCCGGAAGACGTCGCCAACGAAGACTATCGCCGCTTCCTGTTTTCCCTGCCCGTCGGAAATGTCCACAACGTGCCGGTGCGTATGGAGGAGGGCGATCCCTGGAAGGCCGTGCTGGTTCAGTCTGTGACGCCAGGTGTCCCGACACCGTTTGAGCAAATCGTCGACAAAGTCCGCCGCGATGTGGCGTTCCCTGAAGCCTCAACACTGTTCGAGAACTCCGGCGAACCTTTCCGCGATGCGGCCGGCGGCGGCCTCCCCTTCGAGGAGGTTGGCAAGCAGTTCGGCATTCCCGTGATCAACCTCGCTCCGATCGACGCCCAGGCGCGCACCGCCCAGGGCGATCAGGCGCAGATCATGACGCAGAATGTCGATGCACTCCGCCAGCTCTTCACGCTCAATGCCGGCGAGATGACCAATGTCTTCGACGGCGACAATGTGCGCTCGATCTTCCGGCTGGACGAAGTCATCGCTCCTTACACACTGCCCTTCGCCGAGGTGAAGGATCGCGTCAGGTCGGCGCTCATGACTGAACGCGCGATTGCCGCGCGCAAGGCTGCAGCCGACGCGATGGTAGCCGCGGTGACGGCCGGCGCGACCTTCGAGAAAGCTGCGGCCGATGCGAAACTGACCGCCTTGCCTCCACTGCGCGTTGTGCGCGCCTCCAATCCGCCCGTGGATCCCGCCGTTGTTGCGGGAGCTTTCGACCTTAAAGCGGGTGAAATCGGCGTCGTGAGCGGTCGCGACGGAAATCCATGGGTCGCCCGGATCGACAAGATCGAGCCGGTCTCGCCGGAGGTCGGGTCGGTGCTGCGCGCCCAGCTGTCGAGCGATATCAACCAGTCGCTGCTGCGGGACCTCAATGAGGTCTTCGTCCGCGGTCTCCGCGCGGAAGTCGACTACAAGGTCGACGATACGGCGCTCCAGGCCTACTTCGAGGGCCTGCGCGGGGATACGCCTCAACCATGAGCAAGGCGCGTGCGCCCCTCGTAATCAGGCGACGGGTCGACGACACGGAGTCCCCCGTTTCAGCTATGCTGAAGCTGAACCCCATGTCCGGGGGGCTCGTGCTCTTCGAAAGCGTGGTTGGCGGGGAAACGCGCGGCCGCTACAGCTTCATAGGTCTCGCGCCGGATCTGTGGTGGCGCGTGCGCAATGGCAATGCGGAATCCTCGCTAACCGCGGACTTCAGGGAGACGATCGAAACCTCAACGGAGGTAATGGTCTCGCTGCGTGGCTTCATCGACGCCTGCAAGGTCGAGGGCATGGACGGCCTGCCACCCATGGCAGCGGGTGCATTCGGCTATATCGGTTATGACATGGTGCGCCATGTCGAGCGCCTGCCCGATCCGAAGCCCGACCCCAATGGTGTGCCGGAGGCGATGCTGATGCGTCCCGGTGTGGTCCTGATCTTCGACGGCGTGAAGCAGGAAATCATCCTCGCCGCCCCGGCCCGTAACGGCGCCTCGGCCGCAAACGAGCTGCTGGACCGGATCGAGGAAACGCTCGACCAACCAATGCCGCCTTCGCGTCCCAACGATGCGCCGGTCGAGAAGATTGACTTCGCCTCGAACACCACTAAGGCGCGCTATCTCGAGATGGTGGAAAAGGCGAAGAGCTACATCCACGCCGGCGACATCTTTCAGGTCGTCCCCAGCCAGCGCTTCTCCGCGCGGTTCGAACGTTCGCCTTTCGCGTTCTACCGGGCGCTGCGCCGCCTCAACCCGTCGCCCTTCATGTTCTACGTGAACTTCGGCGACTTCCAGGTTTCAGGCTCCAGCCCCGAAATCCTCGTCCGCGTCCGGAAAGGCGTCGTCACCGTGCGCCCCATTGCGGGCACCCTGCCGCGCGGCGCTACGCCGGAAACCGACCTCGCCAACGAACAGCAGCTGATCTCCGACCCCAAGGAGCGCGCCGAGCATCTGATGCTGCTCGACCTTGGCCGTAACGATGTCGGCCGTGTCGCTGCTCGCGGAACCGTGCAGGTCACAGAGAGCTTCACCATAGAGCGCTACAGCCATGTGATGCACATCGTCTCGAACGTGCAGGGCGTGTTGAAGGAGGGTGAGGACATGGTCTCAGCCCTTGCCGCAGGTTTTCCGGCTGGCACGACATCAGGCGCGCCGAAAATCCGCGCGATGGAGATCATCACCGAACTCGAACCCCATGCACGGGGCATCTATGCCGGCGGCGTCGGCTATTTCGGCGCCGGCGGCGACATGGACACTTGCATCGCCCTGCGTACCGCCGTGTTTAAGGGTGGAAGAATCCACGTGCAGGCCGGCGGCGGCGTCGTGTTTGACTCGAACCCCGAAAGCGAATTCCAGGAGACGGTACACAAGGCCAGCGCCCTGTTCCGCGCCGCCGAGGAAGCCGCCCGCTATGACAGGGGGAACAGATGAAAGTTCTCCTTGTCGATAACTACGACTCGTTCACCTACAACCTCGTCCACTACCTGCAGGACGTCTCGCCTGATGTGCACGTCGAAGTCGTGCGCAACGATGCGCTCACCGGGAAGGAAGCGCTCGCGAAAGGCGCCGACGCCATCGTCCTTTCGCCCGGCCCCTGCACGCCCAACGAAGCCGGCATCTGCCTTGAGCTGATCGAGCGTGCCCCCGAGGATCTGCCCATCCTCGGCGTCTGCCTCGGCCACCAGGCGATCGGCCAGGCGATGGGCGGCATCGTCGAGGGCGCGAAGGACATCGTCCACGGCAAGGTGTGGGACGTGAAGGTGCTTGGCGGCGATCTCTTCGCCGGCGTGCCGGAACACTTCGAAGCTGTCCGCTATCACTCGCTCGCCATCCGCAGGAACGGCATGCCGAACGTGCTGACCGTCGATGCCGAAACGGCTGACGGCGAGATCATGGCCGTGAGCCACGCAACCCGCCCCATTTACGGCGTACAGTTCCACCCGGAATCGATCGGCTCGCAATTCGGCAAGGTGATGCTCGCCAACTTCTTGAAGAAGGCGGGCCTTAGGTGAGCGAACCCGTCCGCCAGGTCATCAGCCTGCTGGCCGACGGCCGTCGTCCAGATCAGGCCGCCGTGTCCGCCGCCTTCGAGGCTATTCTCGCCGGCCAAGCCGAGCCTACACTTATCGCGGCCTTCCTCATGGGCCTGCGTACGCGCGGCGAAACAGTGAACGATATCGTCGCCGGCGTGCGCGTGATGCGCGCGCATGCACGGAAGGTCCAGGCGCCAGACGGCGCCATCGACACTTGCGGTACGGGCGGGCTTGGCTGGACCTCGCTGAACACGTCGACTGCCGTGGCCCTCGTAGCGGCGGCGGCAGGCGCCGTCGTCGCCAAGCATGGCAACCGCTCGAAGAGCAAGGCCGGTTCGGCAGACGTGCTCGAAGTTCTGGGTGTCAATCTCAACCCTAGCGACGCACAACTGCGGGCAAGCTTTCGTGAGGCCGGCGTCGGCTTCATGTTCGCCCCTGCACATCACGCGGCGATGAAATACGTCGCCCCGGTGCGCGCCGTGCTCGGCATCCGCACGATCTTCAACATGATGGGGCCGCTTACCAATCCAGCCGGCGTCAAACGGCAGGTGCTCGGCGTCTTCGCGCCCGAATGGGTCAGCGTGTTCGCGAACGCCCTGCTCACGCTCGGGGCAGAGCGCGCCATGGTCGTCCACGGCGTCGATGGCATGGACGAGATTTCGACTACCGGCGTCACGCTTGTCGCCGAGGTTGTCGATGGTGAGGTCCGCACACAGGACCTCACGCCCGAAGGCATGGGCGTCTCTCGCGCGAACCTCGATGATCTGCGCGGCGGCACGCCAGCAGACAATGCCGAGGCGCTGAAGCGTGTTCTTGCTGGCAAGCCTGGTCCGTTCACCGACCTCGTCATGGTCAACGCGGGCGCGGCGCTGCTTGTCGCGGGCGTTTCGGAAACACTGGTCGCCGGTATCGCACGCGCACGTGAGGCCATAGTCAGCGGCCGCGCCGCCGCCACGCTCGATGCGCTGAGGCGCGCCAGCAATGGCTGAGCTGCCCGACCGCCTGCAGAGGATCATCGAGTACAAGCGCACGGAAGTCGCAGCCCTCCGGCGCAATCGCTCCCTTGCCTCGCTTGACGCGGACGCGCGCGCCGTCGATCGCGCGCGCGGCTTCGCGGACACCCTGCTCCGGATCGCGCGTGGTGACGGTAACGCCCTTATCTGCGAGGTGAAGCGCAAGAGCCCTTCGGCTGGTGACATTTCGCCCGGCCGTGACCAGGTCGCAGTCGCGCGCGACTACGAAGCCGGTGGCGCGGCCTGCATCTCGGTGCTCACGGACGGCCCCAGCTTCGGTGGTTCGCTCGATGACATGATCAGCGTCCGCGAGGCTGTCGACCTCCCCGTGCTTCGCAAGGATTTCATGATCGACCCGATCCAGATCTTGGAATCCCGTGCTGCCGGCGCGGATGCGATCCTCATCATCATGGCCGCGGTTGACGACACACTCGCTCGCGAACTCCATGCTGCAGCGGACGAGCTCGGAATGTCAGTGTTGCTTGAAGCCCATGACGAAGCCGAACTTGTCCGCGCCCTCGCCCTTCCCTCACCGCTGATCGGTGTCAACAACCGAGACCTCCGCCGCATGGCCACCGACCTCGCTGTTACCGAGCGCCTTGCCGACCTGGTTCTCGACTGGCCCACCGCTGGACGCATCCTGATCTCTGAGAGTGGCGTCAAGACGCCGGCGGACATCGCCCGACTACGTCTTTGCGGGGCACGCGGCTTCCTGGTCGGTGAAAGTCTAATGCGATCGCCCCAACCCCTTGAATCCGTTCGCGCTCTTGCAAATGCTCGTTAACCACGCGTCCGGACCAATTTGACCCAAAGCGTGAACGATAGTAGAACTATCCGCGACTCAACAGTTCGAGGCTCGTGGACAGTTATGCTCACCAAGAAACAGCGTGAACTCCTGCTGTTCATCAATGACCGCATCAAGGAGACCGGTGTCTCACCCTCTTTCGATGAAATGAAGGAGGCCTTGGACCTGGCTTCCAAGTCCGGCATCCACAGGCTGATCACCGCCCTTGAGGAACGGGGCTTCCTGCGCCGTCTCGCCCACCGCGCCCGTGCACTCGAGGTGCTCAAGCTACCGGAAAGTGTGATCCCACAACAGGTCGGGCGCGCCCCCTTCCGGCCAAGCGTGGTCGAGGGCAACGCGTCCGGAAGTTCGCGCAAGGCCGCCGCGCTCGCCAAGGCTGCAATGATCCCGGTCATGGGACGGATCGCGGCCGGCACCGCCATCGATGCGATCGAGCACGAAACGCACAAGGTTGCCGCGCCTGACGATGGCCTGGATCCGGATACGCACTACGCGCTCGAGGTGCAGGGGGAGAGCATGATCAACGCCGGTATTCTCGACGGCGATGTCGTGATCCTCAAGAAGACCGATCATGCCCAGTCGGGCGACATTGTCGTCGCCCTGATCAACGACGAAACGGCCACCCTGAAGCGGTTCCGGAAAAAGGGTGGCTCGATCGCGCTCGAGGCAGCAAATCCAGCTTTCGGCACGCAGATCTTCGGCCCCGACCATGTCCGCATCCAGGGCAAGCTCGTCGCCCTCGTCCGCAGATATCACTGAGCGCTGTCGTCGCTCGGCTGGGAAGCTGGGTGGGAGAGCGGGTCGGTTGACAGGAAGTAGGTAGCTGCCTGGACCCCGGGCGTGCTCCGTTCGACCCGTCGCATCGTCTGTGCAGTCTTTGGCAGCTCGCGCACAGGCGCATTGAGCGGTTGCGTGCACGAGTCCGGTTCGACCGGCGCGGTCATGTCGGCCGCAGCTCCTGGCGCCAGCGAGAGCTGCAAGGCCACCTGAGCGCCTGATCCTGCGCCACGCCAGCCGGAATCGCCGATCGCCTGCGCACCGCCCGAGGGTCTGGTGGTGGCGTTCGGGGTTGCCAGCAAAGGTGCGGGTGTGGTCTTCAGGGCGCGCGCTCCCGGTGCTGGAGCAGCACCCTGTTTCTGCGCTGGAACCCGATGACGGTCGTCACCCGCTTCGCCCCCTCACCCACCGGCTACCTCCATATCGGAGGCGCGCGGACTGCCCTGTTCTGCTGGCTCTACGCGCGCGCAAAGGGCGGCAAGTTCCTGCTTCGCATCGAGGATACCGACAAGGAGCGCTCCACCCAGGCGGCGGTTGACGCCATTCTCGACGGTCTCAACTGGCTCGGCCTCGGCGGCGACGAGCCTCCCGTCCTGCAATCGACACGGGCCGTCCGGCATGCCGAAATCGCGCATGAGCTGGTCAAGCGCGGCGCGGCATACCACTGCCCCGTGACGGCCGAAGAGCTTCAGGCGCGACGCGACGAGGCTGAAGCTTTGCAGAAGAAGAAGGGCACGCAAGGGGCCTTGTCCGATGCTGATGCGACGCGACTGGCTGACCTGCTCCGCCCGTTCAGGTCGCCTTGGCGGGATGCGGACCGGACGCTCCCAGCTGGCGCACCCACCGTCGTGCGCTTGCGCATGCCGGGGGCCGGCAACATAACCGTTGCCGATCACGTCCAGGGGACAGTTTCGCGCGCCTACGCCGACATCGACGACCTTATCCTGTTACGCTCCGACGGCACGCCCACCTACATGCTGGCCGTTGTGGTGGACGATCACGACATGGGCGTCACCCACGTCATCCGCGGTGACGACCACTTCCTCAATACCTTCCGCCAACTGCCGATCTATCACGGCATGGGCTGGCCCCAGCCCGACTACAGCCACATCCCGCTCATCCACGGGCCAGATGGCAAGAAACTTTCGAAGCGTCATGGCGCAACCGCAGTCGACGAATACCGCGATACACTCGGCTACCTGCCCGAGGCCATGCGCAACTACCTGCTACGCCTCGGCTGGTCCCACGGCGACGACGAGATCATCTCCGATCAGCAGGCCATCGCCTGGTTTGACCTTGACGGCCTCAACAAGGCTCCCGCCCGGCTGGACTTCGCCAAGCTTGATTCCGTCAACAAGCACTACATGGCGCTTGCGGACGACCAGCGCCTGTTTGATCTCTGGATGCAGCGCCCGGAGGCACGGGGACTCTCCGCCGATGAACAGCAGCGTATCCGCGCAGCGATGCCCCACCTCAAGACCCGCGCGTCCAACCTTGCCCAGCTGAGCGAACAAGCCCGCTTTCTGACCAACCTTCGCCCGATCGAACTGAGCGGCAAAATGGCCGACCAGTTAAATGACGAAGCTCGAGCGCGCCTAGCCGCACTGCTAGGCCCGCTGGAGGACCTGGAAGAATGGTCAGAACCGGCAATCAAGGACCGGATCGCAAGTTTCTGTAACGAAAACGGCATCAGTTTGGGTAGAATCGGTCCAGTTTTGCGTGCGGTCCTTACAGGCGGAGCCCCGGCGCCTGATATTACCCTTGTGCTGGCCTTGCTAGGCCGTAATGAAGCTTTCGCACGTTTGGCGGATCATGCAGGGGCCGGCGCTTGAGCCGGTGCGCGTCGCCGACCATTGAGGAGACTTGTCGATGCAAAACAAGGTGAAATCCAACGGCAAGGCAACCGTGACGGCAAATGGCAAGACGGTCGAACTGCCCGTCTACGCCGGCACTGTCGGTCCGGACGTGATCGATATCGGCAAGCTGTACGCCCAGACCGGCATGTTCACGCTGGACCCGGGCTTTACCTCCACGGCCTCCTGCGAAAGCCAGATCACCTACATCGATGGCGATGCCGGCATCCTGCTTCATCGCGGCTACCCCATCGATCAGCTGGCTGAACGCTCGAACTTCCTCGAAGTCTGTTACCTGCTTCTCCACGGCGAGCTGCCCAAACCGCAGGAAAGCGCAGAATTCGTTCGTACGATCACCCGGCACACGATGCTGCACGCGCAGTTCGACAGGTTCTTCGACGGCTTCCGCCGAGACGCTCACCCGATGGCGATCATGTGCGGTGCGGTCGGCGCACTTTCGGCCTTCTATCACGACTCGACTGACATCAACGATCCGTTCCAGCGCCAGGTCGCGCAGCACCGCATGATCGCGAAGATGCCGACCATTGCAGCGCGCGCCTTCAAGTACTCAGCTGGCCAACCCTTCGTCAGCCCGCGCAACGAATACGACTACGCGTCGAACTTCCTGCGCATGTGTTTTGCCGTTCCCGCCGAAGATTACGAGATCAACCCTGTGCTCGCTCGCGCGATGGACCGCATTTTCATCCTGCATGCCGATCACGAGCAGAACGCCTCGACCTCGACGGTACGCCTCGCCGGCTCGTCGGGCGCCAATCCGTTTGCCTGCATCGCGGCCGGTATCGCCTGCCTCTGGGGACCAGCACATGGCGGCGCCAACGAGGCGGCGCTGCAGATGCTCCAGGAGATCGGCACCGTCGACAACGTGCGCAAGCATGTCGACAAGGTGAAGAACAAGGTGGACGGCGTCCGCCTGATGGGCTTCGGCCACCGCGTCTACAAGAACTACGATCCGCGCGCGAAAGTGATGCAACAGACCTGCCGCGAGGTGCTGAAGGAAGTCGGCATCAACGATCCGCTGCTTGAGGTCGCAATGGAACTCGAGAAGATCGCTCTCTCCGACGAATACTTCATTGAGAAGAAACTCTATCCGAACGTGGACTTTTATTCGGGGATCACGCTCAAGGCGATGGGCTTCCCGGTTTCCATGTTCACCGTGCTCTTCGCCCTCGCACGCACGGTGGGCTGGATCGCCCAGTGGGAAGAGATGACCACGGACCCCACCCAGCGCATCGGCCGCCCCCGCCAAGTCTACACCGGGGCGCCACAACGCGACTATATCCCGATGGATGCCCGAAAGTAGCGCAGGCGCTTTGGCGACGGACGGGCGCTCCGCAAAGGGGCACCCTCCCGTTCAGAACTGCGACAATCGCAGGATCGTCTCCGCCGAGATTTCGGCGGCGGGCCGTTCCGTGCCCTTCATGGCGGTGATCGCCTTCGCCTGCGCTGACAATTGGGCATCGCGAATGTCTGCCCGGGTAAGGCGCTCGATCGCAGCCGCCGCGATCCTGCCGGCATGGAAGCGCGTCTGGACGAATTCCGGGATCACCTCGGCGTTGACTGCAATGTTCACCAGTGCCGCATACCTGGTCTTCATCAAGATGCCCCGCAGCAGCGCCCAGGTGATCCAGCCGAGCTTGTAGCCCGTCACCACGGCCGCGCCCTGCGCTGCAAGTTCCGTCGTCACCGTGCCCGAACAGGCAATGGCGACCGTCATTGCGGCAAAGGCGTCGGCTTTCTCGTCCTCATCCTTTACCAACACGATCGGATAGGCCTGCGCCGCCGCCTGCCGCTCCACCTCGGCGGCCACGCTGGGCGCCACCATGCAGACAGTATGCGCGCCCGGAACGGCTGCCCGCGCTTGCCGCACGGCCTCGAACAGTGTCGGCGCGACACGGCGCATCTCCGCGTTGCGGCTGCCCGGCAGCAAGCCGAGCACCGGCGCGCCGGCGGGGATGCCGTGGCGGGCCTTGAAGGCTGCGCCGTCGCCTTTCGGCAGCCGATGCAGCGCTGGATTGCCGATCACTGTCGTTGGCAGGCGCCACCTGACATAGAATGGCTGCTCGAAGGGATGGATGCACAGCAGATGGTCTACCCACTGCGCCAGTACGCGCGCGCGTCCGGGGCGCGTCGCCCACACCTGTGGGCCAATCAGCTTGATCCGCTTCGCCCGAACGCCCCGCAGCTTCAGCGCGCGGGCCACGCGCCACATGAAGCCCCAGCTGTCGATCAGCACCACACTATCGGGATCGACCTTGGCGATGGCTTCGGCCGTAGCCTGCACCGCTTGCTTGACGCGGCCATAGGCCTTGAGACCCTCGATCAAACCCAGCACAGCGAGCCCTGACATGTCGACATCGGCCGAAACGCCGCGGGCCTTCATCCGTTCTCCGCCGATGCCGGAAATCTGCACCGAGGGGTCCATTGCCCGCATCGCGTCGATGACGTCCGCACCGATGGCGTCGCCGGAATCCTCCGCCGCGACGAGATACACATGGCTCACGCGAGGTCCGCTCCGGTGAAGCCAACGATGAAGATGCCGGCTGCATCTGCCGCAGCCGCCACAGCCGCTCGGTCCACCACCAGCGCAGCACCGGCTTCGACGGCAATTCCTGCCAATCCGGCCCTGTCGGCGCCGGCCACCGTCGCCACCCCAATCGTCGGCAGGTCGATGCGCCTTTCCTGCTGTGGCTTGGCGGCCTTGACCAGCACGCCGCGCCGCGCTTCCGGTGTTCCACGGATCTCCGCAACAAGTTCCGGAATACGCGCCAGCATTCGGTCAGTGCCCTCCTGCGCCTCCACCGCCAGGATCAGCCCGCCGCAGGATACGGCGCCCTGCCCGATCTCGAGCGAGCCAGAAACGCGCGCCACCTCCGCCGCTCGCCTGATGTCCGGCCAGTGCTCCGGCAGCGGCGCGATTCGCCCGAGCGGCCCAGCGCCGACTCGTAAATCGTTCAGAACATCGTCGGCGCCGAGAATGCGGAAGCCCGCCTCGGCGAAGACGTCCATCACGGCGCGCAGCAGCGCATCGTCGCCCTTCTTCGCCGCCGCAAGAATACGCGGCAGCGACTGCACGCCCTTCAGGTCGAGCTTGAGCGAAGCGAAATCCGGCCGCTTCAGCGAGCCGGCGAACACCATCTCCTCGCAGCCTTCCTTCTTCATCAACTGCATCAAACGGCCGAGTTCGCCGACCGACAGTTCGGGTCCTTCGAACTCAGCCACCAGCGCCGGATCGACAAAACCCTTGAGCCCAACCACGAACGGGTTGCGCCCCACCCGGCGCGCCTGTTCGGCGACGCGGCGCGGAAGGTCCCCGCCCCCTGCAACGATGGCCAGCCGCGTGGAAGCCATCACGCGGGCCTTGGCAGGCAAAGCGGCCGCTTCTCGCCGGCGGCAATGAAATCGAGAATGCGCTTTACCTCCGACAAATGCCCGTGGCTCTCTGTTACCTCCGCCAGCCTCTCCTCGAAGAGGCCCGCACCGTGGAAGAGAACGCGGTAAACGCCACGCAAGGCATGGATCGTGTCGCGTGAGGCGCCACGACGCTTGAGCCCGACGATGTTGAGCCCATGCAGAGCACCGGAATTGTCTACCATGCCATAAGGGATCACATCGCCGACCACAGGCGCGCAGCCGCCCACGAAGGCGCCGAGACCGACCCGCCCAAGCTGGTGGATCGCCGAGTTGCCGCCCAGGATCACGGAGTCTTCCAGGACAGCAAGGCCACCGGTGACGGAATGTGTCGCCAGCGTCACGCCATTACCGATGATGCCATCGTGCCCGACATGCGCGCCGTTCATCAGCAGGCACCTGTCGCCCACCACCGTGCGTCCGCGTCCTTGTGCGGTGCCGAGATGCAGCACGGCGGACTCGCGGATACGCGTATCGGCGCCGACGATCAGCTGCGTGTCCTCGCCCTTGTAGCGATTGTCCTGCGGCGGGTGACCGAGCGAAGCGAAAGGATAGATTGTCGAGCGCGCGCCAACGCTGGTCGAGCCGGCGATGGACACGTGCGATACGAGCCGAACATTCTCCGCCAGCCGCGCCTTACCCGAGACCATGCAGAACGGCCCGATCTCGACCCCGTCGGCGAGCTCTGCGCCCTGCTCCACGATTGCGCTGGGATGGATGGTGACTGCCATGTGCGCCGGCGCCCTTGGCCGGGCAGGCCCGGCTATTCCTTGACAAGGAGACGCTTTTGCGCCGACCGGGCAAGCCATGCAAGCTCGCGCATCCATGTCCGGCTGGGCTTGGCAGGATAGCCGGCCCACGTCTGGCCCGCCGGCACGTCGCCAAGCACGACGGAAGCGGCGGCGATTCGCGCGCCCGGCCCGATCCGCACATGGTCCTTTACCCCGACGCGGCCGCCGAACTGCACACCGTCGCCAATGTCACATGAGCCTGAAATGCCGCCGAAAGCAGCCATCGCCACATGCGCGCCAACCCGGCAATTGTGCCCGATATGGCAAAGATTATCGATGTGGCTGCCCTCGCCGATCACCGTGTCGTCGAGTACGCCACGATCGATGCAGGAGCCCGCCCCTACGGAAACGCCGTTCTGGATAACCACCCGCCCGTAATGAGGCATCAACCGGGGCCCGCTCGCACCGGGCGCCAGACCGAATCCGGCTTCGCCGATCACCGTGCCGGGGTAAAGGGTCACGCCGTCGCCGATCAGCGCACACATCAGCGTTGCATTGCTGCCGATCTGAGTGTTGACGCCAACCTGAACGCCGGGACCGATCACTGCGTTGGCACCAACCCGTGTGCCTGCCCCGATGGCAGCGCCCGCGCCGATGACGACTCCAGGCCCCAGGACTGCGCTCGCCGCTACGCGCGCGGATCCATGCACGCGCGGGCCGGGATCGAGTGTGCGAACCTGCACCAGTCGCTCTGCAACCCTTGCAAATGCCGCACGTGGATGCGCCACGGCGATCACAACCGGCCCATCAGGCATCGCCGCCGCCGCTTCAGGCGCCGTCAGGCAGATACCCGCGCTCACCTTCGCGCCGGCTGGGGCCTCACGCTCGAGAAACACCAGATCATCTCCCCGCGCCCGATCCACCGGCGCCAGCGAGGACACAACGCGCAAAGGGTCGCCAAGCGTGATGGCGACCCCCAGCATACTGGCAATTTCGGAAGCCGTGAGGGGCTGTGGAACCGCGTAAAATCTCGGATCGATCACGGCCCCCGCCTTCTTGTCCGGATTACTGGCCGGCCGGCTTCGGCGCCGGGGTCTGCGGGGCCGGCAGTGCGGCCTTCAGCGCCTCGAGCGTGGGCACAGTCGCATCGAGCCTCGCCACGACCTTCGCGGAGATATCGACGGCGTCCTTGTTGAACAACGCCGAATTGTAGCTCAGCACGACATCTGCGCCCACCTCCTTGGCAACCGCTTCGACGGCCGGCACCAGCACGAAATTGAATGCGATCTGGTTGGCTGCTTCCTGCTGTTCCATGCGCTGGTCCAGCGCATTCGACTTGGCGGCCAGCTCGTTCATCTTTTTCTGATAGTTCTCGACCCGCGTCTTGAGCGTCGGGTTCGAGGCCAGCGCTTCCTTGGTCAGCGACTGCACTTGCGGCTTCAGCGCCTCGCCTTCAGTCTTTACCTCGGACTGCAGGGTCTTGAGCCCGAGCTGGTCGACGCCGGCCGTTCCAACTTGCTGCATCTGAGCCGCAAGCGCCTTGCCCAGCTTGCTGTCGGCGCGGATCTTGGCTTCGTTGACGATGAACACCTTCGTCTGCGCGAGGGCGACCCCTGCGACATTGCTGAGCCCGGTGAACAGGACAACTGCGAGGACGATGTTTCGGAGTTTCATGACGCTTGTACCCTAGAACCTTGTGTTGGTAGCGAACCGGAACGTTTCGGTCCGGTCGTATTCCTCGCTCGCAAGGATATGCGAGAAGTCGAAGCGGATGGGCCCGAAGGGCGAGTCCCACCCGATACTTAGACCCGCGCTTGCGCGCAGGCTGGCGCTATCGTCGACCAGGCGGATGCGCAGCGGGTCGTTGGGGTCCGGTTGGCCGCGCCGCTCGCGGTCGCGCTCATCCAGCAGTCCCAGCGTGCCCGCCTCGAAGAAAAATGCTCCATCTAGGCCAAATTCTTCCGGAACATACGGCAGGGGGAAGGCCAGCTCCAAGGAGGCAATCGCATATGCCTTGCCGCCCAGCGCATTGCCAGGCAACACGGTGGCGGGGAGCAGATTTCCGTCGTCGTCACGCTCCGCCGTGAAATAAAGCAGATTGCCCGCGTTATCGACCTGCTGGGTCCCGTCAGTGTTGAGCGCAGGCCTGGAGAATTGAGGTGGCGTCACGCCCGGCGCCAGCGCGATCTGCTCTGTCGGGAACGCGTACTCGACCTCCCGCGGGCCAAGACCCGCCACGTCGAAGCCTCGGAACGAGTTCCCGCCCTTGAAGAAGCGGTCGTTGATGCGAATGCCTTCGTCACCCCAGCTTTCAATCAGGCCTAGTTCGAGCCGCGAGCGCAGCGTCCAACCGGGCGCGAAACCATGATAGAGTGAACCTTCGAACTCGTTGCGCAGGTAATTTACGTCCCCGCCGAGCCCCGCAATGTCCTGGCTGAAGTTGAGATTGAAGCCGCGGGTGGGCTCCAGATAGTCGTTCGTCCGGTTCATCGTGACGGTGTAGCCGATCGATGACGTCAGCCGTTCGCCCTGCTGGTCGCATAGCGATGACCTGAAGATCGAATTGGTCGTACAGTCAGTGAAGAAGAAGGAGTCCGGATCGTCCTCCAGCTGCAGGTTGTCGCTCCGCAGGCGGTAGCGCAGGCCAAGCTGGTCGGTGTCGGATAGCGGGAACAATAGGCGCCCGCCGAGGCCGACAATCGAGTTCTCGAAGCCGGAGATGTCGAAGAAGTCCGACTGCGTCGCAAACAGGTCGAGGCCCACCGCCAGGTTCCGGTCCTGGAATTTCGGCTCGGTGAAGCGGAATTCGAGGTCCTGCTGGCGGGCTGTCGTCTGGATGCGCGCTGAAAGGAACTGGCCCCGGCCACGGAAGTTGCGTTGCTGGGCGCTCGCCGAGAACAGAAATGCATCCTGCGAGGAGAAACCAGCCGAGAAAGCGAGTTCGCCGGTTGCCTCTTCCTCGACCTTGACCTTGACCACGGAACGATCCGGCACCGAGCCTGGCTCATCCGTGATCTCAACCGTCTCCGGATTGAAGAAGCCGAGCGACCGGATGCGGTTCTTGGCGTTGTCGATCTGCACCGGATTGTACTGGTCGCCCTCCGCCACGCGGATTTCGCGGCGGATCACGCGATCAAGCGTCTGCGTGTTACCCTGGATATCGATGCGCTCGATGTAGACACGCGCGCCTTCGTCGACCTCGAAGGTGATGCCGATTGTGTTGTTTACGGAATCGCGCACCTCGCGCGGCCGGATCTGCACGTTAGCATAGCCCGCGATACCGGCGGCAAAAGTGAGCGAGTCAATCGCGTCCTGGATGCTCTTGGAACGGAACTGGTCGCCCTGCTTCATCGGCAGGAACAGCGCAAGCCGCTCGCCCGAAAGCTTCTCCAGCTCGGTCTGCACCTTCAGTTCGCCGAACTTGTACTGCTCACCCTCATCGATGGTGAAGGTGAGATAGAAGTCGCGCCGGTTGGGCGTCAGCTCGGCCACGGACGAGATCACGCGGAAATCAGCATAGCCCTCGTTGGTGTAGAACTCGGTCAGCTGCGAACGGTCGTATTCGACCTGGCCGGGGTTGTAGTTGTCGGCCTGTTCGAAAAAGCGCCACCAACGCGACTGCCGCGTGGTGATCTCGCGGCGCAGCCGGTCGTCCGGGAACGCCTCGTTGCCGATGAAGTTGATCGAGCTCACGCCCGTTGTGGGGCCCTCGTCGATCACGAAGATCAGGTCGGCGCGGTTCTGCGGCAGCACCTTGTACTGCGGCGTCACGGTCGCCGCGAAGCGGCCGGCGCGGCGATAGACTTCGAGAATGCGCTGCACATCCTGCTCGACGCGCGACAGCGTGAAGGTCTGGCGTGGCTCTGCCTCAGTCTCTTCCTCGAGGCGCTCGGTCGTGACTGCGTTGTTCCCCTCGAAGGTGATGCGGTTGATGATCGGGTTCTCGAGCACGCGGATGACGAGGTCCGTGCCCCGCGTTTCGATCTGGATGTCGGCGAACAGCCCCGTAGCGCCAAGCGCCCGGACCGACAGACCTATGCGCTCTTCATCGAACGGGTCGCCCGGTCGAACCAGGAGGTAGGACAGCACGGTCCGCGCCTCGATGCGCTGGTTACCCTCCACCAGGATGCGGCCGATGATCTGCTGCTGCTGGGGCGTCGGGGGCCGGGAGGGCGGTTGCTGCGCCCATGCCGCCTGCGCCGACGCAAGGGCGCCAGCTGATGCAGTCAGCGCCAAGGCGCTTGCAAACCAGGACCGCATCAAAACCCCTCGTACGACTAACTTACCATCGCGCCCCGGCCCGCTTGTCGCGGACTTCTGGGCTCGCCTTACAACTACATGCCGCGGGAAACCTCAACTCCCCCCGCTGAGCCGGAAGACATCCTGCAGTGTGACCACCAGAGCAAAGCCGACGAGACACACAAGCCCGATTGTCAGTCCAGCACTCTGAACCTTCTCTGGCAGGGGTTTTCCGGTCACGCCCTCGGCCAGGTGCATCATCACGGCGCCCCCGTCCAGCACGGGAAGCGGCAAAAGGTTAAAGAAGCCGATTCCCACCGACAGCAGCGCGGCCAGCTGGAAAAGCATCCAGAAGAGCTGGTTCATCTTCTCGCCGAAACTGACATCTTCCTGCTTCATGGTGGCTTCGGTGACCCCGCCGGTGAGGTGCAGGATGCCCACCGGGCCAGAAAGCTTGTCGATCCCCTCCTTGCCCGTGACCAGCCGGCGCAGCACGTTTAGGGTCTGGCCAATCGCATCGGTCGTCCGATAGACGCCATGACCAAGCGCCTCAACCGGGTTCAAACCACGCATCGAGCTGTCGCGCTGGGCAATCTCGATCCCGACGCGACCGACCTTCTGCTTCATCCGCAGCGTTTCGTCACGGATCTCGCTTTCGACCGGCGCGGCAACCAGCGTCAGCTCCTCTGCACCCCGGCGGACACGATATATGACGTCTTCGCCCGCGCTCAGCTGCGTCGCCGAAACAACATCCTGCCCGGTCTGCACAACACGGGGACCGGCCTGCAGCACGACATCTCCGGGCTGGAAGCCCGCGCGTTCCGCTGCGCTGCCTGCGACCACACCGGTCACATAGACTTCCTTCGCTTCGGGCACGCCGTGCGTGTAGCCGATAGTCGCGAATGCTAAGATCGCAAAGATGAAGTTCGCGAACGGCCCGCCGAGTGACACCGCGATCCGCTGCCACGGGTTGAGCAGCGTGTAGGGCTTGCCGACGAGAACCTGATCCTCATACAGCGTCGTCTCGACGCCCTCGACGGCAGCGGCTGGACGATGCGCCTTTGCCAGCTGCGCCCGCTGTTCTTCGGTCTCAACCGTCGGCGGCTGGTCGGAAGTCACGTCCTGCGCAAGTTGCGCCTCTCCAACGAACTTCACGAAGCCGCCGAGCGGGATCCAGTTGATGCGCCAGCGCGTTCCGCGCCGATCCCGTACTTCCCAGATCGGTTTGCCAAAGCCAATGGCGAATGACTCGGCCGCCGCACCAAACCAACGCCCGACCCAGTAGTGGCCCAGCTCGTGGACCGTGATGACCAGCGAAATGACAAGGAGGAAAAGCGGTGCGTAAGGCAGAACCCAGAGGATCGTTTCCATCAGTACGCGCCCTTCAAGGTTCGATGGTCCCGGCGATCATGCTGCCAGGCGAAGCATTTCGCGCGTTCGAGCACGCGCCCACCGGTCGATAGCGAATACATCGTCGAACGCGGAAGGCTCGGCGCGTGCAGTCGGGTTTCGGAGAAACTCTTCAAGCACCTGCCCTGCCACTTCGGAAATCGTCAAGAAACCAACATGTCGCTGCAAGAAGGCCGCCACTGCAACCTCATTTGCACCGTTGAGCACGATCGGCGCGCCTCCCCCCGCGGAAACCGCTTCTCTGGCAAGCCTTAATGCCGGGAAGCGATCGAGGTCCGGAGGCAGGAAATCCAGCCTTCCGATCTTGGCGAGATCAAGGCGCTCCAGCCCCGGCAGGGGCATTCGGCGTGGCCAGGAGAGTGCATAGGAGATGGGGGTCCGCATGTCAGGCAACCCAAGCTGGGCCAGCACTGATCCGTCGTCATAAGCGACGAGGCTATGGATAATGGACTGGGGGTGGATCAACACGTCGATCTGCGATTCCGGCACATCGAACAGATAGGATGCCTCAATCAGCTCCAGCCCCTTGTTCATCATCGTGGCGCTGTCGACTGAAATCTTGGCCCCCATGTCCCAGTTGGGATGGGCGCAGGCCTGTTCCGGTGTAGCCGCCGCCATATCCTTCAGGCTGGCCGACCTGAAAGGTCCCCCTGACGCGGTCAGGATCAGCTTCTCGACCCGTTCGGGCCTGTCGAGCACCTGGAAGATGGCGTTATGTTCAGAATCGATCGGCAACAGCCGCGCGCCGCTTCGCCCTGCCTCGGCGCGCAGCAGCGCACCGGCGCACACCATGCTCTCCTTATTGGCCAGGGCCACACTCGCCCCCTGCCGCACGGCGGCCAGGGTGGCGGGGAGGCCGGCGATGCCCACGATCCCTGCAACGACGACATCGGCCTTCCGTGCGCCCGCCCCGGCGATCGCCGCATCGCCCGCAGCGGCCTCGACGCCTGATCCCGCCAGCGCGCTTTTGAGCTCGCCATAGCAGGCCTCGTCCGCCACCACCGCGATCTCGGCGCGCACACGCTTGGCAGCGGCGGCCAGCACGCCGACATTCCTGTGCGCCGTCAGCGCGACCACCGAGAAATCTGGAGAACCCTCTCCACCGTTGGCAATCACATCGAGGGCTGATGCGCCGATCGATCCCGATGCGCCAAGGACAGACACTCTCACTGGGCCCGTCATGGCGCGCCCGCATGCGAGAGCGAGGGCGCCAGCGCAGGCACGAACCGGATGATCAGCGCCGCTGCAACAGTCGCCGCCATCAGCCCGTCCAGCCGATCCAACACGCCTCCATGCCCAGGCAACAGCCCGGACGTGTCCTTCACCCCGTAGAGGCGCTTGAACCGCGACTCTAGTAGATCGCCCAGCTGCGCGACGACCGACAGCGCCAGGCCGAACATCAGCCAGTGGAAGAAATCGCCGCCGCCCGCACGCGCAACTGCCGCTCCCGCCAGCCCCGCGCACACCAACGCGCCGATGGCCCCGGTCCACGTCTTGTTGGGACTGTCCTTGGGACTTAGCAAAGGCCCACCAAACCCACGCCCGGCGAAGTAGGCGCCCACATCAGTGGTCACGACGATCGCCAGGATCGACAGAAGCAACACCTGTCCATCCGGGTTCATCTCGCGGATCCATACGAAACAACCGAAGGGCAGACTGGTGTAGATCGCCCCGAACGCCATAGAGCTGATCGAGCCCTTGCCGATCATAGCCATTACGCTCGCCACCGCACATCCAGCCAGCGCCGCAAGGGCCACAGTCTCGATACCGCGCGTTGCCAGCATCACGGCCGCCGCCGCCGTCAATCCAAGCGCTGCATACTGCGCCCAGCGCACCCAGCCCTGTTCCGCCTGCGAGGCCATGCGGGTCCACTCGAATGCCGCTACCACGCCGCACGCGGCCGTGGCCACGAGCAGCCACACGCCCCCTGCCCACACCGCCAAGACGCCCAGCGGAGCAAGCACGAGCGCGCTCACGACGCGGAGAATGATCTCGCGCCGCCCGCCGCCCTTCGGACCGCCCTCAGGCGCCGAGGCCGCCAAATCGTCTGTCGCGGCGTCTGAACGCATCGATCGCCTTCTCGAGGCTCTCCTTGGTAAAATCGGGCCACAGCTGGTTGATGAACATCAGCTCTGCATACGCCCCGCTCCAGAGCAGGAAATTGCTTAGCCGCACTTCGCCACTCGTGCGGATGACGAGGTCCGGATCCGGCGATTCCGCCGTCCAGATCGTGCGGGAAATCATCGCTTCGTCGATTTCGTTCGGTTTGAGCGTGCCCGCCTCGACCCGCCGCGCAATCTCGCGCATCGCCGCGACGAGCTCGCCCCGTCCGCCATAGTTGAACGCGATGTTGAGCGTTAACCGCGCGTTGTTGCGTGTCGTACTCACCGCTTCATCAATCAGCTCGAGCAGGTCCTCGCTCAGCCCTTCGCGCGAACCGATGATCCGGATCCGCACGCCGTCTCGATGCAGCCGCGCGAGATCGCGTTTGACGAACATCCGCAACAGGTCGAACAGCGCGTCGATCTCGGTCTGCGGCCGATTCCAGTTCTCCGTTGAGAACGCATAGACCGATAGATGCGCCAGCCCCAGCTCGCGGCTCGCCTCCACGGCCCGCCGCAGCGCCTCCACGCCCTCCCGGTGGCCAAGCGCGCGCGGCAGTCCGCGCGCCTTCGCCCACCGGCCATTGCCGTCCATGATGATGGCGACATGCTTCGGCGGCAACCGCAAGGTCGCAACATCCGCTTCCAGTGAGGAGGGTTGCGGCTCGCTCACACCTGCATGATCTCTTCGGCTTTGTGCTTCAGCAGGTCGTCGATCGTCTTGATGTGGTGGTCGGTCGCCTTCTGCACGTCGTTGGACCGGGCCTTGGCCTGGTCCTCGCTCATCTCGTGCGCCTTCTCGAGCCGCTTGATCAGCTCCATGCCGTCGCGCCGAACATTTCGCACGGCCACCCGCGCGCTTTCCGCGAACTGACCCGCCAGTTTCTGCAGCTCCTTGCGGCGCTCTTCGGACAGCGGCGGGATCGGTATGCGCAGCGTCTGCCCGTCCGTGATCGGGTTTAGACCAAGCGGAGCCTCGCGGATAGCGCGATCGGTTGCGCCCACGAGGCTCTTGTCCCAGACGCTCACCGTCAGCATGCGCGCGTCCGACGCCGCCACCGACGCTACCTGGTTCAGCGGCATCAGCGAGCCATAGGCCATGACCGAGATCGTATCTAGCAAGTGCACAGATGCGCGGCCCGTGCGCAGCCCGGTGAACTCCGTCTTCAGCGCCGCAATGGCGCCGTCCATCCGCTTCTCGATCGCCTTGAGGTCGAATGTCTCGGGCATCTTGCGCCTCTCCTATTTTGTCTTGCCGCCGATCACGGTCGACTTGCCCTGCCCGGTCAGGACGTTCTTCAGGCCGCCCTTGTCCCGGATGCGGAAGACGACAATCGGGATCTTGTTTTCCTTGAGAAGGCTTACGGCGGTGGCGTCCATCACCTTCAGCTCCTTCGAGAGCACTTCCATGTAATCGAGCGTGTCGAAGCGCGTCGCTTCGGAATCCAGCTTCGGATCAGCCGTGTAGACGCCGTCGACCTGGGTGCCCTTCAGCATCGCATCGCAGTTCATCTCCGCCGCTCGGAGCGCTGCGCCTGTGTCGGTCGTGAAGAACGGATTGCCCGTGCCCGCCGCAAATATCACCACGCGCCCCTTCTCCATGTGGCGGATGGCCCGGCGCCGGATGAACGGCTCGGCGATCGACATCATCGAGATACCAGATTGCACCCGCGTCGGGACGCCGATGCTCTCCAGAGAATTCTGCATCACCAGCGCGTTCATCACGGTCGCTAGCATGCCCATATGGTCGGCCTGGGCGCGCTCCATGCCGGCGTCCACGCCCCACTTGCCGCGCCAGATGTTTCCGCCGCCGATCACAAGGCAGATCTGGCAGCCCAGCTCGATAGCGCTCTTGATCTCCTCGGCGTACTTGGTGACAGCCGGAACATCGATGCCGTAACCCTGATCCCCCATCAGGGCTTCGCCCGAAATCTTCAGCAGGACGCGCTTGTATTTCAGCTGGTCAGCCATTTGTCCTACCTCACCGTCCTTTGCGTGGACGGCCCGGACGCATCACACGCCGGGCCGCCAGACTCTACCCGCGAAATCGCGGATTCCGCAAAGGCTTTACTCTTTCGGCTTGGCGAAAGAGGCAACTTCCGCTGCAAAATCGGAAGCGACCTTCTCGATGCCCTCGCCGACCTCGTAGCGCACAAAGCCCTTGAGTTTCACAGGGACGCCGAACTCCTTGGCGTGCTTTTCGATGAAGCCGCCGACTGTGACGTCCGGGTCCATAACGAACGCCTGCTCCACCAGCACTGATTCCTGATAGAACTTGCGAATCCGGCCTTCGACCATCTTCTCGATGACGTTGGCTGGCTTGCCCGATTCCTTGGCCTGCTCAGTCAGGATCTGCTTTTCCTTTTCGACCACTTTCGGGTCGAGTTCCGCCGTCGTAGCCGCCAGCGGCTTGGCCGAAGCAACGTGCATAGCAACCTTGCGGCCGAGATCCATGAGCCGCGACTTGTCGCCCGTCGATTCGAGCGCGACCAACACACCGATCTTGCCCATGCCGTCCGCGGCCGTGTTGTGCACATAGGGCGCAACCACGCCATCGCTCACCGAGAGTGCGGCGGCGCGGCGCAGCGTCATGTTCTCGCCGATCTTCGCCACGAGCCCGACAAGCATCTCGCCGACAGTTCCGCCCGCGGGCGCGGCCGCATGCAGCGTTTTCTCAGGATCGCCGCCATTATTCAGCGCCGTGTCTGCGATGACCCGCACGGCCTGCTGAAATTCGGGATTGCGGGCGACGAAGTCGGTTTCCGAGTTGACCTCCACCACTGCGGCCGAGGTTCCCGAAACGACAAGGCCCACCAGGCCTTCTGCCGCAACACGATCGGCCTTCTTGGCGGCCTTGAGGATACCCTTGGCGCGCAGCCAGTCGGCTGCTGCTTCGAGGTCGCCATTGTTCTCCGTGAGCGCCTTCTTGCAGTCCATCAGGCCTGCGCCGGTCATTTCGCGCAGCTGTTTCACGAGCGCAGCGCTGATCTCAGCCATGTCATGTCTCCTGAACGTATTCCTGCGCACGCAGCTGGAAGCCGCGCTCGACAGGCTGTTGTTTACTGTCCGCTGCGAACCTGCCGGCGCACTTTGTCGCCGGCATGTCCGCGCAAGCGGTTACTGAGCGTCGGCGGTCACAGTTGCGGCCAGCGCCGGTTCGCTGACTTCGGCGCGTGCGCCAACGTCTTCACCCGACGCCATCGAGGAATCCGCCATGCCATCGAGCACCGCATCGGCGATGAGATTGCAGTAGAGCTGGATCGCGCGAGCGGCGTCGTCATTTCCCGGGATCGGGAAGTCGACTTCCTGCGGGTCGCAGTTCGTGTCGATGATCGCGACGACCGGAATGCCGAGCTTGCGGGCTTCCTTGACAGCGATCGCTTCCTTGTTGGTGTCGATCACGAACATGAGGTCCGGCAGGCCGCCCATGTTGCGGATGCCGCCGAGCGTACGCTGCAGCTTCTGCTGCTCACGCTGCAGCCCCAACAATTCCTTCTTGGTGAGGCCAGTCTCGCCGCCCGACTGCAGAATCTCGTCGAGTTCACGCAAGCGCTTGATTGAGTTGGAAACCGTCGCCCAGTTGGTCAGCGTGCCGCCCAGCCAGCGATCGTTCATGAAATACTGCGCGCAGCGGCCGGCGGCCTCCGCGATCGCGTCGGCGGCCTGGCGCTTGGTGCCGACGAACAGCACTCGCCCGCCCTTAGCCGCCGTCTCGCGGACCTTCACCAGCGCCTGGTGGAGCAGCGGTACGGACTGCGAAAGATCGATGATGTGGATGCCGGACCGTTCCCCGAAGATGAACCCCTTCATCTTGGGGTTCCAGCGATGAACCTGGTGTCCGAAGTGTGCGCCTGCCTCGAGCAATTGACGCATAGAAAAGTCGGGAAGTGCCAATCTAGTCTCCTGATCCGGTTGGCCGCCGCGGACAGAACAGGCTTGCGCCCGCACCGGAATGGGTCCGCGTGTCGGAATGGCGCGGCTTATACCCGTATTTCCAGCCCCGGCAAGGGTAGGCCAGCTCTCCCATCAGCAACTGGCGATCGCCCCAGATCGTCCTACCCCTGAAAGGGGGTGAATGGGCGGAGGCGAGCGAGGGCGCCGAAGGCACGATTGTGTCCGGGGGGACGCGATCGCGGTGCGAACACTGCAGCGTTACTGAAGACTGCCGGTGTCAATTCTCACAACACAAGGTTGGCCAACGCGCCGATTCTGTCCGCAGGCTTTTCGAGGTATCGTGAATATTTTCAATAACTTGCGCGCCTGGCTTCTGCTGGTCCCAGATCACTTGCCCCCACGCGCTCGCGAACCATTGCGATGACTGCCGCTCCATTCCGCATGGGAGGCCAGCCAAACATGGCTCAACGGCGCGGGAGGTGGACCCAGGCGAGCGTGAAGAGCCTCGTGAACGGCGCCAGGGACCGCGGTTGCAGGCAAGGCCGGGACAAGGCGTCATCAGGCGGTCGAGAATCGCCGCTGTTTGCGTGCCATTGCACCAAGCCCTGCCGGGGCGAGGGTGAGCTGCAGGCCATCTTCTCGACCGGTAGCTCAAGCCTCGCTGCAGAGGCGTCTCACCACACGGGGCCCTGCTTTTGGGGCTCAGGACCACCGCATTCCCGGCGGTGACCACCGGCCTCAACGCCGGTGGATGTCTCACGCTGCCGCTGGCCGCACCCGGTTCACGCCCGGCACCGACTTGAACGCCTGCATCGCCACGAAATCGACTGGATACTTCCCCTCAAGCGCGATGGTCACCAGGCGATCCCCCTCCACCGGAATCTCGAGATGGATCGCCCCCAGCGCATTGCGGGACGGCGCCTTGCGCAGCCCC
>JBEAMJ010000036.1:0-42751 GCA_041166025.1 Pseudomonadota bacterium | reverse complement strand
GGTGGACGAGGACGGGGCCGTCGGGCGCTCGAAGGCGGATGCGCCGGAGATCGACGGCTCGGTGTTCCTCGACACGACCAGCCTCAAGCCAGGCGACATCGTGAAGGCGAAGGTCCATGCTAGCGAACAGGTGGACCTGTGGGCGAGCCTCGTCTCTTAAGGATATTGTTTTTCGATAACAACTAAGCTATTGGTTGCCTGTGGCTGCCCGGGTCAGAGGCGCAACGCCCGGCGCTGTGCGGCTGCGTAAAGAAAACAACAAGCTCAACAAGGGCAGTTCCATGCACCGCACCCTCCTCCTCCTTCCCGCCATCCTCGCCTTCCCCCTCGCCGGCTGTGTTGTCGGCGGCGCGACCGGCCAGACCTATTCCGACGCCCAGCGGCACACCTACGCCAACTTCGACAAGGTCGATCTCTCGGCAGGCGTCGAGACGGTGCTGCGCCAGGGCGATTTTGACGTGCGGGCTGAGACCATCAAAGGTGAAGGGTTCGACAGGCTGATCGTCGAGGTGAAGGGCGACACGCTGCGCATCAGCCGCAAGCCGTCGATGATGGACTGGGATGGCCCGCAATACCGCGTGACGGTGACGGCGCCCGCCTATTCCGAGCTGGACGCATCCTCGGGCTCTTCGATGGAGGGGACGAACCTCACATTCAACGACCTCAGCCTCGACGTGTCGTCCGGCGCGAGCGTGGAACTCAGCGGCACCTGCACCACGCTCGACCTCGATATCTCGTCGGGCGCCAGTTTCGAGGGTGAGGGCCTGCGGTGCGCGACGGCGATGATCGACGCCTCGTCGGGCGCGAGCGCGGATGCGTTCGCCTCGCAGCTGGCGGATGGCGAAGCCTCGTCGGGCGCAAGCGTGACCTTCCACGGTCAACCGCAGCAGATGCGGGAAGACTCGTCGAGCGGCGGTTCGGTGCGATCGCGCTGAGACCTGCTCCAGACAAGCTCATCCCGCTGCGATGGGGACCGCAGCGGGATCCAGGTTGGCATTCGCCTCTTGTAAGTCGGGCGATCGGCCAGGCTGGGTGGTCCTGGGTCCCGCTACGCCGGCGGGACGAGCGTCCTCCCTGGGCGCTGAGCCCATGGAGTCCGATCAACGCCCGACGCGGTTGATTATCATCACGCGCGCATTGCGCGGCAGACCGAGTTCGGCGAACGACCACGTCATCCGGCGGCCTTCCGGCATCAGCGCCTTGCAGTTGTCGGCGCGCTCGCGGCGGAAGCCGACCTCGAATTCGTCATCGCCGCGATCGCGCACGACGAAGTCGAAATCTTCCTTCTGGGTGCACCCGTTGGAGTGGGCGGTGATGGTGATTTCCGGATCGCGTATGCTGATCTCGGCACCATAGAGATACCCGAAGTCGCCCCGCGCGCCCCAGTCGGATTCGCGCACATCGGCGTCGACGATCACGCAGCCTGAAGCCATCGCCATCGCGATACCGGAAACGGCGGCAAGTACGATTTTTTGCATGTCCTGACCCTTGTCGATCTGCCTGCCGAAGAATATCGATATTCGATATGAACCCGGGATGAACAATCGACGCAATTCTCGGATCGCTCGTCCTTATACGGAGGAATGATGCCGCATTGGCAAGCGACCAGATGGACGGACACTCATCAGCATCAGTTCGCAGTGCTGTCAGACCGCCGCGCTTCGCCGCGGCACTTCGGCGCAATGTCCACGATGACGATCGAAAACGGTCAAAACGCGCTGGGATAGTTCACGCTCGGGAGCGTGAAATGCTTGACCGCGTGATGCGCTATTGGTGAATGAGCGCGTCTCTGGCCCGTCCCCCAACCCTGGGCCAAGGTTGAAGGGGTCGCCGGGAAACCGGCGCCCCTGACGGCTCGCACGGAAAGGCCCGTCCCGCCGGCCCATCCGATCCGGCAAGGTGGCCCAGCAGGATTCACCGCCACCCCCAAGTTAGGGAATTCTGCCGCTCGCTAATCGATCTCGAACTGGTCAGACCGATAGCCCGGATCGGGGTAGCGCGGGTTCATCGCTTCGAGTTCTGCACGGATGAGGCGGGCGACGATCGCGTCGCGCCGCGACCGGCTGTCGGCCGGCACGACATGCCAGGGTGCATGGGCGGTTGAGCAGCGTTGCAGCGCCGTTTCGTAGGCGGCCTGGTACTGGTCCCACAGCTTGCGGTCTTCGAGGTCGCCCGGGTTGAACTTCCAGCGCTTCTCGGGGACTTCGAGGCGTTCGCGGAGGCGCACGCCCTGCTCCCCCTTCGAGATGTTGAGCATCATCTTTAGCACGCGCGTGCCGTTCTCCACCAACAGCTTCTCGAAGGCGTTGATCTGCTCGTATCGCTGCTCAATCTGCTTCGGCGGGGCGAGGTTTCGCACCTTCACCACCAGAACATCCTCGTACTGCGAGCGGTTGAACACATGGATACATCCGTTCTTCGGCGTGCGCTGGTGGAGCCGCCAGAGATAGTCATGGGCCAGCTCCTCTTCGGTCGGTTTGCCGAATCCGAACACATTGACGCCGAGCGGGCTGGTGTAGCGGAAGGCCTCCTTGGTCGCGCCGTCCTTGCCAGAGGTGTCGATCCCCTGCAGCACCACGAGCAATGCGCCGCCCTTGCAGGCGAAGAGCGCATCCTGCAGGTCGTTGATCTTCAGCGCATCTTCCTCAAGAGAGGCTTTCGCGTCCTTTTTGGACTCGAACAGCGCTTCGCCGCGCGTGTCCCGGTCCTTCAGCGAGAAGGACTTCCGAGTCTTGGGATCGACGATGGTGGCGTCGCGAACGGCATCGGTCGAAGGGAGGTCAGGCATCGCAAACTCCGGAAGTATGCGTGGAGACTAGCGGCTATTCGTTGGCGTGTCCCGGCATTCGCCTGATACGGACAAGCCAGCGCGAATGGAGATCAGGCCAAGGTTGATCTCTCCAGCGTTGGAGATCAGCCTGCGGCAGGCCTACAAGCCCTGGATCGTCATGATGACAAGCCAACAGCAACTCGTCCAGGAATTGAAATCGGTCGGCATCCGGCCCGGCGACATCGTCATGACCCATGCAAGCATGAGGCGGATCGGGTGCGTCGAGGGCGGCGCGATAGGTCTCATACGTGCGCAACTGGAAGCCGTAGGACTCAACGGAACTCTTCTGATGGTGCTGGGCGCCGATGAGGATGAGCCATTCGATCCGCTGCTTACACCCGTCGATGTCGAGGACATGGGCGTGCTGGCAGAGAGCTTCAGGACCTACTCTGGAGTTCGCGTGTCGAACCATCCGGCAGACAGATTTGGCGCCATCGGGCGGCGCGCGGCAGAGCTGCTCGAACCAACGCCTCTAAATGACTATCACGGGCCGGGATCTCCGCTCGAGCGCCTGACCCGTCTGGGCGGCCGCGTCCTCCGGTTGGGCGCCAATCCGGACACGGTGACGCTGACGCACTATGCTGAATATCTCGCGGATGTTCCCAACAAGATACGCGCACGCCGCCGCTACGTGACGGCACGGGCCGGCGAAACCCTGATTGATAGCCTGGACGACACCGACGGCATCGCCGACTGGCCTCATGGCGACTACTTTCCGCAGATCTTTCTCGACTACAAATCCGCCGGACTTGCCCGCGTGGGAATGGTCGGCGCATGTGAAGCGGAACTGTTCGATGCTCAGGACTTTGTGTCGTTTGCCGTGGCGTGGATGAACCGCGAACTCGGAGGGAATCGCTAACGCCATGCTCGCAACCCGTCTTGTCATCCTCCGGTTCGCAATGGTCCTGCTTGCGGGCGCCGCACTCCTGATCGGAGGGTTGATCTTCTTGCTTGGGCCAAGCGCGACCGGCGACGCCTTCACGACCGCCTTGCAGGTTGCCGCGCCAGATGTCGTACCACTGACAGGGCTGCGCGGTCCCGACATCGACAGCGAAATGCGCTTCTATTCGGTTCTATTCATCGCGTATGGAGGCGCCGGCTTGTGGCCCCTGCGTTCATTTCAGGAGCGGCTCGGCCTGGTCCGTCTGATGCTAGCGATCTTCATGCTTGGAGGAATGGGGCGTGCCGTCTCGTACGTCTCTGTGGGCGCGCCCCATCCCCTCTTTGTCGTGCTGATGTGGATCGAGTTGCTCGCCCCACCAATCCTTCTGGCGCTATCCCATCAACCCAGAAGTCCACGCTGAAGGCTTCTGCGCCGCCGAGGCTGCGAACTCTGCTGCGAACCGCCTTCAGGCCCATCTCATCAGAAGGGCGGCCGGAAAAGCGAAAGGGCGGCCGGTTGCCCGGGCCGCCCTCTCTCGTGTTCTGCAGTCGCGTCGCCTTACGAGGAATAGTATTCGACCACCAGGTTCGGCTCCATGCGGGCCGCGTAGGGGATGTCGGATAGGGCGGGCATGCGGACAAACTTGGCAGTGCCGGCCTTCTGATCGACTTCGACGTACTCAGGAACTTCGCGCTCGCCAGAACCCATCGCCTCGATCACCAGAGCCATGTTGCGTGACTTCTCGCGCACCTGCACCACGTCGCCGGGCTTGACCAGCATGGAAGCGATGTTGGCCTTCTTGCCGTTCAGCGTCACGTGACCGTGATTCACGAACTGGCGCGCGGCAAAGATCGTCGGCACGAACTTGGCGCGGTAGACGACCGTATCAAGGCGCGACTCGAGCAGGCCGACGAGCAGCTCGGCGGTGTTGCCGGTGCGGCGGGCGGCCTCTTCGTAAGTCTTGCGGAACTGCTTCTCGGTGATGTCGCCGTAGAAGCCCTTCAGCTTCTGCTTGGCCATCAGCTGCAGGCCGAAGTCCGACGGCTTGTTCGAGCGGCGGGCACCGTGCTGGCCGGGCCGGGACTGGCGCTTGTTGATCGGAGACTTGGGGCGACCCCAGACGTTTTCACCAACGCGGCGGTCGAGCTTGTACTTGGCGTTGTTGCGCCGAGACATGGGAACCTCAATTTCGGCGCGCTCCGGCGGGGCCCCTATGGCTCCCACGATTGCAACGGCGGCGGCGCACCAACCCGTCATGTCCGGCTTTTGCGGGCCGGAGGAGCGGCGGAAAGACAGGATTGCTGCGACAAAGTCAAGCGGTCGCTGAGGTGTGACCGCTCGCGAGGCCTTCGTCGCATTGCCGGAGCGGCAAGTTAGGCTCTAGAAGTCGCGAAAAGCCGCAAATGCGGTCAGATCTGGAGGCTATCCGTGAGAATTGCTCTTGTGTTGGCGCTTGGCACGGCCCTGGCCGCTACGGGCCTGGCCTTGGCCCAGACCGGCCCCGCCCCCGGTACGCCGATCGTCAAGGACGGCTACAAGGCCCCCCGCACCGCTTTCGGCCAGCCAGACCTACAGGGGGTGTGGTCCAGCGCCTCGATCACGCCGATCAACCGCCGCGCCGAGTATGGCAACCGCCTCACCCTTGATGAGCAGGAAATCGCCAAGCTCGAAGCCCAGGTGCAGGTCGAGATCGAGGAAGGCGATGCACCGACTGACCCGAACGCACCGGCGGACTACCGACCGGCCGCCACGGTGGTGCGGCCCGAATTTGCCGCTGCCGGCGGCGACGTCGGCGGCTACAACCGCGGCTGGCTCGATCCGGGCAACCATGTCATGCGTGTTGGCGGCGTGGGCCGCACCTCGATCCTCACCACGGAGAACGGCCAGTTCCCGCCGCGCAAGGCCGGCGCGGTCGTGGCGCCTGCGCCGCAGAATCCGCCGGGCTCGGGCGCTTTCGACACCTACGAACGCCGTTCACTGGGCGAGCGCTGCGTGATCTCCTTCGGACGCAATGGCGGCCCCCCAATGCTCGCGAACGGGTTCTACAACAACAACTATCACTTCGTGCAGTCGCCGGACCATGTGGTCATCACCGTCGAGATGAATCATGACGCGCGCATCATCCGGCTTAACGGCAAGCATCGCACCGACGGCGTGCGTCCCTATTTCGGGGATTCGATCGGCCGCTGGGAGGGCGACACGCTGGTGGTGGACACGATCAACCTGCCGCGTTCGCAGGCGTTCGCCGGGTCATGGGAAAACCTCAAGGTAACCGAGCGGTTCACACGCGTTGCCGAGGATCGTCTGCATTACGCCTTCACCGTCGAGGACCCGACGCTGTGGGACAAGCCGTGGGGCGGCGAATACGAGTTCAGCCCGCTCGGCAATCCGCTCTACGAATACGCGTGCCACGAAGGCAACCACGCCCTGCCGGGCATCCTGCTCGGCGCCCGCGTGCTCGAAGCACAGGAAGCCGCAGAGGCCGCCAAGAAGGTCTCCGCGACCAAGTCCGGTAAGGGCAAGAACTAGGCTAGGCGCTACTGGAAGACAGACGGGCTCCCCTGATCGCTCAGGGGAGCCCTTTTCTTTCGGCGTCGGCCAGCCGCGATTCCGTCAGCGCCGCACATCGCGGCGCCTCGCCACTTGAAAAGCAGCCCCATATCGCGGATGGGAGCGGATCGCGCCCCGGCGACAGGCGCTGTGGGAGACGCCTTTGCCCGACCTGCTTCCGCCTGACCTGTTTTCACCGGAAACAGCGGGGGCCTTCTTCACCATCATCTGGATCGACCTTGTCCTGGCGGGCGACAATGCCGTGATCATCGGCCTTGCCGCGGCCGGCCTGCCGAAGGAGCAGCGGAACAAGGCGATCATGATCGGCATCCTGGCGGCGACCGGCCTGCGCATCGTGTTCGCGCTGGTAGCCACGCAGCTGCTGGCCATCATCGGCCTCCTGATCGTGGGCGGCATCCTGCTGCTGTGGGTGTGCTGGAAGATGTGGCGCGAGCTGCGCTCGCCGCCCCACGCCGACGAAGAGGCGCTCACCGGGGTGGACATCAACGCAGACGGGCTTGTGGCCGGCCAGCCCGTGGGCAAGCGCAAGTCGCTGCGCGACGCCGTGATCCAAATCATCGTCGCGGATGTCTCGATGTCGCTCGACAATGTGCTCGCCGTGGCTGGCGCGGCGCATGGCCATCCGCCGATCATCCTCATCTTCGGCCTGGCGCTATCCGTGATCCTGATGGGCGTCGCTGCGACCTTCATCGCCCGCCTGCTGCAACGGCATCGCTGGATCGCCTATATCGGCCTCGCGGTCATTCTGTGGGTCGCGCTCAAGATGATGTGGGACGGCTATCTGCAGGTGCAGGCGTGCAACCCGTCCTGGTTCGGCATGGGCACAGAAATGACGACCGCCTGCCCGCTGCATCCGGCCTATGCGCCGACGGCGCACTGAACTCCTAGAACGTGCCGGAGACTTCGAGGCGAATGATCGGACCGAAGGGGCGGTAGCGCTCTTCGACGAAGTCGATGGGATTGGTGCGCAGGCGCGGACTGTCGTCGTTGGGATCGGCGCCGCAGCTGAGGTTGCAATAGACTTCGCGCTTGAAGTTCTCCGAGGTGTCGGCGAGGTTCGATGCCTGCAGGCGGACGCGAATGCCGAACACGTCCTTGTTCTCGATCGAAGCGAACAGGATCGACGGATCCTGCCAGTTGCGGGCCACCTGATCGAGGCGATAGCGCGCATAGCGCTGGTTTTCCTCGATGCCGCCGCCGATCACCCAGGTCGTACCGGGAATGTCCCAGCGCAGGGCCAGAAGCCCTGACATCTTGAGCGTGTTGCTGATCTCGCGCGTGTCGCCGTTCAGCGGATCTTCGACTTCGCTCATGCGATAGCGCAGGTTGAATTCCGCCTGCAGGCCCTTGGCGCCGAGGGGGTCGAAGTTGATGGTGCCCGAAATGGCGGGCGAGAACGCCCACGCAGTATCGATATTGCCGACGCCCTGCCCGCGAATGTCGGCGAGGAGCGAGGCAGGCTGGCCGTTGGCGCCGATCGGCACCTGGTCGACCACGTCCTCAATCAGGGTCAGATGGCTGGTGAACTTGATCGCGCCCCAACGGCCCAGCTTGCGGTTGATCTCGGTGGAAAACTGCCACTCCTGCTCCGGCACAAGCTGCACATTGCCAGAGGACTGATTGTTGTTCTGGATGTCCACCGACGAAAGGAAGTCGTCGAAGTCGAGCTGCCCCACCTCGCGCTCGACCTTCAGGTTCAGGTCGAAATCGTCGTCGGGCTTCCAGGCGAGGGACACGAACCCCTTGGGGCGGACGAATTCGCGGGTCTGTCCATTGGCGCCCGTCTGCGCCAGTTCGGAGTATTCGACCCCAAGCGAACTCTGCAGGCTCCACGCGCTGTCGAGCTGGCGGCTGTAGGAGAGATTGGTCTCTGCGCGTCGCTCCTCCACCCGCGCCGTGCCGTCAGGCAAGGCGCTCATGAGATAGCTGCCGTCGGGCTGGCGTTGGCCGAAATCGGTGGCGAGATCGAGGAAATTGAAAGCGCCTTCCACGGCCAGCTGAATGTCGCCGTCAAGGGCGCTGAGCCCGTACTCGCCGCGCAGGATGCTTTCGCCTGTCTCGGCGCGCCCGACCACGCGCGCGCCGGAATCGGGAACATAGGCGCCGGCCTCATCGAAGGATTCGACACGAGCATAGTCGTCTTCCTGACCGGATCGCCGAAGGCCGATGAGCTTGAGCCGGCCGGGACCGAGATCGAACTCGTAGTCGGCGCCGATCTCGCCACGAACCTCGTCCTCGCCGAAATTCGAGGCGCGGAAGGAGGGCGGGCTGGCGGCCGGATCACGGAAGGAGTCCTCGCGCCCGACAAAATTGAATGCATTGAGCGCCAGGTTGAGGTTGGCGATGGCGCCGTCAGTCGCTTCATACGTCAGCGTCGCGGCGAGATTCGGTCCGTCGCCCGAACCTGTGAACCCCTCGCGACGAAGCTCGGTGACGTTCCCCACGCCGTCGCTGATGATACCGACGCCGAAATCGCCGTTGTTGAACTCGAAGCCGCCGAGTTCAGCCGACCACGACCAGCCATCCTCCGTCTTTCCGCTTGCGGAGACCGAGCCGCGAAAGAAGGAGGGCTGCTCGCTCTCGCGGAATTCCGGCCTCCACTCCCAGTTGCCGCTCAGGGCCTCCACCCGCGCGACGACATTCGCCACCTGTCCCGAGAGGCCCGGAATGTTGAGCGTCGCGCCGTCGATGATCTCGATCCGGATGACGCTTTCGGCGCTGATCCGGCCGAGCGCGTTGGCGGCGTCGTTCGCCTTGCCCGACACGCGCCGGCCATTGATCAGGACGTTCTGGCGCGCCTGCCCAAAACCGCGCTGGTCATTGTTGTTTCCACTGATCCGGAATCCCGGAACGTTGCGGACCATGTCCGCTGCCGTCTGTGGCGCAAAGCGGGCGAAGAAGGCGGGTTCATAAACCTGCGCCTGCGCGGCGGCGGCCGGCTCGCTATCCTGCGCGAGAGCGGGAGGCGACGGCGCCACGAACATCAAGCCGCCGGCCAGCATCAGGCCGCCCGTGCGCCATGCGTTTCGTGTCCGCTGCGGCATCGTTCGTCCCCGCGCGGCGTATCTTCAGCCGCGAACCTTGGGAGGACACGCAACTGCCCAGAACGCGCCGTTCGTCCCGGATTCAAGAATGCCGCACTCACGCGGCATTCTCGCTCTTAGCCCGGTCTGCGTCCGTCGTCCTTAGGTCGCGTTAACGCAGGCCGCGTCAATACGTCGAAGGATTGGAAGCAACCGCGCCCTTGCTGCGCAGGTAGGCGGCGATTTCGGCTTCTCCGTGGCGCTCCGCGATATCGAGCGGAGTGCGGCTGCCGGTGACAGCCGATTTCCGGCTGATGTTGGCGCCGTTGTCGACAAGCGCCTTCACAATTGCGAGATCGCCTTCGCGGATGGCCTCGACGAGCGGGGTGTTGCGGCCGGGCATCGACGCGTCGACCTTTGCGCCCCGGTCGAGGAGCAGCTGCACCATCTCCCGCGAGCCATTGGCCGCCGCAATGGAAAGCGGCGTGCCCTGGCCCGGGAAGCCGCTGTCGATGTCGGCGCCGGCGTTGATCAGCGCGCGGGCGGCCTCGATGCAGTTCGACTCCGCCGCGCCCATCAGGGCCGAACCGACGCCAGGAACCCTCGCGTTGGCGTTCAACTTCTTCTCGACGAGAAGCTTGTTGAGCGCGGGCATATCGCAGTCGTCAGCAGCATCGATCAGCTGGCGCGCTTCGGCATGGCCCGCCATGGCGATGCGGATGCCCCTGCCCCCGTCGAGCGTTGCATCATCGAGCGGAACGCCGGCCTTGCGCAGCTGGTCGAGCACGTCGCGGGTGATGTCCAGGCCGATCCCGTCAGGCGAGGTCGCGTTGAAGTCGCCACGCTCGCGCGCCGCCTTGAGCTCGTCGCGGGCCGCCGCCAGCGCTTCCTTGGCGATCGCAAGGCTGCTGTGCTGTTCGCGCATGGCTGCCGCGATTTCCTCGCGATTGTCCGCGATCTCGCGGCGCGCCTCGTCCATCGCCGCCTGGATCTCGGCCCGAAGCTCCGGCCCCAGCGCGTGCTTCATCTCCTCGCGGGCTTCCTGCAGCGCCGCGCGAACGTCGTCCCGTTCGGCGTCCGTCAGCGCGTCAAGGCCGTGAATGCCGTCTGCATCCACGCCAGCCTCTTCGAGCGCGCGGCGGACCTCTTCCATAATCTCCGGCATATGCGCGAGGACGTCCTGGCTCACCATCGCGCCGATATCGACGCCGATGGCCGCCAGTTCGGTCGAGAGGCCGGCCATTTCGGCATCGAGCTCGGGCCCAAGCTCTGCCATGATCGCCTCGAGTTCAGGGCCGATCTCGGCCATCATCGCCTCGATTTCCTTGCCGAACGCCGCGAACTCTTCGCCGTTGAATTCAAAGCTGAAGTCGTGATCGCCGGGCCCAGCGCCGTCGAGACGCTCTGATGGCTTAGGCGGCTGGTTGTCGTCGCGAGCGAGTTCGACCGCGCTCGGATCAACAAGATTGATCGACCCGTTCTGATCCGGTTGCTGTGCGTTGGCGGTGAAGCGCGGGGTAACCATGGCGGCGACACCTACGGCGACGGCAAGGCCTGCAAAGGCGAGGCGGCCGGAATAGAGCGCCGGCGATCCGCCGGTCTTGGCAAGGTCTATCAGCCGGCGCACACGGCGGCCGAAGTGCGAGCGCGGGCCGATGGCGCCGACGGCGAGGCGCGGAGCACGAACCCACAGCTGGTTCTCGGCCTGCTTGGTCAGCGAGCGAGCGAACGTCTTGGGATCGCCGGTGCGGTCGACAGCGGCTTCATCGCACGCGACTTCGCGTTCCTCGTCGATGCGACGGCTGATCCAGTGGAGGGCCGGGCTCCACCACAACAGGCCAAGCACGACACGCTGCGCTAGCGCCGCCAGCATGTCGTGGCGGCGAATGTGGGCGTGCTCATGCTCGAGCAGCGCCGCCATGCCGGGCGAGCCGAGGGCGATCGCTTCAGGCAGGACGATTGAGGGGCGCAGCAGGCCGGCAGCCATCGGGCCTGGCGCGTCGGCGCTGACGACGACGCGGACGCCTTCGAAGCGCGACCTGAGCGCTGGCGGCAGATCGGCCGGGCGCGCGCGGGCGACGAGGCGTTCCACCGCGAAAAGGTCGCGGACGGTGCGCACCAACAGGAAGGCGGCCACGCCGAGCCAGATGACGAGCAACGGCAGGCCGATATCCGGCAGCGCGAGCGCCGGCAGGGTGATCAGGACCGAAGGCGCGGCCGATGCACTCCCAAACGCACCCACCGTCGAAATAGATGGCGTAGGCGCAGCCATGGGGACAGACTCGAGACCCACGGGCCCAAGCTCGACGCCATCGACAACCACAGGCGCGGCAGGCTCAACCGGCGCCGGCTCTGCTACTGACAGGGCAGCGACCGGCGTGGCGGGTTGACCGGGCGCGGCGACTTCGATCGACACGGGCGCGTTGAGCTGCTTCAGCAGCATGGCGACGATGTTTTCGCCCGGGAGAAAGGCGGCGAGCGGCAGGGCGAGGCTCGTGACGAAGGCAGCGACGCCGAGGCCATAGCGGGCCGAGCCGCGCATACGCTTGCCGATGATCAGCGCAGCGGCGAGCACCGCGGCGATGGCGACGCTCTGCCAGAGATGCCCGAAAACCAGGGTCTGCGACAGGCTCATGTCAGTCATTGCCATCCTCCGGGGAGATGCTGTCGAGTTCGTCCTTTAGCGCCTGGAGTTCGTCCGGGCTCAGGGTCTCGCTTCTGATGAGATGTTGGGCAAGGGCGGTGGGCGACCCCTCGAAGAACGTCGACACGACCTTGCGCAGCGCGCGCGAGCGGGCCTCGGCGCGCGATACGGTGGGTTTGTAGATGAAGGCGCGGCCGTCCTGCCGCGGAACGACATAGTCCTTCTCTGTCAGGATACGCAGAAGCGTCAGTACGGTGTTGTAGGCGACGGGATAGGTGGCTTCGAGCGCGTCTGTCACGTCGCGAACGCTAGCCTCCCCCTTCTCCCACAGCACGCGCATCACGCGCTGTTCGGCTTCGGTCAGGACGTCGGATTTTGGCTTCGGCATGGCGTGTTTCTCTTTTGTGGTGCCCGGCGGTCCGGGTCTTCTCCGTGCTTCTTCTGGCCTTTGGCTCTTGCTCGACGTCCTGACCTGCGCCGGAACAACTAGTTCCTTAGGTGTCCCGACCTTTGCCGATTGTCGATATCCCTGTCAACTAGATTTCTAGTTCTCACGCAGATTTCTGCTGGCGCCTTACGGCGCCGCCGGAAATGAGAAGGGATCAGCGGGCTGAAGGCCAAACGATCCCTTGGGCGTGTTGTAATCGCCGATCAGCAACTCGTAGTGGAGGTGGATCGGGATCTGGTAGCTCCCCGAATTGCCCATCAGCCCGAGCGGATCGCCGGCTCTCACAGTGACGCCGGAAGAGAGGCCACGCGCGAAAGACGCCAGATACGCATAGCGCGTGAACACGCCGCCGCCGTGATCGATCAGGATCACGTTGCCGTAATCCTCGCGGTACTTGATCTCGACGATCTGGCCATCGCCGCCGGCCAGGACGGGGACGCCGACATCCGCGTGGAAATCGAGCCCCTTGTGCAGCCGGTCATTGCGCGGACCGAAGCCTGACGACAGGCAAGCGCCCGGCGTCGGGAAAATTGCGATTCGCGCCTACTTCACGCGCACGAACTGCCGATAGTTGCTGACCACGCCCTGCGCGCTCGATGGCGCGTTCGACACATCCATGCGCGGGCATAGTTCGAGCTTCGTCGGAAAAACTTGCGACACCACGGCGGGCGGCGCCGAGGGAACGACCACCTGCGTCGCGCCGGGCGGAGACGGAACCGGCGATGGCGCAGGCGGGGTCGTCGCTGCGGTCGCGCCGGCTTCAGGCGTTGCGCCGGCGGTCGCAGCGGGCGGCGGCGCGGCCGGAAGCGTCATCACCTCCATGCCATCCGGCACGGCCGACGCCGCATCGAGCGCGAGGTTGTCGAGCTGCTCCTCAAGCGTGCCGGGCGAGCGATCGACGACGATCAACTCCCCTGTCGCGACCGCAAGCTGCGTCATCTCACTCTTGATCTCCGCAAAGCGCTCTGCGGGAAGCAAATCGCGCAGTCCATCGAAGCTGACCCGTTCCAACCTGAACCGGGCGCGCAGGTCGGTTGCGGTACGGTCGACCGCATCCGTCCATTCGGGCGGGGCGGGCCAGATGCTGCCCCCCATCCATCCGGCAAAGCCGGACGCCGCTGCCAACGCGGATACCAACACAGTCTTCAGCATGTTCCCCTCCACCGTCCACCGGGCGTGTCCTGAAGGCCACCCTCCGGACAAGCTTAAGCGGCTGACGGCCGCGAGTCAGCAAGGCGCTGACCCCAACGGAGCAGCTCGCCTGCCGAGCCGAGAGACGGGATTAGTCAGGGCGGCTTATGCGCGCCTTTCCGCGGCCAAGCGCGAGCGCCTTGACCGCTCCCCGGAAGGTCGAGACCTCCTGTGACGTCCACCCTGCCCGCGTGAAGGCATTGCGCAGGTTTTGCACCATCGGCGCGCGCTTCTCCTGCGGAAAGAAGAAACCCGCGCGATCAAGCTCCGTTTCGAAATGCTCCATCATCGCGATGAGTTCGTGGCGCGGCGCCGGCGCATCGACGCCCTCGAACGCCGGCGGAGGGCCGCTGGCGCCGGCCTCGACAATGGCATGCGCGATCAGCGCCACGGCCTGAGCGAGGTTGAGCGAGGCAAAACCAGCCGCGACGGGGAAGGAAAGGATGGCGTCGGCCAGCGCAACCGCTTCGTTCGGCAGCCCTGCCCGCTCAGCGCCGAACAGGACGCCCGCGCGAACTGGCAAAGCACGGACACGCACAACCGCTTCGGCGGCGCCGAAGACGGGCTTCTCCATCCCGCGCGGACGCGCTGTCGTCGCAAGGACGAAGCCGCAATCCGCAATGGCCTGCTCCACCGTCTCGAACACAGTGACGGTCACCACATCCGGTAACGCGCCCGCGCTCATCGTCTCGGCCGCCGGATTGGGCCAGCCATCGCGCGGGGCGACAAGCCGCAGGTCGACAAGCCCGAAATTGGCCATCACGCGCGCTGCCGCGCCGATATTCTCGCCCATCTGCGGGGCCACGAGGATGAAGGCGGTAGACGTCATACTGGCCTTCTAGGGTGGAACCCGATGGAACGGAATGCTCTGCAGTTCGCGGCGCTTGCGAATGGCTTTTTTCGGACCATTGTGCATCGCCGTCCGTCTGGTATAGCCGCCCGGAATTGCGTTTCAGGAGCACTGCCATGGCCGTCATCAAGGTTGCAAACCCCGTCGTGGAAATGGACGGCGACGAGATGACCCGCATCATCTGGGCGCTTATCAAGGAGCGGCTGATCCTGCCCTATCTCGATATCGACCTGAAGTATTACGACCTGTCGATCGAGAACCGCGACGCCACCAACGACCAGGTGACGATCGACTCGGCGGAAGCGACCAAGAAGTATGGCGTCGCCGTGAAGTGCGCGACGATCACGCCGGACGAAGCCCGCGTGAAGGAGTTCAACCTCAAGAAGATGTGGAAGTCGCCCAACGGCACGATCCGCAATATCCTCGATGGCGTCGTTTTCCGCGAGCCCATCGTGATGAAGAACGTGCCGCGGCTGGTTCCAGGCTGGACACAGCCGGTGGTGGTCGGCCGTCACGCCTTCGGCGACCAGTATCGCGCGACGGATTTCAAGGTGCCCGGTCCTGGTAAACTTACCATCAAGTTCACGCCCGAAGGCGGCGGCGAACCGATCGAGCACGAAGTGTTCAACTTCTCCAGCCCCGGCATCGCCATGGGCATGTTCAACGTCGACAAGTCCATCCGCGACTTCGCCCGCGCCTCGTTCAACTATGGCCTGCAGCGGAAGTGGCCGGTCTACCTCTCGACCAAGAACACGATCCTCAAGGCGTATGACGGCCGCTTCAAGGACATCTTTCAAGAGGTGTTCGACGCCGAGTTCGCCGACAAGTTCAAGGAATTCGGCGGCACGTACGAGCATCGCCTGATCGACGACATGGTGGCGGCGTCGCTGAAATGGTCGGGCGGCTATGTTTGGGCGTGCAAGAACTATGATGGCGACGTGCAGTCCGACACCGTGGCCCAGGGCTACGGCTCGCTCGGCCTGATGACGTCGGTGTTGATGACGCCGGACGGAAAGACGGTGGAAGCCGAAGCCGCCCATGGCACCGTGACCCGTCACTACCGTGCGCACCAGCAGGGCAAGTCGACCTCGACCAACTCGGTCGCCTCGATCTTCGCCTGGACGCGTGGCCTCGCCCACCGCGCAAAGCTGGACGGCAATGCGGACCTCGCCAGGTTCTCGGAAACCCTCGAAAAGACGGTTATCGCCACCGTGGAAGCGGGCTTCATGACGAAGGACCTGTCGCTGTTGATCGGTCCGGATCAGCCGTGGCTCACCACAGAAGGCTTCATCGAGAAGATTGCGTCCAACTTCCAGGAAGCAATGTCGAAGTAAGGCGCACGCCAGCCAGGACTGCAAAGGCCCGCGGAAAATCCGCGGGCCTTTTCATTTGCGCTACCGACCGCCGAGAATGACATCCCTCAACGCAGCTTCCATTTCCCCCTGAAGCGGCTCTAGCCCGCGCGCTTCGAATGCGCCGCCCTTCTGCCTGTGATGGGGAATGCTCCGGAGGCTTTCCCCCGTCTGCACGGCGACGGCGTCGAGCGTGAATTTCACATCGCTCCATGTGCTCCACAGCGCAGGAAAGGAGAGGATGGCGATCGGACCAAGCTCTTCGATGCGGACCAATAGCAGCGTCGTGGCGCCATCTGCCTTGGCAGAGGCTATGGCGCCGCCCGGACCAGCATCGGGAGCGATCTCCAGAACCCGCGATGCGGAGGCGCAAGCTATGGCGGGCGCGACCGCCTTGATGGCCCTCATGGCGATCGCCTCGCGCACCTCAGGCTCCTTCTGGTCAGAGCGCCAGCGCGTAAGCGGCGCGATCACGACCTTGCCCAGCGAAACGCCGGGCGCGCACAGCGGTTCTTGCACTGGAGGAAGGTTCTCGGCGCCTGGTGGCGCCGACGTGCATGCCGGTGTCAGCGCCAGCAGACACATGCCTACAACATGATGAAGACGCATTCGCCTTCCCCTGCTTTCTGGGAAGTATGAAAGCCGCGCGCGCCGCCGTCAAACTGCGCGTTCTATCCGGCCAGCGCGGCCTTCACAGCTGCGATGGCGTCGGCAGCCTTCTCGCCGTCAGGGCCGCCGCCCTGCGCCATGTCCGGACGGCCGCCGCCCTTGGCGCCGCCGACGGCCTGCACCGCCCTCGTGACGAGATCGCCCGCAGGAAAGCGCTTCGTCAGGTCGTCGGTCACGCCCACGACGACGGTTGCCTTGCCTTCGGACGTTGCCACAAACACGGCGACGCCTGAGCCAAGTGACTTCTTGGCGTCGTCGGCAAGCCCCTTAAGGTCCTTCGCCGGCACATCGACCACCTTGCCGATGAACTTGACCCCATTGATGTCTTCAGGTCCGGAGGCCGCTCCGCCGCCTCCCATTGCGAGTTTCTTGCGCGCGTCAGCGAGCTCGGCCTCGAGCTTCTTGCGCTGATCCGCGAGCGCGGCGACCCGCGCGGGCGCATCGGCCAGCGGAACCTTGAACTGATCGGCGATCTCGCGCGCGATGGCGGCGCGCGATTTCAGGAAATCGAGAGCTGCAGCGCCGGTGACACCCTCGATGCGGCGCACGCCCTGCGCGACGCCGCCTTCGGAGGTCACCACGAACACCGCGATGTCTCCGGTACGCGCGACATGCGTGCCGCCACAGAGTTCCACGGAATAAGGCGCGCTCGACTCACTCACGGAATTACCGAGGCGGAGGACGCGGACCTCATCGCCATACTTCTCGCCGAAAAGCGCCATCGCGCCGGCCTCGATCGCCTTCTCCGGCGCCATCACGCGGATTTCCGCCGGCGCATTCTGGCGGATCACGGCGTTCACCTCGGCCTCGACGGCCTCGATGTCCTCGCGCGTCATCGGCGCCGTGTGCGAGAAGTCGAAGCGGAAATAGTCGGCCTCGACCAGGGAGCCCTTCTGCGTGACGTGCTTGCCGAGCCGGTTGCGCAGCGCCGCATGCAGCAGGTGCGTCGCCGAATGGTTGGCGCGGATGCGCGCACGGCGGATGCGATCGATCTTCAGTTCGGCGACGTCGCCAACGTTGGCGCCGCCGGAGAGCATTTCACCCACATGCGCGAAAACATCGCTCGCCCGCTTCTGCACATCATCGACGCGGAAGCGGCCGCCGCCGGGGAAGAAGATCTCGCCCTTGTCACCCGCCTGACCGCCGGACTCCGCGTAGAACGGCGTCTGGTCGAAAACCAGTTCGGCCCTGTCGCCTGCCTTGAGCGCCTTCACCTGCGCGCCGCCGGCGAGCGCGGTGACGAGTCGTCCGGAGGTTTCCTCCGCTTCATAGCCCTGGAAGTTTGTCGCGCCGGACGCATCGCGCACCGCGAACCAGATCTCGCCCGAACCATCGCCGGCCGCGAATTTGGAGTGCTCCTGACTGCGCTCGCGCTGCTCCTTCATCGCAGCCTCGTAGCCGGGCTCGTCCACCGTCATGCCGCGCGCGCGCAGCACATCCTGCGTGAGGTCAAGCGGGAAGCCGTAGGTGTCGTAGAGCTTGAAGGCGACCTCGCCCTTGAGCACGCCGCCCGTTCCGAGCGCGGCGGTCTCCTCATCCAGCAGCGCAAGGCCGCGGCCGAGCGTACGCTGGAAGCTCTGCTCTTCCTGGCTGAAAGCGCTTTCGATGGCGGGCTGGGCGCGGATGAGGTCCGGATAGGCTTCGCCCATCTCCTTGGCGAGCGCGCCGACGAGACGGTACATGTTCGGCTCGCGCGTGCCGAGGATGTGGGCATGACGCATGGCGCGGCGCATGATGCGGCGGAGCACATAGCCCCTGCCCTCGTTCGAGGGCGAGACGCCATCGGCGATGAGGAAGCAGGCCGAGCGCAGGTGGTCCGCGATCACGCGGAAGGAAGCGGTCTGGTCGCCCTGCGCCTTCACCTTGTAGAGTTCCTCGCCGGCCGCGATGAGGTTTGCGAAGAGATCGGTTTCGAACACCGAATCTACGCCCTGCATGATTGCAGAGATGCGCTCGAGGCCCATGCCGGTGTCGATCGACGGCTTCGGCAGCGGCACGCGCGGGCGACCGTCGTTGAACTGCTCGAACTGCATGAAGACAAGGTTCCAGAATTCGAGGAACCGGTCGCCGTCCTGTTCGGGAGACCCGGGAGGCCCGCCCCAGATATGCTCGCCGCGATCGATGAAGATTTCCGAGCACGGCCCACACGGACCCGTGTCGCCCATCATCCAGAAATTGTCGTTGGTCGCGATCCGGATGATCTTCGAGTCTGGCAGCCCGGCAATCTTCTTCCAGTAGCCGGCCGCCTCATCGTCGTCGTGATAGACCGTGACCAGCAGCTTGTCCTTCGGCAGGCCGAAGTCGCGCGTAACCAGGGTCCAGGCATGCTCGATCGCCAGTTCCTTGAAATAGTCGCCGAACGAGAAGTTGCCGAGCATCTCGAAGAAGGTGAGATGGCGCGCCGTGTAGCCGACATTGTCGAGGTCGTTGTGCTTGCCGCCGGCGCGAACGCATTTCTGCGACGTCGCCGCGCGTGGGGCAAAGGGCTTCTCCGCGCCGGTGAAGATGTTCTTGAACTGCACCATGCCGGCATTGGTGAAGAGCAGCGTGTTATCGCCCTGCGGCACCAGCGAGGATGACGGCTTCACGGCGTGGCCGGCCTTGGCGAAATAGTCGAGGAAAGCGGCGCGGATGGCGTTGACGCCCGCCGGGTGTCCGGATTTCGCAGGCTGAGTCTTGGACGTCATCGGCGGCTCCAGTCGGAAGTCCTAGATAGGGGCGCGGGCGCCGGGCCGCCATGCATCGGCGGAGGCCTTGCTCCCACGTCGGGTCGGCTGGGGTTCCGGCCAGCGTCCCAGCCGGACGCGGGAACCCTGGGGGCGGTATAAGGCGGCCTTGGCCGTCCGCCAAGGCGGCGCGCCGACAAGCCCGGCGGTGCGCCACCCCAAAAAGAAAACGCCGGCCACAGAGCCGGCGTTTCCCGCGCCATCGGGCGCAAACTTCGCGGCGGAGCCGCAGCCGCCTATTCTTCGTCGTCCTCTTCCTTGCCCTCGACGAGCAGGCTCTCGCCCAGCACGCCGGAATTGCGGCGAATGGCCTCCTCGATCTCCGCCGCCATGGCGGGATTTTCCTTGAGGAACTTGCGGGCGTTCTCGCGGCCCTGCCCGATGCGCTGCGAGCCATAAGAGAACCAGGAGCCGGACTTCTCGACGATGTTGGCCTTGACCCCGAGATCGAGCAATTCGCCCGTCTTGGATATGCCCTCGCCGTAGATGATGTCGAAATCGACCTGGCGGAACGGCGGCGCCACCTTGTTCTTGACGACCTTCACCCGCGTCTCGTTGCCGATCACCTCGTCGCGGTCCTTGATCGAGCCGACGCGGCGGATGTCGAGGCGCACCGAGGCATAGAACTTCAGCGCATTGCCGCCCGTCGTGGTTTCCGGCGAGCCATACATCACGCCGATCTTCATGCGGATCTGGTTGATGAATATCACCATCGTCTTGGACTTGGAGACCGAGGCGGTGAGCTTGCGCAGCGCCTGGCTCATCAGGCGCGCCTGAAGGCCGGGAAGCGAGTCGCCCATTTCGCCTTCAAGTTCCGCCCGCGGGGTCAGCGCCGCGACCGAGTCGATCACCAGCACGTCCACCGCGCCGGAGCGGACGAGTGTGTCGGCAATCTCGAGCGCCTGCTAGCCCGTGTCCGGCTGCGACACCAGCAGGTCGTCGAGGTCAACGCCCAGCTTGCCGGCATAGACAGGGTCGAGCGCGTGCTCGGCGTCCACGAAGGCGCCGACGCCGCCACTTTTCTGCGCTTCGGCGATCACATGCAGCGCCAGCGTGGTCTTGCCCGAGCTTTCAGGCCCGTAGATCTCGATGATGCGGCCGCGCGGCAGGCCGCCGATGCCCAATGCCACATCGAGGCTGAGCGAGCCGGTCGACAGCGCCTCGATGTCCATGGCTTTCTGTTCGCCAAGGCGCATGATCGAGCCCTTGCCGAAATTGCGCTCGATCTGGCCGAGGGCCGTTTCCAGCGCCTTCTGCTTGTCCATGCCCTTGTCTTCCACCAGCTTCAGAGCGGCGCCCGCCATGTTCGACTCCTCATGTGCCATGCTGGCTGTAGGGCGGCAAATCCGTCCGATTCCCAGCTCGTCCTGCTATGTATGTACTACAAATGTTCTCGTGAACAAAGCATGAAAATTCGAATACGCTGAGTTTCTTTCCTGCGTCTAGCTTTGGGGGCGCTAGAGTACGCAAAGGCCCAACATATCGGGCTCCGGGACAGGTGCGCAGATGAAGACAATCGGAATGATTTGTCTCGCCTTGATGATTTCTGCCTGCCAGGGGCCACAGGCGCCAGCGGCCTCGCCGGACAAGCGGGCGGTTGAGATGATTCTGGCCAGCGGCGGTCTTGGAGCCGCAGATGCCGCCCTCGCGAGTAGACCGCGCACACCGGAGACCAGTTTCCAGCTCGGCGGCATCCGCTTCCTGCGCGCGATTGAGACGATGCTCCACACACGCTATGCGAGTTATGACGGCAGCGTACCCCTTATCCCCGGCATTGCGGCGCCACTGCCGCCCAACCCGAACGCAAAGTTCAGCCCCGACTTCATCGAGTCGGCGCTGAAGGGCGCGCTCCAGCATCTTGATGGCGCGAGTACGGCGCTCGCTGCCGCCACCGAAGGTGAGTTCGCCACCGAACTTTCACTCGACGTCTTGTGGTTCGACATCGATGGCGACCGAACGCGTGCAGAGTGGGAGTCGCTGCGTGTGATCCTCGAGAGCATGGGCGCACAAGCAGACTGGGAACGTTTCGATGGCAAGATCCGGTTCGACACGGCGGATGCGGAATGGCTCGCCGCCTATGTCCAACTTGTGTCAGGCGCAAGCGAAATGGTGCTGTCCGTCGATCCGACATCGGCAATCAAGACCGTGTTCGAGGGGCGGCAACAGATGGCCGCTGCAGGCGCCGTCGGCGCGCCGGACCCGCTGTTCGGGACCGACGACATGATCGACCAGCTCGCCGCGTTGTTGGTTGCGCTCGATGGCAAGCCCGATGCGACGCGCACGCGCAAGGCGCTCGATCATTTCCGCTCGATGATCATGCACAACCGGAAATTCTGGCCTGAATTGATGGCCGAGACGGACAACGATCATGAATGGCTGCCCAATCCATTGCAGACCTCTTCGTTTGGTATCGCGATCACGGCGGAAGTCGCTGCGGGCTGGCAGGAGGTGCTGGCCGAAATCGAGGAGATGCTGGAGGGCCGCGCGCTCATCCCGTTCTGGCGCACTCCGCCGGGGCCTGAAGGCGCTGCCACAGGCGTAGGTATCAACCTGCGCAGGCTGCTCACCGATCCGCCCGATTTCAATGTGGCGCTGCTGATTCAGGGCTCGTCGATCGCGCCTTACCTTGAACAGGGCAAGCTGGTGACGCTTGGCGCCTGGAACAGGTTCGGCATGCTAACGCGTGGCGACGGACTCCTGATGGCGGCGATCCTCAACTGACCCGTGGCTTCAGGGCGTGATCGGGCTACTTGCCGGATGATCGTGTTGTGAGGCCGGTCACGCGCGTGCGACCTGGCTTGAACGTGATTTCACCTCGCCGACCCCTTCCTCCATCGGGGTCGCATGCTATGCAGCGGCCAAACAGAGGGACCCACCATGCGTCTTGCCGCGCTTCTCGCAGTTTCCGCTCTCGCTCTTGCCGCCTGTAATGGCGCGACCACCAGTTCGGACGCCGCCGCGCCTGATCCGGCGGCCTTGAAGGCCGCCACTGATGCTGCTGTCGCAGAGGCGCTGGCCGCCCGCGACGCCGAAGGGGTGAAGATCCACGGCGCACCGGGCCCGATGGTCTATTTCGTGAACCTCCGCGACGGCATGACGGTGCCGCAATCCTTCCGCGTCGTGTTCGGCGCAAGCGGCATCGGGATCGCGCCGGCGCTGGTCGACAAACCCAATACCGGACATCACCACCTCATCATCGATGAAGAGCTCACCGAAGAGGAGAAGCAGTTCGCCATTCCGAATGACGAGCAGCACATGCATTTCGGCGGTGGGCAGACCGAGGTTGTCCTGCAGCTGAGCCCCGGTCCGCACACGCTGCAGCTGGTGCTCGGCGACATGAACCACGAGCTGCACAAGCCGACTCCGATCATGTCGGAGCGAATCACGGTTAACGTGCAGTAGCGGCCCCGGACCGGAGCTCGCCCTCGCGCCGGATGGTGCCCGCCCTGCATGCCCTCGACGAAGGACAGCGCGGCGAGGAATAAACCATGTCCGGCGGGCCAGCCTCGGGACGCAGACTTGACCTCGACTGGCTCCGCGTGACTGCGCTGGGCCTGCTGATCCTAACGCACGTCACCTACGTCTACCGCACGACCGCATGGCGCGTGCAGAGCGAACATGCAGGCCTGTGGGGCGACCTGCTGGTCGAAGCACTGAGCCCCTGGCGCATGTCGCTCGTCTTTTTTATCGGCGGCGCCGCAACGCGCTTCATGCTCCAGAACCGCGACCTCGGCGGGTTCACGGTGAACCGCATCCTCCGCCTCGGCGTCCCCTTTGCGATGGCGGCGCTGCTGCTCGTGCCGCCCATGTGGTACATGACCGACCCCCTGGCGCGCGGACAGGACTACCTCGTCTATGTGATGCACACGCCGATGCACGCCCACACGGTCTACGGCTATCACCTGCCTGACCTCGGCCATGTGTGGTTCCTTCCCTACCTTTTCTGCTACGCGATGACGGCGGCGCTGGCCTGGCGATTTGCGCCAAGGGCATGGAAGCACGCAGAAGCGCTGTTTGCGGCCGCTCCCGTTGTCATCCTTGTTGCAGCCATGGCGGTGCTGTTCGTCGTGTCGGACGCACTTCTGAAGCCTGTCTTCGGGCACTCGGACATGCTGATCGACGATCCGGCGGGCCATGTCCGCGCCATTCCGGCCTTCCTTGCGGGTCTGATGCTGGCGCGCGCCGACGCAGTCTGGACAAAGCTGCGAAAGGCCCGCGTCTGGCTCGCGCCCGCGGCGCTCGCAGCGATGGCCGCTGCGCTCGCCGCCACGGCGATCGAGACGGCCTCAAGCCAGACGCTCTCGCCGGCCGTGGTCGGGACAGTCGATGGCATCTACGGCGCGCTCGCAGTGTTCGCAATCCTTGCAATCGCGCAGGACCTGCTCAACCGCGATTCACCGGCGCTGCGCTATCTCAGCGACGCCATCATGCCGGTCTACCTGATGCACCAGCCCGTCATCATCGCTGCGGGCCTGGGCCTCTTTGCGCTCGGCGCACCCGTGTGGGTGGAGTATCCTCTCCTGCTGGCCTGCACCGCGCTCATTCCATTGACGATCTACCACCTCGTCATCCGGGGCAGTGATCCGTTGAGGCTGGCCTTCGGTCTGCGCCCGCGTCGTAGGGCGGCCGCGACCAATTCCGCTCCCCAACCGTCGGCTTGAGCAATCCTGCGAGACCCGCCGCCTCGCCAAAGCCCTCCAGCCGCGCATGGGATTTCTGGGCCGCCCGCTTCAGGGCGAACTGGCGCGTCGACAGCCCCCTTAACGCGACCGCAGCGGCGATTCCTTCGTCTCCGACATGCTTCAGCTTCGCCCCGGCCCTCCCCAACGCTCGTGGAAACAAGGCGCAGTCCTCGGCTGGCGAATCCGTGACCGGTTCGACATACCGTTACATTGCCGGCATCTTGAGCACGCCGCGCGAAGGGCCAGATATGCGGTCATGAACCACATCAAGACTTTCATGCTCCTCGCCGCCCTGACGGCCCTGTTCGTCGGCGTCGGCTACCTGATCGGCGGCCCGACCGGCATGGTGATCGCCGTCGCCCTGGCGCTGGTCGGCAACTTCATCAGCTACTGGAACGCCGACAAGATCGTGCTTTCCATGTACCGGGCGCAGGAGGTTCCCCCGAACCACCCGGACGCACGCGTGCGCGCCTATGCTGGCGACGTCCGCGAGATGGCCCAGCGCGCCGGCCTGCCCATGCCGAAGATCACCATCATCGAGAGCGACCAGCCCAACGCCTTCGCAACCGGCCGCGATCCGGCCCACGCGGCCGTCGCCGCCACGACTGGCCTGCTCGCCATGCTCGACCGGCGCGAGATCCGCGCCGTGATGGGCCATGAGCTGGCGCACGTTAAGAACCGCGACACACTCACTATGACGGTTACCGCCACGATCGCCGGCGCCATCTCGGCTCTCGCCAACTTCGCCCTCCTCTTCGGCGGCAATGACCGCGAGCGCCCTGGCGGCGTGATCGGCGTCATCGCCATCATGATTCTCGCCCCCATGGCCGCTGCGCTGGTGCAGATGGCGATCAGCCGCGGCCGCGAATATGAAGCCGACGCGGGCGGCGCGGAAATCTCTGGCGATCCGGACGCTCTGGCCTCGGCGCTGCAGAAGATCGATGCCTATGCCCGGGGCGGCCGCGTCAACATGCAGGCCGAGCGTAATCCGGCGACGGCGCACATGTTCATCATCAACCCGCTGGCCGGGCGCGGCGCGGACAACCTCTTCTCGACCCACCCCTCGACGCAGAACCGCGTCGCCGCGCTGGCCGAACGGTTCGGCGGCCGTGCGGCAGCCCCCGCGCCCGAACTGGTCTCGCCTCGGCGCAACCGTCCGCAAGGCCCGTGGAACCAACCTCCCGACGGCGCGCGCAAGCGCGGTCCGTGGGGATGAGCTGACGAAAGTTGCGTTAGCGCGGCGCGATCAGCCGCTCGGCGGCAGCTTGGCGCCCTGCAGGCGCTCGAGCATCCGCTTGGCGTCCTGCTCCTGCTGCTGCCATTGCAGGTTGGTGAGGCAGATCTTCTTGGGGAAGCGCGAGCCGAGCACAGCCTCGGACTTGCAGGTCACCTTGTCGGGATCGACGACAGGCGTCACCGCTGCAGGCTGGGCGGTCGCCCCCGGCGCGGCTGTCGCGCCTATCTCCTGCCCGAACGCCAGACCCGGCGCGGCCCACGCTGCACCGCATGCCAGAAGTGCGAAAACGCCTTTTCCCATCACGAGACTACCCCTGACCGAATGCCGGTCCTGCCGAGACCGCGCCGCAAAGATTGTCGCATGTCGCCGCGGCGATCAACCCTGCTCCAGCTGCGCCAGGCGCTCGGCCTGGTCCTCGGCGTGGAGGGCGTCGAGCAGTTCCTCGATATCGCCCTGGATGAACTGGTCGAGATTGTAGGCGGTGAAGTTGATGCGGTGGTCGGTGACGCGGCCCTGTGGGAAGTTGTAGGTGCGGATGCGTTCGGAACGATCGCCTGATCCCACCTGCAACTTGCGCGCCTCTGATCGCGCCGTGTCCTTCATCTCGCGCTCGCGCTCGTAGAGCCTGATCTTCAGCTGCTCCATGGCCTTGCGGCGGTTCTCGTGTTGCGACTTCTCCGACGACGTCACCACGATGTTGGTCGGCAGGTGCGTGATCCGCACGGCCGAGTCCGTCTTGTTGACGTGCTGCCCGCCCGCCCCTGACGACCGATACGTGTCGATGCGGATGTCCTGGTCGCGCACCTCGATGTTGACCTCTTCCGGCACGGGCAGGATCGCGACCGTCGCCGCCGAAGTGTGGATGCGGCCCTGCGCCTCCGTCGCCGGAACGCGCTGCACGCGATGCACGCCGCTCTCGAACTTCATCCGGCCGAAAACGCCGGCGCCATTCACCTGCGCGATGACTTCCTTGTACCCGCCCATTTCTCCATCGGTCGCCGACACCAGCTCCACCTGCCAGCCGCGTCCCGATGCATAGCGCTGGTACATACGCCAGAGATCGCCCGCGAACAGCGCCGCCTCGTCCCCGCCCGTGCCAGCGCGCACCTCGATGATCGCTGAGCCATCATCGTCGCGATCCTTCGGCAGCAACATCAGCTGCATCTCGCGCTCAATGGCGGGGAGCTTCGCCCGGATCTCGGCCCGCTCCTCGATCGCCATGTTGACGAAATCGCGGTCGGCGCCCGGGTCCTCGATCAGCGCCTCGGCCTCGGCCAGTTGGTTGCGCAGCGTCATCACCTCGCGCGCCTTCTCGGCCACGCGCTTGAGTTCGGCATGGTCGCGCGCGAGCTGCACGATCTCTTTCGCGTCGGTCGCCACGCCCATGCGCGCCTCGACCTGGTCAAACCGGTCGATCATCTGGCGCAGGCGGGATTCAGGCAGGGCGGCCATTGGAGTCCTTCGAGAAGGCGCCTCCTATGGGCCAAGCCTGTCGGCCCGTCCAGTGGCCCAGTCTGCTAGAGCAAGGGCGGGCAATCAGGGTCGCGGTCCTGGTAGCCGGTGCAGGCAAGGCTGCCATCGCTGTCGTCGCCGAGCCAGCCTGTCTGCCCGTTGGCGCGTTTCACCTCGACCCAGAATCCCAGCGAAGTGTCGGCACTGTCGGCAGGCGCCGACCAGATCACGCTGTCATTGCTGAGATCGCCATCGTCATCGCACCAGCCGGACAGCTGACCCTTGTTCCACAGTGTGAAGCACCCTTCGCCCTCATAGCCGAGTCGGTAAACGACATCGCCCGTCGCACGGTCCGTGCCGGCAAGCGGAATGAGCCGATCCTCGGTGCCCAGAATCTCCACCCACTCGTCCGGCGCGATCGTGGCGAGCACGGGCGAGTCCGTCCGCTTGTCCTGATACAGGCTGACGGCCTCGCGAGCCTTGATCCTGCCCTGAAGATAACACCCCTCACCGGGACAGGCGCCTTTGTCGACAAAGACACCGTAGACCGTTGGCGGTGCGTCAGGACCGGGCGCCGCCGGCAAGATCACCGCCAACGCCGGTGGAGGATAAGCATCGCCGGCATCCGCCTGCGATGCTATCGCCGGATTTTCGCCCGCTGGCGGAACCTGTGGCGAGCATCCGCCTGGCGCCAACGCGACGACAACCGCCATCACCACGCGATGAAGCATGCGATCCCTCCAGCAATTGGCTAGACTCCGAACAGCCCCAGCACGTTGCGCACCGCAATGATCGCCAGCACCAGCGATCCCAGGTTGAACACCGCAAACCGCAGCGGCACGAAGTTCGTCGTCACCTGGATCAGGCTGTGCACGATGCGGATGCCGACATAGACCCACGCCAGCCCCACATTCAGCCCGTCCCAAACGCCGACCAGGTGCGTGTAGACGCACAGCGCATAGAAGATCACCGGCTGTTCATGCAGGTGGTTGTAGTTGTCGGCCACCCACACCGCCTTGGGGTTCATCGGCGGCAGGCTGGCGTAGGATTCCGAGCCCTTGATCTTGGCCGGGTCGATCCCCGCCTTGCGCATGGCTGGGATGCGCCGGACATAGAGCCAGACCAGAATCACCAGCGTCCAGACCACCAGCGCAAGCACCGGCGTCATCATGTTCGAAAGCGCTTGCGGCATCCCTGCCCTCCCTGCTCGTCCCACGGCCTAACGGAGGATGCGGCGCAAATCCAGCCATGCTAGCCTCGATCAGACGTCGAGCACGTTGGGGTGACCACATGAAGCACGCAGTCCTGACCCTCATTCTCGCCGCAACGGCCTGCACGACGCCATCGGCCTCTCCACCCGCGGCGCCCGCCGCGCTGGGGGCTGAGGAAGAAGCGGTGCTCAAGGTGGTCGACACCTTCCTGATCGCCGTAGGCAATGGCGACCGGGAGCTGCAGAAGTCGGTCGAGCTGCCCGACGGATCGCTTGCCATCTATCGCACGCGCGACGGCGTTCCCGGTCCCGTGCGGCGCATGCCGGCGAGCGACTTCCAGAAGCCAACGCCTGACCACGATCCCTTTGTCGAGATGTACTGGGACCCGCAGATCGACCTGCGCGGAGCGTTCGCCCAGGTCTGGTCGCGCTATCTGCTCACCGACAATGGCGCCCTCGTGAATTGCGGCATCAACGCGTTCCAGCTGGTGAAGCTGGAGGGCGCCTGGAAGATCCACTCCGCCCTCTCCAGCATGGAGCCGGGGTCGTGTGACGAACTCGGCACCTCAACCGCCACCGGCCTCCGCCCCCGCCACGGCTGGCGCGAAACGCGTAACGAGTAGCCCGACTTGGCTCAGTCCAGGCGACGGCGGGCGGGCACGGATTGTCATCCTGGGCAAGCGCAGCGCGACCCGGGAACCCTTGCGACAGGTCGACATCGGTGGAACGGGTCACGGCTCTCGCTGCGCTCGGCCGGGATGACAGCGTGGCGTGGTCTCGCAGAACCCGTCCCTACAGCTCCCACCCCTTCCGATACTCGCGGTCGAGCAGGTGATCCATGCCGGCGAGGTTGGTGATCTTCCCTGCCGCACCATCATAGGCGATCGGCTTGCCGGCGTACATCGCCACGACGCCGAGCAGCATCGCCTCGGTAAGCGGCCCGGACACCTCGAACGGGTTCGAGATCTGCTCCTCGCCACGGATGGCGCGGATCCAGTTGTTCTCATGCCCCTTCGAACCGTCCACGATACGCGGCAGCGAAACCGGTATCTGTGCGCCGCGCGCCACCGCCTCCTCGCCGATCAGCGTCGGCTTCGCGCCATAGGTGTCGTGCAGCAACTGCCCCTTGTCGCCGATATAGAGGACGCCGCCCTCCTCCTCCATGATGCGGTCTGCCGGCAGGTTGGGCACGGTCGGCGGCGCAAGACCGCCATCCTGCCAGACGATGCGCACCGACCCGCCCTTCGCATTGCCGAACTCATAGTAAGTCACCGCCGCCAGCGGATAGCTGGTGAGGACCTCGGGCCGCTTGTAGTCCCACGGATCGGTATCGCCGCCCCACAGCGTGTGCTTGGTCTCCACCCGCGTCGGCAGGCCCAGCTCCAGCGCCCACACCGGGAAGTCCATGAGGTGGGCACCCATGTCGCCCAGCGCGCCTGTGCCGAACGGCGTCCAGCCGCGCCAGTTGAAGTGCGCGTAGTCCGGGTGATAGCCCCACTCCACCGTCGCCGGACCGCGCCACATGTCCCAGTCGAGCCCCGCCGGAACCGGCTTGGCCTCCGGCTTGCCAACGCCCTGCGGCCAGACCGGGCGGTTGGTCCATATATGGACTTCCTTCACCTTCCCGATCGCTCCGCCGCGAATCAGCTCCACTGCGCGACGGCCATCGTCTGAAGAATGCCCCTGGTTTCCCATCTGCGTGACGAGCTTCGGATTGTCCTTCGCCAGCTTCGTCAGCAGCCGCGACTCGCGCACGCTGTAGGTCAGCGGCTTCTGCACATAGACATGCAGTCCGCGCTCCATCGCCATCCGCGCCGCCACCGCATGATGATGATCGGGCGTCGCGATCACCACCGCCTCGATGTCCTTCCGCTTGTCGAACATCTGGCGGTAATCAGTGAACCGCTCGGCCTTGTCGTACGCCGCCTTCAGCTCGACGCGCTCCGGCCGCAGCTGGCCGGTCTTGCTGTCGATCATCTGCCGCGCAACACGGTCGAAATCGACATCGCAGATCGCGACGATGTTCTGGCCGGTGAGCGCGGACATGTTGCCGGCGCCCATGCCGCCCGCGCCGATCGCTGCGACATTGACGCGCTTGCCTGCGCCGCTCACCCGTTGCGCCGTCGCACAGCCCGGCAGCACCGACCACGCCGCCGCGGCCGCGCCGCCGGCAAGAATGTTGCGCCGCGACAGCTTCACCGATTTGGCCATGAGTCCCTCCCGTGTTTTGCAGGAGCGTGCCTCATCACGCCGGGAGAGGGAATAGGCGCCGTTGCGCGATGGCCTGCCGCCTGCGAGCCCGCCCTCGTCCTTCGAGACGCCGCTTCAGCAAGTATCGCGACGTTTTTGGAACGCACCCGGCGGCCCTCAGGATGAGGGCTTCTCAAGATCGGGACTCGCTGAAAGCCCCCACCCTGAGGAGATCGCAGGCATGGTACTTCAACGATGGAAATCCATCATGGCGATCGTCTCGAAGGACGAGGGCGGGATCGCAAACGCCCGCTACGTCTCCAGCTCGACATCCCAGTAGAGATAATCGAGCCAGGTCTCGTGCAGATGGTTGGGCGGGAATTTCCGCCCCTGCTCCTGCAGCTGGAACGTCGTCGGGCGATGCGGCCGCACCGAGGGGTGCATGCCGATCTCGTGCGCCATCCGCCCGCCCTTGCGCAGGTTGCACGGCGAGCAGGCGGCGACAATGTTCTCCCAGCTCGTCCGGCCGCCCTTGGAGCGCGGCACGAGGTGGTCGAACGTCAGGTCCTCATGGCTGCCGCAATAGGCGCACTTGAAGCCATCGCGCAGGAAGACGTTGAAGCGTGTGAACGCCGGCTGGCGGTCCTGCTTCACGAACTCCCTGAGCGCGATGACGCTCGGCAGGCGCATGGTGATGGAGGGCGAGTGCACGTACTCGTCATATTCCGCCACAACATCAACCCGCTCGAGGAAGACGGACTTCACCACCTCCTGCCAGGGCCAGAGGGAGAGCGGGTAGTAAGACAGCGGACGGAAGTCGGCGTTGAGAACGAGGGCGGGCCACCCATTCGGAGAAACGGATGCCGGCGCGTGCGTGGTGACCTGGGTCATCAGGTACTCGTGGTCTTTGGCGACAAGGACGGCGCCACCCGCCCGGCCGTCAGGTTCCCCAGGTGCGCCACATGGCTCCAGCACCCGGGGTGAGCGATTCTCTGCCACAACATCGTAACACCAGGGCGACATGTCCAGCCCCGGCGGTGCAGCCGGGCTCCTGGCTGGAACGAAGTTCTCTCTCGGCTGCGAGGCAGGCAGCGAAGCCGACGGAAGGGGGCGCCGGCAAAGGCGGGCGATACCGCAGCAGGCGTGCAAGCCACCGAAATCGGGGGAAAGTCATTGTATGAGATTGGGGGATAGCGAAGAATCTTCTCCCGCAACTTCAACGACATCGCTCGAGAAATTGGGGGAAACAGAGGCACAGGATCGACGGGGTTCGTGGCGGGCGTCTACTTGGCCGCATCCTGGCCTGTGGTTCCTGCGCGACGTCCCGGCCCTGCTGAGCGTCATGCTGAGCTTCTGGCCGCTGGTGATCGTGGTGATCGCCAACGGGGCAAAAGCCATGCGCGGACGCAAGATCAGCCCCGCCGTCTATCAGCAGCTCATGGCCATGCTGCCGGTCGCCGAGGCCCAGCTGCATTTCGCCCTGCAGCGCCAGGCCTGCCGCGGCTTCGGCTGGAGCGTGCGCGCCATCCGGCGCGACCAGACCGCCCCCCTGTCGGACTGGAACGACTTCATCCCGCGCTTCGAGGCTTACCGCCTTGCCATCATAGACCTCGACCGTGCCTCGCGCGCCTTCACCCAATCCCTCCGCCGCGGCTATCGCATCTGCCCACGCGTCGATGCGACCGCCGTGGCTGGGGGCCCTGCGCGCGTCGTACATCTGCGCGACGCGCCAACAGCCACAACACCCCATCATTGCAACTCTCGTGGAGTCCTCATCCTGAGGAGACCCAAGGCCGTCTCAAGGGACGAGGGTGGGCTCACCAACGCCCGCGGCCCGCCTGCCTACTGCCTATTCCCCACTCCCTGGTCGCTTCGGAAGCGCCCGCTTCCGAGCCCGCGGCCGCGCGCCTGCTACGCCCCGCCGCGCTGCTCCTCCCTCACCGCATTGATGTACGACCAAAGCATGTGCGCCGCGACGCCGCGATAAGGGCGCCAGCGTTCGCCTGTCTTCAGGAATTTCTTCGGGGGATGGCGTTTGCGTTCGCCGGAGATCATCCGGTAGGCCTCGGACAACCCAATGTCGGCATGCGGAAACACATCCCAGCGCCCCAGGCAAAACATCAGATAGACATCCGCCGTCCACGGCCCGATGCCCTTCACGGCGACGAGTTCGGCCTGTGCATCGGCATCGCTTGCCTTCGCCACGCGCCTCAGGTTCAGCGAGCCCTCCGTCACCGCCTCGGCGATCGAGCGGATATGCGCGATTTTCGGCCGCGAGAGGCCGCAGGCGCGCAAGCCGTCGATATCGGCTGCAAGAACCGAGGCCGGCGTGATCTTCCCAAGCAGGACCTCCACCCTGCCCCAGATCGTGCCAGCCGCCTTGGTGGACAGCTGCTGGTAGGCGATGATCCGCGCGAGCCCGGCATAACCGCCCTGCCGCGTCCGCCATTCCGGCACACCAACGCGCGCGTGCGCCGCCTCGATGATCGCGCACTGCTTCGCAAGCGCCTTCACGGCCTTGCGCAGCTGCTTCGGGTCGGTGACGTCGAACATGGTCATGCAGGTATGGTTTTCATTGCCCGTAGGCCTGCGCAAGCCAGCCGCGGACGTAGCTGCTGACAGGACCTCGTCAGCATCATGGGGAACCGGCAGAGAGTGCCTCGAAAACGAACCGCGACATGATGCCGAGGAACAGGATGATCGCGACCAGCAGGTAGTAGGCGAGCCAACGCTGCACCGGCCGCCTGAACAGACTCTTCCAGACTGGCGCCGAGAACAGGGCAAAGCTGAGCGCCAGGGCAGCATAAACGAACAGGCCGTTCGTTTAAGAAAGCGCCATCGCGTAGCTGAAGGAAGCTAGCATCGAAATTGCGATGCCAGCGGCGGACCTGGAGACAAAGTAAGCCCGCGCGGGAGACATATGGTCCCTGCCCACTTCAACTCTTGCTTATCTTCGCCTTTCTTCGAAGCGCGGCCAGGTGTACGAAGCGATCATGTCCAAGCAGTCTCCCATCCGCAAACTTCGTCGCGACCGGTCGCGCCTCCAGCAGGAGCTTGCCCTGGCGCAGGGAACCGACGACGCGGCGCAGATACCCGTGCTGACCAAGCGCATCCGCGATCTCGACAAGGAAATCGCTGCGCTGGAGGCGAAGCGGACGGCGGTCTGATCAGGCCGGCTTTGGCGCCGTGAAGGCGGCAAGAAAATCCGAGAGTTCCAGATCGAGCAGCAGGCCGCCTGGGCGCGCGATCTCCTGGCGCAGTTCGGAGAAGGCCTGCTTCTCCCCGGCGCTGAGATTGCGCGCGGCGATGAAATGCATCGGCGAGCCGGCGAAGCTCCGTTCAGTCACCGGCCCCGACTCGAGCACAACGAGATTCCCGTGGCGACGATCACGGCGGATCTTTTCCATCAGGCCAGCCACGGCCGAGGCTGGCCCCTCCAGCACCTGCAAGAAGACGCCCTCGTAGAACAGCATCAGGCCGGTGATGTCGGCGCCGGCGTTCGTTGATTTTGCACGGAGGTAGATGCGGTCGAGTTCCTCTGCCCGCAGCACACCGATGGCGGTGCTCATGTAGACCGTGCGGTGCAAGGCTCCGGAAGGCATGGGCCGACTCCGTTCAACCTGTTGCAAGCATGAGGCCACAAAGGTGAACGGGGAATTAGCGTTTCTGTCACACTAGGGTTCCGTCGCCTGCTGCGACATCGCTGCAACAGCATGCGCTAGCGCGATGGTCTCGGTGTCGCCCTCGCCCGTGACGCGTAGTGGACGCCACCGTCGCTGGAAAGCACGCACAACCGCGGCCGTGGCTTCGTCGAAAACTGACGTGAGACTGATGCGATAGCCGATTGTGGCGAGATCGCGCTGCACGCCTTCGACAGTAAGACCCGCATCGCCCATCGCCGCGCCATGCATCATCCACGGTTCAGGTCGCGAAGGTTCAGGCCACAGGCCGATGCCGGAGTCCGACAACTGCTTCCATGGGAAAAGCTCGCCCGGGTCTTCCTTGCGGTCGGGCGCAATGTCGGAGTGCGCCACGATGTTCACCTGCGGGATGGACCAGCGATTGAGAATGCCTTGGCACAACGAGATCACGGCGGCGATCTGCTCATCCGGAAAAGCGCGATAGCCCCATTCATGACCCGGGTTTACGATCTCGATGCCGATCGAGCGCGAGTTGAGATCCTCCCGCCCGCGCCACCAGCTTCGCCCGGCATGCCAGGCGCGCTTGTCCTCCGCCACCAGCGCGAAGACGCGCCCGTCTTCCTCCACCATGTAGTGCGCCGAGACCCGTGGCTCGCGATCCTCCCGCAGGCGGGCCAGCGCCGAAGGTCCGTCGGGCATGCCGGTATAGTGCAGCACCAGCATGTCGAGCGGATGCTGCCGCTCGTTGAAGTTCGGGCTGGCGGCCTCGATCAGGGTCAGACTCATTGGCTCATCTTGTCGCCAACCGGGGCTTCGGGGAAGCGTCGGTTCCGGCGCACGCCGATAATGCCCACGCCCGCCAGCGCCATCGCCCCTCCGACCAGCATCTGCCAGGTCACGGATTCGCCCAGCAGGACCACGCCCAGCCCCACCCCCATCACCGGCGTCATCAGGGTAAGCGGAGACAGGAGCGTCACCTCATATTGCTTGAGTAGGCGGTAGAAGCTGCCATGTGCGAAGATCGAGACGCCAACCACAGCGAAGATCGAAGCGGCATAGACCCGCCAGTCCAGCGCAGAATAGGCGTCCGCCTGCCCCGTCTCCCAGGCCAGGGACATCAGCATCAGAGGCGCGATGGAAAAGAGCCCGATCCAGGCCTGCAGGCGCATAGCGGGCATGGGATCGATGCGCTTCATTAGGATGTTGGCGATCGCGCCCACGAGCGCCGCGCCGATCAGGTAGGTGGCGCCGATGGTGAGCGAGAACTGCGCCGGATCGATCATGATGATCATGACGCCGGCAAAGGCGAGCACGATGCCGGAGGTGCGCCAGATTCCGACCTGTTCCTTGAGAAAGACAATGGAGAGAATGGTCGTGAAGGGCACGCCCAGCTGCCCGATGACCGCAGCAACGCCTGCGGTCGATGTGGCGAGGCCGAGAAAGAGAAGCCCGAAATGGATGCCCGCCATCCCCATCGCGATCAGGAACATCATCCCCATCTGCCGCGGCGCCGGCAGCAGGAACGGCGCGAGGATCGCCGCGAGCAACGTCACGCGAACTGCGGCAAAGAACAATGGCGGCACCTCCCCCGCCGTCACCGTCCAGCGCGTGATGACAAGGTTGAGCGCCCAGAACAGGCACACGGCGACAAGGAGCGCGAAGTCCGCGGGTTTCATCGGGAGGGACAGGTCGATGGATAGGGCAAGTAGGCTTGTGTCGCGATTGCCTGGATCGCGCAACGTCGCCTTGGTCGAGAACGATAATGGAGGTGGGCCGCAGTTACAGTTCGATGACCCAGCCATCCGCCGTTCGGCGGGCGTCGAGCGTCTGGGGCGCGCCCTGCTGGTCCGCAACGCGGCGGCGCGGCCGGCCAATGGTCAGAAATACGGCCGCGATCGCAAGCATGAGGCCGATGAAGGTCGTCGCGATCAGCGCCGCAATCGCCGCAAACAACAGGAACAGGCCGAACCCCGCTTTCGCCAGCACGCCAAACGCCTGCTGGAGACCAAGCATCAGGCGCGATCCGAAATCGGGCTGGCCAAGCGTCTCGGTCATCTGCGGAACTCCCTGCGCCCTTGAAGGTGCGTTTCGTTCCGGGAAAGTCAATCGGTGCGGATGAGAATTCCCCGGTCGTTGCGGATTCGCGCGTACGCTGTGGTGATCGCCGCTGATTTTTCGTGCGCCACGGGTTCGAATTCGCGCGGGGCGGACTTTGCAGCGGCCAGCGTGTCGGGATGATTCTCCAGCATCAGGCGGCGATAGGCGGCGCGCACCTCCTCGAAGCTGGCATCTGGCGCCACCCCCAGGACAGCGTAGGGATCGTCCTCGTCGGGACCGAGATGGCTCGCCTTGATGCGCCGGAACTGGTCCTCGGTGAACTCGAAGAACTGGGCGACGCTCCTCAGATAGTCGAGCTCGTCCGCCGTGATGGCGCGGTCGGACGCCGCAATCCGGAACAGGCCGTCGAGCACGCCTTCGAGCAGGCACGGCCGGTTGCGGTAACGCTTGGCAATGCGCCGGGCATAGGCCTCGTAACCGCGCACCGTCTGCCGCGCGATGTTGAACACACGCTGCATGGCCGCGCGATCCTCGGGCGCGACCCTGAACACACGGGCAAATGCGTCCACCTCGTCGGTGGTCACGAGTCCATCCGCCTTGGCCAGCTTGGCGCTCAACCCGATGATCGCCGCCGTGAAATCGACGTCGCCCGGATCAGGCGCACAGGTCACCGTGGCCAGGTCCGTGCCCGTTTCGTCGTCCGGCTCGAAGGCCTTGCGGGCCAGAGACGACAATTGCGACCAGATGCTCATTCCAGTCGTCCTTGTAGCGTGCGGAACTCGGGGCGCAAACGGGACTCAGTGGAGGGGTTGGAAATCCCGGATCCCTCACCAAATTGCTGGAGTACCGGAACTCTGGCGACTTTCAGGGAGTAGTGTCGGCTCAGGTAGCGACAGCCGGGAAAGTTCGAGTCCCAGCGATCTAGTCCCCCCACGTCCCCCCGCTGGGACAGAAGCGTCGCCGCCGACCGCAAAGTCGGCGGCGATTGCTTATGTGCTTCAGGTCTGGGCCGCCAGGCGGCGCATCAGGTCGCTGGCCGATGTGACGGTGCCCGTCACAGCGCCGGCCGTAATCTTCATCACATCTCCGCGTGCAGGCGCCTGGTCGCCCCGGACATCGCGATGACCCTGCCCCTTGCGATGGTGTCCGGATTTCGGTCCACGCGGCTTCTGCTTCTGCTGCAAGTTCGGCGCGCCGGTGCGGGCCTCTACCCCTGGCCCGCCGCCCTTACCGCGCCGACGGCGCCGGCCAGGGCGGCCCTCGCCATGAGCGGAATCGAGCCGAGTCTCGTCGCGACGCTGTTTCTGCTGCGAATGGCGACGGGGCTGCGCCTCGCCACGCGGCTCGGCACGCGCGCACCGCTTTTCATCCATGTTGGCGTTGGCCGAAAGCTGCGCCAGCGTTGCATCGTTGCGCCTGTCCTCGCTCGGGATTTTCTGGCGCGTCGTGCGTTCGATGTCGCGCAGCAGCTGGCGTTCATCCTCGGCGCAGAAGGCGACAGCCGAGCCATCGCGCCCGGCGCGCGCCGTCCGGCCGATGCGGTGGACATACTGCTCAGGCACTTCCGGCAGTTCGAACTGGACGACATGGGTCACCGAGGCAATGTCGATGCCGCGCGCTGCGATGTCGGTCGCCACCAGGGCGCGAACCTTGCCGTCCTTGAATTCAGCGAGAGCCCGCTCGCGCTGGTTCTGGCTTTTGTTGCCGTGGATTGCCGACGCCGGCACGCCGCCGGTTTCGAGGATGCGCGCAACCTTGTCGGCGCCGCGCTTGGTACGGGTAAAGACCAGCACGCGCTTGAAGGCTTCGTCTGCGAAGAGTTCGGTCAGCAGGCCGCGCTTGCGGTTGGCCTCGATGAACACCACGCGCTGGTTGACGCGCTCGACCGTGGTCGAGGGCGGCGCAACCGAAACCTTGAGCGGATCCGCGTTGAGCAGTTCATTGGCGAGCTTCTCGATGTCCACCGGCATGGTGGCCGAGAAGAACAGGTTCTGGCGTACCTTCGGCAGGTGGCGAACGATGCGCCGGATCGGATCGATGAAGCCCATGTCGAGCATCTGGTCGGCTTCGTCGAGCACGAAGATCTCGGTCTGCGACAGGTCGGCATCGCGCTCGCCGAGATGGTCCAGCAGGCGGCCGGGCGCGGCGACGATCACGTCAACGCCACGCGCCAGCGCCTGGCGTTGGGGGCCATGGCCGACGCCGCCGAAGATAGTGGCCACGCTGAAGCCAAGCTTCGCGCCATAAGCCTTGAAGCTGTCGGCGATCTGTGTGGCCAGCTCGCGCGTGGGCGAAAGTACGAGCGCGCGGCAGCCGCGCTTCGGCGCTGGCTTCCGGTTGGCCGCGAGGCGGTGGAGGATCGGCAGCGCGAAGGCGGCCGTCTTGCCGGTGCCAGTCTGGGCGATGCCTAGGAGGTCGCGCCCTTCCATCACGCCGGGAATGGCGGCGAGCTGGATAGGCGTCGGCTGGGTGTAGCCTTTCTGGGTCAGCGCCTCGAGGATCGAGGCGTTGAGGTTCAAATCCTTGAATTGGGTCAAGTGGAGACGTTCTTTCATGTGCGCGAACGGGCGGACGCCTGTCTCTGCAGGTCCGCCGGGGCGCTGTCTTTATGGGAAGGCCCGGCGTGCGCGGGCGTTCATGCGATCGTTTCAGGGCGCTCAACGGGCCGAGTTACCTTCTGGGAACTCTCACGCAGCCGGAGCGCCGATATCGCCTCCCGTTTCGGAGACGCGAGCGGCATATCAGGGGCAAAACCCCTAAAGTCAAGCTAACAGACTGAAACGAGGTGAAGAGCCGCGGATCAGCCGCCCATGATCAGCGCGCCAACGAGGAGCGCGATCTCCAGTCGGAACCAGCTGAAATCCAAGCGGCGGACGGCATTTACCATGGCGGCTAGGCCTGCGACCCGGTTGCACGATTGCTGAGGCGAAGGTTCATCGCGATGGGCGCCGGCGGCAATCGCTCGCACCCTCCGCGCGATGAACCTGCTCGGGTGGTCGCCCGCATGGTTGTGTCTTTCGAGGCGATGAGCCACAGCGTGCGCCCATGAACGGAGCACAGCATGCCATCGTCGTGGGTGCAGGCCCGGCGGGGCTCGCTGCGGCCGAAGTGCTGGGCGAGGCGGGCTGGCGCGTCACTGTCCGCGAGCGCATGCCGAACCCCGCGCGGAAATTCCTGCTGGCCGGGCGTGGCGGGCTCAACCTCACGCATTCGGAGCCTATCGAGTCTTTCCTCGACCGCTATGGCCCTGCCCGCGCCCGCCTTGAACCCACGATCCGCGCCTTCACCCCATCGGACCTGCGCGCCTGGGCGGCCGGGCTCGGGATCGAGACCTTCATCGGCTCGTCCGGGCGCGTGTTTCCGACAGAGATGAAAGCCTCACCGCTTCTGCGCGCGTGGCTGGCGCGGCTTGCCGGGCTGGGCGTGCAGCTCGCGCCGCGCTCGCGCTGGATCGGCTGGGACGGCGATGCGCTCATCTTCGAGACGCCGGACTGGCACCGTATCGAACAGGCCGATGCGACGGTCTTCGCCCTCGGCGGAGCGAGCTGGCCGCGGCTGGGGTCCGATGGCAGCTGGGTCGAGCTGTTCCGCGACCGTGGGGCCGAAGTCACGCCCCTGCGGTCCGCAAACTCGGGCTTCGTTGTGAGGTGGTCGGATGTGTTTCGCGAGCGGTTCGCTGGCGATCCGCTGAAGCGCATCCGTCTCAGGCTGGGCGAGCTTCAGGCGCGCGGCGAGGCGATGATCGCCGGCTACGGCATCGAGGGCGGTGCGATCTATGCGCTGGGGTCGCACATCCGCAGTGCGATCGAACGTACCGGCGAGGCAGTCCTCGAAATCGACCTCGCGCCGGACCTCCCCCTTGAAGCACTGGCGGCGCGGCTCGGAGGGACTCGCAAGGACTCGATGGCAAACCGGCTGCGGAAAGCCGGGCTGTCACCCGTCGCGGCCGGTGTGCTGCGCGAGGATGTCGACGGTCCCACCTTGCCGGCCGAGGCTGAACAGCTGGCGCGTCGGATCAAGCGCGTGCGTCTGCGTCTCGGCGGTGCAAGCGACCTCGACCGCGCCATCTCGACTGCGGGCGGTGTCAGCTGGGACAGCGTCGATGCCGAATTCGCATTGAAGACCGACCCACGCACATTCGTCGCCGGCGAAATGCTCGACTGGGAAGCACCAACCGGCGGCTATCTCCTGCAGGCCTGCTTCGCAACGGGCCGCGCAGCTGCAAAAGGAATCCTTGCGCGGTTCGGCTAGAACGCGCCCGCGACCGTGATGGTCACGTTGCGGCCCATCGTGGAGGAGCGGAACTCGTTGAGCGCGGGCACATAGTACTGCCGGTCGGTTTCCTTCTCGACATCGAGGAGGTTTGCCGCTGTCACGCGCACGAGCAGGCCTCCGAGCAACGCCGTCGTCTCGACGAATAGGTCGACATTCGGGTCCTTGGGCTCAGTCAGCTCAAGACGATCAGCGCGATAGTAGGGTACCGGGCCGACATTGTTGACCTTGCCGCCCCACGCGACCTTCATCGCGGTAATGTCCTGGCGGAACTCGGCAAGCCAATCGAACTCCTGCTCGCTGGAGATTTGCCGCGTCTGCAGGGTGAACGGATCGGTGACTTCCGAGTCCTGCGCGCCGACATTGAGCTTGAGAAGACCGCCCGCGACACCCACCGTATCGAGCGGCAGTGTCGCCTCGATGCGCGCACCCCAGCGTTTGCCGTCGCCGATATTGCCGACAGCGGTGCAGGCGCCGGGAAGGCCGACTGGAGTCGTGCAGACGCCACCGACTGTGATGAAATCCTGCGTGTCCTCGATGTCGTCGTAGAACGCGGATAGCGAGAGCGCGCCGCGCTGGCCCAGCTGGCGCTTCCACTGGACGCTGGATTTCCAGGTCTGCTCCGGCTCGAGATCAGGATTGCCGACATTAGCCTGGGTCGAGATCGAGTTTAGACCGGTGGCGAAATCGCCGAAGTCGAGCTGCGAGACGTCTCGCACGATAGAGAGACGCCACTGGTCCTCCGCGTTTGGTTGCCAGGTGAGGACGCCGCGTGGCTTGGAATAGGTGAAGTCGCGATCGTTCGCCACATCGCCTGACTGTGAAATCGTGGAGGCCTCAAAGTTGAACCCGGCTTCCAGCGTCACCTGCGGATTGACGCGCCACACATCGGTGATCGACGCTTCTATCCGGTCTTCCTCCACCTTGGTCGAAGCGATGGGCACGATGACGGGAGCAAACGGCCCGCCAATCGGACCCAGCAGGCTCTGGCGATCGACACGGCGATAATTGTAGGCGCCTTCGAGGGCCGTCTCGATCGTGTGCTGCGCATCCGGCCGCGCGGTCCAGGAGCCGCGCACGACATGCTCGCCGGCGCGGTTGTCGGAATTGTCGACCTGCTGGCCCTGGGGCAGGCCGAGCACATTCTGGGTGATCACCTGCTGCGGACGCCAGTTCACGAGGCGGTTCACGCTGACCAGCTTGACCGCGTTCTGCCCGTCGAACTTGTGTTCGTAGTCGCCGCCGAGATCGACATACCAGATGTCCTTCTCCTCATAGTCAGAGGAGATGACGCCGATAGGCGTGCCATTGCCGAGGCGAAGGCTGCCGGCGGCGTTGTTGGTGAACAGCCGTGGCAGGACCCGGAAATTGGCGTTCCACGTGTCGCGCGGCGTCGGCGTCCAGTTCGCTGCGCCGGTGATCAGAAGCTCGCCGACCTGGCTCTGGTAGAATTCGTCCTGTGTCCGGATCGGCGTTCCCAGCGAGTTGCGGACGGTGGCCGCCACCTCCTCCCGCTCGCCGAGGTTTGTGCCCTGCAGTGCGAGACGAAAGCCGAAATTGTCCGTCTTCCATGCGCGCGTACCGCCGACCTGCACGCCAATGCGGCCCTGTTCGTACCAGCGGGTGGTGGCGGCAAACGTTGTCGAAACCTGCATGCCCGTGGCCGGCTTCAGCACCACGTTGGCGAGTTCGGTATAGCCGCGCACGTCGATATTGCCTGCGGCTGAAGCGCGGATCAGCTCAATGCGCTGCACGGCGCCAGCCGCGATGCGGCTGAGTTCGTCCTTGAGGCTTGTCTTGCTGCTCGGGCGCTGTCCGTCGATGAGGACATTGCCGGCTGTCGCCCCGAAGCCGCGCAGGTCTTCCCCCTCATCGAGCGTGAAGCCCGGCACCTGGCGTACCATGTCCTCGGCGGTCACCGGATTGAAGCGTGCGAAGAAGGCGGGCTCGAAGGTCTGGACTGCGGATTCAGCCGGCGCGCCCTCGGGTTGCTGGGGCGTCTCGGTCTCCTGTGCGCGCGCAATACCGGAAAGCGCGAACGCGCTGGCGGCCAGGACAAGCACCCGTCTCCACTGTTTCAAGTTTCCGTCCTCCCCTGGGCGACCATTCTCATCCGGCCGCGCCATCGTGACCGATCAGTGAGCGGTCCGTTGCAGCAAGGCATGGGCTCGATCACATGTCGGGCAGAAAATTGGGGAACGGCGCCCCCGTCAACAGAAATCCCCCCGTTCTTGCAAGGGAAAAGCAAGCCCGTGACGCCGCAAGCATAGGCGTCGCGCCCCGCGCGAGCGCCGCCTAGTAGTTGAGTATTGGCCTCAACCAGCGTTCAGCAGTCGCAAGATCCCAGCCCTTGCGGCGCGCGTAGTCCTCGACCTGATCTTTCTCGATGCGACCGACGGCGAAATAGACAGCCTCCGGATGCGAGAGATATAGGCCAGAGACTGACGCAGGCGGGTTCATCGCAAAGCTGGAGGTGAGCTCGATGCCGGCATTTGCGGTGGCATCCAGCAGAGCGAACAGCGTCGCTTTCTCAGTGTGATCAGGCTGGGAAGGATAGCCCGGCGCCGGGCGGATGCCGCGGTATTTCTCCGCGATCAGGTCCTCGTTCGTCAGCGCCTCGTCACGCGCATAGCCCCAGAGTTCGCGGCGCACCTGTTCGTGCAAGTGTTCGGCAAAGGCTTCCGCGAAGCGGTCGGCCAGCGCTTTGACGATGATCGAGGAGTAGTCGTCGCCCTTGTCGACAAACTCTTTTGCCTTGGCGAGTTCGCCATGTCCCGCTGTGACTGCGAAACCGCCGATATAATCTGCGCGCGTCTCGGCCA
>JBEAMJ010000035.1:0-31074 GCA_041166025.1 Pseudomonadota bacterium | reverse complement strand
GCGGCCACGAGGCCGCGATCGAGTTCGTTCCAGATCGACAGGAAGTCGTGCTCGGTGAGCTGGCGGCCGAACAGGCGGTCGAGCGTCGGGCCGACACGCCGGAAGGCGAAGTCGCGTTCGGCGACATGGTTAAGCACGAAGAGGTTATTGACGAGTCCCGGATAGGCGTCCGTCGTCGGCCCGCCTTCGGACGTCCCGCCGTCGGAGAGACGCTGCCACGCTTCGAGCATGGCCTGCGTGTTCGGATGTGCCTTCAGGACTTCCATTGAATGCTCGTACAATCATGCGGCCGAAATCTGTTGCGGCCCGTCTGACGCGGTGTTGCAGCCCCCGGGCCAGACGCCCGGAACGCGAAAAGCGGTTCATCACGGGGTGTTTCGCGTTTGACGCGCAGTCTGACCGACTTTCGTCCTAGCGCGAGGCGCGAACGCCTGATCCAGCCTCAGCGCACGCGGGATACCTGACGCCAGTCTCAAGTGCGACGTTTCATGGCGAGACAGCGTCCAGCTGCTGGCGTGGCAGGCGCTCGGGCGGTTTCGGCACGAGGATCCTGGCTGTCACCCAGGTGATGCCGACGACCACCCCAAGCGCGGCGATGGCAGAGCCACCCAGCTTGAATGCAGCACTGACGATGATCGAGATCGCGAGGATGGTCCCGATGGCGAGCAGGATCAGGTCGACAAATCCGATGCCGGCGCCTGCGCGTCTGGCGTTGGGAGGCAAATGTGTGCGGACGCGCGAAGATTCCGCGCCGGGCAACTGCCGTCCATGCGCTAGCTGGACTTGCGGCGCATCAGCTTCAGGCCGGACCAGTCCTGATCGACGGCGCAAACCTTCACGTCGACGAGGCCCATCGGCAGGCAGATCCTGCGAATGCCGTCTTCGGTGAGATCGACAAAGAGTTTCGAGGTCTTTTTGGGCCAGCTGACCCAGAGCATGCCGCCATCTGCGAGGCGGGGTTCGAGCTTCGGGAGATCGCTGGCGAGCGCGGCAGTGGTTTTGACGAAGAGGTGGATGAAGTCGAAGCTGCCATTCGCGGGAGCCGATTTCTTCTGCGCGACCGCAGCCCTGTCGGTGAGGTCGGCGTAGTCGGCGGGCGGGGCGATGACGACGGCCTTCGCGCCGTCCTTGAGCCCGAGCTTGTTGATCAGGCGCTTGCCGGAATAGCCGACGGGTGTGGCCATCGTGTCCTCTAGGCCCGTAGCAGCTCGTTGACGCTTGTCTTGGATCGGGTCTGGGCATCGACCTGCTTCACGATCACTGCACAATAGAGCGAGGGCGTCCAGTTCTGGCCGGGCATTGGCGTCGAGCCGGGGCGGTTGCCTGCGACGACGACGGAGTAGGGCGGAACCTCGCCATAAAGCGTTTCGCCGGTGGCACGGTTCACGATCGGCGTCGATTGGCCGAGATAGACCCCCATGCCGATGACCGAGCCCTCGCGCACGATCACGCCCTCGGCGACTTCGGAGCGGGCGCCAATGAAGCAGTTGTCCTCGATGATCACCGGGTTGGCCTGGAGGGGCTCGAGCACGCCGCCGATGCCGACGCCGCCGGAGAGGTGGCAATGCTTGCCGATCTGGGCGCACGAGCCGACCGTCGTCCAGGTGTCAACCATGGTGCCTTCGCCGACATAGGCACCGATGTTGGTGAAGGACGGCATCAGCACCGCATCCTTCGCCACGAAGGCGCCGCGGCGCACAATGGCGCCCGGGACCGCGCGGAAGGCTGCGGCTGTGAACTCCTTGTCGGTCCAGCCGTCGAACTTGGTTGGCACCTTGTCGAAATAGGGGCCGGGCTGATGGCCGGCGGCGCCCATGATGCGGTTGGGGTTCAGGCGGAACGATAGCAGGACGGCCTTCTTGAGCCACTGGTTGACGACCCACGCGCCGGAGGCGGATTTCTCGGCGACGCGCAGGGCGCCGGAATCGAGTTGGGCGAGCGCGGCATTGACCGCGTCGCGAACGGCGCCTGTGGTGGACGCTGAAAGGGAGGCGCGAGCGTCCCACGCGGCGTCGATGGTCTTTTCGAGCTCGGTCATGGCGCATCTCCCTTTGAAGGGGCGGATTACAGGCAGACCTGCAGGCGCGCAAAGGGATTTGTGGGCGCCTGCGTCAGACAAAGCCCGGCTGCATTCCAGCGCGCGGTATGCAAGGGTGCAATCGGGGAATGGAATAGCAGCGGGAGGGTGACGTGGCCGACAAGATGATGGGGTTTGCGGACTGGTCGAAGGTAATTGCGACATGGGCCGGCGTGGTGGGCGTGGGCATAGGCGGGTAGACTGCAATCGACCAGCAGCAGAAAGCGATCGCAGCCGACCAGGCCCAGGCCATGAAGGATTACGAGCTGCAGCTGCGCCAGTTCGACCAGGAGGTCAGGGCCTCGCTGATCGAGACATTCCGGATGTTCGAGATCTTCAACCGCTCCGACCAGCTGGCTGCCCGCGAGAAGATCTATGACTATGGAGAGGAGGGCGTGCCGGCTGATGCCCTGAAGCTCAACGACGTCTTCATCTACTTCGACTTCTTCGATGCGCTCCAGATCTGCGTCGAGAGCAATACGTGCGATGCGCTGGTGGCGGCGGAACTCTTTCAGCCCTACGCGGTCGATGCGTGGGCAAAACTGGAGGATGAGGTTGCCGAGTACCGGGTTGCAGCCGGAAAGCCGAAGTTCGGACTCGGCGTGCAGTGGCTGGCGGCGTTCAACCCCGTGGCAGCTGCTGACACGTCTCAGCCGGAGCCCGACCCATCCCCCGCGGCTCTACCTGCCGAGGACGCGAGGCAGTAGCCGTCTGGGATAGATTCAGTCCAGCTGCGGCGGGCCAAAGGCGCTTTCGAAGAATTCATAGACCAGCTTGCCGTCCTCGGGCGGCGTCGTCTCGATGAACTTCTCGGGGCGATAGCGTCGGCCTTCGCAGTTCTGGTTTCCGAGGATGGCGAACTGGGCCCGCGAGGTGCAGAAAACGGTGGACGCATTCTTGAGGCGGCGCACGCCGTCCTCGGTCGTCATCTCGGCGAAGACATAGTGCGGCGCCGTGATCAGGCTCTCGTCGACAGCGCGGACGCATAGGTTCGCGTCGATCAGCCACCAGCCGCGCGATTCGAGGCCGTCCGGACGCGAGCGGGCCATGGCCGCGAGAATGCGGTTGCCGGTGCGGTTGCAGAGCTCCATGCCGACCTGGCGGGCGCGGCGATTGGCGACATCTTCGAGAACATCGATCAGTTCGGCCTGGGTGGTGCTCGGCGGCAGCTTGCGTTCCGCGAGGAAGGCGTTGATGGCGGCGCGGCTTTCGCGGCCAAGATAGCCGTCGACCACGTCCTGGAAGATGCCGGCGTCGTTGAGCAGGCGTTGGATGCCGGCGTTCTCCGGCGACTGGTTGGCTTTGTCGTAGAGCTCTGTCTCCTTCAGCGTCAGCGAGGCGCCTTTGCCCTCGATCCGCACCGCGCTGAAGCCGCGCTGCTCCATGCCCATGGACTGGCAGGACAACGGATTTTCGACCGCGAATGAGCCGTTCGTGTCGACGCAGAGCGGCGTGCGGCCGCTCCAGTCGCGCTGGCCGCCGCGATGGGCCTTCGAGGAGCGGGCGAAGACGAAATAGATGCCTGGCTTGAGGGGGCCGTCGAGCGCGATCTCGCACTGCCCCGGGCGGATGCGTGTCCAGCCCTCGACGATCACGTCCTCGCCATCGGGCCGGCCCGTGGCGGCTTCCACAACATAGCTCGTGCGATTGCAGAGCTGCCAGCCATCCGGCCCGCTCTGTGCGGAGGAGGGAATGACGAGTGCACCCAGCATCGCAAGCAAGATGCCGAGCCTGATGACCCAGCTACCCACGGGGCTTGCCGTTGTGGACCAGCGTGCCGGCGCCATGTTCGGTGAACAGCTCCATCAGAAGGGCATGGCGCTGCCGCCCGTCCATGATGACGGCGGCGCCGACTCCCTTTTCCACCGCCTGAATGGCGGTTTCAAGCTTGGGAATCATCCCCCCTTGCGCAGTTCCGTCTGCGATAAGGGCGCGCGCCTCATCGACCGTCAGCCGTTCGATCAGCTTCTTGTCCTTGTCCAGGACGCCCGTGATATCGGTGAGAAACAGAACGCGTTCGGCCTTCAAAGCGCCCGCAATTGCGCCTGCCGCCGTGTCCGCGTTGATGTTGAAGCTCTTTCCGTCGGGTCCGATCCCCACCGGGGCGACCACGGGAATGAAGTCGTCATCGGCCTGGGCCGCCAATGCTTCCAGTACCGATATATCCACCTTGTCCGGCTCGCCGACATAGCCGAGGTCTACGACGCGCTCGAGGTTCGAATCAGGGTCGCGCTTGGTACGGCTGAGCTTTACGGCGGTCACCAGATTGGCGTCGATACCGGAAAGGCCGACCGCTTTCACCTTGGTGACGCGATCAGGATCAGCCCCGTCGATCTGGAAGGCCTGGTTGCCCGCGGCGTTGATCGCACGGACGATGGATTTGTTGATGCCGCCGGCCAGCACCATCTCGACGATCTCCATGGAGGCGGCGTCAGTCACCCGCAGGCCATCCTCGAACGTCGAGTGGATACCCAGCTTCTCCAGCATGCGGCCGATCTGCGGCCCGCCGCCATGAACGACCACCGGGTTGATGCCGAGGAGCTTGAGGAGGACGACGTCGCGGGCGAAGAGGTCGGCCAGCTCCTGGTTCTCCATGGCATGGCCGCCATACTTGATGACGATCGTCTGCCTGTCATAGCGCTGGATGTAGGGCAGCGCCTCTGACAGGAGGCGCGCGGTGGCGAACGCATCCGCATTAGGGTCGGCGATGAGGGCAGGTATCTTCGTCATGGCGCGCGGTGTAGCGGGTTTCGGGCGGGGGTAGAAGACCCCGCCCGCGGCTCAGTTTTTCAGCCGGTAGCCCGTCTTGAACATCCAGCTCACGATCGCGAGCAGGACGGCGATGAAGATCGCCGTGACGCCAAGGCTCAGCATCAAATTGTCGCCCTCGAGGCCGAAGAAGGCCCAGCGGTAACCTGAGATCAGGTGGACCACCGGGTTCAGCTGCGCGATGCCCTGCCAGGCCTCGGGCAGCATGTCGACCGTATAGAACGCGCCGCCGAGAAAGGTGAGTGGCGTGACGATGAGCATCGGAATGAAGTTCAGCTGTTCGAAGCTCTGCGCCCAGATGCCGATGATGAAGCCGAACAAGCTGAAGGCGAACGACACCAGGATCAGGAACAGCACCATCTCGACCGGGTGCAGGATGGTCACCGGAACGAAGAGATAGGCCGTCGCGAGAATGACGAGACCGAGGATGACCGATTTGGTGGCGGCGGCGCCGACGAAGGCGATGACGATTTCGAGGTAGGAGACGGGCGCGGACAATAATTCATAGATCGTGCCCGTGAACTTCGGAAAATAGATGCCGAAGCTCGCATTGAAGATCGAGTTGGTGAAGATCGACAGCATGATCAGGCCCGGCACCAGGAACGAGCCGTATTCGAGACCTGGCACGATGGGCGCCATGCGATTGCCGATGGCGGAGCCGAACACCACGAAATAGAGGGCGGTGGTGATCACGGGCGTGGCGAGGCTCTCGCCGATTGTGCGGAAGAAGCGCACCATCTGGAAGCGGTACATCGCCCAGACGCTGTAGCCGTTGAAGGCGGGCACATCGCGCCGGGCGCGCGCGAGGGGCTGGGCGGGAGCCGCAGCAGTTGCATTGTTCATTGCTGCAGCTCCTTCGCCGCTTCGCCTTTCGGTGTATGGACGAGACTCACGAAGATGTCCTCAAGCGAGGACGACTTCGTCTCGAGATCCTTGAACTGGATGCCCAGCTCGCTCATGCGCCGGATCAGGGAGGCGACCCCGGTGCGATCAGCCGTCGTGTCGAACGTGTAGTCGAGGCGATGGCCCTTGTCAGTCAGCTGCAGGTCCCAGTCCTTCAGGCCTTCGGGCAGGGCGGCGAGGGCGTCCGATAGCTCGAAGCTTACCTGCTTCTTGCCGAGCTTCTTCATCAGCGTCTTCTTCTCCTCGACGATGATGAGCTCGCCCTTGGCGATGACGCCGACGCGGTCGGCCATTTCCTCGGCTTCCTCGATGTAGTGGGTGGTGAGGATGATGGTGACGCCCTTCTCGCGCAGCTTGCGAACGAGGTTCCACATGTCGCGCCGCAGCTCGACGTCAACGCCCGCGGTGGGTTCGTCGAGGAAGAGGATCTCCGGCTCATGCGCCAGCGCTTTGGCGATCAGGACGCGGCGCTTCATGCCGCCCGAGAGCTCCTGCAGCTTGGTGTCCTTCTTGTCCCACAGCGAGAGGTCCTTGAGAACCTGCTCGATATGGGCGTGGTTTGGCGGCAGGCCGAACAGACCGCGCGAATAGTTCGTCACGGCCCACACCGTCTCGAAGATGTCGATGTGCATTTCCTGCGGCACCAGCCCGATCAGCGAGCGCGCGGCGCGATATTCCTTGCGCGTGTCGTAGCCGGCAGCCGTGATCTGCCCCGTCGTGGGCGTCACGATTCCGCAGACCGCATTGATCAGCGTGGTCTTGCCCGCGCCATTGGGGCCGAGCAGGGCGAAGATCTCGCCCTTGTGGATGTCGAGATCGACGGTCTTCAGCGCTTGCAGCCCGCCCTTGTAGGACTTGCTGAGGCCGCGGATTGAAAGAACGGGTTGCATGGGCGTATCAGTCCCCCGGGCTGTTGTTATGGCTCTGCACGCGGCCTCGCGTCATGTGGGCCGCAAGTGTGCCTGTGTCCAGAGGACGGGCATGGAATATCAAAACCGACATAGGAGCGTAACGATCGCTTGCGCCGGTATCGTGGGTAGCTGACATAACGCTGGCAGGAGGCGCACTTTTGGGCGCGCTTCGCGGCAGGACGGGGAAGCAGGACAGACAGAATGCTGGTCAGCGAAGCTCAGGCTGATATGCGCAGCGGCTATCTGGGCGGGGCCCCCGGCGTCTTCGCCTCATCGATCTCCTGGTGGGCCGCCGCTGGGGTTGCCTGGTTCATGTCGCCATCCCAGGGCATGCTGACCCTCGTCATTGCCGGGATGCTCATCCATCCTCTGGGAATGCTCATCGCGAAGGTGTTGGGCGCGCGGGGTGCACACAGCAAGGGCAACCCTCTGGCGGAGATCGCCGCTGCGAACACGTTCTGGCTCATCTTCGGAATTGTGCTGGCCTATCTGGCGTCCTTGCAGCGCATCGAATGGTTCTTTTCCGCAATGCTTCTGATGATCGGGGGACGTTATCTCACCTTTGCGCCCATGTACGGGATGCGGTTCTACTGGGTTATCGGCCTTGTTCTGGCGGGGGCAGGTCTTGCAACCGGGATGTTGTTGAGGGACGCAGCGCTTGTCGCAGCTATCGGGGCATCGATCGAGCTCGTGGGCGCGGTTGCCGCGTTCGTGCTGTCGAGAGAGTCCGCGCGGGCATCGACCGCAGACTAGGCGAGGCTCGCTATGGTCGCCCGCAATTCAGGCAGGCCGAGACCTTTTCCGCTTGAGGTCACCATCACGTGGGGGTGAGCGGCTGGCTGCTTCATGAGCGCGGCGGTTGTGGCTTCGACCAGCGGCTGGACTTCGGATGTCTTGATCTTGTCGGACTTCGTCAGCACGACCTGATACTGGACCGCCGCGCCGTCGAGATCCTTCATCACGCTGCGGTCGACATCGCCAAGGCCGCGGCGCGCATCGACCAGCAGGAAGACGCGCCGCAGTTTCGAGCGCGTGCGCAGGTAGCTGAGATTGAGGCGGCTCCAGGTGTCGACATTCTTCCTGGGCGCATCGGCAAAGCCGTAGCCGGGCAGGTCGACGAGATAGAATTTGCCCCCGGCAAGATCGAAGAAGTTGATCTCCTGCGTGCGACCGGGCGTGTTGGAGGCGCGTGCAAGATTTTTGCGGTTGCATAGCGCGTTGATGAGGCTCGACTTGCCGACATTCGAGCGACCCGCGAAGGCCACTTCCGGCCGGTCGCCGGGCGGCATGGCGGCGATGGACACAGCGCCCATCACGAACGCCACGGGCCCCGCGAAGAGTTTGCGGGCGGCTTCGATCTCATCAGGGGTGAAGTCGGCCATACCTCTCGCCGCAGATGTGAGCACATCCTCATCCTGAGGATGCCGAAGGATGTCTCGATGGGCGGGGGCGTAGCTCTGGGCGCCTACGCCGCCTTCTTCGCGCCGCCGAACCGCTTCTTGATCCACTTGTCGAACTCGGTCTCGACGCCTGTGCGGCGCATGATGATGTATTGCTGCACGATCGAGATGAGGTTCGACCAGACATAGTAGATCACGAGGCCGGCGGCGAAGCCTGCGAACAGGACCGTGAACAGCAGCGGGATCCACTTCATGATCGCCTTCTGCATTGGATCTGTCGGCGGAGCAGATAGCGATTGCAGGCCGACCATGGTGAGGCCGTAAAGGATCGGCCAGACGCCGATCCCGAGCAGACCGCCGATCAGCGGCACTGAGCGCGGCTCCCACGGGATGAGGCCGAAGAGGTTGAAGATGGAGGTCGGGTCCGCCGCCGACATGTCCCGGATCCAGCCGACGAAAGGCGTATGGCGCATCTCGATCGTGACATTGAGGACGTGGAAGAGGGCGTAGAACACGAACATGGTCGGGATCAGCGGCAGGCAGCCAGCGACCGGGTTCACCTTCTCACGCTGGAACAGCTTGGCCTGCTCCTGCCGCATGCGCTGCGGGTCGGCGGCAAAGCGCTCCTGGATGGATTTCATCTCGGGCTGCAGCAGCCGCATCTTCGACATGGATTTGTACATGTTGTACTGCAGCGGGAAGAACAGCGTCTTCACCACGACAGTGAGGACGAGGATGGCGATGGCGAAGTAGCCGAACCAGCCCTGCAGCATCATCAGGAAGTAGAAGAAGGGCTTGGTGATGAAGAACATGAACGACCAGTCGATCGCATCGGTGAAGGAGGGGACGCCCTCCTTGTTCTCGTAGCGCTCGAGCACGCTGAGACGCTTGGCGCCGGCGAAGATCCGCGCGGTCTTGGTGATCGACTGGCCGGGTTGGATCTCGTAGGGCGAGAGATCGTAGCCGGCGGAATAGGTTGTTTCGCCATTCAGCGTCTCGGACCGGGCGACCATGGTGACGGCTTCGCCCTGTTCGGGGATCGTCGCCGCCATCCAGTACTTGGTTGTCAGCGCGTTCCATCCCGCGGTCACGCTCCGCGACACGGCCTGGCCCTGGCCCAGGTCGTGATAGTTCTTCATCTGGTTCTTGTCGGTGCCGTAGACGCCGAGCGCGCCGCGATGCGCACCCTGTTCCTGCACAGGCGTGTTGACCAGGTCAGGCGTCTGGCGCTGAAAGATCTGCGCTTTCTGCGTCAGCGTGATCGGCGTCGCGCCGGTGTTGGTCACAATGTCGGAGACGGTGAACATGTAGTCGGCGTCGACCGTCACGGTACGGTCGATGCGCACGGACGCTGCCGTGTAGGAGAGCTTCAGCGGATTCTCGGTGGAAAGTGCGCCGGTGCTGGTCTGGGTCCATAGGACGCTATCCGTCGTCGAACCGGGCGTGGTCCAGGCGACCGTGGCATAGAAGGCGCGTTCGGTCCCGGCCGGAGCGAGCAGCTTGATTTCGCCAGCCGGGTTCTTCTTTTCCTTGTCGTCGATCGTCTCGTAGAAGTTCTTGAGCGCGATGTCGTCGATCCGCGCCCCCATCAGCGAGATCGAACCCTCCACTGAGGGGGCGTCCACGGCGACGCGCTGGGCGGATGCGAGACCCGCAGTCACGACTTCCTCGCGCGGGCGGATGGTGGGCGTGGGTGAGGCAGCCTGCTCGACGGCATTGAGGCGCGCCTGCTCGCGCGCTGCCTGGGCCGCCTTCTGCTGCGGGTCCAGCACGAAGATGTTGTAGATCATGAACAGGCCGAAGCACAGCGCGAGCGCCAGCAGGAGATTGCGCTGGTCTTGCTGTTCCATGGATCAGGTCCGGGAGCTGGGGGCGCTGTCGCCCACGTGGGCTGCGCCATCTGGAGGCAGGAGACGGCGGCGGAGGCTTATCAACGCCTTTTCCATATCGTCAAGCAAACGGGGCCAGGGCGCCACGGCGGTTTCCTGCCGGGCGACAAAGACATAATCGGCGCCGGGGACGCCATGCCGGGGCAGGAGCGAGCGTGCAGCCTCGCGCAGCCGGCGGCGGGCGCGATTGCGCACCACTGAGCCGCCGATCTTCTTGGTTGTGGTGAAGCCGGCGCCCACTTGCGTCCGGGCCGGGCTGCGCAGGCGGCCCTGGACCACGATCAGTCGTCGTCTTTCGGCGTAACCCTCGGCAACGAAAAGGAATTCACGCCGCACCCGCAGGCGCAGGACGTCGAGAGATGGCTGGGTTTCGGAAGTCTGGGAAAGGCTTAGGCGCTCAGCCGCTTGCGGCCCTTGGCGCGGCGCGCCGCCAGCACCTTCTGGCCGTTCTTGGTCGCCATGCGCGAGCGGAAACCGTGGCGCCGCTTGCGCTTCAGGTTGCTCGGCTGGAACGTCCTTTTGGTGGCCACGGGTCACTGCCCCTAATTCCTTGAGGAGGCGGGGGAACTACATGCTAGGTCCGGGTGAGTCAAGCACGGCTCAGATGTCGCATGAAGTCGCCTTTCCGCGACGGGATTGTGGCTGTTAATCCGTACAACCACATGAAAAGACGGCAATAGCCGCTTCAATGGAAACGCCCAGGGGACTACCAGCTGAGCGAGATCCACCATCCGGACGGCGATATCGCTCCGCCAGGCTCGCCGGCAGGGCGCAGCGGCTTTCTGTCCGGCCTTCGCGGCCGGCTACTCATGTCGACCGCGGTCTTTGTCCTGATCGCCGTTGCGCTGGCCTATCCGGTCCTGGCCGGCACCTTTCGCAATAACTGGCTGGAGGAACGGGGGCAGGCCGCCCAGATCGCGGCGCTCGCTGTCGAGGCGGCCCCGGACGGGCGCGTTGGCGACGAGCTTTCGCGCCAGCTGCTTGAGCAAGCGCAAGTCGTCTCGGTCGCCGTGCAGGAACAGAATTTTCGTGGCGAGATCCTGCCGCCGGCCATGGACATCACGGGCGAGCTGGTGGTGGTGGATCTCCGGACCGGCAACTTCATCGACAGCATCACCGGCGCTTTTGGCCACATGTTCGCGCCTCGCGGGCGTTTTCTGCGCATCCTGATCTCGCCCTCGCTCACCCGTGACGAGGTGATGGAAGTCATCGTTCAGGAGCAGGGGCTTAAGGACGGGCTGATTGCATTTTCCCGCACGCTCCTGGTGTTTTCGCTGCTGATCGCTGCGGTTGTTGGAGCCCTCGTCTATCTTGCGATCTACCGGCTTGTCATCGAGCCCATGCGGCGTCTCACGCGCGGCATTGTCCGCTTCGCCAGCGAGCCCGAAGGCGCCGAGATCGAGCCCATGACAAGCGGCGCCTACGAGATGCTTCGCGCCAACGTGGCGCTTCAGGCGATGCAGAAAACGGTCTCTGCGGCCTTCCGCCAGCGCAAGCGGCTGGCGGAGCTGGGCGAGGCGGTCGCGAAAATCAACCACGACCTGCGCAACTCCCTCTCCGCCGCCCAGATCGTGTCGGAAGGTCTCGCCGAGTCGGAAGATCCGCGCGTCCGGCGCGCAGCCCCGCGCCTCGAGCGTGCGATCCAGCGCGCCGTCAACCTTGCCGAAGCAACGCTGAGCCATGCACGCGAGGAAACAACTGCGCCCAACCTGTCGCATGTGAATCTCATTCCCACGGTGGACGAAGCCGCGGCCGAGGGGCTTGCAGGATGCGCCGACATCGAATGGACGCTGGACGCGCCAGCGCCGGTCAATGCCCTCGCCGATGCCGACCACGTTCACCGCATCGTTGCCAATCTCGTGCGGAATGCGGCGCGGGCCATTCGCGACCAGGCGGGCCGTTCATGTCCTGGCCGGGTCAGCGCACGGGTCTATCGCGAAGGCGAGCGGGCTGTGATCGAGATCGCCGACAATGGTCCGGGCGTGCCCGCAATGGTGGTTGGCCGCCTGTTCCAGCCCTTCGCCGGCTCGGGCTCCCGCGGTGGGGCAGGGCTCGGGCTCGCCATTGCGCGCGAGCTTGCCCGTGGCATGAAGGGCGAACTCGAGCTTGCCTCGAATGGCGGCAGCGGCGCAGCTTTCAGGTTAAGCGTGCCAGCGGCTTAAGCGACAAGGCGCCCGCGGGCCCGGCAGAACCGTCCGACCGGGATGACGACGCCGACAGCTTCTGAGCGAGCCGAGTCTCAGCGCACCGCTTCGCGCGCAACGCCTTCGCGCCGCGGATCAGCGCCGCCTTCCAGGCCGTCCTTGCGCACAACGATGAGGTTGAGGCCTGAATTCTCGCCTGCAACCTCACGGATCTTGAACCCGGCATCGGTCAGGATCTTCGCCCATTGCTTGCCGGTGTCGTCGGCGGTTTCCACGCTCACCACCGGACCGCGGGCGACGATGTTCGGGGCGGCGCTGGCTTCCTGGGCGGTCATCCCCCAGTCGAGCACGCCGACCAGCGTCTTGGAAACATAACCCACGATGGAATTCCCGCCGGGCGAGCCGGTGATCATGAAGGGATCGCCTGCCTTGTCGAACACGATCGTCGGAGACATCGATGAGCGTGGACGCTTGCCCGGTCCCGGTGCGTTCGCGACCGGCTTGCCGTTGACAACCGGCGGACGCGAGAAGTCCGTGAGCTCGTTGTTGAGAAGGAAGCCGTTGGTCCAGCGCTGCGAACCAAAGCCGCTTTCGACAGTTGCAGTGAAAGAGACAGCGTTGCCGTCATAATCGATGAAGGACAGGTGTGTGGTGCCCGGTTGCGCGTTGCTGGTGTCGCGTCCCCACATGTCGACGATCGGCTTGCCATGCAGCACCGCGCCGGGATCGCCCGGTTGCGGCGCGTCCCCAGGCTTGAAGGCGAGCTTCGCACGGGCATCGAGATAGGCCGGATTGAGCAGGTCCGCGACCGGCACCGACACGGCGTCCGGGTCGGCGACATAGTGGTCGCGGTCGGCATAGCCGAGCTGCTGGGCGAGCACGAAGTCGCGCAGGTTTGCGGCCGGCGTGTCGTCGGGGCTGGCAGCTGCAATCCTGTCATAGAGCGACATGATCAGGTTCATGGCCACCCCGCCTGAGGAGGAGGGCGGAGCTGAGCAGATGCGGTAATCGCGGAAGGGACCGCATACGGCTGGCCGTTCGAGCGCCTTGTAACTGGCAAGATCCTCAAGCGTCAGCGCGCCCTGGATCTCGCCTGACTGAACGGCGGCGACGATGTCCTTTGCGATTCTGCCGCTGTAGAAGGCCGCCGGTCCGTCCTTGGCGACGGCGCGCAGCGTTGCTGCGTATTCCGGATTGGTGCGACGATCGCCAACTGCGAGTGCTTTGCCGTTCGGATAGAAATAGGCGCCGGTCACGGGGTTCTTCGCGAGCGGGCCGTTCAGGTAGAAGCGCGAGCCGAGGGCGTTTGCGAGGCGCGGCGTCACGATGAAGCCCTCATCGGCAAGCTTGATCGCCGCCTCGAAGTTCGCCGCCCAGGGCTGCCGGCCATGTTTGGCGTGCGCTGCCTTGTAGAGCGCGATGGCGCCGGGGACGCCAACTGACTTTCCAGACGTGATGGCCTGGCCAAATCCGAGCGCCTGTCCATTCACTGTGAAGTAATCCGGCGTCGTTGCCGCCGGTGCTGCCTCGCGCCCGTCGAACACGGTCGTCGTGTTGGACTTGCGGTCGTAGACCACCATGTAGCCGCCGCCACCCAGCCCTGAGCTTTGCGGCTCGACCAGGCCGAGAACAGCGTGCGCAGCGATCGCCGCATCGACGGCGCTGCCCCCTGCCTTGATCGCTGCAAGCCCCGCTTCGACCGCACGCTGGTCCGCAGCCGACACCATTGCGCGGCCCGAGAGGCGCCACTCCGACCCGGCCGCCGGCGCTGCGGCGGGCGGGCTGGTGCAGCCCGACGCCGCAGACAGGAAGGCGATGGCTGCAAGTCCGGCAAGCCTGGTCTGGCGCATGCGCGAGCGCTCCTTGTTGCGCGGGAAGAAGAGGGCGGTCATACAGCGCCCTTACACCGTCCTGCAATGACGGCAACTCAAGCCTGCAATCAGGCCGGCAAAACGAAGGGGATCGCCAATTGAGCGCGCGGCCGGGGCCCCTGAACCTCATAACGGATGTCGCGGGCCTCAAGGTGGGATCTGCCCATGATGACCGCGTCCAGACCGGCGTGACCGTCATCAGGCCGGATGCGCGTGCGGTCGCCGCTGTGGCCGTGGCGGGCGGCGGTCCGGGCACCCGCGAGACGGATGCGCTTGGGCCCGACACGCTTGTTGATGCCATCGACGCGATCGTCTTCTCTGGTGGCTCGGTCTACGGTCTTGCAGCAGCAGATGGCGTGGCGGCTGCCCTGGGTGCAGCGCGGCAGGGCTTTGCCCTGATCGCCGGCAGCGCCGTCCCGGTATCGCCGATCGTGCCGGCGGCCATCCTCTATGACCTCGCGAATGGAGGCGAGAAGAGCTGGGGCGAGACGCCGCCCTATCGCGCACTCGGCATGCAGGCGCTGAAGAACATCGCGACGAGGTTCGACCTTGGCCGCATCGGCGCCGGGTTTGGCGCGCGGGCCGGTGGCGGCCCGGGCGGTCTCGGCTCGGCCAGCGCCGTCACGCATGATGGTATCGAGGTGGGCGCTCTGGTCGCCGTCAATTCACATGGGTCCGTGAAGATGCCGGGATCGGATGCGTTCTGGGCCTGGCCCTACGAGCAGGCGAGCGAGTTCGGCGGCGTGCGGCCAGCTGGTGACTTTGCGCTGGATCCCGACGACTGGGGTGCAGCCAAGAGCAAGCCGGGGTCGATGGCTGGGCCTGATGCGACCGGGCGCGCCAACACCACGCTGTGCTGTGTTGCAACCAATGTCGCACTTGCACCGTTCGAGGCGCAGCGCATCGCAAAGATGGCGATGGCCGGGCTGGCGCGCGCCGTCCGTCCGGTCTTCGCGCCGTTCGATGGCGATGTCGTGTTCTGCCTGTCGACCGCGCAGGTCGAGCGTCAGGAACTTCGGCCCTTCGTGCTGGCGCGCATCGGCGAACTGGCGGCCGGCACGCTCGCGCGAGCAACTGCTCGCGGCGTCTTTGCAGCCGGCGGTTAGGCGGCCGCCTTGCGGCGCGGCTCCTCCTCGCTCGTCCTTATCTCGCTTGGAGGGGTCGGGAAAGCGAGCCTGAAGGCCGCGCCCGGTTCTTCTGTCCTGAGCAGTGAAGCCTCTCCGCCATGGGCGTGCATGATGCGGCGGACGATGGAGAGGCCAAGGCCTGCGCCCTTCCCATCGCCGAACTTGCCGCGCGAGTGACGCTCGAAGATCGCGTCGGCCTTGCTCATCGGTACGCCCGGCCCCTCGTCGCGCACAATGATTGAGGGCGGATCGTGACTGACGTGAACCGTGACGGCCTTGCCGCGCGGGGTGAATTTGAGCGCATTCTCGATCAGGTTCTTGAGCGCATGGCTGATCGCATCGGAATCGCCGCGGACCGGCGCTGCACGCCCGTCATCGGAGTAGCCAAGGTCGATGCCGGCGCGGATCGCCAGCGGCGTCATGCTTGAGACAGCATCGTGAGCCACCGATCCCAGATCGGCGCGGGCGTCGGCCCGCAGCACCAGGCGCTCGGCATTGGCGCTGGCGAGGAGCTGGGTCGCAAGGCGGATCAGGCCATCGACTTCCTCGACAAGCGTCTGTTTGTCGACCTTCTCGCCGTCCAGCTCAAGACGGGCCTTCACGATTGCGAGCGGCGTGCGCAGCGCATGCGCAGCGTCCTGCAGGAAACGCTTCTCCGCCTCGATCGAGGTTCGCAGCTTCTCGAGCGAGAAGTTGAGCGCGTTGACGAGGTCCACGATTTCGAGGGGAGCGTCCTTCGGATCGAGCGGCCGGATATCGTCCATGGTCTGGACGCGCCTTGCCTGCTCAGCGAGCGATTCCAGCGGGCGCAGCGTGCCGTGCAGCGACTTGTTCACGAAGAAGGAGATGAGGACGATGAACGGCGCCAGCGGCAGAAGAATGTGCATGAAGGCTTCATCGAGAACGAGCCAGATCAGTCGCCCATCCGGGTCGCTGTGAGCGACGACCACGATGTGCCGCTTGAGTCCGTCCTTGACGATGGTCTTGCCGGCCTCCCATCCTCCCAACCGGCTCGGTGCATCCCATTCCTCAGGGGGAAGGCCGGGCGGAAAATATCCCCTGTCGACGGGGACTGAAGAGGCGATGATGCTGCCGGCATCATCGAAAACATGCCACTCATAGGCGTCCGGGTAGCGCACGAACAGGTCGTGCCTGTCTTCGATCACCGTGCGGATTGCCTCAGGCGATCCTTCGAACGGGATTTCCTGACCGATGTTCTTGGCGATGTCGAACACGGTCCGCTGGTGCAGCTCGGGAATATCGCGGCCGTAGTGCACAATGATCGTGCAGGACACGAAGGCGGTCATGATCGCCGAGATCGCAAGGATGCGAGAGGTCAGGCGGCGCTTCAGCGACCAGCGGGCGTCCTTCGACCTATTCAGCCACGAGAACATAACCCACCCCTCTTACCGTCCGCACCTCCACGCCCGCCTTCGCTGCAGTGAGGAAGGTGCGCAGGCGATAGATGCTGGCCTCGAGCGCATTGGTCGAAACTTCCGTATTCGGCTCGTAGATCGAATCCTCAAGGTGCTTGCGCGTGCACACCTTGCCCAGGCGACGCATCAGGGCGGCAAGGAGCTGGCTGTCACGGCGGGGAAGGGGGTTCGGGTGGCCCTCGGCGCTGACCGTGCCGGAGCGCTGGTCGAACATGAGCCTGCCAACGCGGAAGGAGTCGGCCATGGCGCGGTCGGTCCTTCGCAGCACGGCCTTGCAGCGCGAGATCATCTCGTTGAGTTCAAACGGCTTGACGAGGTAATCATCGGCGCCATCGTCCAGTCCCGAGATGCGATCGTTAAGACCGCCGCGGGCCGTCAGGACGATGACTGGCGTACGGATCGCTTCAGCGCGCAGCTTGCGCAGGAAGTCGAGGCCGTCTCCGTCGGGCAGGCTGAGGTCCAGCAGCATCAGGTCGTAGTCGGCGCCCGCGACCTTGTTCTGCGCTTCGCGAAGGTTGGTTGCAATCTCGCAGCTGAACTGGGCGCGCGACATCGCCTCCGCTATCGCGGCGGCGAGCTTCACCGTGTCCTCGATCACGAGCACCTTCACGGTCCGTCGTTACTCCACGATGTCGCGGGCCGCTTGTCCGGCGCAGGCGACGTTTCCGCCTCGCCCCTGCAACGGCCATACCGCACCGGGCAGTTATGAAGCTGTGTAACCTTACACCGGATTGATTAACTCACCCAGCCCGCGCCAACGCGCGGATTCTCCCATTGCGTTAATGGTTGACGGGCGCGCAGGCTCGCAGGCACGGCAGGTCTGGGCCGGACGTGCTAGTGCCGGTTTCCGTCTCCGGACTGCGCCAGGCTGACCTCTGGTGACAGGGTGAGGATGCCCAGTCCGTAGACCGGATCGCGGCCGGGCGCGCCTGCGTCTTCCACCGCGGCTGACAGCAACGTATCGATTGTGGCAGCTCGATTCGCGCGGCGCAGGCCTGCCAGCGCCGCCGTCACGCGCGGGGCGGCATAGGACGTGCCGACCAGCTCGCCGCCGGACCCGGAGGGTGAGACCTCCGTTCCCAGCGCCGCAATGTCGACATGCGGCCCCCGCCCCGAATAGAGGTAAGGCGCGCCGGCGGCGACCGCCGACACTCCCACAACGCCATCATACGCCGCCGGAAACGCCGGAGGCGCGGCAGGCCCCTCATTTCCCACCGCGGCGACAATCACCATGCCCGCCTTGAGCGAGTGCTGGACCGCACGACGCAGCGCCGGATGGTCAGGGCCAGCGAGGCTCAGATTGGCGAAATCAATGCGGGCGGTCACCAGCCGGTCGAAAGCGATGACCAACGCGGCCACGTCCGCCGCGCCGTTGCTCCCATGCTGCTCCATCACATCGAGCAGCATCAGCTGATCGGGCTTGATGCTGAACGCGTTGGAGAGGTCGCGCAAGAGGATGCCCGTGACAACGTCGCCATGACCCTTGAGGGCCGGCCTGCCGACCAGCCGCTCAACCGGCCACTCGCCGACCGCATTGGTGGAGAATCCGTCGATCACTCCGACACGTGTTTCGACAGAGGCTGCATCTGGCGCCGCGCTGCGCTGTTCATCATCGGGAAGGTGGGGCGCCTCGCCGGCTGCCCGGTACACATAGTTGAAGCCAGAGGGCGAGGCTGGTTCGCGCTCGCGTAGCAGTTCGAGCGCATCGCTCGAGCTCACCCCTTCCGGGCGGCGCAGGCGCGCGACGAGGGTTCCGATCGACACGAGCTCACGCGTCTCGATGACGCCGAAGCCAAGCGCCTCCGCACGCGCAATCAGGCTGGCATCGTCCGACATGATGACGAGTTCGCCTTCGCGATAGGGATTGCCCGCATCGTCGTTCTCGACCGGCACGATCACGCCCTGCCGATTGTCCTGGTCGTCGTCGTCGTCGCGATCGTCCTCGTCCTCGTCTGACTCGTCATCATCGCCCGAGCCGTGGCCGGAATTGTCGTCGAAATCGTCCGGCTCGTCGTCGCTGCCTGACCCGGATCCGGAGTTTGAGCCAGAACTGGATCCTTCCTCCTCGGTATCAGGGGCTTCGCCTGGTGAGCCGGCCTCCGTCTCGTCGTGTCCTGATCCGGATGCTGAAGCGAGTTTTATGTCGCTGCGGTCCTGGTCGTACCCGCTGCTTGTCCCCCGGCCGCCGGAGTCGCGCTCGCGCAGCTCGCGCTCGCTCGCACGTTCGGCCGCCTCGGCTGCACGCTCAGCCGCCTTCGCCGCGCGCTCGGCGGCGCGTTCAGCACGCTCGACCGCTTCCTCTTCAGGAGGTTTGGCGCTGGCCGTACCGGCAAGCGCAAGGCCCAGGGTAAGGGCCGACACAAGGGTTAACCAACGCGAGATCATTGGCATGAGAATACGCTGTTTCAGGCGCTTGCGCGAACCGAAAATTTCATGCGCCTGTGAGAATAAGCCGGCCGAACGAGCGTTGTCGGGGTAAAGTTAGATGGACGAGGCCGGCATCAGATTCAGGGCTGAACTCCGCGCCCTGATACCCAGGCTGCGGCGTTTCGGCCATTCGCTGACCGGATCGGTCGATGACGGCGACGATCTGGTTCAGGGGGCGCTGGAAAAGGCGTTGTTGCGTGAAGGGCAGTTTCAGGTCGGAAGCAGGCTGGACAGCTGGATGTACAAGATCATGCAGAACGCCTGGATCGACCAGAAACGGTCCGCGGCCCGCCAGCGGCAGTTCATCACCCCGATGAGCGATGACATCGTGGCCGTCGGCGTGGATGGCCGCCGAGACTTCGATGCAAAGATCAGCCTGCGCCAGGTGCGGGACGCCATGATGCAGCTTCATCCCGACGAAAGGTCCGTTCTCGCCCTCGTGTCGATCGAGGGGCAATCCTACCGGGAGGCTGCGGAAACGCTTGGCATCCCGATCGGGACGGTCATGAGCCGGCTGGCGCGGGCGCGCTTGCGGCTGGTGCAGGCGATGGACGATGTCGATCCGGATTCGGAAAAGGGCTGACCCATGGACAAGCTGACCGATGAAGTCATCAACGCCTGGCTGGATGGCGAAGCGACTCGCCAGGAGGGCGAACGGATCGAGGCGGCCATTTCCGCAAGCCCGGAGCTGGGCATGCGGGTGGCCCGGCTGTCGCGCGCCAATCGCCTTCTGGGCTCCGCCTTCGCCGAAACCATGAGCGGGCCAATTCCGCAGCGTTTCGAAGCAATCCTTCGCCAGCCGCGCCGGTTTGCGCCGCTGGAAAGCCTTAAGGCGGCCTTGTCGGGCCTGCTGACCCCCGCACCGATCATGGCAGCTGCCGCATCGCTGGCCCTTGGCGTCGTCCTTGGCGGAGCCCTGCTGGCTGGCTCGACCATGGCGCCTGGCATTGCCCCGGATGGTGATGGGCGGATGATCGCCACTGCCCCCATGGCAATGCAGCTGGCTTCGGTGGCCTCAGGCGTCAGCGAGGGTCCCCTGCGCGTCCGGCTGAGCCTGATTGACGAAGGTGGACGTTATTGCCGCCAGTTCGAAACGGCCGGAGCTTCAGGCCTGGCCTGTCTCGACGCCGGCGAATGGGTCATCGACACACTGGCCTCCGGCGCGTCAGCCCCGGACGGCGCTTATGTCATGGCGAACGGTTCTGCTGATCCGGCGCTTGTGGCGGCGATCGAGCGCCGCGGCGTGAGGCAGGTGCTGGACAGCCAGGAAGAGGCACGCGCGATCGCGAACGGTTGGCGCGCGCCCGCGAACTGACAGGAAGTCCGCTAGAGCAAAATCGCCAAAAGAAAAACGCCCGGCCAGCAATTGGCCGGGCGTTCTTGTCTTTCTCCAGCGTCCCCGGAGGACGGTTCAATCCTCGGTCGGGCGGCGGAAGTCGGCGCGCCATGTCAGGATACCCGGCGCCGCGCTGCTGTCATCTGTGGCGTGATGGCAGCAGGCGCGTCCAGCATCCTGAAAATCCCAGCTCAGTTAGCTTGACAATGCTGTCCTGCGTCTTGGCAACGGGCCAAATCGGTTTCCCGGGCCAACAGCCTTTGGAGGGTTCGGCGATGCATGCCGAGGCGGCGGGCGGTCACAGACACGTTTTGATCGCATTCAGCGAACACGTTCATGATATGCTGGCGACGTACAGCGTTTGGGGTGGGCGGGTGCTCTGGCGGCTTTGCCGCGCCGCCGACCGGCGCGCGCAAGGCATCCGCGATTTCATCGGGGTCGGCGGGCTTAGGCAGATAGTCGATCGCGCCAGCCTTCACCGCAGACACCGCCGTCGGTATGTTCCCGTAACCGCTGAGGATGACGGCGCGACATTCACGGTGCATCAGGCGAAGCGCGGTTACCACCTCAAGGCCATTGCCTTGTTCCAGTCGCAGATCGACCAGAGCATGACGGGGCGCGAACTCGCGCGCGATCGCGATGGCGTCGCTCTCGGTCGACGCCGTGCGGACGGTGAATCCTCGAGCCTCCATCGCACGTTGTAGCTGCGCCAACAGCGCTGTGTCGTTCTCGACGATGAGGAGTGTTTCGGTGTCAGCCGCCAAGTTAGCTTGCTCCATTTACTTTCCTGCCGATTTGATTTGGCTGCGGCTGCAGGGGTCAAAAGGACGACCCAACGTCGCAGATCAGATCCGGCTTGCTGCAGCTGACCTAAGCGCCGGCCTGTTGAACAAGGTTCTGGAGTCGAGGCTGGATGATGGGGAGACGTCGATAGACAAATCTGATCGCCCAAAGGACCGGTGCTAGCCGCGCAAGTTCGCCAACCAGCCGCAACAGGGGAATTGCGCGCCATCTCGCGGCAAATGCAGCAGCTCCGGAGACGATGGGCTGGCCACGTTCCCGCGCATGGAAGCGTGAGAGCAATTCGGCACGATCGAGCGGGCATAACGCATCGGCGCGGTCGACATCTTCGAAATAGATCGCGCGCCCTCGATCAAGTTTTTGGATCAACAGGAATTCCCGCCGGCAGAGCGGACAGCCCCCGTCAAACCAGATGGTCAGCAATGGGCTTGCCTTCTGCAGCCCATCCCTCTGCTGGGGCATGCAAGAGGTCCGTCCTGGGTTTGAGCGCGTGTCCAACTTCATGGCGTTCGAACTGTCCTGGCCTTCGTTCGGCGAGGCCCGCCCGAGTGCGGCGGGGGCCATACGATGGCATCTCCCGGAGTTCGTACGGTCGATGGCGCACTACAGATCGACTGACGGACGAATTGCCGCGCGAGGATCACTATAGGCAGAGGGTGGACAGACGCAGGAGCGTGCCAATCAAGCCGGACGACCCGATGGTCCTGGGCGCAGATTGGGGGACTGAAACGAGGAACGCCCGGCCTGAAAGGCCGGGCGTTTTTGTCCGGGCTGTCCCAGGACGATGGCTTAATCCTCGGTCGGGCGACGGAAGTCGGCGCGCCATGTCAGGGTAAGCCCCGCGCCGAAGTCGGGTGCATTTTCGGTCAGCCCCGTGAGCGCATAGAGCGAGAGACGCCAGTCTGGCGACAGCGTGAAGCTGCTGTAGGCCGTCAGATCAGCAGACTCATCAAGCCCGTTGAGGGAGGATTCCGACCAACCGGCATCAAGGCCCGCGATCACGCCATCTGCCGGCCGGAAATACCCTCCGCCGCCGAACTGCGCTCCATCTTCTCGCGTCGCCCCGCCACGAAACTTGTAGCCGCCGAAGACGTAAAGCCCGGCGCCATCGAAGTCATGCCCGAACTCGGCCAGCATGGTGAAGTCCGTCTCGCCGGTGCCGAGATCCTTGGCCACGTCTCCGGTCGGCAGGGTCACGCGGCCGGTAAGGTCGAGATAGTTGTCCTCGCCGATATCCTGCGAAAAAGTCGCCGAAATTGACATGTCGGCGAGGCCGGATGAGCTGACGCCGCCGATGACCTGGCCGAGTTCGTCCTCGATCGGATCGTCCTCGTCATCATCGCCGCCGCCAGGGCCGCTGCGATCGCCGCCATTGTCGTCGGGGCCGCCCGGCACCACGCCGCCCGGTCCCTCGATCGAGGCGAACGGCACGCGGACGCGGAACGACCAGTCGCCGGCACGTAACCGGAAGGTGACCGGCACTTCATAGATCGTGGTCTCGTCTGTGCCGCCATATGTGCCTGTCGAATACTCGGCGCCGACGCCCACCTGAAGCGTCTGCGCCGTAGCTGAACCTGCGCCAAGGAAAACGCCTGTGCCGGCCAGGGCGGCCAGCGAGCAGGCTGTTCGAAAACTCATGATACCCGTCCTCCCGAAAGACATGCCGACATTAGCGACGGCTGATTGAAACTGCTGCCCCCCAACAGGCGAAAAGCAGTAGGGCAGAGGCGCGGGTGGTGGGGGTTCCATACGCCTCTGCCCCAATTCCGCTTCTAGGCGGAAATCTGCTTAACCACGATCATCGCCACGATCGCGATCGCGATCCCGATCCCGATCCCGATCCCTGTCCCGTCCACGATCACGGTCCCGGTCACGTCCGCGCTCATCCTCGCCGCCGCGGCCGCTCCGGTCCTCACGGTCGTCGGCGACATCGTCGCCGCCGCGACCACGCCCGCGTCCGCGGCCACCATCATCGTCGGCATCGGCTTCATCGGCGACATCGCCGCCGCGACCGCGTCCGCGTCCGCGGCCACCATCATCGTCGGCATCGTCTTCATCGGCGTCATCGCCGCCACGGCCACGTCCGCGCCCGCGACCTTCGCCGTCGTCATCGCCGTCTTCGACTTCCTCTCCGTCATCGTCCGCCGCGCCCGGCTGGCTGTCGTCGATGGAGCCATCGCCCCGGCGCTTGAGGCCGTCTGCGCCGATATCATCATCAGTATCGGCCGCGCCTGGCTGGCTGTCGTCGATGGAGCCATCGCCGCGGCGCTTGAGGCCGTCTGCGCCGATATCGTCATCAGTATCGGCCGCGCCTGGCTGGCTGTCGTCGATCGAGCCATCGCCCCGGCGCTTGAGACCATCCTCGCCAATGTCGTCATCAGACAGCGAGCTGGGGCGACTGTCGGATGGAGGGGCGGTCTGCGCCGTCGCGCCCTGGGCTGCAAGGACCCAGGCAATCACGCCAGCGGCTGCAGCGAAAGTCAGACGTCTCATTGAAAAAACCCTCTTGGCCTTGATTGACCCACCGACTGACTACGGCCGCCGGGGAGGTTTATTCGCTGGGTGTCGAAGAATTCATGGTGGGCCTGGCGCGTGTCGCGTCTGGCAAGCGCCAGCACGAGGTAGAGGCCGCCTTCATTTCCAGCGCACACAGTGGGGGGATAGACGCTGCCGTCGACGCGCCAGAGGTCGCCTGTGTGAAGCGCCACGGCTTCGTCCCCAACCTCAATACTCGCGCCTTCCGATGCGCGACAGACGAGGTGATAGTGCCTGATGGAGGGCAGGACGCGGCTCCAGCTGTTTGGCGTCGCGATGCACTGGCCGGGCGCGAGCTCAATCATCGACGCCTGCACCAGCTCGTAATGGTTTACGTCGGCGAAGGCGTCGATGAAATTGCGTCCGCGCCAGGTCAGGCCTTGCGCGGCTTCGAGATTATCGCGCCAGGGCGAGTCCGGCCTCAGACGGATTTGCCGGCGTGCGGGTGAGGAGGCGATGCCAGTTCTGCTGCCTGCTGGGTTGGCCGGTGGAAGAACAAAGTCTTTCGAAGGCAGGCCGCGCTCGATCTGCTCAAGATACTGCATGGTACGCTTCCGTCACGGCGGAGCGTTTTGTGCTCCTCAACGATAACGTCGGTCCGGCAGAATTATTCTTTCTTCAGAAAACTTAGCAGAAGCGACGGCCGCGCGCTGATCGTCGAGACGGACGGGAGTCCTAAGCTACCCTTTGAGACAATGATGATTGCAAGGGTCGTGTCTGACGCAGCGTCACATGGGCTTTTTGACTACCCAAGGTGGGTTTCGATAGGGTCCGTTTTCACATGTTGCAGATTTGCAAGCGATGAGCCCGCGGACGTTTACATCCGGTAGAGGCCAACGGTCGTAAATTTCGTCGCGAGATTGCCACAAGATCCCAGAATAATGTGGCCTTCAGAACCGTTGTGGGTATCAGCAAGCTGTGGTCGGATGGTCCGGGCTGGCTTGGACTTCTGTACACGGAGTTGAGTTCAGTGTTTCCGAACGACGCGCTCGCCCACGCCATCAGCACAGCCCATCGCTCTTTTGCCACGCGCACTGCGGATCTGGCGTTGGCGGCAAGACTCGATCGCAGCAAGACCCCGGAGGCGGGCGATCTCTGCCTGGCGACGGTCACGAAGGTCGGGCACCACAAGCATATCGAACTGGTCAGCGGCCGCCGCGCGCCGCTTGCGGTCGGCGACACGCTGCTTCTGGTCTATGGCAATCGCTATGCGACCGATCAGTTCGAGGCCGTCGTGCCGCAAGCCTCGGGCCCGTGCCATCTGGCGGCGGCCGGCGGGATCGCGGCTCAGGTTCTGAGCCGGCACACCGCGACCCGCGCGCCGACCGACATCGTTCCGGTCGGCATTCTCTGCGACTCCAATGGCGTGGCGCTCAACCTGCGGCGCTGGGCCTGGCCGGGAGTGGCCTCGTCGACATCCAAAGGCGTGCGCCAGCACCTGGTACTCGTCGTCGGCTCTGGCATGAACGCAGGCAAGACGACGGCCTGCGCCAATCTCGTTCGCACCCTGAAGAGCTGCGGCTTGCGGACAGCGGCGCTCAAGCTCACCGGCACGGGCTCGGGCGGCGATCTGTGGCGCTATCTCGACGCCGGCGCCTTTCAGGCCATGGATTTCGGCAATGTCGGTCTGGCGTCGACGGCCGGGATGGACCTGCGCGAACTTGAAGCTGCGGTTGGCCGCCTGTGCGCAGCCGTGTCGCCCGAAGCCGACATAGTTGTCGGCGAGCTTGCCGATGGCATTCTGCAGCGCGAGACGCGCCATCTCCTGCAATCGGCGTCGCTGCGCGAGCGCGCCGGATCGCTGATCTTCGCCGCGGGCGATCCGCTGAGCGGCGCGGCGGGCGTGCAGCTTCTCGGCGAATGGGGGCTCGAAGTCGCCGCCATCTCGGGCCTCCTGTGTGCCTCACCGCTTGCGGTGCGCGAGTTCCGGGCCTTCATGAGCACGCCCGTGATCTTTGCCGAGGAGGAGGATCCTCACAGCATCGCCGCCCGCATCCTTGCGCCTGCGCAGGTCCTGATCGCACGGCGGCAGGCTTCCTGAGATGACGCCGCACAGATTGACCGACCTTGCCTACTCCGGCCGACACGGTCTCATCTCGCACAAGGGCCAGGGCGGCGAACTCGACTATTTCGTCTATGTCCCGCGGTCGATTTCGGCAGCCCCAAGTCTGCTGGTGACGGTGCACGGTATCGACCGGAAAGCCCTGCAGCACGCCATGCGTTTTGCGCCCTGGGCGGAGCAGCGGAATTTCGTTGTCCTGGCGCCGCACTTCAGCAAGGCGCGCATGCCGCGCTACCAGAAGACCCTGCCAGGCCCGTCGGGCGAGTCTCCGCTCGATGCGCTCGATCTCACGTTCGATCATTTCCTCCGCGCGACCGGCATCCGGCCGGCGGTGAAGAACCTGTTCGGCTATTCAGGCGGCGCCCAGTTTGCCCAGCGCTATGTGCTCCGCGGCCGTCTTTCGTGGGACAGGCTGGTGCTTGCAGCGCCCGGCTGGTTCACCATGCCCAATCCCGACCTGCCATTTCCCTATGGCCTCGGAGCCAGCGCTGCCGCGGGTGCGTGCCTGCCTGAACTCGACCGCCTGATGGCGACCCCGACCCTGGTGGTGGTTGGCAGCCAGGACACGCATCGCGATTCTTCCCTCAACCGGGAGCAGCAGATCGACGCGGTCCAGGGTCTGACGCGGCTGGAGCGGGCCGGGCGCTGGACCGAAGCGATGAGCGATGAAGCTGCGCGCCGTGGCGTGCGCAGTCTCATCGAGCTGAAGACGCTGCCAGGGGCAGGGCACGATTTCGAAGACAACATGAAGTCCCACGATCTTGGCAAGATCGTGTGCGACTGGCTGTACGAATGAAGCGGAGATCTCACATGCGCACTTTTGCTTTCACCACGCTGGCCGTTGGCCTCGCGATCGGAGCCGCCAATCCGGCGCAGGCTCAGGAGACCGACATCGATGTCGACTCCGACGGTTTCACGATCGAGTCGGGAGATGTCGAGTTCACCCTCGGCGGCCGCATCCATCTGGATACGGTGTCTATCGAGAGCGACAACATCACCTTCACGGACGAGACGGACATCCGCCGGCTGAGGATCGATGGCACGCTTGATCTCGGCAAGGACTGGCGGATCAAGCTCGACGCTGATGTCGGCGGTCTGAGCCCCGGCATCTACAACGCCTGGATCGCCTATCGCGGCATCAAGGATGTCGAGCTCCGCTTCGGGAATTTCATCGCGCCCTTCAACGGCGAGAACATGATGAGCTCGAACAACATGAAGTTCATTGAGCGCTCGCTGCCCTCGGAGCTGGCGCCGAACTTCCTTTTGGGCGCATCGGCATCCTACGAGGGCGACAACTGGTCGATCACGGGCGGCTATTTCACCGATCCGATCGAGGATGAGGAGCTCACAAACCGCGACGATGGCAAGAGCTTTGTCGCGCGAGGCGTTTTTGCGCCCATCAAGGAGCGCCGCGAGGTCCTGCATTTTGCAGCTGCAGTCGAACGGCGCGAGCTTGACACCGGAGCCACCTCGCGCGTGCGGGCCGGCCCGGAATTCGCGCTGACCCGGGGATCGCTGACCGACACGGGCGCGCTGGCCGGCGTCGAGGCCTATACCAACCTCAACCTCGAAGTCGCCTACATGAACGGGCCGGTGCTGCTGAGAGCGCAGCAGATCACGCGCAGCAATGATGCGCCGACACTGCTTGACCCCGAGTTCAAGGGCGTCGCCGTCGAGGGCGCCTGGGTTCTTACCGGCGAACGCCAGCGTTACAGCGTGGGCGGCGGCACGTTCGGCGAAATCCGGCCCGACCGCGACAACGCGTTCGGGGCCTGGGAAATCGCGGCGCGTTACAGCACGCTGGATCTGCTTGACGGCGCCGTCCTGGGCGGCGAGCAGAGCAACATGACGGTCGGCGTCAACTGGTACGCCACGCGCAACGTTCGCGTGTCCGTCAACTATGTCGATGCGAAAGCCGAACCGAACCGGCTGGGCTTTGCGGATAACCCGAGTTCGGTGATGGGCAGGCTCCAGATCGCCTTCTAGGCGGCGGAACGCGGCCGCGGAGCGACTGGACGATCGGAGCGGGAGTGCGCAGGTTCATCCTCAGCCCGCCGGGGAAGGGGCCCGGATACGACCGGTTTCCTGTCCTGTTTCGCGGCCGGCGGCGCATGCGGCTTGCCCTGCTGGTCGCACTTGGCGTCGCGCAGGCTGTGCTGACAGTCGTGATGGCGCTCGGCGTCAAGCGCGCGTTCGATGGCATCGGCGGATCATCACAGATCGAGGCGGGCCTTTTTGTCGGCGGGTCCGCTGCGGCGCTCCTGCTTGCAGGCGTGCTGCGCTGGCGCGAGTTCGTCGAAGGCGAGCGGCTCGCACAGGGCTATGTTCACGCTGTCCGCGTTGCGATCTACCGGCACGCCCTGCGCCTTGGCGTTGCGGGCATGCGGCAGACCTCGCGCGCGGCGGTCCTGCTGCGCTTCACCGGCGATCTGTCGCCAATCCGATTGTGGATCAGCCGCGGCCTGCTCCGCGGTCTGGTGGGTTCGGTCAGCGTCGTGCTGACGCTGGCGGCCCTGATTGCGATCGAGCCAGTACTCGGCGGCGCTGTTTCAGTAGTCGCTGTCCTGACTGTGGTCGCGACCCTGGCGCTCGGGCCCGTCCTCGACAGGCGCACGCGCCGCGTGCGCTCGCGCCGCACAGTCATGCTCAAGCGGGCGCAGGAACGCATTTCCCGCCTCTCCTCGGTCGAGGCCCATGGCAATGCGCGCCAGGAACGCCGCGCGCTTGCGCAGCTGAGCCGCAGGCTCGAACGGAGTTCCGTCGACCAGTCCGTCATCGCTGGCGCCATGCGCGCCATCGGAGAGACCGGAGGGTCCGCAGCAGGTCTCCTGGCCGTACTGGTCGGGGCGACGCTGGTCTCGCTCGGACTGACAACGGCGGGCGGTGTCGTGGCAAGCATGCTGATCGCCGGTCTGCTGGCGCCGAAGATCCTCGATGTGACGCGTGCTTTCGAATACTGGACCGGGGCGCGAACCGCCATCGAAAAGCAGGCCGCCCTGCTGGCGCTGAAGCCGCTCGGGCGGCCGCGCCGCCCGGGCCGTCACATCCAGCGGCTCGACCAGAGGGAAGGACGGCTCGAACTCCTCGACGTTGAGTTCGGCGATCTTGTGAAAAATGTCTCTGTCCGGCTTGAGCCGGGTCAGCGCCTCTGGCTGGGTCAGAACCTGTCGCCGGGAGCGGCCTACGCGGTGCTCAAGCTCTGCGCCGGCATCCTGCATCCCTCACGCGGCAAGGCGATGCTGGATGGCGTCGATATCCGTCGCCTGCATCGCGACGACCTGCGCCGGACGGTGGCGCTGGCCTCGCCACGGCTCGACCCGTTGCCAGGCGCGCTGCGCGCAAGCCTCACCTACGGCTTGCCCGATGACCGCGCCGGCGTGCTGGAGCTGATCCTGGCGATGCACGATCTCGCCGGCGCCTTCTCCGACCTGCCAGGCGGGCTCGACTATGTCATCAGCGAGAATGATGAGCGCCTGACCGAAGGCCAGAAATTGCTCATTGGTGTTGTGCGCGCGCGTGTGGCGGATGTGCGCGTGGTGCTGATTGATCAGGGCGACGTCGCCACCGACGCCCGCGAGACCGACGCCATTCGCCAGCTTGTTGCCGACTGGGATGCCGCTGTCCTCTGGGCCTCGCCACGCAACCCTCTCACCGCCCGTCCCGACATCGCACTTGCCGAAGCCGAAGCCGAAGCCGAAGCCGAGGCCTGAGGCCCCGATTGGCGCTGCACGGGCAGCCACCAAAAAAATCCCGTCTCCGAGAGAGGCGCGGTTTCTGGCGTGGTGGCTAAGCAGACCCTGCAATCGCGCAGCCAAGGGCATCGCCCGACTGCCACGCGAGTTCCACGCGCGGGCCCAAACGCCAGTCGCCGCAGACTCCAAGTCCCAAGCCATCATCCCATGCAAAGGGTGTCCCCGCAGGAGCCTGCACCTGAGCATAGCGCCATCGATGTGCAGCCGCGTGCAAAGGATTTTCGTCGATCCGTGCGAACTCTGAAAACGCACGCGCGAGTTCATCTGAAATCCATTGGGAAGATTGCGCGATGTTGTCTCTCGACCAGTCCGGCTTTGCGTGAAGAACCCAGCAGGAGTATGCCTCGTCATTGCCTTTCATTTGAGCCGCCCAGCCAAGCGCCGAGGAGCCGCCCACGCGCGCTGCTTCGAAATCCGCCTTAACGCGCGACGGGAACACGAGCATTGCTGCCCAGCACGGTGATGTGCGCGCAGCCTGCGCCTCTCGCGCCAGGGATGGTGCGACCGGCAATAGCAGTTCCGCTGCCTGTTCGGCTGGCACAGCAATCACGACGCTTTCAAAAGGGCCCGTCTGTAACCCGTCTGAAAGAGCGAGCGTCCATCCATTTGCGTCCCGGATCAGTTCACTGATGTGGCGCGAGGTCTCGACGTCGAGCCCGTTCGCCAGTGCTTTGGACATCGCGTTCATGCCTGGCGTGCCGACAAAACGCGGCTCGTCAGGAAAATGAGTGCGTGCTGTATCGGTTATGCCGGTGACGCTGTTCGGGTAACGCGCAACAGCCCCGGCGGCGACAAGACGATCCACCAAGGCGCGAAATGCCGAATCTCGAGCGGTGAAGTACTGCGCTCCATGGTCGAAGCAGAGGTCTGAATCACCCATCTTTATGCGTCGCGTGGCCGCTCTGCCGCCAACCCCCCGACCCTTGTCATAGATCTTGACTGAGCGTCCGGATGCGACGAGGCGCCTTGCACAGGCAAGGCCAGCGATGCCTGCTCCAATGACCGCGACACGTCTGATGACCATGGTAGTGACCCGGAAATGCAAAGCCGATTGAGTTGTCGCGTGTTGCGCACCATCTAGGGGCAATGACAAGGCCCAGACTTACGGTGTGGTTCGACGGGGGATGTCCGCTTTGCCGGCGTGAGATTTCACTCATCAGGCGCCTCGATTCGCGAGGCGCGATTCAGTTCGTGGACGTGGCCAGCGAGACGGGCGATTGTCCGCTTGATCGCGCCCAACTCCTGGCGCGGTTTCACGCCAGAGAGCAGGGTGGTCCGCTTCTTTCGGGTGCGGCAGCGTTCGCTGCAATGTGGAGAAGCATCCCTCTCTTGCGACCGTTTGGGCTTGTTGCGAAGGGCGGCCCGGCTCTCTGGATACTCGAACGGCTCTATGCCCTGTTTCTGCGTGTTAGACCCGTCCTGCAAAAGCTTGCACGCCGGAAGACCCGCGGAGGGTTGTGAGGCGGGTTGTGTCGCGATGTGTGTTGGAATTGGCGGCGACGACGTCTCCGGGGGGTGATGTTTATTGGCTCAAGCTGCGAGGTCAATGGGGTGAGCGATGCCGCGGTCGATGGTTTCCCAGCCATCGATCTTTCGCATGACGATCTGCCCTGAAGCCATCAGCGCCCAGAACA
>JBEAMJ010000034.1:0-3951 GCA_041166025.1 Pseudomonadota bacterium | reverse complement strand
TCACCAGGCCCCTGCGGCGTGCGCGCTCGGCGACCGGCGAGAGCAGGGGAATGTCACGCTCCTCTCCGATAAAGAACCTGACCGAGCGCGCCCCCTTCTTTCTCGCGGCTGCTTCGAGTTCAGCAAGCTGGTGCGCGCGCGCCATGGCAACGCCGTAGGTCGCAGTATCGTTCTCCCCCCGCGACGTTGCACGGGCGGCGAGGATCAGGTCGGCAGGCGGGATCGGTGCGATGTCGCCAAGCTTCAGACCCAGCGCCTGGCGATGCGCATCGGCGTGTCCCTTCGGCAGGCGGACCTCGGCGATGAACCCGTCTGTCTCCGGGAGCGTGATGTCGATCGCGCGCGGAAGGGACTTTGCGGCTTCGAGGTCGGCGAACGTGAACGTCCTGCGGCGCGGCGCGCCCACCATGTCCAGCATCTGGCTGGTCCACCAACGGATGGCGGCTGCAACCGGATCGAGCCGGTCGAGCGGGCTGGGATGAAGCGTGATCGTTGTCATTGGCGACATGTCAGCGAGACGGTGTCGAACTGGCAATCGTAAACCTGTGTGCGCCGCGTCCGTACGGTCGCGATGGGGGGCGCATCGGTCTGGGCAAGCGTGACAACACCCGGTCGTGGGTTTTCGAACCGGACGCTGGCGGGAAGCGTGATGGCGCGCGCTACACCGGGGCCGGACCAGGCAAAAGTCGTCGCTCCGGGCCCGCGGGAGAGCGTTGCTGACACAGGCACCGTTCCAATCGTGGCGCGGACCTCAGTATCACGAACCACGAGGCTTTCAGGGTCGGCGCGCGCAAGCTGCGCCATCAGGCCTTCGACCAGCGCGTGCGAGCGAAGGGCGACGCTGGCGACCCGCACGCGCTGGGTCGTCAATGCATACTGGCGAATGATGTCGACCACGCCCGCGATGAGGAGCGAGGCGACTAGAAGGCCTGCGATCAGTTCGGTGAGCGTGAATCCAGCGTCCTTGTCCATCATCTCATGGCTCCAGCGCCGGGCGATAGGCGGACAATTGAAAACGCTGCTCGTGCCCGGCAGCCTCCCATGTCACCTGAACGCCGATCACGATCACATCGGGATAGACGTCACCCCGCTCGCCCACGCTGACGGTCCAGCGAAGCCTGGGCGCGCCGATGTCACCGCGGCGCGGGAGCGCGACAAGGTTCTCCGCCGTCAACGCCTCATCGAGAACCGATTTGGCCAGCGCGATGGCCTCCGCCCTTGTCTCGGTCGCGATTGTGCGGGCGCGCGCCGAGCCCAGCGCCGCCATCAGACCGGCCGCGGCAAGGCCGGCAACCGCGAGGGCGGCGATGGCCTCGACCAGCGTAAAGCCTGCATCCTTCGCAGCCATCAGAACGTCCCTTCGCCGAGCTGTGACAGGCCGGTGAGGAAGGCGCTCATGAGCCAGCCGGTGAACCCGCCCATGGCGAGGATGAGCACGGGGCCGGCCGCGGCCGCCAGCTGGTCGAGCCGTCTCAGGGCGCGCTCGACCGCTATGTGGCCCGCCCGCGCCAGCATCTCTCCCAGGGCGCCTGAGGCTTCGCCAACGCGGGCGAGGCGCGCGATCTCGGGCGAAGCGTCGGGAAGAGAGGCCAGGGCGGCGGCCACCGTGCGGCCGTCGCGAAGGCTCTGCCCGACCGCGTTGAACCGGCCGCGCCAGAGCGAATTGGGCGCAGCGCCTGCGGCAAGGTCCATGGCGACCGTTGCGGGCGCTCCGCCCGAGAGGAGCGCGCCGAGCACGCGCGCGTAGGACCCGCAATTGATGTCGCGCACGACGGCGCCCAGCAAGGGCAGGCGCGCCCGCAGGGCGGCCAGCATCTCGCGCAACGGCGAGACGCGGCTTGCTACGACAAGGGCGATGATCAGCGCGCCAAGGCTCGCCAGAACAAGAAGGCCGTGCTGCTGGAGCACGGCGCCGAGGCCCAGCACGAGCTCAAGCTCTGCGGGCGGGTTGGGGGCATCTTCCAGGAGCGGTGCGATCGCGGGTCCGGCGATGGTGGTGAGCGCAATGATGGCGACAAGCGAGAGCATCAGGAGGAAAGCCGGATAGGCCAGCGCGCTTGCGATCCGCTTGCTGAAGTCGGCCTGCCGGCGCAGCATGTCGGCGGCAAAGCGCAACGCATCGCCGAGCTTGCCTGAGGCCTCGCCGGCGCGCGCGAGCTCGGCGGCGAAGGCCAGATCGCCGCTCTGGGCAAGGCTGGTGGCGCGACCGACATCCGAACCCGCGTCGAGACGCTCAGCCATGATGCGGGCCAGCTCAGCCGCGCGGGCCGTGGAGGCGCCATTGGCCAGCACATCGAGCGCTCGCCGGAGGGGAACACCCGCATCGTGCAGCGCGGCAAGGTCGGCAAGGAATGTCGCCAGCTCCTGGCGCGGGATGCGCGCCTCGCGCATCGCTCCACGGCTTGGGCGGATGCGAACCGGCGTCTCACCGCGCGCGGTGAGGAGCTTGAGCGCAGTGTCGGTCGAATCCGCCTCGACAAGTCCGCTGCGGAGGCGGCCGGTGGGGAGAAGCGCTGCGTAGCGAAAGACGGCCATGGCGCTATCCTGACAGCGCGCGGAGGATTTCAGCGGAGGTGGTGACGCCATCCGCCACCTTGCGTGCGCCATCATCGATTAGGCGCGAGCCCAGCGCGGTCTCGGCCGCCTCGGCAATCGCGCCATGATCGCGGATCTGATTGAGAAAGGCGTCATCCGCTTCGAATACTTCGGCGATGACGATCCGCCCCAGGAACCCCGACTGCAGGCATCGCCCGCATCCGACCGCATCGTAGACAATGCGATCCGGGGAAAGTTTCAGGGTCTCGCGCTCGACCCGGCTTGAGGCGCGCGGCCGTCGGCAGTGCGGGCAGAGCCGCCTGACCAGGCGCTGCGATGCCGCGCCCCGGAAACAGGCGGCGAGCTGGAAGGGTTCAACCCCCATGTCGAGCAGGCGCGGCACAGCGCGCGGGGCGTCGATCGCATGCAGCGTTGCAAGGACAAGATGCCCGGTGAGGGCGGCCTGGACGGCGGCCCGCGCGGTTTCGCCATCGCGAATCTCGCCCACGAGGATGACGTCCGGATCCTGGCGCAGGAAGGCGCGGATGGCGCTCGGAAAGGTGACGCCGGCTTTGGGCGCGGCCTGCACCTGGGTCACATGGTCAAAATGGTATTCGACCGGATCCTCGATGGTCAGGACCTTGCGCTGGCTCGCGCGCATCGCCTCAAGCCCTGCATACATGGTGGTGGTCTTGCCTGACCCGGTTGGGCCGGTCACCAGAAAGAGGCCGTGCGGCCAGGCGAGCGCGCGCTCAAGCAGGATGCGCGCGTCCTCGCCAAAGCCCAGCGATGCAAAGTCCAGCTTCACTTCATTGCGGTCGAGAATGCGCAAGACCGCGGCCTCGCCATGAACCGAGGGCACGATCGAGACCCTGAGATCGATGGCGCGGCCGCCGACCACAATGGTGGTTCGCCCGTCCTGTGCGGCGCGGCGCTCGCCCAGATCAAGATCAGCGAGCACCTTGATACGCGCGATCACGGAACTTGCCGCGGCAAGCGGCTCTTCGGAGACGGTCTGCAGCGCGCCATCGATGCGGAAACGGATCGCAAGCATGTTCGAGCGAGGTTCGACATGAACGTCCGAGGCCCGCCGGGCGACAGCATCGGCGAGCCAGCCGGCGACGCGCCGTGCAACCGGCGCATCGCGATCGAACTCAAGGGCCGATTCCGTGCGGGCCTCGTCGCGGTCGGCGATCTCCTGCGACCAGGCGCCGGCCGCGTCTTCGTAGTACTGAGCAAACAGCCGGCGCTGCTCGGCTGCGCGGATGACATGGACGGCGAGGTCGCGTCCGGTCGCAAAGCGCAGGCCGCGGAGTGTCTCATCATCGAGCGGATCGACCAGCGCGACGGGGAGCGGGGCGGGGTGAGGATGACCCAGAAGCACGAGGCAGCGATGGCTGCGCAGAAAGCCGGTCG
>JBEAMJ010000033.1:0-3953 GCA_041166025.1 Pseudomonadota bacterium | reverse complement strand
TCACCAGGCCCCTGCGGCGTGCGCGCTCGGCGACCGGCGAGAGCAGGGGAATGTCACGCTCCTCTCCGATAAAGAACCTGACCGAGCGCGCCCCCTTCTTTCTCGCGGCTGCTTCGAGTTCGGCAAGCCGATATGCACGCGCCATGGCGACGCCGTAGGTCGCAGTATCGTTGTCCCCTCGCGATGTTGCGCGCGCGGCGATGGTCAGGTCGGCAGGCGGGATCGGTGCGATGTCGCCAAGCTTCAGACCGAGCGCCTGGCGATGCGCATCGGCGTGTCCTTTTGGGAGGCAGACCTCGGCGATGAACCCGTCGGTCTCCGGGAGCGCGATGTCGATCGCGCGGGGAAGGGATTTCGTGGCTTCGACGTCGGCGAGCGTGAATGTCCTGCGGCGCGGCGCACCCACCATGTCCAGCATCTGGCTGGTCCACCAGCGGATGGCGGCTGCAACCGGATCGAGCCGGTCGAGCGGGCTGGGATGAAGCGTGATCGTTGTCATTGGCGGCATGTCAGCGAGACGGTGTCGAACTGGCAATCGTAAGCCTGCGTGCGCCTTGTCTCAACGCTTGCGAGCGGCGGGGCCTCCTGCCCGTGCCCCAGGACAATGAGGCCGGGTCGGGGACTGGTAAACCGCATACCTGGCGGCAGGACGATGGTGCGGCTCAACCCCGGTCCCGACCAGGCGAAGGTGGTGCTGTCTTCGGCGCGCAAGAGGCTGGCCGTCACAGGCGCGGCGCCGATCGTGGCGCGGAGGTCGGTTTCGGCCAGGACGAGGCTTCCCGGATCAGCGCGCGCCAGTTGCGCCAGGAGACCGTCGACGAGGGCGCGTGATCGCAATTCGGCGCCGACGACCTTTATCCGCTGGGTGGAGGCAGCGTACTGGCGAATGATGTCGACGACCCCGGCGATGAGCAGCGAGGCGACCAGGAGGCCGGCCAGAAGCTCCGTCAGGGTAAATCCGTCATCCCGGTCCATGGTTCAAGGCCCCAGCGTCGGGCGATAGCCCGACAGCGCAAAGGCGTGTTCCTTCCCGGCCGCAGTCCAACGTACCGAGACATCGATCGAGATCATGTCCGGCCAGGCGGCGCCCCTCTCGCCGACCGCAATCGTCCAGCGGATAGGCGGCTCACCCGTCTCGCCACGCCGCGGCAGTTCAACCAGCCTCTCGGCGAGAAGTGCGTCGTCGAGAACGGCCTTCGCCAGCACGACGGCCTCCGCACGTGTTTCTGCCTCGACGGTGCGGGCGCGCGCCGAACCCAGCGCCGCCATCAGACCGGCCGCGGCAAGGCCCGCAACCGCAAGGGCGGCGATGGCCTCGACCAGCGTAAAGCCTGCGTCCTTCTCAGCCATCAGAACGTCCCTTCGCCCAGCTGCGACAGGCCCGTGAGAAAGGCGCTCATCAGCCAGCCGGTGAACCCGCCCATAGCGAGAATGAGCACGGGGCCGGCCGCGGCCGCCAGCTGGTCGAGCCGTCTCAGCGCCCGCTCGACCGCTATGTGGCCTGCCCGCGCCAGCATCTCTCCCAGGGCGCCTGAGGCTTCGCCAACGCGGGCAAGACGCGCGATCTCGGGCGAAGCGTCGGGAAGAGAGGCCAGGGCGGCGGCCACCGTGCGGCCGTCGCGAAGGCTTTGTCCGACCGCATTGAACCGGCCGCGCCAGAGCGAATTGGGCGCAGCGCCTGCAGCAAGATCCATGGCAACTGTTGCGGGTGCCCCGCCCGAGAGGAGTGCGCCGAGGACGCGCGCGTAGGACCCGCAATTGATGTCGCGCACGACGGCGCCCAGCAAGGGAAGGCGCGCCCGCAAAGCGGCAAGCATCTCGCGGAAGGGTGAGACCCGGCTTGCCGCTACGAGGGCGATGATCAGCCCGCCAAGGCCAGCCAGAACAAGAAGGCCGTGCTGCTGGAGCAAGGCGCCGAGGCCCAGCACGAGCTCAAGCTCTGCAGGCGGGTTGGGAGCGTCTTCCAGGAGCGGTGCGATCGCGGGTCCGGCGATGGTGGTGAGCGCAATGATGGCGACAAGCGAGAGCATCAGGAGGAAAGCCGGATAGGCCAGCGCGCTCGCGATCCGCTTGCTGAAGTCGGCCTGCCGGCGCAGCATGTCGGCGGCAAAGCGCAACGCATCTCCAAGCTTGCCTGAGGCCTCGCCGGCGCGCGCGAGCTCGGCGGCGAAGGCAAGATCTCCGCTCTGGGCGAGGCTGGTGGCGCGGCCGACGTCCGACCCCGCGTCGAGACGCTCAGCCATGATGCGGGCCAGCTCAGCCGCGCGGGCCGTGGAGGCGCCATTGGCCAGCACATCGAGCGCGCGCCGGAGGGGAACACCGGCATCATGCAGGGCGGCAAGATCGGCAAGGAAAGTCGCCAGCTCCTGGCGCGGGATGCGCGCCTCGCGCATCGTGCCGCGGCTTGGGCGGATGCGAACCGGCGTCTCGCCGCGCGCGGTGAGGAGCTTGAGCGCGGTGTCGGGTGAATCCGCCTCCACAAGTCCGATGCGGAGGCGGCCGGTGGGCAGAAGCGCTGCGTAGCGAAAGACGGCCATGGCGCTATCCCGACAGCGCGCGGAGGATTTCAGCGGAGGTGGTGACGCCATCGGCCACCTTGCGCGCGCCATCATCGATGACGCGCGAGCCCAGCGCGGTCTCGGCCGCCTCGGCAATCGCACCGTGATCGCGGATCTGATTGAGAAAGGCGTCATCCGCCTCGAATGCTTCGGCGATGACGATCCGCCCCAGGAACCCCGACTGCAGGCATCGCCCGCACCCCACCGCATCGTAGACGATGCGATCCTGGGCAAGCTTCAGGGTCTCGCGTTCGACCCGGCTTGAGGCGCGGGGCCGCCGGCAGTGCGGGCAGAGCCGCCTGACCAGCCGCTGCGACGCCGCGCCGCGGAAGCAGGCGGCGAGCTGGAAGGGCTCAACCCCCATGTCGAGCAGGCGCGGCACAGCGCGCGGGGCGTCAATGGCATGGAGCGTTGCAAGGACAAGATGCCCGGTGAGGGCGGCCTGCACGGCGGCGCGCGCGGTTTCGCCATCGCGAATCTCGCCCACCAGGATGACGTCAGGATCCTGCCGCAAGAAAGCGCGGATGGCGCTCGGAAAAGTGACGCCGGCCTTGGGCGCGGCCTGCACCTGGGTCACATGGTCAAAATGGTATTCGACCGGATCCTCGATGGTCAGGACCTTGCGCTGGCTCGCGCGCATCGCCTCGAGGCCGGCATACATCGTCGTCGTCTTGCCCGAACCCGTAGGCCCCGTCACCAGGAAGAGACCATGCGGCCAGGCGAGCGCGCGCTCAAGCAGGATGCGCGCGTCCTCGCCAAACCCCAGCGATGCAAAGTCCAGCTTGACTTCATTGCGATCGAGAATGCGCAACACCGCCGCCTCGCCATGAACCGAGGGCACGATCGAGACCCGGAGATCGATGGCGCGGCCGCCGACCACGATGGTGGTTCGCCCGTCCTGTGCGGCGCGGCGCTCGCCCAGATCAAGATCGGCGAGCACCTTGATACGCGCAATCACGGAACTTGCCGCGGCAAGCGGCTCTTCGGAGACCGTCTGGAGCGCGCCATCGATCCGGAAACGGATCGCAAGCATGTTCGAGCGCGGTTCGACATGAACGTCCGAGGCCCGCCGGGCGACAGCATCGGCCAGCCAGCCGGCGACGCGCCGTGCAACCGGCGCATCGCGATCGAATTCGAGCGCCGATTCCGTGCGGGCCTCGTCGCGATCGGCGATCTCCTGTGACCAGGCGCCGGCCGCGTCTTCGTAGTACTGAGCAAACAGCCGGCGCTGCTCGGCTGCGCGGATGACATGGACGGCGAGGTCGCGTCCGGTAGCAAAGCGCAGGCCGCGGAGTGTCTCATCATCGAGCGGATCGACCAGCGCGACGGGGAGCGGGGCGGGGTGAGGATGACCCAGAAGCACGAGGCAGCGATGGCTGCGCAGAAAGCCGGTCG
>JBEAMJ010000032.1:0-45555 GCA_041166025.1 Pseudomonadota bacterium | reverse complement strand
AGTTGCCGGGAACATCGCCATCGGGAACAAGATTGGCGTTCGGCGAGGTGCGCTCCGGCGCATAACGCACCACAAGATCAGATCCCTCCATCCGGAACCCAACAGACTCATAATCGACACGAGTGCCCACGAGCGTTTGGCTGACACCATCAATGAATCCTTTGGCGCCGCCATAGAAATCAGACGGCGCTGCGCGATCCAGCTCAAGTTCGGCTGCACGCTGTAGGGTCGCGATCCAAGCAGCTGCAAACTGAGTTAGGTCGAGATCGGCGACAATGGCATCTACCAGAGGCTTATTGTCCAGATACCACTGCGCATCCGTCCGCGTTTGCCCGTTCGGTCGGAGTTGTGCGTTCGAGGTAGACAGAGGTATACTGCCCATCGCAAATGCGCGGGTCATGAATGACTGATTGGCGTTGTAGAACGTCTTTTGCGCCGAAGTCATCGACAAGTACGGCTCGGCCATCTCCCCTTCAATTCGCTCGCGATTGCGAAGATAGAATCCGTAATCCTCTGCAATCTTGAAACTACCGGCGAGCTCTGAAACGCTCTTCACGAGGCCAGGAGCGCGCGTAAGTTGGTAGATGGCGCGCTTCATAATGAAATCGCCGCCAATGATCTTCGTCGACGGCAGGGCCCAGAGCACCCCCTTGTCAACCGCCTCATCAGCCGAATTGACATTGGTCTTGGCCGCGCCAGAGCCGCCAAGCTTCACCCAGAGCTGGCCGCCCGTGTGCCCGTAGACCTGTGTCGGTGATGTCGTGTTGGAGACCTTTGCCGTCTCGTCACCCCAGGTCACGATTTCGATGATGCCATTGAGAGTATCGCGCGCGCCGACGGCCATTGAGCGCACCAGATTGAGATTTCCATTGTTGATCTGATTTTCAACGCCAAGCGTGTATCGCGCGTTTGGCAGTTGTAGCGTCACCTCTGCATCGGCTGCAGGTATCCTTGGCTTCTTGCGGCCGAACATATTGCCAATTAGCGCGCCCAAGACGAACCCGATCAGAACCCCAGCGCCGGGAATGCCGGCAAGGAGCCCCTGTATGATTGGAATATTGAGAGATCCCGCAAAGGATCCGATGGCGTTCACAAGATAGCCGCCATGCAACGCAGTGCCCACTGCGCCCAATCCGCCAAGACTTGCGCCAAGGGAACTCAGCACTACAGCCGCTTGTGTCTGCGGCTGCACGATCATGGAGCCGAGCTTGGTGGCGAAAAAGCTGATGATTGAAGATTCGAGCGCGCCGCCAAGGCCGTCAAATACGCCGTTCTGCGCAATTCCATCAATAGCAGTCGCAGAAAGCAGGCCAGAAAACGCTGAAACATTTGTTGCGAGAAGATTCGTAGCGACATGACTCAGAATCGTTCCCGAAACGCTCGAGAACATTTCTGCGCCGAATCCCTCAAGTCCCAGGGCCTCCCCCAATTCAAGAGCCAGATAGCTGCTAACGGATCCGATTGCCTGTGAGGTTGCCATGAGTCCAAGTTCTGGGCCGAAGTCCGCCCACACTTCCTCCGTACTGTCGGAGAACTTAAGCGCCGCGTTGAACGTGTGAGACCAACCCGCATTTGTGGCGGTCTCGATCATCTGGCCGATGTTCATCGCAATGGCGCCAAGTATGGCTCCACTTGCCAAACTGAGTTCGGGATTGTCGCCTCCGAAGGTCCGGCCGAGTGTGGAGCCAAAAATCTGGCCTAGCTGCGCATAGTTTGGAGAAGGTCCCGATGGCGGATCAATCTGGCCATTCCAGATATCCTCAAGCGTCGCCTGATCCAGCAGCACAATGCCGACGCCTGGCACGATGTATGCGCCATTTGGGATAACGGGAACAGAGTAGCCCATTGCTGCAAGCAGCGTTGTCCAAACCGAATTGCTGTTTATGCCCAATCCCAATGAGGGATATGGGAGAGGATTGCCCTTGTTGATGAGGTTGATCTTGTCTCCCGCGGCATCGATAGCGATGAGCAGAAGCGTCAAGTCTGCCTGTGAGAATGCAATGTTGTACGTAGTGCTCTGTAGGTTCTGCAGAAAAACCCGCGTCGCGGGATCCATTTTCATGTACTGGTAGTCGAACGCATAGTATTTCAGTACGTCAGTGGGCCAGATTCCAATCGGCTGTATCGAACCATCAGCTGACGTTGCTAGCCCATGGAACTGATAGACAATGGTTCCAGCCGAGTCCGTGACTTCGATAAATCTGTGCGAACCAAGCCGGCTGCCTTCTGGTATCTGATATTCGCCGACAGAAATGAAGTAGGGAGGAACCGCAGGCATCAGTCGTCAACTCCCTCTTTGGAGCGAGTCCGCTCAAATGACGTGACAATTGTGCCATCGGATGACCGCGCGATCCGCATAGAGACATCGACTATTGTCCAATTAGCAGCAGGTCTGCCATCCATCGAGGGCGTTACTCGAAACGTCACAGGCCTGGTCCGGTATCTCGAGCTATAGCTACACAACAACCGAGGCTCATCGCTTCTTGCAACGTCGTCGCAATTCATTCCTAAGCGCCTCGCGCAAGTGACGAGGGTGCCTGGAACGGGACACTGCTCAGCAATCCATTCGGAGGAAAATTTCTGGGCCGACAAATCCGTAAGCGAAATCATGCGGGCGACATGCCTGCCTATCGGGTTCTCGCCTAGTTGCGATTGGTCCAGAGATATACCCGGCATTGAGCATGCCGACGTGTGGCCAAGTGCGACACCGACCACCAAGGCGATGCGCCTATTGAGGCAACTTGACGAGGCGCCGACCATCCTCACCCCTGAGCCGAAAAGATCTTCGGCTACCCAAAAGCATGCGGCAATCAAACGTACAGCATAATATGATTAATCGGTCGACGCGTCCAGACCAGCAACGGGTTCGGGCGAAAGACATCCTGAGATCTATTGCAGGATAGATGGATTCTGGCAGGGCACTCTGCTGCTTTCCATGTTCGGATTACACGGTACACACTGAGGTCGGCAGGAACGCTGCAGGCCTGCTTGCGCGCGTCGTCGGTCGCCTGCCGTGTCCGTCGCTCAAGGGACGCTAGCGCTCTTTGCCCTTGAGCGCCGGCCTCATGCGGCAGGCGCTTTCAGTCTGGGTCGCGCAAGCGGCCCCGGCTTCGCATTCTGCCGCCGGGAAGCTCAGTGGAGCATCCCATGACTGCCGAAACCCAAAGCATACAGTTCATCCCGCTCAACCAGCTGATCCCGTCGCCGCGCAATGCGCGCCGCAAGGATCGCAAGGCCGATATCGATGCGCTGGCCGCGTCGATCGCCGCGCGCGGCCTCCTGCAGAATCTCTGCGTCGTCCCGTCCGCCGATGGCAAGTACGAGGTCGATGCGGGCGGCCGACGCCTTGCCGCCCTGAAGAAGCTGGCGCGCGACAAGACGATCCCGAAGGACTTCGCTGTTCCCTGCCATGTCGTCGCGCTGGACGAAGGGCGCGAGGTCTCGCTGATCGAGAATGTCCATCGTGTCGCCATGGACGCGATGGATGAAGTGGACGCCTTTGCGGCGTTGATTGCCGAAGGCGCAACGCCTGACGATGTGGCCCGGCGCTTCGGCGTCACGCGCCGGCATGTCGACCAGCGGCTGGCTCTGGCTGGCCTGTCGCCGAAGATCAAGGCGGCGTGGAAGCGTGGCGATGTAAGCCTGGAAGCGGCCCGCGCCTTTTGCCTCGTTGAAGATCATGCCCAGCAGGAAGCCGTGTTCCGCAGCCTTGGCCGTCCGTTGACGCATGCCGCGTCTGTTCGAGCGCGTTTGATGGAGGGACGCATGCGCGCTTCCGACCGTCTGGCGCGGTTCGTGGGATTGCACGCCTATGAGTTGGCGGGTGGCGCCGTGGTGCGCGACCTGTTCGATGCGGACGCCGTCTATGTCGGTGATCCTGCATTGATGACGCAGTTGGCTGAGCAGAAACTCGACAACGCACGAGAGACCTGGCTCGAGCAAGGTTGGGGTTGGGTCGAGATCAATCTCGGCCAGAGAAGCGGGGAGGGGTACTCTGCCACTCGCCTCCAGCCGGACTGGCGGGAGTTCACCGACGCGGAGGAAGCCGAGTTGTCGCGTCTGCGCAGCGAGCTGGAAGCGCTCGACGCCGAGCTGGACGATGACAGCGTGGAAGATGATCCGCGCTGGGAGACGCGAGACGATCTTGCAGCCGCCATCGAAACCCTGCGGCAGTCGGCTCGCAATTGGGATCAAGACCTGATCGCCCATGCCGGCGTGGTCCTGTCGATCAGTCACGACGGAGACGTCCAGGCGACGCTGGGCGTCATCCGTTCGTCCGACGAGAAGACAGTGAAGGCGATCCGCAAGAAGAAGGCGGCTCCGGCCCACGTCGGCGAAGGCGAGTCTTCCAAGGAGGGCATGATCGATACGGACACCGCTGCCGATAGCGAAGATGAGGAGGGCGAGAGTGAATGCCGACTCCCGAAATCCGTCATTCGCGACCTGTCGCAGGCGCGCACGCGTGCGATCAGGCTCCTGCTGGCGCGGGATCGGGATACGGCGCTCGCTGTCGCGGTCGCGGCGATGCTCGTGCGGTCGGTGTTCCGGAGCGACCTGTCCGGGATCGGCGTCGCCGCGCATCCGGCCCAGATCGAGGACCTAGACGCTCTCGTGGAGACACGCAGCGCAATTCTTGCGCACGCGCCCGAGCACGAGGCGGTCGTGCTTGGTTGGTGCCTGGCGCAGCCCTCAGGCACGTTGCTGGCGCTGTTGGCGGTGCTTGTGGCCGACTCTGTAGATCTCGCGCATGAGAAGGGCTCGCCCTCTGACCGTCGCCGCAACGCGTTGGCCGATACGCTGGCGGAAGCGCTCGATCTCGACATGCGGGAGTTCTGGCACGTGGATGCGAGCTACTGGACGCGCTTGCAGAAGGTAGAACTTCTCGCGGCGCTGGCCGAGTCGCCGACTCTGGTCGACAAGAGCCAGAAATCCCGGGACGCAGCGATGGCTGCCTACGCCAAGCTGAAGAAGGATGAGTTGGCCGCGCGGGTTGATCAGGCGTTCGCCGGGACCGGTTACCTGCCGTACCTGCTTGTGACGCCCGTGCCCCAAGGCGTCATTGAGCTGACCACGACTGGCGCGGCGACGATCGCCGCGGAGTAGGCGGCATCAGCTGATATCAAAAGGGGCTGCCAGCAGAACTGGCGGCTCCTTTCTTTTGCAGACCCTAGGTTGGGGGGACGGGCCTGCAAACGCAGAATGTGCGTTGCTCCGCCAGACTGTGCAAGGTGAGATCAATAGAAGTTGTAGGAGTCTTTGGGCAGTTCACCCTCGGGGTCGTGAAGATCATCGGCTTCAGAAAAGAGCGCAGCCTTGGTGAGCGCAGATTCGATCCCCGCTTCGTCAAGTGCGGCTTGCGAGAGCCTTAGTCGCCCGCGCACCCATTGGTTCATTCGGGCGAGGTGAGGTGATTTCTGCTCGGCGCCAGCATGGGCCAGCCATTCCGTGAGGCGCTCGATCTCCTGCTGGTGATCAGATAATTCTTTCAGGAAGGCCAGGCGACGGGTCTCGCGCTCTGCGCGCCGCCGGGCCTTTTCGCACCGGCGTTGCATGTGGGCGCACTGGCGTTGCCACTCTTCATGACTTTCGCGTCTTTCCTTCACGGCCGCGAGATGTGCACGCAGTCCGAGCGCGATGTCGTCGAGCATCCGCTCGACCTTCTGCGTTTTGGCATCGGACCAGCGCCTGCGAAGACCATCGCCGCCGCTTCTGTCGATCTTGACGACGAGGTCGCCCAGAAAGATGATGTCCCATTCGGGACAGGGGCGGGCGTAAGGACCCAGATCGACCAGATCACTGAGCGATCGTTGGCTCCAGCGCCGCTGGAAGCGCTTTCGCTCCTTCTCCTCCTCGTTCAGTTCTTCCTGCGTCGGGATATGCTTCTGGCGCCGCGTCTTCTCAACGAGGGTCAGTGAGACGGTGTCAATTCCGATCGCCGCTCGCATGCAGGCGCCGGCCGGTTCGAACGCGATGCCATCCTTCTCCAGTCGCCTGGCGAGGCCATCGAGAATGAACACAGCCCGTTCCGCCAATCCCGCCGAGATGACGACCCCATGCATGCCTTCATCGCACGCGCGAACGGCGCCATCCTTAGCTGGCCTGCTCTTGCGCAGCGTCAACGCCGTCAGCTTGATCGATCGATGGAGATCGACCACCGGGAAGGGCGCTACCGGCTCGGGTTCAGGGCGATCCTCCCTCGTCTGCAGATCTTCGATCCGTGCTTCGGCCAGAACCTTCGCGGCAGCCTCCGGGAGCCGTGAGGTCGTCAAGACGATCTCGATGGTCGGGTTCTCGGTCTCAGCCCGAGCGAGCGATTGGCGCTCGACCTTCTGCCCAGCCGGAAGACGGGCCCAGTAGCCGCGCGGAGGCGACGGGATTCCATGGCGCGCGCACGTCTTGGCCAGGCCCACGTCTGAAATGCCAAACTCGACGGCCACGTCGCGCATCGGTCGTGACCAGACCAGGTCGTAAAGGTCCTTTCGTGTGATGGTGCGGAATGAGGGCAAGCTTGGTCTACCTTCTTGGCAATGGTCCGTGATTGAGAGCCTGGCGCCGACCGCGGTCAAGCGCATCCAGGATCGCTTGCCGATCCGCCGGCGCCCGCCAAGGCCACGTTTGCTTATGACGCCCATCAAGCGTCCGGCGCATGCCCGCGCAAGGGGCCGAGGCTTCGGACCTTCGGTCCTGCAGGCCGCACCAACCCCTTGCGCGGTCACCGCTTGCGCTTGCTTTCCGGCCGCTCCTGAAGGGCGTCGCAAACGCGACCCCGGCGGGACTGATCCCGCGGGATCACAAGGAAGAGCATCATGGATCGCGCATCATTCGAACTCATCGGCAATGTCGGCAAGCTGGATATCAAGCCGACCAGCAACGGCAAGAAACTCGCCATCATCTCGCTCGCGACATCCGAACGGTGGAAAGCCGAAGGCGGCGACTGGAACGAGAAAACCTACTGGCACCGCGTCGTGGTGTTCGCGCCCGCGAAGGTCGCATTGATCGAGAAGGCCGTGCAGATGGGCACGCGCCTCCGGCTCGTCGGTCAGGTGCGTCCGAGCTCCTGGGAGGATGAGCGCGGCCAGAAACGCTACTCGATCGAGTTCGTCGTCACCGGTTTCGGCGAGGTCGAGATTCTCGCGCGCGGGAAGCCGAAGGCGGAACCTGCTTCCGAGGAAGCGCCTGCTGGCGAAGAGGCCCCCAAGGCCAAGCGCAGACGCGCTGCGTGATGCGCCAGACCGGCCGCGCAAGCGGCCGGTCCCCATCTCGTCAATCATTTCATTTCGCAGGAAGCACTCATGTCATCCGCTGCATCGACTGCGCTCAAGGCGCAGGACCTCTCTCAATTCACAGGAAGCGAGACTTTCTATCGGCATCCGTTGTCCGCAGGATGCGTCTATACTGAAGGCGTCCAGTATCTTGCCGAAACCGGATCAGCCTACTGGCTGCTCGACGCAATCCTCTGTCCTCAGCCGCACCATCCCGTGCTCCGTGCTGCAGAGTTCCAGGTCTGGACGCTGACCGTCGGTCAGGATCGTTCGGCCAGGTTGATCTGCACTGACGGCGACGACGAGCAACTCTACGTCCATCCGATACCGTGGACTGACTTCCCGCTCGACACCGTGACGCTCTGGTTCGCCAACCGGACCCTCTACCTGCCAAGCGAGCACTGAATCCTGACCGCAAGTCAGCGGCCGGCGGCATCGCCGCCGGCTTGTCGCTCTTCCCATCATTTCAAACTCTCAAGGAGGTCGTCATGACCGCCAATGCGAACGTGCAATCTCTCCACGACACCGTTACCGCTCGCATCATCTCGGAACTCGAAGCCGGACGCTTCCCATGGGTGCAGCCTTGGGCTTCTTCGGGCGGGACGCCGCTTGGACTTCCGCAGAACGCTTCCACGGGCCGGACCTATTCCGGCGTCAACATCCTGCTGCTCTGGTTCGCCGCCATCGAGCAGGGCAGGCCCTCGCAACGCTGGCTCACCTTCAAGCAGGCGCTCGCTCTTGGTGGATGTGTGCGCAAGGGCGAGAAGGGGACGATGGTCGTCTACGCCGACACCTTCGTCCCCAAGGCCGAGCAGGAGAAGGCGAGTGCATCTGGGGAGGATGCCCGCCGCGTCGGCTTCCTCAAGCGGTTCACGGTCTTTCACGTCGATCAGTGCGATGGGCTTGCCGTGGACCCGGATGCCGCGCCGCTGCCGGGACGGACCGAAGTCCTGCCGCACGTCGAAGCTGTCATCGCGGCGACCAAGGCTGACATCAGGATTGGTGGCGAGATGGCGTTCTATTCGCCCTCGCATGACTTCATCCAGGTTCCGCCGCAGGAAGCCTATTTCGAGCCGATCAACTGGTATCGTACCAAGCTCCACGAGCTGGGTCACTGGACGGGGCATGTCTCGCGTCTCGACCGCAACTTCTCGGGCCGCCATGGCGGCGAGGCCTACGCGCGGGAGGAACTCGTCGCGGAGCTTTGCTCCGCGTTCCTGTGCGCCGAACTGGGCGTCGCGCCGACCGTCCGACACGCGGACTACCTCGGCTCTTGGCTGCAGGTCCTGAAGGGCGACAACCGGGCAATCTTTCAGGCCGCGTCGCTGGCGTCCAAGGCGTCGGATTTCATCCGTGGAATGAGAATCCCCTCGCCCCCTGCATAAAACCGGAGGTAGCTTGCATAAATCGACAAAATTCTGCATAAATGCTGGAATAACAGAATAAATGGGGAGTATATGTGCATATGGAGCACTTCTCAGCGGTCCAAAGCATCATACGGGCCGGCTTGGCCGGGGATCGCGCGGCGCTGGAAAAGCAGGTCGCGCGCCTGCGCGACCGGCTGTCCAAGGACGGCTCTTCAAAGGAAGCCGAAACGATTGACCGACTCTTAAAGGCGGCAGCCGAAGCGCCAGAGCTACGTCCCAGCCGGGTGGAGGTATCGCGAGCACTGGTCACCGGCGAAGCGATGACTCCGACCGTACTTCCGCCGATCGACCGGGAGACCGGCGCGCGGCTGTGCTCGGTCGAATTCCCGTCGTCGCTTCGGACTTCACCCGAATACGACGAGACCGTTCGCGAGACGATCGGTGACATCCTCGCCGAATGGTCGAACCCCTCGCGCCTCAGGGATGTAGGTGTCGAGCCCACGCGGACCTTGCTGATCTTCGGGCCGCCTGGATCCGGCAAGACGCTGACGGCTCACTATATCGCGCATCGACTCGACCTGCCGCTCGTTGTCGCGCGGATCGATGGGCTCATCAGTTCGTTCCTCGGAACAACCGCGCGAAACATCGCCAATTTATTTGACTTCGCCAATCGCTATCGGTGTGTACTGCTGCTGGACGAGTTCGACGCGCTCGCCAAGCAGCGCGATGACCCTCAGGAAGTCGGCGAAATCAAGCGAGTTGTGAACACTCTGCTGCAGAACCTCGATAGCCGGCGCGATATCGGCATCACGATCGCGATCACTAATCATGACAGGCTGCTCGACCCAGCGATCTGGCGGCGATTTGAAGCCCAGCTCCATATTGGCGAGCCCAACGACGCGAGCAGGCGTGAGCTGGTACGACGATTTCTGGCTCCGATCGATGTCGAGGAGGATCTTGCGGAACTCTTCGCCTACTGCCTTAGCGGCCGGTCTGGCGCCGACATCCAGCGCATCTGCAATGGCGTGAAACGGTCCCTGGCGCTCGGTCACAAGTCGCTTGAGTCGCCCAGTCTTGTTTCGGCGCTGCACACGGTGTTGTCGCGCATGCCGGTAGACGAGAGTGGGCCTGCCGCCGAACTGGCGAAGGATGTCCACCATTTCATCAGCTACGCGGCGAACGACGACTCGCTTAAATTAACGCAGCAGGTGCTGGGCGATCTCGCTGGAATGAAGCAGCCTGACGTCAGCAAGCTGAAGAAAGCCAGACATTTGGCGCGGGAAGCCGCCGCCAATCATCCACAAGAGCCGGTCCATGCCGAATAACCCGGTGCAGATCATCCTCAACGCAACCGATTTTCTGCGTGCGCCAGATCCAGGCAGGATGGGTCAGGAGAAAGACTTTTTCGACGGTAGAGACGAGGAGTTCCGGCAACATCGAGAGACTCTTCTCGCACAAGTCGACGAAGTCGAACGACAAGTGCGCGCGAGTACATATGGCCCGGCGGCTTACCTACGCGTTCAGCTGCGAGTCGAGGCCCTCGCTAAATCGTACCGGCCGAATCGCTGGGTCTTCACCGACGATCTTTTTCCCTGCGTAGGCGCCGATTCAGTCGGAACACTCTACTTCCGAGCGCCCCTAACTTATCTCGCCACGCTGCGCCATAGAATCGAGAGCGCCGAGGTAAGGGTCGAGGTGAAGATCCACCGCGAGACCCAGAAGCCCTACAAGGCGCCGACTCGCAAACGGTCCGAAGTGGGGGCGATCGAAACGTTCGAGATTGCGCCCCCCGAGGCGAAAAGGTCATTCTCGACCTCAGCCGCTCTCTCCATGCTTCGGAGTCCGCAGACCGTTTCCGGTTACAGCATCGAACTGTTCGAAACGCCCGCGGAGGCGGTCATCGCTGATGATCCCCTAGGCCGCGGCGACCTTCGAAAGTCACTCGAAACCGTCCTCCTTTCGCTCGGTCCAGGGGCGAGGACGTATCTCGCGCGCCCGATCGGCCGCACGCCCGTGCTTGAGCTGCAGTTGACGGTGTCGGATGAGCCACCGCTCATCGAGAACCGTGTTGGGCTAGCTTCGGCTGAACTGCCGCTTGCGCCGCCTCGCGCCGCGGCGGATCTCTCGCTCAAGCGCCACGAGGCCGCGCTGACCCGCCTCGCTGATCATCCACTGGTGCGAACAATCCGCCCTCCCGCTCAGCTTCATGTCGAGGAGGCGAGACCGGCTCAGCCGGCGGCCTCCGTCTTCCAAATTCCGTCTCCTGCACAGGGCGCGATCTATCCGATCGTGGGAGTGATCGACACCGGCGTCGCCGAATGCCTTGGGGAATGGGTCGCCGGCCGTTTTGATTTTCTTTCGATCGACGAGTGCGATCCTACGCATGGCACCAATGTCGCTGGCCTTGTCGCCATCGGTCAAACCGCCAATCCTCCTACCGTCGCGCCCGAGCCGTCCGGGTGTCGCATCTACGACGCGCCGCTTTACCCGAAAGGGCGATTTCTTGACGCCTACCCTAACGGCTTCACTGACTTCCTCGAGGAACTCGAACAGGCCGTCGCCGAAGCGAAGGAAACGCATGGCGTTCGCATCTTCAACCTCTCGATCAATGCGACCGCCGAAGTCGAGTCTCACCGCTACAGCCGCTATGCCGCCAGGCTCGACGAGATCGCGGACAAGTATGGCGTCGTGTTCGTAAATTCGGTGGGCAATCTCGCGGGCGGCGACGCCCGGTCGCCCTGGCCAGCCAAGCCAACGGCGGCAGTCCAGTACTTCGCGGCCCGGACAAGCTCCGACACGATTTTCAAGCCGTCCGAGAGCGTTCGAAATGTCTCCGTCGGCGCGGTAAATCCTCCTGGAACGTCCCAGATCGAGGGCGCGCCGACGGTCTACACCCGCCGAGGTCCAGGACTGCAAGTGGGAGTGAAACCCGATGTCGCAGCCTATGGTGGCGCCGGCGGACAGAAGGGCGGGGAATCCAGCGGGCTAATCTCGGTAGGCCCCTCCGGCATGCCAGCGCAGGTCATGGGAACGAGTTACAGCGCCCCTCTGGTGGCTCGCACTCTCGCTGGTCTCGATGCATCAACGGGCGGACACCTGTCGATCGAGGCGTTGCGGGCAATGCTCCTACATCACACGAGTCTTCCTGCCGCGCTCGCTTCCACTCGACTCCGCGATCTTGCGCGGCAGTTCGTCGGCTTTGGGCGTCCGGCGAGCGCTGCCCAGATGCTTGAGACCGACGACCACCAGATCACGCTCGTCTTCCAGAGCCGGCTGACGGTCGGCGAACGACGGCCCGCCATCCTGCGCTTCAATTTCGAATGGCCCGCCTCATTGGTGGATGCCGCAACCGGCGCTTGCTCGGGGCACGCAAGGATGACGCTGGTCTACAACCCGCCACTCGATCCGGCTTTCGGCGCCGAGTTCGTCCGGGTGAATCTCGACGCCAGACTTCTGCAGCATCAGGCTACCGTGCGGAAGGATGGAAAGCCGAGTTACACGGACCAAATCACGCCCCGTTACCTGCCCAAAACGGCTGGGCTCGGCATCCCCGAAAAAGCGCTCATTGACCATGGTTTGAAATGGTGGCCGTGCAAGCAGTACGAGAGAACATTCGACACGCATGGAACCTTCAGTTCGTGGCGTCTTGAGGTAACCAGCGTGGTGCGGGCCGAGGCAACCTTCCCGGCGGAGGGCGTGCCATTCGCCGTCATCCTGACGATCGCTGATCCCAAGGGCGCCAAACCGGTTTTCCAGGAGATGCGCCAGCACTTGCAGGCGAGCCCAGCCCGCGCTGTTGATATTCAGACGGTTACGCGTGTCCGGCCTCGCCGCTAACGCCGGGTGTGGCCTCAGAGCGTTTCGATCTCGAGGGGATCGGTCCGGACTGCGGTCTTGTCTCGCGTCGCGATAAGCCCGCCTAATCCCGTGCGATGGCTCCTCACGGACATCGGAGGGGCGACGTCGAGGGTGATCCGCGGCAAGCGCTCGGTCGTTGTACATGTGATAACCAGACAGTGGGGCCGGGAACGAGAGCAGGGGGGCGGAGAGCGACTGGCGGTCACGCTCGGTCCCGCCGCGCTTCGCGCGGCTCCTTCGGGCGCGACCCTGCGGGCGCTTCGCGCCGCCAGCCGCTCGACGGCGCTTCCCGCCATGCAGCACCGGGAAGCCCCGGTGCGCAGGCTCCTTGCAGCCTTCTTCCTTTCTGGGCGCCACATGCGTGGCGCGTGGGTGATGCAGCGATCGGTTGTTGATCGATCCTGTCAGTCTTAGCGCTGAGAGATGTTTGGCGTTGCGGTGAGAGCAGCGACCAAGCCGGGAGATGTGAGCGGGTCGGGGTGCGGCGATCTGCAAGATTAAGGTAGAGCGGCGGTTGGGACGCCAACCGCCTGTCTGCACATAGAAAAAACCGCCTCACATCCGTGAGGCGCTTGCGGCGGATCCGCCGCAATTTCTCGAACCGATTGCAAGCAGTCGACAGCTGCCGTCAGCGCGCGATGCTGAGGCCATGCAGCGTGACGAAAATGAATTCGAAATCCGCATCGGACGTTCAGCACAGGACGTTCGTCCTGCGCTGAAGCAGGTGCGCGCGGCTGTGCGGCGTGCGCCAGCGTCAAAGCCGAAGGGCAGCTCACCTGTCGGACAGTCCTCCGTGCGCGCCCACTTTGCGAAGGGGTCTGCGTCACGCGCGCGACCTGTCCGCGTCACGCAGCGCCGCGTCGTGGTGAAGGCCAGGTTCGTGGCCCATGTCGCAGGGCGGGCAACGACGCTCCGGGCCCATGTCGCCTATCTCGGACGGGAGGGCGCCGCTCGGCCTAACCAGCCCGAAGTCAGCGATCAGCGAGAGCCGTCGCGCGGACAGGAGCAGTCTTCCGAGCAGCACATTGACGCGACGATCGGATACCTGTCGCGCGAGCGGCAAGGCGGCGATGAGCCCTTCTATGACCAGTCGCGCAACTCGCTCGATGCGAGAGAGGCAACCCAAGGCTGGCACGCGGACAAGCGACACTTCCGGCTCATCATCAGCGCCGAGGACGGCGCCGATCTCGGCGAGCTTCGTCCGTTCATCCGCGAGACCATGTCGCGCCTCGAGCGCCATGTCGGGACGCGTCTCCAATGGCTGGCGGTGGATCACTGGGACACCGACAATCCCCACACCCATGTACTCATCCGGGGAATCCGCGCCGACGGGAAAGACCTGATCATCCCCGGCAAGGTGATGTCGGTCGCGATCCGGGAAGACGCGCAGGAGATCGCAACCCGGATCCTGGGACCAAGACCGGCGCTGGAGCTCCAGCGGATGCGCGACCGGGATATCGGGGCCCGCGCATTCACCCGGCTCGACCGGGAGCTCATTGCCCTCGACGGACCGGGCGGTCTGGGCAGCTCATTCCGCCATACCGACCTCTCGCGCCGCCTCGAGACCTTGTCAGGGTGGGGACTTGCCGCTGTCGGACAGGATGGCAGCTGGCGTGTTGCCTCGGACCTGCCATCCCAACTCAGGCAGATGGCGGACAGCGACGAGGTCGCCCGCATCGTCGCCCGCCAGGGACGCGGCCATACGGGCATGCCTGTTCTCGCTGCGGATGTGACCCGCCAGGAATCCGGCCGGCTTGTCGGTCTGGGGTATTCCGATGACGGGGCGGACAATCTCATCGCCATCATCGAGAATGGCCGTGGCGAGCTGCGCTATACTCGGTTCCGCGAACCAGGTGCGCTTGCGGTTCTGGAGGACACCCCAAAAGGCGCGCTGATTGCCTTCGAGCCCCAGGAGGCCCGCATCGGCCCGTCAGACGAGGCCGTGGCGCGCGTCGCCCGCCTCAACCGCGGGCTCTATTCGGCTGACATCCACGCCCGGATGGAAGCAAACGTCCCCGACGGTCTTGTCGCCGCCAATATCAGGCGGCTTGAGGCGATGCGCCGGGCAGGCCTGATCTCTCGCGGCAGGGACGGCATTTTTGACATTGCGCCCGACCATCTGGACCGCGTCCTGACCTATGAGCGCGCGCGTCTCGTCCGCGCGCCCATGGCCCCGCGCGTCCAGAGCTACATGACGCTCACCAACCAGATCGCCGCGACCGGTCCGACACATCTCGACCGCGCGCTCGCCGGTCTGGAGGCGGCGCCTGATGGCGCAGGCCATCTGGCGCGGGAGTTTGAGGCCGCGCTCCGACAAAGGCGGCTGTTCCTGATCGAGCAGGGCTGGATGGGCGCGGCAGACAAGCGGCTTTCGAGACAGGCGCTCGAAGACATGCGGGCGCATGAGCTCCGAGCGGCAGCAAAGAACCTTGCCGGAGAGGTCGGCATGCCGGTCAGGCTTGGTTCGGGCACGGTGTCCGGGGTCTACACCCGCCGCATCGACCTGGCGCAGGGAAGGGTGGCCCTCATCGTCGGAGATCAAACCGCACAGCTCGTACCCTGGCGTCCGACGCTCGAACGATTCGCAGGTCAGAACGTAATCGGCGTTCAACGCGGTCGATCGATCTCGTGGAGCCTTCAGCGCGGAAGAGGGCTCGGACTGGGAATCGGATGAGGGCGATCTGGCGCGATCAGAGCGCGAACGATGACTTGGGTTGAGACTGAATAGAACGACGAGAGTTGAGTTGCAGCGGAGATTGTTCGCGCGCGCGGCGTGCTTGCGGCGGAAGCGCCGCATCTTCGGCTCTGGGATGAATGCGCTGGATGTGCTGGTCGGCCTGTGGATGAATTGACTGCCGAGAGGAATGAAAGCGGATGTCGCGTGGTCGGATCAAGCCGGGAAGTGTGAAGGTCGCCAAGGACCAGCTTGATCTGTTTGCGGCGCCAGTCGCGTCGTCCGATTGTGCGACGAAGGGTGCGCCTGCAAGTGTAGCTGTGGTCCAGCCAGTCGTCTCTGTGGACCCGGCTGTGCCCGTCGCGCCAGCGAAGGATACGTCGGTCGATCCTCGCGTTCTGGATTTCATAGTAGGACCTTCGCGCAAACGCGGGCGGCCGACGAAAGCGCTTCAGTCCGATTTGCCGCAGACTAACGACGACAAGCGCCTTCTCGACGTGCGAGAGGCGGCGCAGCGTCTGGGCCTGTCCAAGTCGACCCTCGACAAGATGCGCTGTTCGGGCGACGGGCCAAGGTACATCCGAGCGACTGTTCGCGCTGTCCGATACGACCCGGCGGACCTTGCTGCATTCGCCGAAAGTCGGCGCCAGCGCTCGACTTCCGAGGAAGCCGTCGCTGCATTCAGCAAGTGAGCCGGTCTTCCAAACCCAATTTTGGAAACACCATCAAACGGCGGGACACGGCGTACGTGCGTCGGTTTCTGTGAATATCAAATCCAGCACGGTGATGCCCAGGTGATGCCCACGCGATTTTCCGATGTTGGTGAGAGTGGCTAAAGCCTTGATTTTATGGTGCTGCCTACGTGACTTGAACACGTGACCCCCGCATTACGAATGCGGTGCTCTACCAGCTGAGCTAAGGCAGCTTCCGGCGGTATGGCCGAGGCGGCGCTATAACCGGAGGGGGTTAACAAAGCAAGCTTGGCCGCCAGCCCCGCTCATCGGAGGCTGGCGGCCGAAGTGATGGGCGTTGCGGCCGTCCACGCGGCCAGGGCCTTAGGTCCTTGGACGGATTGCTCCTCCTTAAGGTCCATACGCGGCGCGGCCCCGCTTCAATCAGGCCGGCTTGCGGAAGCGCAGGGTGAAGCGGTCGCTTTCGCCGATTGCCTTATATTTGGCGGCGTCAAAGCCGGCCGGCGTCTCGCCCTGGTTGCGCGGCGAGGTCCAGGAGTTCGGCGGCAGCGTCCAGACGCCGAAGGGATGGTCCTTGGTGTCTTTCGGGTTGGCGTTGATCTCGCTCTCTCCATCGAGGACCAGGCCGGCCTTCTGCGCCGCTGCTATGACCGAGGCCTTCGCAACATAGCCGTCTCCGCCGAGACGGCCATTGACGTTCGCTTCCGGTCGTGGGTCGGCGCGATGGTCGACAACGCCGAGCACCCCGCCTGGTTTCAGGGCCGCCGCGAAGTCGGCGAAGTATTTGTCGGTGAGGCCGGGCTGCCAATACCAGTTGTGGAAGTTGCGGAAGGTCACGACCAGGTCGACTGAACCCGCAGGCGCGAGCGGTCCCGACTCGCGGCTGATCGGCACGTAGGTTTGCGGTCCCCAGACACCGTGATCGGCGACAGCTGCGATCTGGTTGCCCGTGCCGATGTACTTGCCGCCCGTCGCCTTCGCGTAGGGCGACAGGATCTCGGCATAGTAGCTGCCAGGCTGCACTTCGATCACTGTCATGCCCGGCTTGAGGCCGAAGAAGGCAAGCGTCGCCGCCGGATTGCGATAGGGGTCGCGGACCTTGTTGGCTTCCGAGCGCGCCGGGTTTGCGATCGCAGCAGCAAGCGCTGCATCCGGTTGCGGCGCGGCCTGTGTGGTCTCACTGCCCCCCGCAGTCTCCATCATCGGGGTTGTGCAAGCCATGAGCGCGGCGGCCATCACTGCCAGCGTAGCAAGGCGTCTTGGGGTACGGATCAAGATGGTCTCCCAGTGTCAATGAACTGTGTCAGGCTATCCCGTCCGGGATGCGTCACGGAGCTAGGCGGCTAATCCGCTGGGGGCAAGCTGCGCGATCGACAAATCGGCGTGTAGGCGATGACAAGCGCGCATGTAATCAGGCTTACTTTTGTTGCGGGCGGCGAGGCCTCAGCCCGGCCCGGGTGTCGCCGCTGCGGCACCGAGGAGGCGCGTGTTGAGCGACTTCATCGCGTCATCTAGCAGCGCGCGCTCCATCGCCGCCTTGCGCCAGGCCGCAAAATCCTCTCCGGCGCGTCCTGGGAGGCCAGCAACGGCCCCGACGGCATTACGAATTTCCCCGAGTTCGAGCTGGCGCCGCGCCGTGCGGATCGTGTCCGCGGCGAGCGCAACACTGCCGGCCGGCTCGAAGGTCACTACACCTGCAAAGGCCTGACGTAGCCAGTTCCAGCCATCGTCGCTGTCCTCCTCGGCATGGCGCAGCGCACGCGCAGCGATCGCATCGAAATCGGCGCGAAGCTCGAGAAGCGCCGGCACGCCCGACTTCGAAAACGCTGCGATGTCGGCCAGCGCTTCATCGCCTGGCATCAGGCCGGAGAGTGTTGCGTGCTCGGTGGCGAATGCCGCTCCGCTCCGCGCTGTAGCTTCCAGCACGGACAGGGCGCGGATGGTCTGCGCGCGCGTCGTGGCGGTCGCGACCGCATCCGGAATGAAGCTCGCAGAGGCGATGACCTGCGGTGCGCCCCGCCCCCCGCTTCGCGGCTCGGCCACCTTCGCAGCCACATCCTGAAGACCGGTCTCCAGCGCCGCCAGCGCCGCCTCGCGCTGGTCGAATGCGGTGACCAGTGTCGTGTTCGCAAGGTTGAGTTCGGCGACCTGCCGCGCCAGGTCGGCGACGGCTCGGCGGACATCCTGGGTTGTTTCCGGCGCCGCCGTTGCGTCCGAGGCGATGCGCTCGAGCCGGTTGATGCGCGCAAGCAGAATGCCCAGCGGCGTCGAGCTGGTGGTCGCTCCTTCCGGCGCAACCCCCGTTCCCGCGCCGCTGACGGCGGAGAGCTGTTGCGCTAGCGCCGTTATATCGGTCCGCAAGGTCGTGTCGGCTACATCCTTTTCGCGCAGCCGATCGCCATGCGAATCTACCCGCGCCCGGATCGCGACAATGTCCACTCCGGCCTGGTCGGTCTTGCGTTCAAGCGTTTGCACCGCCAGGCGAAGTTCGTCGATCTCGCGCGCCAGAGTGCCGGTCGGGGCGTTCGAGCTGGCGTTGCTCACCGTGATCGCCACCGTGGCGCCAAGCACTGCGGCCAGCGAGCTCGCGGTGATCAGATGCGGCCAGGTGATTGCCCGGCTGCGCATGCGAGGTGGCGCCGTGCGGCGCGTCTGCGCGCGCGACAGCAGCGTCGGTGCATCCTCGGCAGGTTCGAATTCGGCGTCGATCGGTTCAGGTTCGACGCCCGACGGGCCAGTCATCGACCACCATCCTCATGGCGTGCGCAAGTCGCCTCCCCAGCAGCAGGATAGGCCGGGAAGACTGATTTACTCAACCAAAAACGAGTCGCGCGAGGGCTGAAATTAGAGCTGGCTCATCTGGCGTAGCAGCTATCTCCAGCTTTTTCGTCCAGCCCGCCAGCGGCGCCGCGGCAACGGCCGAGATCGCGGCGACCCGAAGCTCGGTCTGTGCTGCGGCGCCATCCATGAATCCGGCCAGGATGGTAGCGGCGCGGGGTGAGTGGATGAGCACCGCGTCAATCTTGAAGCTGCCATCGAGGACCGCCGAAAGCTTCGCCCCGGGCGCCGGCGTGGGCGCGGCCTCGAAGATCGCAACGAACGCCGCGGCATGCCCCGCCGCGATGAGACGCCCGGCAAGATCGCCGCGGCTTTCTGCATTGCCCGCGTGGAGAAGCCTGGCGCCACGGGGCAGCTTGCCGGCGATCAGCGCGCCCAGCGCCGCGACATCCCCCTCCGCCGAGATCACGGCGGCAAAGCCCATTTCGCGCGCCGCCTCTGCCGTGCGTGCGCCGACGCAGAAGACGCTCACATCGCGTCGCGACGAGAGCCGGGCGAACTGCCGTGCGCCGTTGGCGCTCGTGAAGGCGAGGGCGTCGAATTCCGGAATCGCCGCCTCGACAGGCATGATCGTGAACACGGGCTCGACGATCGGCGCGAAGCCCGCCGCACGCAGCCGCGCAGCCGTCTCAGATGCGCCGGGCTCGCTGCGCGTCACCAGAATTTTGGGCAAAGAATTTGGCGGCACGGATCGGGGCTGCATGTTTCGGGGCGTGACGATCATCTGCCGCAACGCTTCGGTCCGCAAGACGCCAACTCAGATTGCGGCCTTCAGGCGCCTTCGTTGGGCGTATCGCCGTCATTCGGCCACGGAACGCCGTCCAGCTCGTGCGCGCGCTCGGCAGCGACATCGTCGCCGAGAACACTCCCAAGCACTTCCGCATCGAATTCGCTGGGTCGGCCCTCAATGATTCCCTCGGCGCGCCAGCGCTTCGATCCGTCGTCGGCAAGTACCTCGCCGGCCATCTCCGCGCCTTCCGCGGTCAGGCGAAAGTGCGCGGCGATCGGCGTACGGCACGAGCCGTCGAGCTTGCGCAGGAAGGCGCGCTCGGCCGTCGCTGCGAGCCGAGCCTCTTCGTTGTCGAGTTTCGCGGCGAGTTCCTTGAGCCAGTCCGGCGCATCGATGCGAACTGTCGCGCCGATGATGCCTTGTCCCCCTGCGGGCAGCATCTCGTCGATCGAAAGGATGCCCGCGGCCTTGTCGATCATGCCCAGGCGTCGGAGCCCGGCTGCTGCGAGGATGGTCGCCTGCGCCTCACCGTCGGCCAGCTTGCGCAGTCGCGTCTGCACGTTGCCCCGGAACATGACGACTTTCAGGTCCGGCCGCGCGGCCAGCAGCTGCGCCTGCCGCCGCAAGCTGGACGAGCCCACCACAGCGCCCGGCGGCAACTCCGCCAGCGACCCGGCCGGTCCGATCAGACAGTCGCGTGGGTCCTCGCGCTCAAGGAAGGTCGCAAGATAAAGATGGTCGGGCAGCGCGACCGTCACATCTTTCAGCGAGTGGACCGCGATGTCGATCTCACTGAGCTCCTGCGCGCGATCGAGCTCCTTGGTGAAAAGCCCCTTGCCGCCGGCCTCTTGCAACGGACGGTCGAGAATCTTGTCGCCAGTGGTCGTGAATGTGTGCAGGCTGGTGGCGATCTCGCCGTCCGACGCCTTCGCAATCAGCGCCGCAAACATGTTCGCCTGCGCCAGGGCAAGCGGCGAGCCCCGTGTGCCGATCCTGACTGTGCGTTGTGAGGTCATCATTGGCTTTCCGGACGCTGGCGACGTACAAGCGCCCCCACAATGATGCAAGCTATGTTACAAGGCTCTGTCACCGTCCTCGGGATCGAAACCAGCTGCGATGAAACCGCGGCGGCTGTCGTGCGCCTCGAAAATGGCCGGGCGGATGTGCTGGCTGAACATGTCGCCAGCCAGACCGAGGACCACGCACTTTATGGCGGCGTGGTGCCCGAAATCGCTGCCCGCGCGCATGTTGAGCGGCTGGATTCGCTTGTTCGGCTCGCCATGGAGGACTCCGGCGTTGGCTGGTCCGGACTTAGCGGCGTGGCAGCAACAGCCGGGCCGGGCCTCATCGGGGGCGTGATGGCAGGTCTATCGACCGCCAAGGCCATCGCCCTGGCGCGCAACCTGCCGCTGGTCGCGGTCAACCATCTCGAAGGTCATGCTCTGAGCCCCCGCCTCGCAGACGAGGTCGCCTTCCCCTATCTGCTCCTGCTGGTGTCCGGTGGTCATTGCCAGTTCGTGCTGGTCGAGGGCGTCGGCCGCTATCGTCGCCTCGGCTCCACCATCGACGACGCGGCAGGCGAGGCGTTCGACAAGACGGCCAAGCTGCTTGGTCTGGCCGGACAGGGCGGCCCCGCTGTCGAGCGCGAGGCGCTCAAGGGCATCGCGACGGCCGTCGAGCTTCCACGGCCGCTGCTCGATCGCCCCGGACTCGACATGAGTTTCTCCGGCCTCAAGACCGCTGTGCGCCGAGCTGCACAAGAACAGCCACTGACGCCTCAGCGTTGTGCCGACATCTGCGCTTCCTTCCAGAACGCGGTCGCCCATATTCTTGCGGCAAAGTCGTCGCGCGCGATGGAATCCATCGCCGAGATCACGGAACGCCGGACATTCGTGGTGGCAGGGGGCGTCGCAGCCAACAAGACGCTCCGCGCGCGGCTCGAAGCCGAGGCGCACCATCATGGGTTTCGTTTTGTCGCGCCGCCCCAGCGCTGGTGCACCGACAATGCCGCGATGATTGCGCTGGCCGGCGCGGAGCGCCTTCGCCTCGACCTCACCGATCAGCTTGACATACCCGCGCGCGCCCGTTGGCCGCTTGATGAAGCCTCAGCCGGCGCTGCGCCGGTCTACGGCGCCGGCAGGAAGGGTGCGAAGGCGTAGGCAGAGTTCCGGGGGATCACGGCCCGCTCGCAGCCGCAGCCCGGCGCGGCCGCGCTGTCCCGGCATGGTTCTTGGGGCTTTCAGGCGGTGTCGCCTGATCGGCCGCAAGCTTGCGGCCCGGCGTCCTGGTCGCGTCGAGCCTTTCTGCAAAGCTGTGATTGACGTCGCGATGCTTTATCTCGTCGGCGCGCACCGCAATGACCAGGTCGCGCAGCGTCGCGTCCGGCGCCATCCTCCAGTAGTCGATCGCGAGCTTCGGCGCCGGCACGTTGTCGATCCTGCCCGCATCGATCTCCATGAGGAACTGCGTGTAGGACACCACAGCTTCTTCCTCGAAATAGCCGACGGTCCGGTGGGCTGTGCGCGGCGCAAGGAGGTAAAGCACGAAGTAGAAATTCCAGAATGCGCCCTGCGCGAGGATCACCAGGATGCGTTCGAACCAGTTTGGCTTGAACAGCGCAACGAATGCCATGAGGTGCATGCGTTCGTTTTCTGCCTCATCGAGCAGTTCATGAATCCAGCCTTCATCGTCGCGCATCCGGCGGAGGGATTTGAGGTGTTGCATCATGCCGCCGACCATGCCGGGCACGGCTGCGACAGTTTCGAGCACGATGGCGCGGTGGCCATACCGCTTGGCGAAGAAGGCGTCGGCGAAAAAGCGCAGGAATCGCGTGATCCCCAGCGCGATGCGATCGGAGAGACCCTTCGCCTCATGATGTCGGGCAGGCTCGGTCATGTCGCGGATATGGTGGCTGAGTCGGTGAAGACCAATCCCGAGAAGCATCACGCGCGCGCGAATGCCGCATGCCTTCAAGGTGCTTCCGGCGCGGCTGCTGGCGCAGGCCCCACAAGCGGCGCGTCATCCACGGTCCTCGCCTCGGCCGGCGCCACAACGGGCTCCGGGATCTCTCGCCAGGGCGGGGCCGGTTTGCCGCCAACCTCCAGCACCTGCCGAACCGAATAGGCCCCGCCCAGTTGGCCCGCTGCATAGCCCGTCGCCTCGTCCAACGGATACTCCTGTCCCAGCAGCAGTTTCACCCGCGGATCGATCGCTTCGCCATGGCAGAGCAGGCAATCCTCGGCCATTAGGATCGGCCGCATCCAGCGCAGCACCTTCTCCTCGCCCTCCTGGCGGATCACTGCGACATCCAGCGTTTCCGGATCGATCCCCGCATCGAGCATGAAGCTCATCTGCTCCATCTGCTGCCGCTCCCAGTCGTCGGGCGTGTTGGCGCGATTTCGCACGCCCAGCGCCGTGCGGCTAACCTCCGCCTCGATCACATTGCTGATCTGGCGACCCCAACCCGGAACTTGATCTGCATAGGCCAGCCAGACTGCGACTGGGTCCTCGCCGCGCTCCAGCCGGCTCACGATCTCGCGCGACATGCGCTGCTCGAATTCCAACGCCGCCCGCCGCGCAGCAAGCAGGCTTGCGGCGGTTGGCTGCTCGATGGCCGGCGCGCAGCTGGTTGCAACCAGCCCTATCAGAACGAGGCCGACAGTATGGTGCAGCAGGCGCCGCTCAGCTCGCCTTGAGCATGAACTTGAACGTTGAGGCATCGGGTTCGGCGGCGTCTTCCCAAGGCCGGCGCTGGGCCAGCGTGATCTCGCCTTGACCCGCCGCAACGGCCTCGAAAACAACCACCTCCCAGTGATTGCCACCGGCAAAGCCAGGCAGGAATTGCGAGGTTGTTGTGGCCCCGCCTGGCCCCTCCGTCGCTTTCACCCATGCTGGCGGTGCAGATGCAGCCCAGAGATAGCCCGCCGTTGGAACGCCGGAGAGGGCGACCGCTACCTTTTCGCCCACCTTCAACTCGACCACCTTCCCGGCATCATCGATTGTCAGCGTCCTGACGGCCCCCTCCACCGCTGGCGGCGGCAGTGACCGTGGCTGAAAAGTGCAAGCCTGAGTCGCGCCGCCGGATGTCCACATGGCCCCGGGACCGTCGAGAACGAGCGAGACCGTGTCGTTCTTCCAGGCCATCGCCGTTGTTGCGGTGGTGTCCACCTTCAGGCTGATAGCCGCTGCGCCATCGACGCGCGCGAGAGTCTCGTCATCACCATGATGGAAGAGGACATCCAGCTTCGCGCCGTCCTCACAAGTGAAGTTGGCGGCTCTGTCGAAACGCGCATCGGCAACAGGCTGGGCTTCCTCGGCATTGCCGCCCGCCTGTCCAACGCATCCTGCAAGGCCAGCTGCCAGAGCCACCACCGTCCATCTCATCGGTACGTCCCCGTATCTCACTAGCCATACACTCGGCTCCCGCCGCGCCGGTTGCAACCGGAATCCCCAGAAACATCGGCAATTTTGCCGTGCTGCCGCCCCGCCTCGAATCTCACTAGACCTCATCCTTCGTCAGGGGACGGGAGAGACGCCGATGGCAGATTTTGCATCGATCATGCTGGCGGTCTCGGCTCTGGGGGCCGGCGCTGCGGCCTCCTCGGGTTGGACGGCAGCCGTCATCGTTCCCAACACCCATTTTGACGGGCTGGACGCCGGCCGCGCAGACCGCATGATCCGGAAGGTCATCACCGCCACGGCCGGATTCCAGGCGATCCTCCTCGGCGTGGCCGCAGGGGCGGCGCTGCTCGGCGGGGCGAGGGCAGCCGCCATCGTGGCCGGGATCTGCGCCGTGGGCTTCCTGTCGAATGTCTGGACACTTGCGCCCCGCAAGGAAAAGGCGATGGCCGGGGTCCGCAAACGCACCTCGACGCAGCGGGCTGTCGCCGTCGCGCTGACCCTGATCATGACCCTGGCGGCCCTGACTGCGGCCCTGCTGGCGGCGTTCGGAATCTGAGCTCCAGCAGGCTCGGGTTCGTACTAATTCTCGCAAGGTCAACACGATAACCTGCAGTAAGCTCGCGCGAATCCCCAAAGCGTGTATTCCGGTAGCGCAAATGTGGACGGAGCGGGCATGGACATCGCGATCCAGGCGTTTGTGAAGGGTTTCCCCGATTTCCTGTTGCATGGCGGGGTGACGCTGGCCTTGCTGGTCAGCGGGTGTGTGGTGCACGTCGCCCTGACGCCCATGAAGGAGATGCGGCTGATCAGGGCCGGCAACGTTTCGGCTGGCATCAGCGTCGCGGCGGTTGTCGTCGGTCTTGCCTTGCCGATGTCGGCCTGCCTGTCTACGGCGACCTCGATCTACGACATCCTGATTTGGGGGGTCGTCGCCATCCTTCTGCAATTGCTCGCTTTTCGGGTGGCGGACCTGCTGCTGCGCGACTTGCCCCGTCGCATCGAACAGGATGAAATCGGCGCGGCCCTCGTGCTCGCTGGCGTGAAGATCGGTGCTGCAATGGTCATGGCGGCGGCCTTGTGAGTCGCGCGCCGCGAACGAATATTAGGCGGACGCGGAGACGGGCATGAGAATTCCCGACTGGGTCGTCTATGCGGTCGTTCTGGCCGTAATCGTCGGAACGCTGTTTTCCAGCGGCTCAGGCGATGATGATCCGTTCCGTGTTCCCGATGACGTTGTCCAGTCTGAGATCATCGTCCCTGACGCGATCCTGCGTCCCGAACCGGCTGTTCCGGAGCCGGAGACCGGCCCCACACTCCCCGACGCCCATCCGTTCGACGAACGTGTTTTGGTGCAGGTCGGTGATGCGGAGGACGGCATAGGTACGGCTTTCGCGATCAACGAGGCCGGCGCCTGGCTCACGGCTCGCCACGTTGTCGATGGCTGTTCCCGCGTTGGCCTGGCTGTCGGCAACGGCCGGATGGTGCGTGTGGAGGAGGTCCACACCTCCGATGACAGCGACCTTGCCCTGCTGGTGACGGACCGCGCGCCTGTGGCGTTGCAGCTCGACCTCGACCGCGAGCTGCGCATCGGCGAACCCGGCTATCATGTCGGTTTTCCGCAAGGCATGTCGGGCGAGGCTGTGTCCATGCTCGAATCCCGCTCCAACCTCGTCACGCGCGGCCGCTATGCGATGGAAGAGCCCGTGCTCGCCTGGGCAGAGCAGGAGCGCACCGACGGCATTGAGGGAACCCTGTCCGGTATGAGCGGTGGCCCGGTCTTCGACCGCGACGGCACTGTCATCGGCGTCACCGTCGCTGAAAGTCCACGCCGCGGCCGCATTTATTCGGCCTCGCCCGATTCGATCCGCCGCTTCCTCGACGGGCAGGGGCTGGTGGCGCCCGGCGGCGATGCGCGACCGATTTCGGCGACCTCCTATGCAGCCGAGGCGGATCGGCTTAGGGACTCGCGCGCTGTCGTCAAAGTCCTGTGCCGCGTGAATCACCCCTGATGGAAGTCTTCGCAGATCGCCTGATCCACGCGGTTCGCCGTCTCGGGCCGCTTTGCGTCGGTATCGATCCTCATCCGGCGCTGTTGCCAACCCTGTTCGGTCCACCCGGACCCGATGCGGCCGCCAGCTGGGGCATCGCACTGGTCGAGCGCTGCGTGGGCAAAGTCGCCGTCGTGAAGCCGCAGGCCGGCCTGTTCGAGCGCTGGGGCGCGAAGGGGATGGGCGCGCTTGAATCGGTCTGCCGCGCAGCAACTCAGGCTGGGCTAATCGTCATCCTCGACGCCAAGCGCGGCGACATCGGCACCACGGCGGAAGGCTATGCTGAGGGCTATCTCGGCGAGGCCGCCAACTGTCCTTGCGACGCCATCACCGTGAACCCCTATATGGGCATCGACACGATCGAGCCTTTCGTGCGGATCGCAGAGCGCACCGGAAAGGGCATCGCCGTTCTTGCTCGCACGTCGAACCCGGGCGCAGCAGATTTCCAGGCCAGGCTTGTTGATGGCCAACCGCTCTACCTGCACGTCGCCCGCGCGTTGCAGCCTCTTGTTGTGCGCTTGCGGGGTCGCAGCGGCTGGTCGGGCCTGATGATGGTCGCGGGCGCCACCGGCCCGGACGACGCCCGGCGCCTGCGGGACGCCGCCGGCGACGCGCTGTTCCTTGTGCCCGGCTATGGCGCACAAGGGGCGGGGGCAAGCGATGCCCTTGCCGGCTTTGTGAGGCGCGACGGCCATAGGGAGGGCGGGGTCATTAATGCATCGCGCTCGGCGGCCTCGCCTCCGGGGTCGTTAGAGGCAGCCTCACGCGCGGATTGGGAATCGCGAATAGATCAGGCGATTTCCGTTGCGCAGGACGACCTTGTGGCCGCCGCCCAGGTCTGAGCCCAACCAAAGCCCTGTACACTAACGGGACTGTGCGAAGCCTTTACCTTTCTATGCCATTTCCAGGACCTTGGCAGGAAGTATCTCATGCACGGCGCTCCGCGCGACAGGTCTGAAATCGTCAAGCATATCCGCAGGACGACGGCCTTTACCGCCATCATCATGTTGGTCGTACTGCCGATGGACTACCTCTTCTCCGGCGTGCTGTTCCAAAATCAAGGCGCCGCGTACACGCCGATTCTGACGGTCGTCTTGACCCTCCTCGTCGCGCCGCCCTTTTCGTTCTTCCTCATCCGCCAAGGCGCCCGCCTCGAGGCCGCGCAGGCATCGCTAGCCGAAGAGCGTGCGAGGCGCCTCGCCGAGGTCGAAGGCGCCCGCGACGCCGCCGAGGCAGCGACGCAGGTCAAGAGCGAGTTCCTCGCCAACATGAGCCACGAAATCCGCACTCCGCTCAACGGTGTACTCGGCATGGCCCAGGCGCTTCAGGCGTGCGCGCTCGACCCTGAATCGCGCGAGATGGTCGCCACGATCCGCGACTGTGGGACCAACCTGATGTCGATCCTCAACGACGTCCTGGACCTTTCGAAGATCGAGGCCGGCCGGCTGGACATCGCCCCGGTCGATTGCAGCCTGGTCCACACAGTGGGGCAGGTCCATGCCCTGTTCCTGCCTGCGGCGCAGGAGAAGCATGTTGGTCTCACGCTCGTCAGCGAAATGCCCCAGACCGAGCTGCTACGCTTCGATCCCGTGCGTGTCCGTCAGTGCGTCTCAAATCTCGTCTCCAACGCCGTAAAGTTCACCCGTGAGGGCCATGTCGAGATCAAGCTGGCCGCGAAGCTCGCCGATGCGGGTCGCATCAAGGTGACCATCGAAGTCATAGACACTGGTATCGGCATGGAAGAACTGACTTGTTCGCGCCTCTTCGAGGCATTCAGCCAGGCTGACGCCTCGACCACTCGCAAGTTCGGCGGCACGGGGCTCGGCCTTGCGATCTCGCGACGGCTTGCGCGCCTGATGGGCGGCGACATCGTCGTCTACTCGCGCCTTGGGGAAGGCTCGGTCTTCGTCCTGACCTTCCTCGCCGACCCGCCGGCCGCCCACTCTGCAAGGCCTGGTGGGCATCACGCCGCCGTTGGAACCGCCGCGCGCCTCCGCGGCGCCCGCGTACTTCTGACCGACGACAATGCGATCAACCGCCAGGTCGCGCGCCTGTTCCTGCAGCCGCAGGGCGCGGAAATCACCGAGGCCGTCAACGGCCGCGAGGCTCTGCATGCTCTAGCGCGCGATGCGTTCGACCTCGTGCTTCTTGATGTGCACATGCCGGTGATGGATGGCGTTGAAACGATCCGTCGCATTCGCGAAAGTACGGCGAACTGGCGCAGCATCCCGGTCATTGCCCTGACGGCCGACGCCATGGCCGGCGACCGCGAGCGACTCCTCGCGATCGGAATGACGGGCTATGTGGCGAAGCCCATCGACCAGACCGAACTCCTCTCGACCATCGCCGCCGTCCTCGGTGGGTCTGTCACGGCCAGGCATGCAACGCCGGCGCAGGCGAGCGGAGGCGTCGATCTAGGCGACATCCTCGCAGATCTTGATCGCCTCGCGGGCTGACCGGTGCAGTAATTGTCGGCCGGCACGGGCCTCCTTTGCCGTCATGCGGCAAACGGCGCGACAGCCTCTACCCGCCCCATTGATTCTTCCTGCCGTGCAGCACCCTGGGCGCTCCCACCGCCGTAGCGGCAACCTGGCAACCGGCTCCAATCGGCGTGTCCTCTCTCAACCGGGCTTTGCAAAGACCCGCAACAGTGCTGAAACGCTGGAAAGGTCCGGGTGACAGGACGCGAGGGAGGTCGTTATGAAACGCTTTGAAGCCATGCTGGGCAGTGCGGCGTTGCTGGTGTTGGCGGCGTGCGGCGAGCAGGCCGCTGCGCCGCTGCCGCCGATCACCGCCGCCGAGGTCAACGGCGCGGCGATCATCGCCGCGGACCAGCGACCGGACATCTGGATCAGCCACGGCCGCACCTATTCTGAACAGCGCTTCTCGCCGCTGAAGCAGATCAACACCACCACCGTGAAGGAGGTCGGCCTCGCCTGGCATGCCACGCTGGACGCCAACCGTGGCATGGAGTCGACGCCGATTGTGGTCGACGGCGTGATGTACGTCACTTCCGCCTGGTCGATGGTCTATGCTTATGACGCGAAGACTGGAGAGCGACTGTGGTCCTACGATCCGGGCGTCGACAAGGCGCGCGGCGTCTACGCCTGCTGTGATGTCGTCAACCGCGGCGTCGCTATCTGGGAGGGCAAGGTCTTCGTCGGAACGATCGACGGCCGACTCGTCGCGCTGGACGCCTCGCGGACTGGCAGCGTCGCCGACGGCGTCAAGTCGCCGCTCTGGGAAGTTGTCACCGTCGACCAGTCCAAGCCCTACACCATCACCGGCGCGCCACGCGTGATCGATGGCAAGGTGATCATCGGCAATGGCGGCGCCGAGCTCGGCGTGCGCGGCTACATCTCGGCCTATAACGCCAATGACGGCAAGCTCGCCTGGCGCTTCTACACCACGCCCAATCCCAACAAGCAGCCGGATGGCGCGGCCTCAGATAAAGTGTTCGCGGAGAAGGCCAACGACACCTGGGGCGACACGGGCGACTGGGTGCAGTCGGGCGGCGGCGGCACAGCGTGGGATGCGATGGCCTACGATCCCGACCTCGGCATCCTCTATGTCGGCATCGGCAACGGCTCGCCGTGGAACCATCGCCTGCGCGATCCGGATGGGAAGGACAATCTCTTCCTCTCCTCGATCCTCGCACTCAAGGCCGATACGGGCGAGTATGTCTGGCACTACCAGACGACGCCCGGCGAGACATGGGACTACACCGCGACGCAGCACATCATTCTCGCCGACATCAAGATCGGCGATGCCGTGCGCAAGGTGGCGATGCAGGCGCCCAAAAACGGTTTCTTCTATGTGCTGGACAGGGCGACCGGCGAACTCATCTCGGCCGACAAGTACCAGGACAACATCAACTGGGCGTCCAGCGTCGATCTCACGACGGGGCGTCCGGTCGAAGACCCAGGCGCTCGCTATCTCGAAACGCCCTTCATGACGATCCCGGGGCCACTCGGCGCGCACAACTGGCACCCGATGGCATTCAGCCCGGATACCGGCCTTGTCTATATCCCGGCGCAGACATTGCCCCAGCTGTATGCCCCGCAGGCCGACTTTGCCTATCGTCCGGGCTTCTGGAACACCGGTATCGAGTTCGCGTCTGCTCCCGGACCGGTCCCGACACTTAACGAACGCCTTGCCGGCCGCGCCGCCCTCAAGGGCCAACTTGTGGCTTGGGATCCTGTCGCCAAGAAGCCGCGCTGGACGGTCGACTATGCAACGCCATGGAATGGCGGCGTCCTGGCCACGGCAGGCGGTCTCGTCTTCCAGGGCGGGCTCGACGGCAAATTCCGCGCCTATGACGCCGCCAAGGGCGGAGCTGCGTTGTGGGAAACAGATGGCCAGTATCCGGTCATGTCCGGCCCGATGAGCTACGAGATCGATGGCGAGCAGTACATCGCCGTCACCGCCGGCTGGGGCACCGCCCTGCCACTGACGGGCGGCGGCAATCCGATCCCCAAGGTAGGTTCGCCGGAGCTTGGACGCGTGCTCGTCTACAAGATCGGCGGCACGGCGGAACTCGAGCCCTACTTTCAATACGAGATCGAGAAGGTCGCCGCCACCGAGGACTTCGGCAGCGCCGCCGAGCTCGAGCATGGCCGCGTCCTCTACGAGCGTAACTGCATGGTCTGTCATGGCGGGCTGGTCGTCTCCAGCGGCGTCGTGACCGACCTGCGCTGGTCGAAGGCGCCAGCCACGAAGGAAGGCTTCGCCGACATCGTGCTCGATGGCCTCTATGCATCGGCTGGCATGGCGAGCTTCAAGGCCACGCTAAGTGCAACGGACGCCGAGGCGATCCGCGCTTACATCGTCAACCGCGGCAACGAAGACGCCAAGGCGATCGCAGCACAGGCGCCGCCACAGCAGTAGGATGGGGCAGGTGCGCTCAGCAGGCCGCGTAGGCCTGCTTGAGCCAGCCCAGCAGCTGCCTGTCCACCTCGCCAACGGCGCCGACCCGGACGCGATGGCTCACCATCGCGTTCCAGCTGCCAGCCGCTTCCAGCCGACCGGCGGGCGCAACGCCCTTCAGCTGCAGGCCCACATCCACGCGATCAGCGGTCGAGGCGTGGATCGTGCAGAACTGCTTGTTCCGCCGCAGGCTGACATAGCCCTTCTTCGGCGCGAATTGGACATCGTCACCCAGGGCTCGCGCGGCCTCGGCAAGCCTGTCGTAGACCGGACGCATCTTCGCCTTGGCGCCCTCATACTGCCCCGCCGCCGGATCCTCCGCCGACCCCGGCGCCTGCTCCAGCGATCCAAGCAGGGTGTGCGCGACAAGATTGGCGAAACCGTGAGTCATGCCGTGTTTGGCCTTCAGCATGGCGACGATCTCGCCATGCTTCTCCAGCTTCGACGCCCTGGCGATCTTGAGCCAGTCCGGCATCGCCTTGCCGGTCCTCTCCTTCATGCCGGCGATCATCGCCCGGGTCTGTTCTTCAGGTGACTTAGCCATTTCGCTCCGCCGCCGCCTCTTCGCCGGTCATCCTTCCAAATGGCCAGTTCTCAATCCTGCAGGCCTTGGGCGTCATCCATCCTGTCAGCGTATTCACTACGCCCACCATGCGCCCGCTGAAGGCCGGCTGTCCTGTCTCGACGAGCGCCTTGAGATTCTCGACAATGAATCTTCCACCCTGCGCCATGCTTTTGCCTGTCTTTGGGCTCGCCGCCGGAAGGCGCGTGAGTTCAAGTGTGAACTCGGTCCGCGTCGGACCAGCTTCCTTGAGCATGTAGCTCACGGTCGCTGGCTCCTCGTCATAGGCTGTGAATCCCATCGTGTGGGAATAGCGGTGCGGTGGCGCGAATTCGAGCACGCGGCCGACGACAGATGCATGCTTCCGGTCCGCTGTCACCATTCTCATCGCGGCACCGGCTGATAGGCCAACCTCCGTGTCGCACACGGCACCGAAGAAGAATGGCAGCGCTGCGTCGGTTTTCACCAGCGTCGACCACACGATTTCCACCGGTGCATCGATCACTACCCGGAACACCTGCTTATCGCCAGGCCCAGGCGTACCTGCCTTTGGTCTATCCTTTGCCATTCCGTTTCCCTCGCCCAGTGATTGCTATTCGTGCGACATTCGATTTGGAGGGCTGCGTTCCGCGCGCCGTCGCTTCTGCGATGAACTTGATCGTCGACAGGCGCTCAGCCCATTGCGCGGCGTACTCGCTGCTCCAGCGCGCGTGAATCATCTGGATCGGCGCCGCATTGAGGTAGAGCCGCCGTGTCCGACCGTCCTGCTGGCTAACCACCAGCCCAGCCTCCTCGAGTACGCGGAGATGGTTCATCACCGCAATTCGGCTGACGTCGAATTCGCCGGCGATCTCACCTACCGCCAGGCCCGGTCGCGCTTTCAAAAGATCCATCATCCGCCGGCGATGCTCGCTCGCGAGCGCATGAAAGATCGCCGTGGTCTCAGCTTCAGTCATAATGTAATTACTTAATTACATTAACCCGGCGCGTCAAGCTGCAGCGAGCACTGTATGTGTTCGCGTTGCGCAGCAGTCTGACCGGAAACGGAAGGCGGCTGTCCGCGCGCCTATTTGGGATTGCAGTAGTTGAGGAAGTCGCTGGCCGCCGGGCCAAAGCCGGTCAGCGAGCCGACATACTTCGCTTGCACCTGACCCGCCGGGTTCTTCACCAGCGCCCACTCCACCTCGCCGCGATCGCTCACGAAAGAGACCATGTCGGGCTGGCCTAGAGCCAGAAGGTCGGCGGAGCTGACGGAGAAAGCAAATGACGTATCGCCGGTCGCCGCCTTGGTCTGGAACCTGCCATTGATATCGCGCGTGCCCGCGCCGGCGCGCACCTTGAAGGTCGCATCCCCCGTTCGGCCCGCCTGCTTGCCCAGATGCATAGTGATGGCGCCGTTGGCGGCGTTGCACTCGGCATAGATCCCGGCATTCTTGTCGGTGTCGCGCACACCAGTCATCACCAGGGCCAGCGCCGGGTTCTCAGGGATCAGCTTCTCCTCGGAAAACCAAGACGTGTTCGCCGCCATGTTGGAGATCGTCGCCGTGCCCGTCGTGCCTGCCGGGGCCGGGGTCACTGCCGCACCCGTTTGTGAAGGTGCTCCCCCGCTGCCGACCGGGACGGGGTTGGTGGTGCAGCCGACAGAAAGCAGTCCGGCGGCGGCGAGGAGGACGATACGGCTGAACATCGGATTCTCCAGATTGCGTCGAGCAGGACCTACACGGCCCCACTGCATCACTCCAGTCAGATTGTGATGACGACCTTGCCCTTGGCGCGGCGCTCCGACAGCTCCTTGATGGCGTCAGCAGCGCGTTCCAGCGGATAACGGTTGGAGATGTGCGGCCTGATCTTTCCCTCACGATAAAGCCTGAAAAGATCAGCGAGATTTTCGGCATGTCCCTTGGGATCGCGCGCCACGAACGCGCCCCAGAACACGCCGACGATCTGGCAGGATTTCAGAAGTGTAAGGTTGAGCGGCAGCTTCGGGATACCTGCTGGGAAGCCGATCACCAGGAATCGGCCATCCCAGTTCAACGCCCGGACGGCGGGCTCGGCATAATCGCCCCCGACGCCGTCGTAGACGACGTCGACGCCGCCGCCGCCCAGCTCCTTGATCTGGTCGGAGAACGTCTTTTGCTGGTCGCGGCTCAGGGGGTTCTCTGGATAGACGAGGCCCTTGTGGGCGCCTTTCGAAAGGCAGAAGTCGACCTTCTCCTGGGATGACGCCGCCGCGATCACGGTTGCGCCCATGGCAAGCCCCAGCTCGACGGCGGCAAGGCCGACGCCCCCCGCAGCGCCCAGCACCAGCAGCGTCTCGCCTGGCCGGATGCGCGCACGATCCTTAAGCGCGTAGTGCGAGGTGCCGTAGGTCATCAGCAGGGCCGCGGCTTCCTCGAACGGCATGAAGTCCGGCAGCGCATTCATCCGGCTCTGGTGGACGCAGATCTCCTCCGCCATGCCGCCCGCGCCGGTCGATCCGAACACCTTGTCGCCGACCTTGAACGCGGTGACGCCATCGCCCACCGCCTTCACCACGCCGGAAATCTCCCCGCCAGGGGAGAACGGCCGCGGCGGCTTGTACTGGTACATGTCCTGGATGATCAGGAAGTCGGGAAAGTTGACGCCAACCGCCTTCACCGCCACTACGATCTCGCCCTTGCCTGGCGTCGGCGAGGGTACGTCCTCCAACACCAGCGTATCCGGCAGGCCCGGAGCCTTGGAAAGGATGGCGCGCATCGTGTGTCATCTCCCGCGATCGTGTCCGAGGGCTGGATTAGCGGACGAGGCCGGCGCTGTCATCCCGCTTGCCGTGCGCCTTGGGCTCTGAAACGTTGCGCGCAACAGGCCTGCCAGAGCCGCGAGAGGGAGAGACGCTATGTTCCGGTCGATGACCCGCCGTCTGTTTGCAACTGTGATCGCGGGGGGATTGCTCGCGTCCTGCGCCAGCACGCCCGAAACAACGCCGAGCCCTGTGCCTGGCGTTTCGTTCCGGATGGTCGAGACAAACGGGATCAGGCTGCGCGTCGCCGAAACGGGCAGCGGGCCGCTTGTCATCCTCGTTCACGGCTGGCCTGAAAGCTGGTATTCCTGGCGACACCAGATGCCGGTCATCGCGGCAGCCGGTTACAAGGTCATCGCGCCCGACATGCGCGGCTATGGCAAGTCGGACAAGCCGGCCGCCGTTGAAGCTTACGACACCCACCAAACGAGCGCCGACATTGTCGGGCTGATCGATGCCTACGGCGAAGAGAAAGCCATCGTCATCGGTCACGACTGGGGCGCCAGCGTCACATGGAGCACGGCTCTCCTGCATCGGGAGCGCGTCTCGGCGATGATCGCGATGAGCGTGCCCAATGGCGGACGCGGCACGATCAGGCCGACCGACGGCATGAAGGCGGCGAACGCGGGCGGGGAGAATTTCTACTATATCCTCTACCATCAGGAACCCGGCGTCGCCGAAGCGGAATACGACGCCGATCCGCGCGGCATTCTCTCGCGGCTCTATTCCATCAGTGGCGCGCCGCTCGAGCCGCCGGTCATCACGGATCCGAAGCGCTCCGCCGGCGGCTGGATTCCGCGCCTCGGAAAGCCGAAGCAGCTGCCAGCGTGGCTGACGCAACAGGACCTCGACTATCTCGTCGGCGAATTCACGGACGCAGGCTTCCGCGGCGGGGTGAACTACTATCGCAACATGGACCGCAACTGGGAAACGACGCCGCAGCTCTCAGGAGCTACGATCAAGGTCCCGGTTGCCTTCCTCGCCGGCACAGACGACATCGTCATCCGCGGCGCCAAGGAGCCCGCGCTCCGCACGAGCATGTCGCGCGTCGCCGAAGACCTGCGCGCGGTGACGCTGATCCCCGGCGCTGGCCACTGGATCCAGCAGGAAAAGCCGCAGGAGACGAACGCGTTCATCCTGGATTTCCTGAAGGGGCTGAAGAAGTAGAGGTGAGCCCGCGCTCGTGCTTCGACGGACGGCCTTCGGCCTGCTCAGCATGAGCGCTACCCGGCCATTGTGCGTATAGCAAAGAAGCGCTCATCCAGAGCAGCGCGATGCGTGTCCGTAAAAGGACGAGCGCGGGCTTGCAGTTGTGGGCGTAACGTCAACCTCTCTCATCTCGCGGAAGCTTGATGCAAGCGCGATGCGCTTGCGGGATGGCGCGGGGCCGCACGCTCACCGTACAGTTGAGCATTGCTGTTCGGGGAAGGGCGACGTCATGACTTCATTCAATCGCCGGGGCCTGATGCTTGCAAGCGCTGCCGCTGGCCTTGCGCCGGGCGCGTTTGCGCAGGGAGACCAGTCGATGCGGCCGAGCCGTTTGCGTCATTATGTGATCGCCGCTCGCGATCTCGAGGCGGTGTGCAACCAGATCTATTCGGCGCTCGATCTTGAGCCGACGCCCAAGGGCGACGGGCCGGAGCCGACGCTGGCGTTCGGCTTCCGCACGCACATGATGCGTATCGGCACGACTATGCTGGAGATTGTCTCGCCGATCCGCGAGAAGCACCAACTGCAGGATTTCTTCGCCGAGCGCGGCGGGGATGGCGGCTTCATGGTGGTGATGCAGACCTATGATGACGACGCGCTGCTGGCGCGCGCCGAAGCGGCAGGTCACAAGCTGGCGTTCGAGATCAAGAACTTCATGGGTCAGCACCTGATGCAGTTCGACTACAAGACGTTCGGGTCGCGCTTCGAATTCTACAAATACACGCCGGAAGATAATTGGTGGGGAAACCCGCTGGGCCGCGCCTATCATGATCCCAAGGCGGTCGAGGACATTCTTGGCGGTGTGGTCGCGGTCGAGAACCCTGCCGCCATCGCGGAGGCGGCGGCGAAGACGTTCCTTGGCAAGCAGGAAGGCGCCTCTGTGAGCTTCATCGACCGGCGGATCGATTTCGTGGAGCCAGTGGGCAAGGCGCGCGGGCTGATAGTGCTCAACGTCAAGGCGAAGGATCGGGCGAAGGTCGGCACGTCCACCACCATCGCCAATGTGGAGTTCCGGTTCGTCTGAGCCCCCAATTGACTTGGGGCCGCCGACCGCGCCATTGGTCCGCCGATGAAGCAGCTTCGCGGATATTTCGGCGTAGGCGTTGAATCGCTCTCCAAGCCGATGAATCTTGGCGCGCTGCAGCGTACGGCGCATGCCTTTGGCGCGGCCTTCACCTTCACCGTCGCCGCCGCGCCGAAGATCCGCGTGATGCACAATGCCGACACATCCAAGTCGGACCTGCACGTGCCGTGGTATCTCTGGAATTCGATCGACGAGATGCAGCTGCCCAAGGGCTGCGTCCTCGTCGGCGTCGAACTGACGGATGACGCGATCGAGCTTCCGGCCTTCCGTCATCCCCTGCGCGCCGCCTATGTCATGGGCGGGGAGGCGAGGGACTTGTCAACCGAACTGCAGGCGCGCTGCTCGCACATCGTGAAAATCCCGACGCGCTTCTGCATCAATGTCGGCCTCGCCGGCGCGCTGGTGATGTACGATCGCGTGCTGTCGATGGGCGGCTGGCCGCGTCGGCCGGTTCACTCCGGCGGATCGGGCGAAACGGCCTGATGTCGTGGATAGCGCTGCTGTGTGTTGCGCAGGCCAACGCCGATGTGCGCCAGAAGCAGTCCACCGATCACGCCAACGCCAAGCGCCGCAGCTGCGGGCGTGTCCTCGCGCTCGAAGCCTGACACCAGCAGGAAGATGAGCATCGCCCCGAGAGCCGCGGCGACCAGGAGCCCGACTGTCCGCGTTACCGCGCCTGTGACATGTACAATCGGCGCAGCCGCTTGCCAGTGGCCGTAGGCCAGTCGTCCGATCATCATCATAACGACACCCAGCGCCGGCCAGGTCCAGCCGGCGCATAGCCGTGCAAGTATGGTGAACGCTTCTGCGTCGGCATTCAGCTCCCCCGCCGACACAATCACGGCGGCTGCCGCCGCGCCGGCGATCATCGCCGCGCCTCCCAGCATGATCGATGCGCCTATTGCGCGCCGCCACGTCACTTTGCCCACTCCCGTCAGTCAGCTGACGTTGGTCTGACAAGCAGGCGCTGCGCCGCAGGTCGGGATACTTAACGTGTAGCGGCGTACACGATTAACAGAGCGATTTTCGCTCCGTTATGATCCAAAAAAGCTTCGAAACAGCCGGGTTCGATAAAATTGCTGGAAGCCATTTAAACCGATTTTCAACCGCGCGTGCCAGTTTGGGCCGCAACAGGAAGGCCGCCCTAGAGCCTTCCGTCTACGGATGATGGTGCGGTTATGGCGAAGACGGTTCTGGTCGTCGATGACGATCCCACCCAGCGTCGGCTGATGCAGGCGGCGGCCGAGAAGCAAGGCTTCCGCGCCCGCGTTGTCGAGAATGGCGAACGCGCGCTCGAAGAGGCCGGAGACCACAAGAACGGCGTCGATGTCGTCCTGCTCGACCTTGTCATGCCTGGTCTTTCCGGCATGGACACGCTGGAGCGCCTGATCGAGCGCCGGCCGGACCTTCCCGTGATCGTGATCACCGCCACCGGCGGCATCGACACCGTGGTGCAGGCCATGCGCGCCGGCGCTGTCGACTTCTTCGTCAAGCCCGCCAGCCCGGAACGCATCGCCATTTCGATCCGCAACGCGCTCAAGCTGTCGGACCTGCGCGGAGAGGTAAAGCGTCTCTCCAAGAAAACCGAAGGCCGCATGGGCTTCGAGGACATGATCGCGGGCGCGCCGTCAATGCGCCAGGTCGTCCGCCTCGGCCAGCGCGCAGCCGCTTCATCGATCCCGATCCTCATCCTCGGAGAATCAGGCGTTGGCAAGGAAGTCATCGCCCGTTGCATCCAGGGTGCATCCGACCGCGCCGGTAAGCCGTTCATTTCGGTCAATTGCGGCGCCATCCCCGAAAACCTCGTCGAGTCGATCCTGTTCGGCCACGAGAAGGGCTCGTTCACCGGCGCGCACGAGAAGAAGCTTGGCAAGTTCGTCGAGGCCGATGGCGGCACGCTGTTCCTCGACGAGGTCGGCGAGCTCCCCCTTGATATGCAGGTCAAGCTCCTGCGCGTCCTCCAGGAAGGCGAAGTGGATGCCGTAGGCTCCCGCCGCCCGACCAAGATCGACGTCCGCATCATCTCGGCCACTAATCGCGATCTTGCCACACAGGTGAAAGAGGGTCGGTTCCGCGAGGATCTCTACTACCGGCTCAATGTCTTCCCCATCGAGATCCCCTCCCTGAGGGAACGCCGCGAAGACCTCGCCGCGCTGGTCGATCACTTCGTCGCCCGCTTCAACGCCGACGAGGGCAAGTCGGTCCCGGGTGTCACGCCCGATACTCTGGCGATGATCCAGTCCTACGACTGGCCGGGCAATGTGCGCCAACTCGAGAACGCGATCTTCCGCGCGGTTGTCCTATCCGATGGCGGCGCGCTCAAGCCGGAGGATTTCCCGCAGATTTCCGGACTGGCATCGCCGGCTCATGCTATCGAGGCGGTGCTGCCGAAGCCGGCCAACGATCAAGGCGACCAGCCGGTGCACATCACCGACGGGACAGGCGAGCTGCGCACGCTCGAGGCCATCGAGCGCGATCTCATCCAGTTCGCGATCGACCATTATTCCGGCCACATGTCCGAGGTCGCCCGTCGCCTCGGCATCGGTCGCTCGACGCTTTATCGCAAGGTCCGCGAATATGACCTCAAGGTCCGCGACGGCGAAGAGCTGGACGAGACAGGATCGTAGGAGCAAGCCATGGATCACGCAGTGCGCATCTCGCCCACACTGTTCCTCGGCGCCGAGGCCAGTCCGCGTGCGCCGACGGTCAGCAGCCTGGAAGCCTGGAGCAGTCTTGCCGCGATCGCCGGGGGTGTGGTTGCGGCCTTCGCCGGCCTCGGAATCGCCGTCTGGTTTGTCGCGATAACGGCCTGAGGCGACGGGTGGCGTCCCGACCGTCCGGGCACTCGCGCGATTCCACACATGACAAGGCCGGCCACGCACCCGCGCAGCCGGCCCCATTCAGTCTTGCCGGTTAGTCCGCCGTCTAGATTTTCGGCAGGAGGCCTTCGCGCTGGGCGCGCTTGCGGGCCAGCTTGCGCGCCCGGCGCACCGCCTCAGCCTTTTCGCGCGCTTTGCGTTCCGAAGGCTTCTCGAAATGATTTCGACGCTTCATCTCGCGGAAGAGACCCTCGCGCTGCATCTTCTTCTTGAGCGCCTTCAACGCCTGATCGACGTTGTTGTCGCGGACTACGATCTGAACGATTTGAAACTCTCCATCGGTTTCCCGGCCGGCCCCGGGAGGTTTGGTTCTGAACGCAACAAACGCCGAAACGGTAGCTAGCGCTCCTCCGTGAGGAAACGCTGGCCCGCTCGACGGGTGATTTTTTGCCCTGCCGCATGGAAATCATGACGATCAGGCGGCGCTCCGATACCATATCAATTCCAGCCTGCCTACTGCCCAAAAACCACGGAAAAACGCCATGGACGACCCGGAAAACCACCCAGAGGCCGCTCCCAGCGACCTTTTTCTCGATCGCCTGCTGGACGCCATGCTAAGGGTTGCGCCCGAGTTGGGCTGGACACAGGCCGCAATCGACATGGCCGCCAGACAGGCCGGCCTCAGCCCCGGCCAGGCGCTCCTCTCCGCCCCTAATGGCGCGTCCGACGTGCTGGAGGCGTTGGGCCGGAGGACCGCAAAGGCCGCCGGGCAGGCGGTGAAGGCCGCCGACAATCACAAGGTCCGCCAGAAAGTGAGGGCGGGGGTTAAAGGCTGGCTTGCGGCCCATGATGGACACAAGCCGGCCCTGAAGCGAGCCGCCGCGACGCCGGCCAATCTGCTCGCAGGCCCCAAAAGCCTGTGGGCCGCCTCCGACGCCATTTGGACGGCGCTGGGCGACACATCGACGGACTACAACTGGTACACAAAGCGAATGACGCTTGTCGCCGTGCTCGGGTCGACCTTCACCGCCTGGATGGGCACGGACGACGAGGTCGAGATCGACGCCTTCCTCGACCGCCGCATCGAGAATGTCATGCAGTTCGAGAAGCTGAAGTCACAGGCGAAGGACGCCTTCGCCAAGATGCCCGACCCGATGGACGTGCTTGGGTCGCGCAAAACCTGATCGCGCACGCATGGCGCCAAGATCCTGACCACACAGATCAGCGAAGCATTTTCGCCTGCGCTGGGAAACCTGGGCGTTTTTGGGTGGTGGGGGCTCACCCGGTCCAGCGCTATCACAGGCAGCTCAAGACTCACGTCCATGACACGCGCACGTACCACATGATCGGGAACGAGCAGTCTCGCCGAGAACCAGCTTTTGCTAGGCGCGGTGCTGTTGCTGGGCGTGAGCCTCGGCACGCCGCCGCCACACCAAGCTGTTAGTCTCGGCATTGAGCCGCGGACCGTTCTTCGCCTCAACGCGGACGAAGAAGGAGGCCCGGGGCCAAGCGCGAGCATGACTCCAGGGGGCTCCAGCAGCGCGCGCAAATCCCTCCGCCCCAGGCAATGAGGAGGCGAAACAGGCACGACTGTCGCCACAAGCGCAATCAGGTGAAGGTCTGCCGCCACAGGCGTCGTCTATCGGGGCGCGCCCTAACCTGACCGGCGCGCGCCATTCCACACCAACCCCGGCCAAGCGCCGCTGGCATCGAGCCGCTGCGCCTAGCGCCCGAGCTCGCGCGTCGCTTCTTCCACGCCCTTCACGGTCATTGGGAACATCCGATGCGGCCCGATGATCTGGCGGATCAGGTCGGTCGATCCGGAATACTCCCAGCCCGAGGGATGGGTTGGGTTGAGCCAGACCAGATGTGGATAGATGTCGACAAAACGCTGTAGCCAGATCGCGCCCGGCTCCTCGTTCCAGTGTTCCACCGAACCGCCCGGATAAGTGATTTCGTACGGGCTCATCGCGGCATCGCCAACGATGATGACTTTGTAGTCCGCCGGGAAGCGATGAAGCACATCCCAGGTCGGAATCTTCGAGACGCCGCGCCGGCGGTTGTCCTTCCACACGCCCTCATAAATACAATTGTGGAAGTAGAAGAACTCAAGGTTCTTGAATTCCGTTCTTGCGGCGGAGAACAACTCCTCGCATGCCTTCACATGAGGATCCATTGATCCGCCAATGTCGAGGAACATCACGACCTTCACCGCATTGCGCCGCTCCGGCCGCATCACGATGTCGATATAGCCTTCCTTGGCGGTCTTTCGGATCGTGCCGTCGAGATCGAGTTCTTCTTCAGCTCCATCGCGCGCCCACTTGCGCAGGCGCCGCAGCGCCACTTTCAGGTTCCGTGTGCCGATCTCCACCGAGTCGTCGAGGTTCTTGAACTCACGCTTGTCCCATACCTTTACCGCACGCTGGTGCCGGCTCTTGTCCTGGCCGATCCGCACGCCCTCGGGATTGTAGCCGTACGCGCCATAAGGCGACGTGCCGGCCGTGCCGATCATCTTGTTGCCGCCCTCGTGGCGTTTCTTCTGCTCGGCCATGCGCTGCTTCAGCGTCTCCATGAGCTTGTCCCAGCCGCCCATGGCCTCGATCTGCTTCTTCTCTTCGTCGCTGAGATATTTCTCGGAGAGCTTCTTCAGCCACTCTTCCGGGAACTGGTGGACGTCGACGCCCTCGGAGAAAGAGTCGAGCCCCTTGAACACATGACCGAACACCTTATCGAAGCGATCGAGATGCTTTTCGTCTTTCACCAGCGCCGCGCGGGAAAGAAAGTAGAAATCCTGCACCTCGTTGCCGCCATCGCCCCCGACAACGCCTTTGTCCATCGCTTCCAGAAGCGTGAGGTATTCCTTTAGCGTGACCGGCACCTTGGCGGCGCGCAGCTCGTGGAAGAAATGCTGGAACATGGGTGATCTCCGGCAGACTCGTGTGAGCCTAGCCGGAAGCCGAGTTGAGGGCAAAGGGCTGGATTGTCCGTCCGAGAACTCGCCGGATCAGCCGGCATTCTCCTCGCCAGCATTGTTCTGGCCGCCCTCGTATTGCATCGACTGGTCCATTGGTCGCGGTGTGTGGGCCGGTGCGGCCTCGAACTTTGCGATCTCGAGATCGTAGAAGGGCTGGCCGCTCTGAGCGATCGTGATGCGCTTGGGCCATTTCACGCCATTGCTCTCGACGGTTCCGGCGAAGGTGATGGTCTGCTGGATGTCCGACCCGCCCGCAGGATTGGTAATGGTGTTTGCCGCCTTCACCAGCCGGCCAGAAGCGTCGAACGCCATCTCTGCCCAGACCTTGCCCGGGAGCTGGGCCCGGATCGCCCGCGTGCCGTCTGCAGCCGGCGGCAGGTCCTCAATCTTTGCCTCGGCGCTCTTGAGCGGCGTCAGCAGCATCAGGGAGTAGAGTCCGTACTGCTGGCTCTCATTCTCGGCCTGCGCTGCGGGCAGAGGATTCCAGGCTTGCCGGTTGACGTCCCAGGCCTTGCCCCGCTCAACCTGCAGCGTCCGCGATGTCTTGGCCTGCGCGCCTGACGTCCAGCTCGACGTCCGCGCCCACTGGGCGTCCGGACGCACGACGGTGATGACATCCAGCTTGGTCGTCTTGCCATCGGCGGTCACCGTGGCTGTTCCCGTCCAGTAGAGTTCCTTAACCTTGGAGAGCGCCGCCGCGCCGCCGGCAGCCTCCATCGCCATGTCCAGCGTGCTCATCGCAGGTTGAGCGACCGCGGTCTGATCAGACGCTGTCCCCATCGTTGAGCACGCGCCCAGCGCCGTTACGGCAGCAGCAGCAATCAGCGTCGTCCTGAGATGCATCATCGGCTTTCTCCCCGTCAGGCTTTGCGCCGGCGTTTCCCGCCGATCATGCAAGGGCTTTAGCCCAATCCGCCATCCGCTGCGAAGCCATGGCGGGCCGCCTGCGGCACAAAGCCCCGTGATCGAAAGGTGAAGCATTTTCCGGACTGCTTGCGCTGGATCAAGGACAGGCCTTTACCCGCTCCGTCAGCCGACGCGCTCACGCAGGGAAGCGAGGGTTTCTTTCGCGTTATGCTGGCGCGGCCCCCCGGCCAATGTCTCGCCCTTGCCCATCACGATGATCAGGGTCTGGGCGATCTTGCCGTCCGATTTGCCGTCGATCTTGCTGGCGATCTCGAACCATTCCTGGCCTTTGTCGAGCGTTACCTGGGCCGCCCGCGCCATCACCCGGTCGTTGGCCTGGCGCGCGGTGGCGCCCTCGGGAGCGACATAGGCGATTCGATAGCGTGAACCCGACATGGCCTCTTCAGTAAAGGCCGACGGATCACCGCCTGGCAGGCTCGTGCACGCGACGGTCACGATCACCGCCAGTCCAGCAAAAGCATGCTTCATTGGATCATCTCCTCACGCCTTGCCCACAGCTATCCTAGTCCCTAATTGCGCAAACGCCATCATGGCGCGTGGCGCAGGAATCTCGGCGGTTTGCGCGCTTTCGTCCGCTGCTCATAGGCGTAGGCAAGGCCGATCAGCGTCGGTTCTGACCAGGCTGGACCGAAGAAGGAAAGGCCGACCGGCAGGTCGCGCACCTCGCCCATGGGGATCGTGATGTGCGGATAACCCGCGACTGCGGCTAGGCCGGATGCCGAGCCAAGGAAATGGTCGCCCGTGACGAGGTCTGTCGTCCAGGCAGGCCCGCCCGTCGGCGCGACAATAGCGACAATGCCGTGGTCGGCCAAAAGCCTGTCGATGCCCTCCCTCCCGGCAAGCCGCGCCGCATCGGCCTTGGCGTCGAGGTAGGATCTTTCCGTCAGTGCAGGCGACTTCACCGCCTCTTCGAACAGGTCCTGATCGAAGTATTCCAGCTCGGCCGGCGTTGCCGCATTGAAGGCGATGAGATCCGTGAGCGTGCGCGTCTTGACCTTCTCCGGCGAGGTCGAGGCGAGATACGCGTTGAGCCCGTCCTTGAACTCGGCGAGCAGGATCGTGAACTCCGCCGTCGAAATCTCGCGGAGGCTCGGAAACTCTGCGATTTCGACCAGTTCGGCGCCCGCCGCCTTCAGCTCAGCCAGCGCCTGCTCGAACGCTGCGTCGGTTGCGTCGTGATAGCCGGCAAGAAAGCGCGCTACGCCGATGCGCTTGCCCTGCAAGGCGTTGGGATCGAGGGCCTGCGCATAGTCCTGCTTGCGTGCGTCCGCTTCGGCCGTCGCAGGATCGCTGGGATCAGATCCCGCGATCACGGTGAGCATCAGCGCCGCGTCCGCAACCGTGAGAGTCATCGGCCCGGCCGTGTCCTGCGTTGCGCTTATCGGCACGATGAAGGTGCGGGGGACGAGGCCCACAGTCGGCTTGAGGCCGACAATGCCGTTGGCGGAGGCAGGACAAACGATCGAGCCATCCGTCTCCGTGCCGATCGTTCCGGCCGCAAGCCCGGCTGCCATGGCCGAGCCGGAACCGGACGAGGAGCCACAAGGATTCCTGTCGAGCACGTGCGGATTCTTCGTCTGGCCGCCCACAGCGCTCCAGCCCGATGTCGAGCTATTGGAACGGAAGTTTGCCCACTCGCTGAGATTGGTCTTGCCGAGGATGACGGCCCCTGCCGCCTTAAGTCTTGCAACAAGCGGAGAGTCCCGCCCGGTGACATTATCCTTCAGCGCCAGCGAGCCAGCGGTCGTCGGCATGGGCCCTGCCGCCTCGATATTGTCCTTGATCAGGATCGGCACGCCATGAAGGGGGCCGGGTGTGGTTCCACTGGACAGCGCAGCATCCCGCGCCCGCGCTTCGGCCAGCGCGTCCGGATTGATCGCCACCACTGCGTTAAGTTGCGGGCCAGCATCGTCCACGAGGGCAATGCGGCTTAAGAAGGCCTGCGTCACGGCGGCCGATGTCATCCTGCCCTCCCGTATGTCGGCGGCGATTTCCTGGAGAGTCTGCGGTTCGGCAACGAGAGCGGGAAACCCCTGTGGCGCAGGAGATGGAGCGGGCTGACACGCGGTTGTGGCAAGCAGGCCCGCAGCCACAAGAACAAACTGTCGCATGACCCCTCCACCGACTGCGGTCAGCTCATCACCGGCGGCTGGCGATGTCGAGGCGCATAGCTCCAAATCCTTCTTGTCGGCCCCTGTCCGTCGTCGAATGACTTGAGACAGCGAGGGCGGGTTCCTAACGGAGGTTTCTGCTCATCTGGTGTTGGTGTTTAAGCAGCGCGTCTGGCGTGCTGCAAGCGGCGTTGTTCGAAGGTGCGCTGTTTGATGGCCTCCCGTTTCATGAGGATGGTCTGGCTACGGCCTGAGTAGACATCGGCTGGCGTTAGATTGCCGAGGCTCTCGTGG
>JBEAMJ010000031.1:0-5447 GCA_041166025.1 Pseudomonadota bacterium | reverse complement strand
AACAAGTGTTTTCCTGCCCAGGTGGTAGAAAATCCTGTCAGCTGGCGGGCGAAAAGCGCACCGTTGCAGGTGCTGGAGGCTCCGGCTAACGTCCGGGCCGACAACATGCGGGTTCTCGGGGAACCGCGGCGGAGGGATTACCGAATGGCAGGTCGTGGCATCGGGCAATTGTTTGCCCGGAAGTCGGTCGAGCAGATTCAGGCGGAGTACGGCGCAAGCGAGCTCAAGCGGACCCTGGGGGCGTGGAACCTTGTCTTGCTCGGGATCGGCTGCATCATTGGCGCCGGTATCTTCGTGCGCACGGGCTCGGCTGCAGCCCTTCACGCTGGGCCGGCCGTCATCCTCTCATTCGTCATTGCCGGCGTCATCTGTGCGCTTGCGGGCCTCTGCTATGCTGAACTTGCCTCGGCCCTGCCGGTCTCCGGATCAGCCTACACCTATTCCTACGCCACGCTGGGCGAGGGTGCGGCCTGGCTGATGGGCGCCCTGTTGCTGCTTGAGTACGGGCTGGCGGCGTCAGTCGTCGCCGTGGGTTGGGCCGGTTACGTGGTCAGCCTCCTGGCGGATTTTGGCGTGGTCATTCCTGCAACGCTTACTGCTCCGTTCGGCCATGAGGTCACTCTCGCGGACGGGACGACGGCAGCGGCGGTGATGAACGTGCCGGCAGCGCTCGTCGTGCTTGCTCTCACGGTCCTCCTGGTTGTCGGCGTGTCGGAGTCGGCCTCGTTCAACAATGCAATCGTCGCCATCAAAGTTACGACGATCATCGCGGTCATTCTTGTCGGCGGCTTCTACGTGCTCTCAAACTTTGCCGCGACCTCGCAGAACTGGGTTCCGTTCATTCCCGAGAATGAAGGCCCTGGAAAATTCGGACTGGATGGCGTGGCCCGTGCGGCCTCGATCGTCTTCTTCGCGTATATCGGGTTTGAGGCTGTCTCAACCGCCGGCCAGGAAGCGAAGAACCCGAAGCGTGATCTTCCGATCGGAATCATCGGATCGCTGGTGATCTGCACCGTTCTTTACATGCTGGTCTCCTGGGTGCTCACCATGATGGTCAACTATAAGGAGCTCAACGTTCCCGATCCGGTGGCCGTGGCTGTGAATGCACTCGGACCAGAGTGGGGCCTGTTCGCCCAGATCGTGAAGGTGGGTGCAATCACCGGTCTGACGTCGGTGATCCTTGTCCTGATGTATGGTCAGACCCGGATCTTCTACACCATGGCGCGCGACGGCCTGCTGCCGAAGCCGTTCTCCAAGGTCCACTCCAAGTTCCAGACGCCCTGGATCAACACGCTTGTGGTGGGCGTTCTTGTGGCCTTCGCTGCGGCAATCTTCGATATCAACACGCTGGGCGATCTGACCTCGGTCGGCACGCTTGCCGCCTTTGCCGTGGTCTGCCTGACCGTGATCTTCCTTCGCCAGACCCGGCCTGAACTGCCGCGCGGCTTCAAGGTGCCGCTCTATCCGGTGTTGCCGGTGCTTGGGATCATCTCTTGCATCTGGCTGATCACCACCGTCGAGCAGCGCGTGCTGCTGTTCTTCGCCTGGTTCATGCTGGGGTCCGTGGTGATCTACTTCGGTTACGGCATGTGGAATTCGAAGCTGGCCAAGGGGATCGTTGTCGCCGGTCACGAGCCTCCCCCGCAGGATTTCGAGACGCCGCAGCCGAAGAACCCTCAAGGGTAAGGTTGGACGACTGATGGGCCCGACCACGAAGCCGCGACAGCCCTTGTAGGGGGCAGTCGCGGCGCGGGGCGGTGAGGCTGGCCTTGGGCTCTTGCCGGAGAAGCGGCCATGACAATCGAAGCGGTGATCTGGGATTTCGGGGGCGTCTTCACGACCTCGCCGTTCGACGCTTTCAACCGGTACGAAAGCGAGCGAGGCCTGCCGCCGGACATCATCCGTCGGATCAATTCGATCAATCCCGACACCAACGCCTGGGCGAAGATCGAGCGCTCCGAGATCGACGCGGCAAGCTTCGACCGACTGTTTTCGGAGGAGGCGCAGGCGCTGGGTTACGCTATCCCCGGCGCTGATGTTCTTGCGCTGCTTTCCGGCGACCTCCGCCCCCGCGTCGTTGCAGCATTCAAGGCGTGCAAGGCGCGATTCAAGGTCGGTTGCATCACCAACAATGCGCCCACCGGGAAGGGCGCGGGCATGTCCGCCTCCAGCGCAAAGGCGCAAGAGGTTGCAGCCGTGTTCAGCCTGTTCGATCATGTGATCGAAAGCTCAAAGGCTGGCGTGCGCAAGCCTGATCCGCGCATCTACCGGATGATGTGTGAGGCCATCGAAGTTGCGCCTGACCGGTGTGTCTATCTCGACGATCTCGGCATCAATCTGAAGCCGGCGCGCGATATGGGCATGGTGACGATCAAGGTCGTGTCCGAAGACCAGCTTCTGGCGGATCTGTCCCGCGCCGTCGGTATCACCCTCTAGGCGAAGCACCATCAAATTGGCGCGGACGGCTTGCGTGCAGGCATGCGCTCGGTGAAGACTGGCGCGGGTTTTCGGTTCGGGGTCTGGTCTGATGCGCGCCACGTTGCGCCTGCCAGCAGCTGTGATTGCGGCAGTGCTTCTGTCCGGCGGCTGCGAGCCGCCGCCAGCGCAAGAAGCCGCTGAGGTGGTTCCGGTCGAAGCGCCGGAGACACCTCCGGCTTCGAAGCCCCTGCCGCCTGCCGTCATGGCGACCGTCGCCCGGCTCCGCGAAATTGGCGCGAGTGGATCTTATCGCGACATGGCCAAACTCGCCGACCAGACGCCGGACTTCCGGTCCAACGCTGCGGGCATGAGCCACCGCGACTACTGGTACCTGAAACTGCGCACCGGAGACTGGCCGATGGCGCAGATGGAGCGGCTGCTGGCGCTGCCCCACGCCGTGCGGCCAAGCGACATCGGCGATATTTATATCTGGCCGGCGCTGGCGACCCTGGAGCCGGACGACATCACGCCCGCAGCTGCGCGCGACATCGACAGGCTGCTCGGCGAGGGGCAGGCCGAGGCGATCCGCAATGGCGATGTGTGGCCCGGCTATGTGCTGGGCATCGCGGAGGATGGCGTCTGGCTCTATTTCGTGTCGGGCGCTGGCTGAGGCCGGTCAGGCGGCCTCGGCCTTGCCGATGCGGGGCGGGCCGCCATGGGCTGCCTGCGAGGGGCCGAATGAGCGGTCGAGGATGCGGGTGGAATCCATCGCCGCGGTAATCGCCTCGCTCAGATGGCCGAGGATTTTCACGTTGTTGGTCATTACATGGAGCGCCTCGGGGCGCGTGTCACCCGAGATGATCTCGCAGCGATGCAGGATATCGGCGCGAAGCTGCAGCAGCAGGTCTTCAAGTTTGTGGCCGTCCGGATTCTTGTCTGAGCGCAGGAAATGGGTCATGGGCGTCTTCCCCTGGGTCTTGACGGGCATTATCGCGCAAACATGCTGAATAAGCGTTGCGGTGCTGCTGGTGGTTCAAGCCCGCCAGGTTAATCAGTTGGAAAGGAACGCGACCATGACCAGGCCCACAGGCGCCGAAGCGGCCGTGAGCAGGCTCACGGGCTGGGTGGCCGTCCAAGGACGCGACGCGATCGCCAAGCGTTACACCTTTGCGGATTTCAACACCGCCTTTGGCTTCATGACGCGCGTGGCGCTCAAGGCTGACCGGATGGACCATCATCCGGAGTGGTCAAACGTCTACAACAAGGTCGATGTTGTGCTGACGACCCATGACGCTGGAGGCGTCACCGACAGGGATATCGAGCTTGCCGCCTTCATGGATTCGGCGGCGGGCTAAGACCTCAGGAGTCGAAGACGATGACGCTGGCAAGTGCGACGCGGGCCGCGCCCTTGCCGAGCACCTGGTCGACGGCCTTCTGCAGGCGGGCCGAGAGAACGTCCACGTCGGGCTTCTCGCCGACCACATATGACAGCGAGGCGTAGTTGAGGATCGCATCGCGCATGGCGCTGGTGAGGCGTGGCCGGATGGCGGCGCATTGCTTGCGGACCTCGGGCTTCGGGACGTCGAGGCCGGCATCCACCGCCATCACGCCATGCACCTTGAAGCCGCGCGCGATAGACGCGCGAAGGCCGAACGTTGGCACGTAATTGTCCGATCCGGTGATCCGCTTGGCCTGCGGGTCCATCTCGGCGTCCTTGCCCGTGGGCGGGGCGGCAGCAGCCTTGCCCGCAAGGGCCGCCGCAGCGAGCAGGGGAAGGAGGTGACGCATGGGGCGGATCATGCGCCATGGGCCTTAACAGCGGCTTATCCTTGACGGGCGAGCCGGGCGGGACTAGCACACGCGCTCCCAAATCCCGGCCCCCCGCCGGGACCCGGAAACGGGGCCGTAGCTCAGTTGGGAGAGCGCGTCGTTCGCAATGACGAGGTCGGGAGTTCGATTCTCCTCCTCTCCACCACCCATAAAAAAGCCAGCATCACTGCTGGCTTTTTTTCATACGATTGACGCATCAATGGTCTGAACGGGCCCCTTTGGCTGGGCGTTTTTTCATGTCACGGGGGACGAACACCTTGCCAGCACCAGGCCCTGAGCGCTCGGGGCGATCACCCGCGCCGACCACCCTGGGTCCGCGGCTGTTTCTGTCATTGAAAGACCTTCCTTCGGCGGGCTTGCCCGCAGCAGGCGCACCCCACACTTGCGGCGGACGGTCATTGCGTTCGCGGCTGTCTGCAGGCCTGGGCGCACGGTCAAAAGATCGGCCACCAGCGGGCGCTCCACGGCCACCAAAGCGCCCACCTCCAGGGGCACCACGGCGAGGACCGTCAAAGTCACGGGGACGCTCAGCGCGTTGCTGGGGCTCCAAACCGGGCACCACTTCGGCCTTGATCGGCTGGCGGGTATAGGCCTCAATGTCAAAGATCTTGCGGCGATCGCGAAACTCGGCAAAGGTCACCGCCAAGCCATCGCGGCCGGCACGGCCAGTGCGGCCAATGCGGTGCACATAATCTTCGGTGAAGAAAGGCAAATTCAAATTCACCACAAAATCCAAACCTTGAATATCCAAACCGCGCGCGGCAACTTCGGTAGCCACTAAGACTTGCAGTTTGCCATCTTTAAAATCTTGCAGTGCACGGCGGCGTGAACCTTGGGTTTTTTCACTGTGAATTACCGCTGCATCCACGTTATCCAATTTGAGTGCGGCAATCAGCTTATCCGCTTCTTCGCGGGTGCTGCTGAAAGCCATCACTTGATACCAGTTTTGGCTGCGCAACAAGTGCACGAACAATTCATATTTGCGCGCATCGTCCACTGGGTAAACCACATGGTCGATGGTTTCTGCCACGGCATTGCGTTTGGATACCGCAACAATGGTGGGCTTATTCATCGCCTGTTTGGACAAGTTAGTCACCAGCGGTGAGCTAGTCGCAGAGAAAAATAGGGTTTGATGTTTGCGAACAATAGCGCTGAGCAGTTTATGAATATCGTTCACAAAGCCCATATCCAACATACGG
>JBEAMJ010000030.1:0-3727 GCA_041166025.1 Pseudomonadota bacterium | reverse complement strand
CTCCGCATCCGTCCATTGGGTATTGGATATTTCTCGAGTAGTCCGGATGCCTTGGACTTGAGCGACGACGCAAAGCCACCCCACCAGCCGGCCAGGTCCCAACGCGTGCAGAAGAAGCGCGGTTAGGGTGACGAACTGCGGTGAGCGACAAGTCCCCAGAGGCTGATGAGATAGCAGAAAAGCTTCTGCGTTGGCGGCAGGGCGACTACGCCTGTGACGTCGGAGGCTTCTTGTTCGCTGACGTTTCTGAAGACGGTGACGCTTTCGATGCAAGAGAGAGTTCTGACAAAGTAGCGGGATTGGTCGTGATTTCTCAAACGTGCGATGTCGTACGTTTGACTGACGACAAAAGGTTCGTTTCCGTCTGTCCGCTCATGGTGCCAGCAGGCCGCGGCGAAAAGGAAATTGCTGCGGGGCGATTTCCATCTTTAACGATGCTCGAACATCCCCCCCGCTGCCGGCATGTATGTCGACCTCGCACGAGTCATGAGTGTCAGTAAACATTTACTCGCGTCATGGGACCGTCGACCGGGTTTCACGTCGCAAGATCGCGCGATCAGATTTGCAGGAGCCATTGAAAGGAAGATGGGGAGATTCGCGTTCCCCGATGACTTCGATCTCGCGACTAAGCCATTTCAAAATCGCGTTAGAGAGCGTCACAACAAACCGGACTCGCCCGTAGGTCGTGTTTACCGCTCAATTGATCAGTTGCGTTTCCTTGCGTCTCCAAGCTGGGAAGCTGACGCAGTCGAGGTTACGCTAATTGGCGTGCTTTCGCCTGATGCCAACAGACCAGCGAACGACCAAGAAATCGCCGCTGAGCTCACGCAGGTTTGCGGGGGTGTGGATTGGCCTGCCAAGTACAAATGGACGACCCCCCCATTTTTCTATGGCGTTGCGCTAGACCTTCGCGGCTCGGATATCCTCGCGTCGCAGCTTGCCGATTTCGAATACTTGTCCAGTTGAGTTGTGGTGAACTCTCCGGACTTGATCCAATTGATCGATAAAGGGCTTCAAGCCTACTAACGTACCTGGCCTCACACCCAGCACGGTACAAGGGAAGAGGCTGTCCGTTAAAGGTAACCGTCCGGTCTCACTGACCTTGTCGTAGTCTTTCCTCTGGTCTGTTTTGGATGGATTGGAGCGGATCGTATCCGCTTGTTTTTCGCGGACGCGATCCGACCATGATCAGCCATATCCCGGCGCGACGGCGGCGCAGCTATACCCCGGCGTTCAGGCTGCAGGTTATCGCCGAGACGCGAACGCCGGGTACGTCGGTGGCGGAGGTGGCCCGCCGGCACGATCTGAACACCAACGTCGTTTTTCATTGGCTGCGCGATCCGCGCTATAATGGTAAGGCAGGGACGCCAGCCTTCCTGCCGGTGGAAGCCCGGCCAGCCGTGCTGGTCCAGGAGCCAGCAGCTCCAGGCCGGATCGATGTGGTGATCGAACTTGCAGGCGGTGCGCGCATCCGCTGCTCCGATGAGCCCTCTCTGGTTGCAGCGCTTCGCGCGATCCGGAAGGCAGCATGATCCCGGTTCCGGCGGCAACGCGCGTCTGGCTGGCGGCCGGGATCACCGACATGCGCAAGGGCTATGACGGTCTCAGCGCGCTTGCAGAGAAGGTGCTCGAAGAGGATCCGTTCAGCGGACATCTGTTTGTGTTCCGCGGCCGGCGGGGCGATCTGATCAAGGTCATCTGGTGGGATGGCCAGGGCGCCTGCCTCTTCTGCAAACGCCTCGAGAAGGGACGCTTCGTCTGGCCGTCGCCGGCGGAGGGCAAGGTCGTGGTGAGCCAGGCCCAGCTCGCCATGCTGCTCGAGGCGATAGACTGGCGGGCTCCACAGCGTACCTGGCGTCCCCTCACCGCAGGATGATGCATTTTGCGGTGGAAGAGATTCACAAGGCTGGCGACGCATGGCAGGCTTTAGTCCATGTCGCTGGCTGCTTCAGATCTGCCGGATGATGTTGAAGCGCTCAAGGCGATCATCGCCGAGCGTGACGCGAAGATCGCCGCTCAGGATGCCATCATCGCAAGACACGCAGCCGATACGCGCCTGCGCGATCTGATGATCGCGAAGCTCCGCGCGCGGCTGGACAAGCAGCTGCGCGATCGCTTCGGCTCCTCGTCCGAAGGCCTCGATCAGCTCCAGCTGATGCTTGAAGATCTCGAGATTCTCGGCAGCGCCGGGACGCCAGCGCGCGCAGCCCCTGCCGAGGCAGGAGAGAAGCCCGCCCGCCGGCCATTGCCTGATCATCTCCCCCGCCAGGAGCATGTCCTTGATGCCGGTGCGGCCTGCAACGCCTGTGGCGGCAAGCTCAAGCGCGTTGGCGAGGACGTCACCGAAGAGCTCGAGTACGTCCCCGGCCGGTTCATCGTAAATCGCATTGTCCGGCCTCGTATGGCCTGCAGCTGCTGCGAGCAGTTCCAGCAGGCCGCGCTGCCAGGCCGCCCGATCGAGCGCGGCCGGCCAGGCCCCGGGCTCATCGCACACGTCCTCGTCTCCAAGTATGCCGATCATCTTCCCCTCTACCGCCAGAGCCAGATCTACGCGCGCGAGGGCCTTGAGCTCGAGCGTTCGACGCTCGCGGACTGGGCCGGCAAGGCCACCGCGCTGCTTGCCCCGCTCGCCGAGGTGATCGGGTCTTATGTCCGCGCCGGTGAGGCGATCCACGCCGATGATACGCCGGTCGATGTCCTGAGCCCCGGACGCGGCAAGACCCTCACTGGCCGGCTGTGGACCTATGTGCGCGATGAGCGGCCGTGGGGGTCTTCCGCCCCGCCGGCTGCGCTGTTCCAGTTCTCGATGGATCGCAAGGGGATCAGGCCCGCCCAGCACCTCGCTGGCTACAAGGGGTTCATGCACGCTGATGGCTATGCCGGGTTCGAGGAGCTGTTCCGCACCGGCGGCATCACGGAGGTCGCCTGCCTTGCGCACGTCCGGCGCAAGTTCTTCGACATAGCGAAGGATCAGGGCTCGTCCATCGCCGCCGAGGCGGTAGCCCGTATCGCTGAGCTCTACGCCATCGAGGACGAGGCCCGCGGCCGCCCGCCGGACGAGCGCGCCAGGATACGTGACGCGAAGGCGCGGCCGGTGTTCGACGCACTGTCGGGCTGGTTGCAGGGCCAGCAGCAGAAGGTCTCCGCCAAGTCTGATCTGGCTGGCGCGATCCGCTATGCCCTCACGCGCCTGCCGCGTCTCGAGGTCTATCTCTCCGACGGACGTCTCGAGATCGACAACAACACTGCCGAGCGGGCCATCCGCGGTCTCGCGATCGGTCGCAAGAACTGGCTGTTCGCCGGCTCCGAAGCGGGCGGCCAGACCGCAGCCGTCGCCTACACACTGATCGAGACCGCCAAGCTCAACGCCGTCGACCCGCAGGCTTGGCTCACCTACGTCCTCGGCCGCATCGCCGATCACCCGCACAAGCAGATCGAACAGCTTCTGCCCTGGGCATACAAAGCCTGATCCATCAAGGTCGGCCTGGTCGGACGCTTACCGTTAAAGTCTGAACGCGCGCGTTGTAATAACTGAGATGCGTGAACCCGCAGGCACACTTATCGTAGAGCCGATCGACAAACTTCTGTCCACAACGCGATTGGTGACTATGCTGCCGGTGCGCTGCACTCCGTCGCGCAGTGCGTCTTGCACGGGGTCGTAGTTCGAGGTGATGCCAACCCCGCCGAACGTGATCGCGGGATTCTCCTCGGTTGTGGCGACGCCGAT
>JBEAMJ010000029.1:0-40860 GCA_041166025.1 Pseudomonadota bacterium | reverse complement strand
TTCCTTGTGGAGGAGGAAGTTCCAGATGATCTTGCCACCGATCAGCACCAGCACAGCGGCAAGGCCCACCTTGAGATAGATGAAGCGGTCAGCCGCCGCGGCCAGCATGAAGTACATCGAGCGCAGGCCAAGGATCGCGAAGATGTTCGAAGTGTAGACGATGAACGGATCGCGCGTCACGGCGAAGATCGCCGGCACACTGTCGATCGCGAAGATGATGTCCACCACCTCGATCGTGATGAGGGCCAGGAAGAGTGGGGTCGCGTGCAGCACCAGCCGGCCCTTGTCGTTGGGCAGCTTGACGAAGAAGTTGTGGTTGCGGATCTCCTTGGTCACCGGCACGAAGCGCTCGACAAAGCGCACAATGCGCGTGGCATCGGGCGCTGCATGCTTCTCCTTCATGGACTTGATCATCTTGTAGCCGCTGAAGATCAGGATGGCGGCGAAGATGTAGAGAACCCAGGTCAGCTGGTTCACCACCACCGATCCTGCGCCGATGAACAGCGCGCGGAAGACGATCGCGCCGATGATGCCCCAGAACAGCACGCGGTGCTGGTAGGCAGGCGGCACGGCGAAATAGGTGAACACCATCGCAATGACGAAGATGTTGTCGAACGCCAGCGCAGTCTCGAGCAGATAACCGGTGAGGTATTGTACCGTCGCCTGCCCATTGAGGTCCCCGGTCCCCGTATAGTAGGCGGGGTCAGGCTCGTAGACAAAGTACACATAGGCCGCAAAGGCGAGCGCACAGCCGGCAAAGCAGGCCCACATGATGGCGCTGCGGGCAGGGGAAATGACGCCGTCCTTGTTGTTGACGACGGCGAGGTCGAGCCACAGCACGAAGCCGACAATGGAAAGGAAGGCCATCCAGAGCCAGATCGGCTGGCCGGCGAATTCGGCGAATATGTCGAAAGTCATTCAAGTCCCCTGGCGCAAGGCCCGCGCCTCTAGGCGTGTGTGGTGTGTCCGGAAACCCGCGCCGGCAAGGCACAGGATCAATCGGTGTGCGGCCGGCGCCTCTCGCGAGACACCGGCCGACGCCGCTAGAAGTCGAAGATGTCTGACAGGCGCGAACGGCCACTGCGGCCGCGACGCCGGTCACCGCCAAAACGGTCGTCATCATCGTCATCATCGCTCATGTCGCGAGCGTCGCGGGCATCACGGCGGCCGACACGGCGACCATGGTCCTCGGCCTCATCGCGGATCATGTCGATGATCTTCTCAAGTTCGCCCTTGTCGAGCCAGACGCCGCCAGTGCGCGAACAGACGTCGATCTCGACGCCATAGCGACGGACCTTTCGCATCGGCGCGCCGTCGATCGGGGATTGCAGTTCGGTCATGTCTTATTGCTCCATCGCCGGGCGGGCGCCGCTGCGCTTCGCGGCCATCACGGGTGCAAGCCGCACCGCATCCCGCCGCGCCATCACGTCGCTGACCCTGCGCAATTCGTCTTTCACTGCGAGACGCAGCCGCTTCAGCTTGAGCAGGCGCATCGTGTCCGGCTGCGGACGCTGCTGCTCGGTTTCGATCTGCTGGTGAATTTCCCCGTGCCTGAACAGAAGGCTGCGGAACTTTCTGATCAACATTGTCTTGCTCCTCGTTGGTTTTTCAACGGAGCACGCGATGCGGTTTTCGGCTGCTGGAGAACGACCGAGCCAACATCGGGATGCCCCGATGCGGTCCGACATCGCAGCATGGCAAGAGACGCCATCGCTGCCAGAGGGGCCCGGCCCGCCCAGAAGGTATGGGAAAGCCAATTCCGGGTTTCAACCGGAGACCGCCCGGTTTCCGATAACAGAATTGGGAGATCGCCCTGTAGCCGCGGTTACATGGCCTGCTCGCGATCGATTGACTTCCTTAACCTCGAGGCAAACACTCGGTGCCGAGTTCGCGCTCGGGGGAGACAGCGACCATGCGCAACCTGACCGTCGTCCTTCTGCTGGCGCTTGCAACCCCGTTTGCCTGCGCCCAGCGCCAACCCCTCCCCCAGCCTGCACCTGCCGGCCCCGGACCCGTGCGCGTTGAACCCAACTGGGCCGAAGTGCGCTCGGCCCAGCAGCAAGGCCAGGTGCGCAGCCTCGACATGCTTCAGCGCGCCGTCCGCCAACAGCCGCCCGCCGGCCAGAAGCCGGGCGAGCTGCTCGCCGAATTGCCAGGCTACATCACCCAGGCGGCCAGCACGGAGGCGGCCGTGCTGCTGCCGCTTTCGGCCGCGCGCGCCGAGACGACATCGCTGGTCACGGGCAAGACATTCTACAATTTCTCGGCGACCTATCCGGGCGCGCTCACCTCTTCTGTGCTCGGCATGTGCTCGGGCGTGCGTCTGCCGGACGATCACCCGGTTGTTCGCAGCATGAGGGCCGAGTCGCGTCAGCGCCCGATCCTGCCTGCGCTCGGCGAACCCTACCAGATCAGCGCCACCGAAACGGGCCACCAGCTCACCTTCTCCAAGTTCGGTTGCGCGTACGAGATCGGGATTTCGTGCGAGGGGTCGTGCAATGTCGAAAAGGAGCTCACCGACATCGCCGGCAGCCTGGTGGTGATCAATGCGCGCTGATCATCGCCAGCTCGCAGCAATCGCAGCAGCGACCCTGCTTGTTGCGTGCAGCGCCGGAAGGCCGCTGGTCACCGCGCCGGTTCCTGCAGGCGGCGGAACGGGCAGCCCGCCCGCATCTACACCAACGCCCCCAGCGACTCCCGCCGGCTTTCCCGGGTGCATCTCGACCGGGGCCGTGCAGACGAGCTTTGCCTGCATGCCGGCCGGCAAGCTGCTCAATGGGTTCACCGCCTGGACCGGCGCAACGGACCAGACCAACTGGGTTCCCGGCATGCGCTTCCCGCTGAAAAGCGGTCCGGCCTACCTCAATTCGCAGGTCTATCGCTACAAGGGCGGCTATGATCCCAACTGGCTCGGGCCCACAGGGGTAAAGCTGGGCGCGCAGAACGATCCTGGCGGCGTCGAACAGTGCGACACGCGCAATTACAGCTTTCCATGGCAGGACAATTTCTGCGAGCAGCGCGAGGGACCAGCGCAACTGAACCGGTCCTGCCCCGGCAATTCGGGCCATCAGGGCGTCGATATCCGCGGGCGCATCTGCAAGACGAACGATCCGGCCAATGAAGTCGTGGCCGTCGCCGCCGGCCGCATCATCGCAATCGAGCCGCACTACACCAAGGCGATGAGCGCGGATGAAAGCGTCTACTTCAACTTCATGCACATGCATTTCCAGAGCCGCCAGCACACCAGCGCGCAGCTGGGCGCCTCGCCAGGCGGCATTGCGGTTTCGCGCGGCGCCAGGCTTGGCAACATCGGCAACATCCAGAAGGGTCTGCCCGACGGGACGATAACCTCGTTCACCACGCGCCATCTCCACTTCGAGATCCGCATGCCAGTGATGAACCCATCAACCGGCGCGCTCGAAAACGTCCCCCTGCCACCCTATGCAACCCTGGTCGACGCATACCGGAGGCTGGAGGCGGGAACGCCGTAGCATCACTTCCCGTCGATCAACTTCCGCGCCAGATAGGTGAACTCCAGCGCCGAGCGTTTCGCCGCCTCGCGCTGGTTGGCCGCCGCAGAGTGCCCGCCGTCGATGTTCTCGTAGTAGAGGAACGGCTTGCCCATCTCGTCCAGCAGCTTGGCCATCTTGCGCGCATGGCCCGGATGCACGCGGTCATCCTTGGTCGATGTTTCGAAATAGATTTCGGGGTAGGTCTTGCCCGGATCGACATTGTGGTAGGGCGAGAGCTTCTCGAGGAAGGCGCGCTCTTCGGCGACATCCGGATCGCCATACTCCGCCATCCACGAGGCGCCGGCCAGCAAGAGGTGATAGCGCAGCATGTCGAGGAGCGGCACCTGGCAGACGATCGCATTGAACAGGTCCGGGCGCTGGGTGTACATCACGCCCATCAAGAGGCCGCCATTCGACCCGCCCATCGCGCCGAGCTTCTTCGGCGATGAAATCTTCCGCGCGACGAGATCTTCGGCTACCGCGATGAAGTCGTCATAGACAACCTGCCGCTTCGTCTTGAGCCCCGCCTGATGCCAGGCGGGACCGAACTCGCCACCGCCGCGGATGTTCGCCATCACATAGACGCCGCCCTGCTCCAGCCACAGCTTGCCCACCGTGCCCGAATACACCGGCGTCTGGCTCACCTGGAACCCGCCATAGCCATAGACCAGCGCCGGGTTCGAGCCATCGAGCTTGATATCGGTCTTGTGTACGACGAAGTACGGCACTTTCGTTCCGTCCCTCGACGTGGCTTCGAACTGGTCGACGGTGTATCCGGACGCATCAAACCACGCCGGCAGCTGCTTGATCGCCGCCACCGCGCCCGACGCCGAGTCATAGGTGTAGAGCGTGTCGGGCGAGAGATAGCCCTCATAGCCGAGGAAGGCCGTCGGCTCTGCGCTGTCCGCATAGATCACGCCCGCCGAGCCGTTCGGCGGCAGCTTCACTTCGCTCGATGTCCAGTTCGCGCCGGTCTTCGCATACGCCATCACCTTCACGACGACATTGTCGGAGATGTTCACCAGCACGTTGTTCTTCGTGATGCCGACGCCCTGCAGCGCCTGCTTCGGCGTCGGACGGAACACAAGCTCAACCCTGGGCAGGTTTCCGTCCGCCACGAAGCTGGACCAGTTGAAGCCGACGAGATCACCCGCCTTGAAGTCTCCCTGACCTTCCGGCTTCCAGTCCTCTTCCAGCGTCAGCAGCAGCGTGTCGGCAAATATGCCCTGCGGGGATGACTTCGCCGGGATCGGCAGCTTCAGCGTCCTGCCCTCGCCTGACCTCGAGAAGATGAACCAGCTCGACGTGTAGAACGTCTCTGACCGCACCGCGCCGAACCAGCGATTGCCCGCGCCGTCCTCCAGCGCCACCGGGGACGTCGCCACGTCGGTCACCGCGCCGCGAAACACCTCCACCGCATCGCGCAAGGCCTGCCCGCGCTTCAGCCGCTTGATGACGAACGGATAGCCGCTCTCCGTCAGCGTCGGCTTGTCGCCCGCCTCATTGCCCCAGTCGGTTGCGATCAGCAGCGTGTCCTGATCCTGCCATTCGATCGAGCTCTTGGCTTCGGGAATGTCGAACCCGCCCGCGACGAAGTCCGCCTTTGCCCCGCCCTCCGCGATCGAGTACTCGCGCACACGCACCGCATCCTTGCCGCCATTCGACAGCGACAGGAGGCAGCGCGTCTGGTCCGGCTTCAGGCACGACACGCCCTTGTAGACCCAGTTCGCCCCCTCCGCCTTCGCCAGCGCATCGAGGTCGAGCAGCGTCTCCCACTGCGGGTTCGCGCTCGCATAACTCTGCGGCGTCGTGCGCCGCCACAGCCCGCGCTCATGCGTTTCGTCCTGCCAGAAATTGTAGACATGGCCCTGGCGGATCGACCCGTACGGGATTCGCTCCTGCGATGTCGCGATCTTCAGCGCCGCCTCGTAATAGCCCTTGTAGCGCGGATCGCTTTCCAGGATCGCCAGCGACCGTTCGTTCTGCGCGCGAACCCACGCCAGCGCCGCCTCGCCCTCAACCTCTTCGAGATAGAGGTGCGCGTCCCGGTCAATGGCCCCTGCCGTCACTGTTCTTTCCTCCTGCGATGCGCACGCTGCGAGCATCGCCGCTGCAACGCCGACAAAGAGAGTGCGCATGCCTCAACCTCGCTGTTCGACGCGGCAGGGTTAGCCGTGCCGCGAATGCCTCGCAAGCAGAACGCCGATTATCCCGGGCTGCGCAACGAGTTCGTGCTTGATGCATGTCAAGGAAACTCTGCCCGGGCCGGCCGAGAGTGCGTCTGGCAGACGGGAGGCGCCGATGTCATTCCCCCCAACGACCGGCTTCGGCAAGGCGCTTGCGCTGCTTTCCGTCTGCCACCTTGCCGTCACACTCGCCGCTGCGCCCGCACAGGCCCAGACGAGCGATGCCGCTCGCGGCAAGGCCTACGCCCGAGAGGCCTGCGCCAGCTGCCACGAGATCGAGCCCGGCATCCCTGCGCCTCCCTTCGCGCAGGCGCCCAGCTTCTCCAGCGTCGCCGCCACGCCGGGCATGACGTCGATGGCGCTGAATGTCTGGCTCACCACCTCGCATCCCACCATGCCGAACCTCATCATCCCGCAGAAGGACAAGGAGGACCTGCTGGCCTATTTCGCGGCCCTTCGCGAGGCCAGCAGACAAGCCGAGCCGGACCGGTAGCCCGGGCGCCCTAGCCTCCCCGCCACAACCCCCTTACATCTCCGCCCATGAAGTTCTGGAAGATGAATGGGGCTGGAAATTCCTTCGTCATTTTCGACGACAGGAAAGGCGGCTTGAACCTTGGGCCCGAACAGGTCGCGGCCATCGCAAACCCGCAGACCGGCGTCGGCGCCGACCAGGTCATCGCCATGGAGCAGACGCTCCGCGGCGACGTCTTCATGCGCATCTGGAACAGGGATGGCTCCTCCGCCGAAGCGTGCGGCAACGCCACGCGCTGCGTCGCCTGGCTGGTGATGGAAGAGACCGGCAAGGACAGGCTCATTGTCGAGACCGTCGCCGGCAAGCTGAAGGCCGACCGCGTCGGTCCCACACATATCTCCGTCGACATGGGCTCGCCGCTGCTCAAGTGGGAGGAGATCCCGCTCGCCGAGCGCATGGACACACGCGGCATCGATCTCAAGATCGGCCCGATCGATGCACCCTACCTGTCGATGCCCGGCGCCGTGAACATGGGCAACCCACACGTTGTTTTCTTCGTTCCCGATCTCGACGCCGTCGACGTCAAGGCCGTCGGCTCCCTTATCGAATGGCACCCCTTGTTTCCACAGGGCGTCAATGTCGGCTTCCTGCAGGTGCTCTCAAGAACCGAGACCCGCCTGCGCACGTGGGAGCGCAATGCCGGCCAGACGCTCGCCTGCGGTTCAAACAATTGCGCCGCCATCGTCGCCGCCGCGCGGCGAGGGCTCACGGACAGGAAGGTCCTCGTTCACAATGATGGCGGCGACATCGAGATCGAATGGTCCGAAGCCACCGACCACGTCATCATGACCGGCCCGATCGAGCTGGAGTATGTGAGCGAGGTTTGAGACGATCAGCTGATGGGGCGCCGCGCAAAACCCGCCGCCGCCCAGAACCCTGCCATCAGCACCACCGCGCCCACGAGCATCGCGACCAGCACAGGATCGTAGGATTGGTCGACCGACCACATGGCCGCGGCGCCGAGCGGCGCCAGCGCACGCGCCACGGTGGCGGGCGTGTTCATTGCGCCGGCAATCGCGCCATAGTCCTGCCGGCTCACCATCTCGGGAATTGAAGCCCCGCGCACGATGGTGAGAATGCCGTTCGACACGCTGTAGAGCGCCACCACCGCGACAATCGCCGCAAACGACGGCGGCAGCCACACCAGCATTGCAAGGCTCAGCGCAAAAGCCGCCACCACCCACGAGCCCACCACCCGCATCGGCGCCTTGCCCGCGAACACCGTCATCGCGATGCGCCCGCCCACCTGCCCCGGCCCGATCACCGCCATCGCCGCGATGACGGCCGCCGTCGCAAAGCCGCGCTCCAGGAGCAACGGATAGAGATGGAAGGTAAAGGCCGTGAACACGGCGGCATGCGCCGTGTAGGCCAGCGTCAGGCTCCAGAACACGGGCGAAGCCATCGCCTGCCGAACCCCTGCCCCGCCTGTAGCCGCCTGCGCTCCGGCAGGCGCGTGGCGGATGACGTCTCGCTCCGGCCGGATCACCCAGCCATAGAGCCCTGCGCAGACCACCAGGTTGACGACGCCCAGCGCCGTCACCGCGCCGCGCCAGCCCCAGAGGTCGATCATCAGCTGGATCAGCGGGATGAACACGGTCGAGGCAAAGCCGCCCCACAGCGTCACCGCCACAATGGCATCGCGCGCGCCCACTGCGCCAAAGCGGCGCGCCGCAACCGCGAACGCCGCCTCATACAGTGTCGCCGCCTGCAGCACGCCAAGCAGCCCGACAATCACGTAGAGCCCGAGAAGATCGCTGACCTGCGACCAGGCCAGCATCACCAGCCCGGCCAGAACAGACCCGCCCGTCATGATGGCGCGGCCATGCCCGCGATCGATCGCCCGCCCCAGCGGGTAGGACGCGGCTGCAGCGACCAGCAAGCCCGCCGTCGCCGCGCCATAGAGCGAGGTGCGCGACCAGCCTGTCTCGCGCTCGATCTGCTCGGCGATCAGCGGAAAGGCATAGTAGAGCGCGCCCCACGAGCATATCTGTCCAATGCCGAGCGCGCTGATGAAGATCATCTTCCCGGACGCGCCGGGGCCGGGCGGAGATTGCGCGATTTCCGTCATCTCATCCCCGCCCGGCCCGGACCCTCACATCGACGCCAGCGCCGTCCGCGTCTCTATCTGGGCGGCCTGTTCTTTTCGTTCGCTGTAGCGATCCGTGAGGTAGTCCGAAACATCGCGCGTCAGCAGCGTGAACTTCATGAGCTCCTCCATCACGTCGACGACGCGATCATAGTAGGAGGACGGCTTCATGCGCCCGCTGCTGTCGAATTCCTGCCACGCCTTGGCGACCGAGGACTGGTTGGGGATGGTCACCATCCGCATCCAGCGCCCAAGCACGCGCATCTGGTTCACGGCGTTGAATGACTGCGATCCGCCCGATACCTGCATCACGGCCAGCGTCTTGCCCTGAGTCGGGCGGATGGCGCCCACCGCCAGCGGGATCCAGTCGATCTGTGATTTCATCACGCCCGTCATCGCGCCATGGCGTTCGGGGCTGCACCACACCTGCCCTTCCGACCACAGCGACAGATTGCGCAGTTCCTGCACCTTGGGATGGGCAGGGGTTGCATCATCGGGCAGCGGCAGCCCTGAAGGATCGAAAACCTTCACGTCAGCGCCGAACTGTTCAAGCAGCCGCGCCGCCTCCAGCGTGAGAAAGCGGCTGTAGGATACTTCACGCAGCGAGCCATAGAGCATCAGTATGCGCGGCTTGTGCGTCGACAATTTCGGCGACAGGCGCGCGGCATCCGGCATGTGCACGGACTGCGGCGAGAGCGCCGGGAACAGCGTCTGCATGTCGCTCATCGCGCCACCATCTTCGGCGCGCACGCGGCTGGCCCGCACGCCGCCCCTGTGTCGGCGCAACACTCGTCCGTGAGATATCCGATCAGCGCACTCATCGTCGGATCATGCGCCCGGCAGATCAGCGCCGTTGCCTGACGCTCCTGGGTGATCAGCCCCGCCTGCAACAGCTCCTTGATATGGTGCGACAGCGTTGAGGCCGCGAGCCCAACCTTGTCCTGCACCGCGCCAACGCTGAGGCCATCCCTCCCGGCCCTGACCAGGAGGCGGTAGATCCTCAGGCGAATGGGATTTCCCAGCGCCGCAAGCTGATCGGATACTTTTTCGAGTTTCATCGAAATAGGAATGCGCGTACGGCAGCCCCGCGTCAAGTACTATTTCGATAAAGATGGAAATATGTGGCTCGAGCTACTCCACCGCGACATCCACCATGATCTCGCCCGAGATCGCTTCCAGCGCGTCCTGCACCCTGCCGGCTGAAAGCCGCGCAGGCAGGCTCAGCTTGGCGGCGATGTGAAACAGCGGCGCGCCGGAGTGCGCTTCCGTGCTGAGCCAGGTGCGGAAGCTTTCGATGTTGGCGCCGAGCTCGCTGATCGTCGCCGTCACCTGGCGCACAATGCCCGGCCGGTCCTGCCCTACCACGCTGAAGGCGAGCGTCTCTCCCGCGGGCGCCGGGCCTGCGCCTGCGGGCGCGATGCGCACATCAAGTCCCGCCGCATCCACGGCCGAGACGGCCATCCGCAGCTTGTCTGCATCCCCCTCGACCAGCACAGAACCGACATAGAGCCCGCCCAGCCGCGACAGGTGGCTCTCCAGCCAGTTGCCGCCGGCCGACAGCACGGCCGCCGCCAGCGCCCGGGTGAGGCCGGGCCGGTCGCTTCCGGCAACGCTGAGAACGAGCAACGCCATGGAATACCTCGTGCGCGAGTTGGGTGGCCGGCGCGATGCTAGGCCAACGTCCCTTTATCAACCAACGTCCATGAATCAGAAAGCGCGCCCGCGGGCGCGCTCTCCGGTGTTGCTGCGATCTGTCCGTCTGCGGACCGGCCTATTCGCGGCCCTCCATCTCGGCGGCCTGGCGGTGCAGGCGGGCGATGCGGCGTTCCGTCGGCGGGTGGCTGGCTGAGGGGCCACGGCGCGGCCCCTGCAGCGGGTCGATCACGAAGGCATGGGCCGTGGCAGGCGAACGCTCCGCCAGCGGGTTGAGCAGCGATGAAGTGTGCCGTTCGAGCTTCAGGAGCGCATTGGCGAGGTTGACCGGCGCACCGCAGATCTCCCCGGCCATCCTGTCGGCGGCGTATTCGCGGGCGTGGCTGAGACCGAGGCGGGCGATGAGGCCCGAGACGATCCTGGAGACGCGCTTGCGCTGGCCCAGCGGCCAGGCGAGCGCCCCGAAAATGGTGGTGATGACAACCGAAAGCCCCGAGCAGATGCCCATGGCGAGCGCATCGCCGCGCTTCACATGCGCCAGCTCGTGCGCCACCACGGCCGAAACCTCGGCGCGCGACAGCGTCTTGAGCAGGCCGTCGGTCACCGCGATCGAGGCGTGGTTGGTGTCGCGCCCCGCCACGAAGGCGTTGGGCTGGAAGGCGTCGATGATGTAGGTGCGCGGGCGCGGCATGTTCGCCTTCATCGCCAGCCGGTCGCAGTCGGCCACGAAGGCGCGAATCATCGGCGAGGCGTCGTCGGAGGATACTTCGCGGGCATTGTGAAGCTTGAGGACGATCTTTTCGGCATACCAGAACACGATCAGGTGGAAGCCAAGCGCCACCAGCGTGCCGATCAGGGCCCCGTCGCGGCCGGCAATCCACCATCCCAGCCCCGCAAAGGCGAGGTGGATGGCAAGCATCAGTCCAGCGGCCTTCAGATAGCTCATGGCAGGTCTCTCACGCCAAATGTCCCTCCGACACGGGAGGTTTGGGCATCATGGTGAAAGCTTTCTTTCCAAATCCGAAAAAATTGGTGAACGTGGCGGTCATGACGATGGAAATCGAACACGAGTGTGTCCCAGGTGAAGCAGGAAGTGAATCGGGAACCGCGCCACACGAGGCGAATATTCCCGGCGCTGCGCCCGGCAAGGTGCTGAGCCCGGAGGCGGTTCGCGCCCTGCTGGAGGCCGAGGCGCGCCGGCAGGCGGCGAGGCCTGTCGACCTGCCGCCCGAGATCGATGGCCGCCGCGAAGGCGAGGAGCCCACCCGCTATGGGGACTGGGAGAAGAAGGGCCTCGCGGTCGATTTCTGATTCACCAACGAAACTATCGCCGGGCGGGAAGCTGATTGCGGTCTGACAGGCGGGCGTTCACGATTGCCGCGGCATGGCGGCTGCATCGCCCGGCCCGACAGACGTCTGGAATTCCGCGATGAAACTGCTGAGCTGCCTTGCCGCCGGACTGATCGCCCTTAGCGCTGTGAGCCCGGCCCTCGCCGATGGCCGCAATCGCCGGCCGCCCATCGTGGCGCCGAGCCCGCCGCCCTTGCGGATTCCCGCCCCGCCTGCGCCCGTCCCGGCGCCCATCATGGTCCCCGCCGCACCCGTCAAGCTGGGTCCCCAGCCCATCGTCCTCCCGTCCGATTTCGGCACAGGCGGGGTTGGCATCGACATCAATGGCGGCCCCGGCGGTGGCGGTCGACTGATCGCGATCTCCACTTCCTCCTCCCGCGCCCAGGCGAGCTCCGTCGCCATCGCCATCTCCAGCGCCACCGCAATCTCCTTCAGCGGCGGCACGGGTGGCGGACACGGCGGTGGTCATGGTGGAGGCCATGGCGGCAACAAGGGCGGCAAATGCGGCGGCTGCTACTAGTCTAGAGCCACCCTCTGCCCCGTTCGTCCCGCCAGAGATGCGCCACGCCGATCAGGGGCGCCAGCTCCGAGGCGATCAGCCGGATCGGAATGGGCTCCACCAGCCCTGAACGCACCCCGCGCCGGTAGAAGCGGTCGAGCGCATCGCGCTCCTTCAGCCATGGCTCGAGATGCAGCGCAACGCCGCCGGCGATGTAGACGCCGCCTGTCGTGTTGGCGACCAGCGCCAGATTGCCCATGGCCGTCATCACCGTGCGGGCGCGGAGCTGACAGAACTCGCGCGCGACCGGATCGCCAGCCTTCGCCGCCGCGATCAACTCGGCTTGCGTCAGCCGCCGCGGTGACCTGGCCATCACCCCAAAGAGCGCCTCCAGGGTTGCTTCGAAACCGATCCCGGCCGCGACGTCCTCGTTGGAAACATAGCCGAGCGTGTTGCGCAACCGCTCCGCCAGCTTCCATTCGATCTCGGTTTGCGGACTGAAGGCCTGGTGGCCGCCCTCGCCGCCCAAGACGATCCAGCCCTGCGGCGACCATCTGAGCGCCGCTATCCCGAAGCCCGTGCCGGGACCGCCTACCGCGATCGCGCCCCCTGGCTCAGCCTCGCCCGGCGCGATCGGCCGCGTCTGGTCCGGTGCAAGCTCCGGCGCCGATCGGGCCATGGCGTAGAAATCGTTGACGGCCAGGATGCGCCCGAGACCGAGCCGCGACCGGACCGCCGCAAGATCGACCGTCCAGCCGCGGTTCAGAAGTTCCACGCCGTCCTCAACAACCACCCCAGCAAATCCGAAGGCCGCGCCGGAGACCTTCGGCGCCGTTTCGCTCAGAAACGCCTGGAGCGCGGCTTCGAAAGAAGGATAGTCCGCTCCAGGCCGCTTCCACAGGCCTGTGACGTCGACCTTTTCGCCCCCGATCCGCGCCAGCGCAAAGCGGACATTCGTCCCGCCCGCATCGCCCACAAGGATTGCATCCTGAACCATGGGTTAAACCTAGACGCTGCTGCGGCCCGCCAGCAACCCGACAACCAACAAACGCGACGGCCAGACAAGCTGTGTGAGACAGTTACGACCCTTCTATCCTATCGCTCTATTCAATTGATTTTAGGGCTGGGCCTGCCTAGGGGAAGGTCATGGCTCACGATCACGCCCTTGGCGGTCGAGATCACCGGCATGCGCATGCCGGGGCGCAAGCGCACGACCACTCACACGATCACGACCACGCGCACCACCATGGCGGAGATGAGCGCAATGCGGCGCGCATCGGCATCGCCGCGCTTCTGACCGGCGGCTTCATGGTGGTGGAGTTTGGCGGCGGGATCATTTCGGGTTCACTCGCCCTGCTCGCCGACGCCGGTCACATGCTGTCGGACTTTGGCGCGCTGGCGCTGGCGTGGATCGGCTTCCGGATGGCGCGACGGCCGGCGACGGTGCAGCGCACCTTTGGCTTTCGCCGCTTTCCCGTGCTGGCGGCCTTCGTCAACGGCATGGCGCTGTTCCTGATCGCGGCGTGGGTTGTCTATGAAGCGATCATCCGCCTCAACGAGCCGAACCCCGTGACGTCCGGGCTGATGCTGTGGATCGCCGCCGGCGGCCTTGTCGTGAACCTGATCTCCTTTGCAGTCCTGCATGGGGCAGACCGCGACAACCTCAATGTGCGCGGCGCCCTGCTCCATGTGGCAGGCGACCTGCTGGGGTCGCTGGCGGCGATAATCGCAGCCGTGATCATCATGACGACGGGGTGGACGCCGGCCGACCCGTTGCTGTCAATCCTGGTCGCCCTGATCATCCTGCGCTCGGCATGGAGCGTGACGGCGCAGAGCGCGCATATCCTGCTCGAAGGCGCCCCAGAGGGGATCGACCTGCACAAGGTGATCCACGACCTTGAAGATCATGTGGAGGATGTGACTGACATCCATCACGCCCATCTCTGGTCGCTCGACGGTCGGCGTTCAATGATGACGCTGCACGCACGCATTCGCGAAGGCGCGTTCGGGCCGGACGTCGTCGCGCGCATCAAGGCGCGCCTCAACGCAACACATGGCATCGGCCATGCGACGGTCGAGATCGAGACCGACGCATGCGCTGGTACTGAATGCGCCTGATCCTCTTGCAGAGCGGCTGGAGTGGACGCACCCTTTCCGCCCTGGCGGCCATGGGAGTGCGTGCGTGGGCAAGGTTGTGCGGATCGGCGGGGCTTGCGCCTTCTATGGCGATTCCAGCGTGGCGCCAGGACAGCTGATCAAGGCGGGGGTCGACTATCTGATCCTCGACTACCTGGCGGAAGCGACGATGGCAGCCTTCGGCGGCATGCGGAAGGCGGGGCATCCGGCAGGCTTCGCCACCGACTTCACCGAATGGGTGTGGAAGGACAATCTGCGCGAACTGAAGGCGACAGGCACGAAGATCGTGACCAACGCCGGGGGTCTAACGCCCAAAGCCTGTGTCGCGCGAATGCAGGAGATCGCGAGGGAGGCGGGTCTCTCATTCCGCATCGCCTGTGTCGAAGGCGACGACATCATGGCGCGCGCAGGAGAGCTCCAGGGGCGGACCGAGATGTTCACCGGCGCCCCCTTCCCGCCCGCCGACCAGATCATGACGGTCAACGCCTATCTTGGCGGATCCCCGATCGCGCGCGCCCTGGCGATGGGAGCGGATGTGGTGATCACCGGCCGATGCGTGGATTCGGCGCTGACGCTCGGCATTCTGATGCACGAGTTCGGCTGGCGCGCAGACGAGCATGACAAGCTCTCGCAGGGATCGCTCGCGGGCCATGTGATCGAGTGCGGCGCTCAGGGCTCTGGCGGTCTGTTCACTGACTGGGAGGATGTGCCGGACTGGGCGAATGTCGGCTATCCGATCGTGGAGTGCCATGCGGATGGCAGTTTCATCGTGACCAAGCCCGAGGAGACCGGCGGGCTGGTCAATGAGGCCGTCGTCGCCGAGCAGATCCTCTACGAGGTCGGCGATCCGCAGGCCTACATGCTGCCGGACGTTGTGTGCGACTTTTCGGAAGTGAGGATCGAACAGACAGGCAAGGACCGCGTTCGCGTGACTGGTGCGAAGGGCTATCCGCCGACGGGCCAGTACAAGGTATGCCTCACCTGGGCAGACGGGTTCCGCTGCATCGGCTTCATGGCGGTGGTGGGGCGCGATGCGGTCAGGAAGGCGCAGCGCCAGGCTGAGGCGGTTCTGGAACGCGTCAACGGCATGCTGCGCGACAAGAACATGGCGCCGTTCCGGGCAAGCCGGATCGAGGTGCTGGGGTCAGAGAGCAGTTATGGCGCGCATGCCCGGGCGCTCGATACCCGCGAGGTCATCTACAAGCTGGCAGTCGAGCACGACGATGCAGCCGGACTGAAGCCCTTCATGCGCGAGTTCGACAGTCCGACCACATCGATGTCAGTTGGTACGGCTGGCTGGTTCGGCTCGCGCGCCGAAATCCGGCCGGTTATGCGGGTGTGGTCGACGACCATTCCGCTCGAGGATGTACCGCTTGCGATCATGCTCGATGGCGCTGCGGAGCACATGACGGTGAAAGCGCCGGCGAAAGCGTTCGGGCCGGACATGATCGTGCGCCCGGAACCGCCTGCCGCCCCGCGAGCTGAAGGCGCCATGAAGGACGTTCCATTGATCGACCTCGCCTGGGCGCGCTCGGGCGACAAGGGCGATGCGTTCAACATCGGCGTCATCGCACGCCGGCCGGACTACCTGCCGTGGATCCGCGCCGCGCTGTCACCTGAAGCCATGATGCAGTGGTTCGCGCACGAGTTCGAAGGGGGAAAGAATCCGGCCGTGCTGCGCTATGACCTGCCAGGGATGAACGCGGTGAACCTGCATTTCCTCGATGCGCTCGGCGGCGGGCAGTTTGCAAGCCTTCGCCTCGACCCGCTGGCCAAGGGCAAGGCGCAGCAATTGCTTGACATGCCGGTCAGGGTGCCCGCCGGGCTCCTCTAGGCGGTTGCAGGCTTGCCCGCGAGCGCAAGCCCGTAGAAGCGCGGCTTGATGAATGGGAACCAGAGCACCTTGCCGGCGCCCTCGATGCATTTGCGATAGACGATCGCGCGCCGCCGCGTGCGTGCGAGGCAGGCCACAAGTGCTGCTGCGCCATAGACGACCGCTTGCGCAGCCCCGACGGCCATCCAGAACGCCACGACCGCGACATTGCGCTGGCCTGCCCATGCATTGGCGGCTGGCCCCTGGCCATAGGCAAAGGCGCGGCGGAGCGTATAGGCCAGCGTCACGCGCGAGGGATCGGGCGTTTCCCACACCCATGCGTCGGGCGCCCAGGCGAACTTTGCGCCCTTCGCCTGCATCCCCTGGAAGAGGAGGTCGTCCTCCCCGCCGATCTCGTTGCGCTCGAGAGAGAACGGTTCGGCGGAGGGAAGCGCAGCGCGGCGGATCAGGCTGCAGCCACAGCCATAGTAGGTGCGGATGAGGCCTTCGGCGTGATGCGGCTCGCGGGCGAAAAACGCCTCGAAGTATTCGTGATGATCTTGTGGAGGGGCGGCAAGCTTTGTGCGGACCGGACCGAACACCACGTCTGCGCCGGTCAGCCTCTGTACCCGCATCAGCCCGGCGAGCCACGTGCGGGGAGCGATCTCGTCATCGTCGAGGAAGGCGATCATCTCGCCGCGGGCGATGCGCAGACCGGCATTGCGCGCACTTGCGACGCCGGCCTCAGGCTCGTGCACGACCGTCACACGGGTGTCGCAGATGGCGCGCAGCGGCACCATGGCGGAGGCTGCCGGATCGTTGTCGACCAGCACCACCTCGAAATCTGCGCTGCAGGTCTGGGCCAGCGCGGATTGCGCCGCGGCTAGGGCGCGGCCGGGCCGGCGAAAGGTCGGGATGATGATCGAGACCGCCGGCGACATGACCGACAGTGTATGCAGGCGAGGTTGCGGGCTCGTTTACAGCGGATGACAGTTATGTGGCTGGGCGCTGAATCGAGGCGGCGAGGTTCTGCGAAACCTGGCGCGCGTCGAAGGCATTGGGGTCTGAACCCTTCGGCGCGCGGCTCATGACGATCTCGGCATAGGCCTCGTACCGCGTGACTTCATCATAGCGTGCAGGTGTCGACGAGAACGGATCCCAGGCATGCACCCAGCCCCAGCGCGGGGAAAAATACATGTAGGAAAAGCGGGAATACCCGCCGGTGCGGCGGATGTCGCGGTCCTTGTCGGTGTCGCGGCTGACAATGGTGAAGACGTCGTAGCCGGACTGCAAGGTCAGTTCGGCGGCGCGGAAAAGGAGGTAGTTCTCGACCGTTTCGCGGCCGGTCATGGAGTTGCCCTTGAATGAGATGCGGTAGCGGGCATCCTCGATCTTCTGTTCCGAATAGCCGCGCTCATAGCCAGCTGCCGGCTGGTAGGGCGTCGGGCCTGTCGCGCAGGCGGCCAGCGCGGTTGCGGCTGAAATCATGACGACGGCAAGGGTCTTCCTGAGCATGGCGGCCTCCTCGGACGCAATTCCACACCTTCTGAGATAGGAAGGCAAACCTGAACGGCAAATGATCAGGCCGGCCCCTTCCGGGACCGGCCTTCACATTTTGGAGGGCTTGTCGGCCTCAGGCCGTGGCAAATCCGAAGACCGACTTGGTCTCGAGGAATTCGTGGATGCCTTCCACGCCCCATTCGCGGCCATTGCCCGACTGCTTGAAGCCGCCGAAGGGCATGGTCTGGTCAGAGCCGGCGCCGTTGATATGGACCATCCCGGTGCGCAGCTGCCGGGCAACCTTCTGGGCGTGCTCCTGCTCGCCCTGAACGTAACCGGAGAGGCCGTAGACCGTGTCGTTGGCCATGGCGATCGCCTGCTCTTCGGTGTCGTACGGGATCATGCAGAGGACCGGCCCGAAGATTTCCTCGACTGCGATCGTCATGTCGTTGCGTACATCCGCGAAGACAGTGGGCTTTACGTAATAGCCGCGATTGAGACCATCGGGACGGCCCAGGCCGCCGGTGACAAGCGTCGCGCCTTCCTCAATGCCTTTTCTGATGAGGCCCTGGATCTTGTTCCATTGCGCTTCGGAGACGACCGGGCCGATGGCGCCCTTCTCGGCCGTTTTCGGGTCCTGCACCTTCACAGCTTCGGCGGCCGCCTTTGCGATGGCCTTCGCCTCTTCGTTCTTGGCGCGGGGAACAAACATGCGGCTGGGCGCGTTGCAGCTCTGACCGGTGTTGGTCATCATCTGCATCACACCGGCCTTTACGGCTTTCTGCAGGTCGGCGTCTTCGAGGACGATATTGGCGGATTTGCCGCCGAGCTCCTGCGCAACGCGCTTCACTGTCGGAGCCGCGGCCTGCGCGACGAGGACGCCGGCGCGCGTCGAGCCCGTGAAGGACATCATGTCGACGTCTGGATGGGCCGAGAGCGCAGCGCCCACACCGGGGCCATCGCCGTTGACGAGATTGAAGACGCCCTTCGGCACGCCGGCCTCATGCATGATCTCCGCGAAGATGATGGCGTCGATCGGCGCGATCTCCGACGGCTTCAAGACCATGGTGCATCCGGCGGCGAGCGCCGGGGCGACCTTGCAGGCGATCTGGTTCTGCGGCCAGTTCCAAGGCGTGATGAAGCCGCAGACGCCGATCGGCTCTTTGCGGATGAGGTGCTTGCCGCGGCGCTCCTCGAACTCGAAGGTGCGAAGATAATTCGCCGCCTGCATCAGGTGGCCAAGACCGGAAGGCGCCTGAGCGGCCTGAGCGAGCCAGAGCGGGGCGCCCATCTCCTCGGACACCGCGCTCGCCATGTCGCCAAGTCGCTGCTGGTATACGGCGATGATCTTGTCGAGCAGGCCGGCGCGGTACTCTTTCGTGGTCGCAGCGAAGGCGGGGAAGGCAGCCTTGGCAGCCGCGACGGCCTTGTCGACATCAGCCTTGGAGCCGAGCGAGATGCGCGCATAGCTTTCCTCGGTGGCGGGGTTCTGGACTTCCAGCGTGCGCGGGGTGACGGGGTCCACCCATTCGCCATTGATGTAGAATTTCAGATAATCGCGCATGAGATTCTCCTGGTCGAAAACTGGCCGGACCCTGTGCGGCCAGAACGTGGGGTTGGGGCCTAGATAGTCGATGTGGCGGCGGAATGGGAGGGCCCGCTGCGCGCCTCGACCTAGAACGTCAGGCCCTTCCAGACACCGTCGCACTTGTGCTGGGCGGCGAACGTCCATTCAGGCATCGGGGCAACGCCGCCGCCTGACGCAACGTCGAGCTTCTGGACCGCGCCAGAAGCAAAATCTTCCCATTCCGGAACGCCCTTCCCGTTGGGATTTCCGGTGCGCGCGAAGTTGACCCAGTAGTTCGACATGATGGCCTGCAGCGCCGTACGCTCGTCGTTCTGCATGTCATGCATGTTGAAGAAGTAGGGGAGTTCGGCGGCATGCGCTGCGCCCTGCTCAAGACTGAGCGCGTATTTTCCATCGATGACGCCGATGATCGGGATCGCAGTCTGGTCGCGGAATTCGTACATCCAGGTGGGTGAACCCTGCGCCTTGATGCGGGACGAAACGTTGAGGCCGTTGCACGAGAACGTGGCGTCGGTTGCGAGTGCGGTCGCCGCCAAACTGGCCTGAAGGTCAATATCCGCGCCGTAGCTGGCCAGGGGATAATCCGTCGAGCTGAGCTGGCCCCCCGAGACGCCAAGGCCGCCGCCGGCGACGAGCGCATTCACCGTCATCGGGTAGGCAGCCGCTTTCATCAGGTAGCGCCTGTCGGCTGGATCCAGATTTGGCGGCGAGGCCTTGGTCCGGGCGGCGAGTTCGGTCATTGCGAAGAACAACGCGAACTCATCCTGATTGGAGCCGTTGATCACGGGGACCTTGTTGTTGCGACCGGCGGCGAACGTGTTCTTGATCGTGGCGGGCAGCACCTTGCCATCGACTGAGGGTACCGGGTTGCTGATGCTGGTCGCGAAGGCTTTGGCAAGCTGGTTGCGGACGAGCGCCTCCGACAGCCCGCGCAGGCAGGCGGCCGTGACCGCATCGACCGGACAGCCCGGCAGGTTGCTGGCCGTCAGGATTACCTTCTCGGCGATGGCCACGCTCTTCTTTTCAAGTTCGGCCTGCGTGAGCTGGCTGCTGACGCCATAAGCGCCGCTCTGGATGATCGCCTTGTTGAACAGGCCGGCCGACAGTGGGGATGCGAGGTGCGTCATCACGCTGAAGCCGCCGGCGCTCTCGCCGAAAATGGTGACGTTCTTGGGATCACCGCCGAACTGGGCGATGTTGTCCTGCACCCAGCGCAGGGCGGCCTGCTGGTCCATGATGCCGTAATTGCCGACACTGCCCTCTGCATCGCGCAGCGCGGGATGGCCGAGGAACCCCATGGCGCCGAGGCGATAGTTGATGCCGACAACAATGACGCCCTTGGAGACGAGCGGTGTCGGATCGGCATAGACGGAGGCCGCGCCCGTGTTGAACGCACCGCCATGGATCCACACCATCACCGGGAACGGGCCGGCCCCGGTGGGCGCGTGCACGTCGAGATAGAGGCAATCCTCGCTATCGCCGTTGACGCGGAAGGGACTGTCGCCGGTCTGCAGGCAGGACGGGCCGGATTTCGTGTTGGTGAGCGGCGCGCTCCAGCTGGCGGCCGGCTGCGGCGCGCGCCAGCGAAGATCGCCCAGCGGCGGTGCGGCATAGGGAATGGCGAAGTAGGATTTCATCCCGCCGCGCGCTACGGCGCTCACGGGACCGCTGGCGGTCACGGCGGTATCGGGTGCGGAGGGCGCCACGCCCATGCTTGCGCAGGCGGCAAGCGCAGCACTGGCGAGCAATGCGAGCGCGAATGAGAGCCGGCGCATCTTGCTTCGGGTCATGGACATTTCTCCGCACGGCGCCTGACCTGCCACCCGTGAAGAACTTATCTGACGTGGCGCGCAGGAGGCCAATGAAAATCAGCGAGCGCTTCCTAGCGCCGCAGCAGGAGTTCGAACTGGTTGCCGTCGGGGTCGGTGAGGAAGGCGTAGGAAAGTCCCTCGCCTGTTGTGGCGACGGGGCGCATGAGTTTTGCCCCGGCGGCCGTCGCGCGGGCGATGGCCGCGTCGATATCGGGCACTTCGAGGATGAGCGCCGCCATGCCGCCGGCGGGGGGACTGCCCTTGGCGCGGGTTGCGATCACGATGGGGGTCGATGTCGCCTTCTTCGCAAGCTCAGGCGTCGAGCCCGAATTGAGCACGATTTCCTTGAAGGTCGGCGTGTCCACCGGACGACGGGTTTCCGACATCCCGAAGGCCGCGGCATAGAATTTCGCAAGCGCATCCACGTCCGAGGCCAGGACGCGAACAGAGCGCACGGTGATGCCGGTTTCCTGCCCGACCGCGACTGGCGCTGCGAGCAGGGTTGCGAACGCCGCAAACACGATGATTGACTTCATGGTCTTTTCCTCCCCCGCGCAGCACGATCACGGCCGCGCTGAAGACATGAGAGGCACAGCCATCAGCTGCGGCAAGTCAATTCAGCGGGCGGGTCAGCAGGTCGGCGCTGGCATCGACCCGGTGGAAGGTGATCCGGCCAACCTCGTTGATCATGGTATTGCTGTCCACAAATGTCCGGACCGTGGTCGACAGCGGCTGACCGTTCTCGTCGATGGTGAACAGCTTGAACCGGGTGCGGTCGAGCGGCTCCACCCGGTAGCGCCCCGTCTGGGTGACGGGCGGAACCGCCGCACCCCTTATCTCCATCTGGTTCCGCGTGAGGTATGACCCGTCCTCGTTGAACCAGGCGAGGATTTCACCCTTCACATCGCCCGAAAGCGTTTCAGCCCGCCACGCCCCGACGAGCGTGTGGACGAGGGTCGCCGGCTTTGGCTTGCCACGAAAAAGCATGGCTGGGGTCCCTTCCAGAGCCATGCCAGCACAGCCCAATGCCGCCGCCAACCGGGATAATCAGTCGCGGGCCCGATCCGGCGAGGGCAAAACGACCTTCGCCTCTCCGCCACGAGCGGCTAAGCTTCACCTGTTCGTTGAAAAAACGCGGGTTGCACCCCTCGGAGGGGGGGCGCCGGCGATGGCGAATACCGGAGTAAAGGGCCATGTTCATTACCGGCGGATGCCAGTGCGGGGCCGTGCGGTACGCGATGCACGTGCCACATGTCGAAAAGCCCCATGTCTGCCACTGCCGCATGTGCCAGAAGGCGACGGGCGGGCTGTTTGCGGCGCTGGCCGGGTGTTCCAAGGCGAACCATGAATGGACCAGGGGCGAGCCGGCCTTCTTCGCTTCGTCCAACCTTGCCAAGCGCGGCTTCTGTCGTGACTGCGGCACGCCCCTCACCTTCGCCTACGACGCACCCGAGGCGCGCATCTATGTGACCATCGGGTCGCTGGATGACCCTGAGCTGGCGGCAATCGAGATCCAATACGGCCTGGAATCACGGATCAGGTGGGTTGAATTCTGCGAGGGCGTGCCGGGCGAAATCACGGGCGGCACGCCGGTCGCGCAGGAATTCTTCGCTGGGATGCGGAGCAATCAGGCCTAGAGCGAGATTGCGATGATCATCGCTTCGCTCGCGCCAGCTTCGATCTCATCATTGATGCCCTTGCCCATCATCGCACACGCAAGCGGCGAGGCCCATGAGAGGAGGCCGCGCGTGGGATCAGCTTCGTCCTCCCCCGACAGTGCGGAAGGACTGGCGCCGGCCATCCGCGCGAAGGATGTTCACGGCGGACCCGAACAATACGCTTTCCGGCCCGGAGGGATCCGACTGCAGCTGCGCGCTGTTCCGGCGGGCGGTCCCGTAGCGCATGTCGCGCCCAGCGCGTGCGGCGCCCTCCTTGTCATCAGCGGCAAGGGCTTCGGCATTGGCTGCACTTGCACGGGCAATCTCGGCCTCGATGAGGATGAGGCCGCGAGAGGTGACAGGGTTCGGCAGGAGCGAAACGTCCCGCTCCGGCAGCCCGATGACGTCCTCTGTATCCGATTCCCGGGTGAAGGCCTTGCTCATCAGGCGCAAACCAGGACGATCGGCCGGCCCCGGCCAATATCTTACCCAGTCCTTTCCACGACCGCTGCGATCGCGCGGACGCGCTTGGTGCAATCCTGACCAAGTTTGACTACATATTGCGGGTCATTTCCGGAGACGCGCCCTGGACGGCAAGCGCATCCTTCTGATCGTCGGCGGCGGCATCGCAGCCTACAAGTCGCTGGAGCTGATCCGGCTGCTGGCGCGCGAGGGCGTGGGTGCGCGCGTAATCCTGACCAGGGCCGGAGCCGAGTTCGTGACGCCGCTGTCGCTTGGCTCGCTGTCAGGCGACAAGGTCTATCAGGAGCTTTTCAATCTCACCGACGAAGCCGAGATGGGGCACATCGAACTGTCGCGCTCCGCCGATCTTGTTGTCGTTGCACCTGCCACGGCTGACCTGCTGGCAAAGGCGGCGAACGGTCTCGCCAACGACCTTGCTTCCACCGCCCTCCTTGCGACCGACAAGCCGGTGCTGATGGTCCCCGCCATGAATGTGCGGATGTGGGAACACGCTGCGACGAAGCGCAATGTGGCCCGGCTCCGTGCCGATGGCGTCACCGTTATGGAGCCGGACGTCGGAGCGATGGCGTGCGGCGAATTCGGACCCGGTCGCCTGCCCGAGCCCGATCGGATCGCGAAGGAAATCCGCCGCATGCTGGCCGGGCCCCAGGGCCACGGCCCGCTGGCCGGCGTGCGCGCGGTGATCACCGCCGGGCCGACGCGCGAGCCGCTCGATCCGGTGCGCTTCATTTCCAATCATTCCTCAGGCAGGCAAGGCTATGCAATCGCGCAGGCGCTGGCCCGGCTCGGCGCCGATGTGCGGCTGGTGACGGGGCCGACGCAGCTGCCAATTCCCGATGGCGTTGCCGCATCGCGCGTCGAGACGGCCCTCGAAATGCACGACGCCGTAAAGGCCAATCTCCCCGCCGACATCTTCATCGGCGTTGCAGCCGTCGCCGACTGGCGACCTGTGACCCGGGCGAAGGGCAAGCTGAAGCTCAAGGGTGGCGCCGAGGACAAGCTCGCGCTGCAACTCACCGAAAACCCGGACATTCTCAGATCTGTCGGCACGAAGCGGAAGGACCGCCCACGCCTGGTCATCGGATTTGCCGCCGAAACCAGCGATGTCGAGCGCTACGCACGCGCCAAGCTTGTCCGCAAGGGCTGCGACTGGATCATAGCCAATGACGTTTCGGGCGACGTTATGGGCGGGGCGGACAATGAGGTCATGCTGGTGACGAAGTCTGGCATGGAACGCTGGCCCCGCATGGGAAAGGCGGCCGTCGCGATGAGACTGGCGGAGCGCATTGCGACCGTTTTCGCTGCACCCGAAACCAGCGCGGCGGAATAGCGCAGTAATTCCGATGGCCCCGGAGCGCGTCTGCTCCTAGGTCTTCCCCATGATCCGCCATATCGTCTTCTTCACGCTGAAGGACCCGCGCGAGGCGGCGGACATCATGCGTCATCTCAGGCGGCTGGGGACGATACCAGGTTCGACGCTGTTCGAAGTGTCGCAGAACCGCAAGGCCGACCTGTTCGGAAACGACATCGACATCGTGGTCTATGCAGAGTTTCCGGACATTGAGGCGATGCACGCCTACAAGAAGCATCCGACCTACATGGACGTGACCAATACGGTTCGCCCGCGCCGGGAATTGCGCTTTGCGGCGGATGTCGAGGCTTAGGCGCCCGCCCCAATCCACAGCTTGTCATCCCGAACCCGCGAAGCGCCGGCCGGGACCCATTCCTCTTGAAGCGTGGAGGCAGTTAGATGGGGTCTGGCTCTGCAGCGCTTCGCGCTTCCAGCAGGGATGACAAGTTGGAGCGCCCAATGCCCGTCACCATCCGCGTCGTTCCCCTGCCGCATTTTGAGGGGCTCGCTCTGCCCGCCTATGAGACAGCGGACGCCGCTGGCATGGACCTGCGTGCGGCAGTTCCCGACGACCAGCCAATCACGCTGAAGCCGGGCGAGCGGGCGATGGCGCCGACGGGTCTCACCCTTGCGTTGCCGGCAGGGCATGAAGCACAGGTGCGTCCGCGCTCCGGGCTGGCGGCCAAGCATGGCGTCACCTGCCTCAACACGCCGGGCACGATCGATGCGGATTATCGCGGCGAGGTAAAGGTGATCCTGATCAATCTCGGCCAGGAGCCTTTCGTGATCAGACGCGGCGAGCGGATTGCGCAGATGGTGATTGCACCGGTGACGCGGGCGGAGTTGAGCGTGGTTGCCGCACTCGATGAAACACAGCGCGGCGCTGGCGGATTTGGTTCGACAGGGCGATAGCAGCGCGGCTGCTTGCAGGGCCTGCACTTTTCCGACAGCCTGCGGGCATGAAGCTGGTCGCCGCCATTCTCGCCATCACGATCTTTCCAGCCGCAGCTCACGCCCAGCAGGAGCCGGCGCCGCTCGTCGCCGGCGCCGTCGTCGAGCGTTTCGAGATGGTTCCGGATCGCACCGTTATCTTTGAGCCGGCAGACGACGGTAAACTCCGCATCCTGAAGTCGACGGACAAGGATCGCCTTGCGCCCATGCCGCGCACGCCCGGCGAGGTCGCCGTGTCGCTGACGGTGGCGCGGGAGATCGGCGCGGTCCTGGAGTTCAACAGCGGCCTCGATTTCAGCTTCAGATACGAGGCCCGCGCCGGCGGCGAGCGCATTCCGACCTGCCCTGTCCGGGACAATGCGGTGGCGTCCGACCAGTGGCCACAGGGTTATCGGTCGATCGAGATCGGGCCGCTGATGCGTGTGGAGCGCACCGCGGCGTGCAACGCGCCGAACTAGGCGTCCGCTACCCCTTCAGCTCCAGCTCCGGCTTCGCCATGTCGGCGAGGAGGAAATGCTCGGTGTCGCTGACGGGGGTCAGTCCGCCGAAATCGAAGGCCGAACGGTCAATGATGATGTCGCGGGGGCGGAGCTCGCGCGAGAGTTCAAGGCCTGCGAGCGAACGGCAGCGTGAAAAGGCGACATAGGCCTGACCGTGGGCGAACATGCCGCGGTCGAAATCGATATGGACCTTGTCGAGCGTCATGCCTTGCGACTTGTGGATGGTGGTGGCGTAGGCAAGCCGGAGCGGCAGCTGCTTGAACGAGCCGACGACGGAGCGGGAAACGGATTTGGACGCTGCGTCGAACTCGTAGCGGAACTTTTCCCATGCCTGTTGCGACACGCGATGACTTTCCCCGCCGATCTTCACATAGGCGTCCGACTCGCCAAGCCCCTGCACCACTCCAAGCGAGCCATTGACCCACCGGCCCGACGGATCATTGCGGATCATCATGACGCGGGCGCCGGCTTTCAGCTCGAGCACTTCCTCGGTCGGGAAGGCCTTGGCCTCGAAATTGCCTTCGAGCGCGGCCGTGTAGTTGCGCGAAGGGCCCGGCAGTTCGGCAAGCCGCATCTGGTTGATGCGCCAGGCGGCTGCATTGTTGGGGGTGAGCACGACATGGGTCTGGCTCGCCTCGGCTGGCGAGCGCGATGATACGCGGCTGCGGAGGAGGTCGACCTCTTCAGTGCTCAAGCGGCCATTGCGCAGGCTGTTGAGAATACGGATGAAGGCCGCATCTTCCTGCCGGAAAATGCGCTTGAGCGCAGCAAGGCGGAATTGGCCGGCCTGGAAGCCCGGCGCCCGGAAGAACCACGGGCCGCCATAGCTCTCCTGCAGGATGTGTTCGACCTCGCCTTCCACGACGGGCGGGAGCTGGTGCAGGTCGCCGGAGAGGATCATGCGTACGCCGCCGAAAGGCTGGCGATTTCCGCGATTGAGACGAAGTGAATTGTCGATCGCCTGCATCATGTCGGCGCGGACCATCGAGACCTCGTCGATGACCATGGTCTCGATCGCCTTGACCACGCGCTGGTTGCGGATCTTGCGGGTGTCGCCCGCGTCCAGAAGGCGCGGCGGGAAGTTGAAGAAGGAGTGAATCGTCTGGCCGCCAACATTCACCGCGGCAAGCCCGGTCGGCGCGAGCACGACCGCCTTCTCCAGCGAGCTGAAGATGAGCTGGCGAAGGAGCGTTGTCTTGCCTGTGCCAGCGCGGCCGGTGAGAAAGATGTTGCGGCGGCCCCCAACAATCTCGTCGAGCAGCGGCTGGTAGACATTTGAGACAGGCGCGTCGGTCACGGTCGACAAGTTCCGGGGGCCATGTTTTGTGCTCCCACAAGGATGACGCGCCATGAGCCTAACGCCGCACGAGCTGGAACGCTACGCCCGGCACATCATGCTGCGCGAAGTCGGCGGCCCGGGCCAGCAGAAGCTGAAGGAGGCGTCCGTGGCGCTGATCGGCGCCGGCGCCCTTGGCGGACCGGCGGCGATGTATCTGGCGGCCGCCGGCGTGGGCGCACTGACGATCATCGACGATGACACGGTATCGCTCTCCAACCTGCAGCGGCAGGTGCTGTTCGCAACACCGGATGTCGGACGGGCCAAGACGGACGTCGCAAGGGAACGGCTTGCGGCGCTCAATCCCGGCGTGAGGGTGATCGCGCGGCAGGTGCGGCTGCAGGCGGACAATGCCGTTGAGCTGCTCGCCGGCGCTGACCTCGTTATCGACGGGTCGGACAGTTTTGCAACGCGCTTCGACGTGAATGCGGCCTGCCATGAGCTCAGCATTCCGCTGGTGTCTGGCGCGGTGGGGCGATGGAGCGCGCAGGTCTCGGTGTTCAGGTCCGGGCTCACGAAGGGCAAGGCGCCTGGCGAGCGCCTGCCCTGCTATCGCTGCCTCGTCTGTGAGATACCGGAGACGGAGGAGACCTGCGCAATGGTGGGCGTCATCGGACCGCTCACCGGCATGATCGGCGCGCGCATGGCGCTGGAAGCCGTAAAGGAGATCACCGGCGCTGCGCCTTCGATGGCGGGCAAGGTGTGGCTGTTCGACGGGCTGAGCGGGGAGTCACGCACGGTGAAACTGCGCGCTGACCCTGCCTGCGCCGCGTGCAGCGCAGCCTGACACGCGCCCTTGCTCCCGCTGGCGTCAGGGCTGGGGAAGATGGGCGGCGAAGAACTGTTCCAGCTGAGTGAGATAAGCTTCGAGATTTGACGCCAGAAAATTGTGACCGGCGTCCTTGAAGACGATGAGCTTCGGTGACTTGCCGGCCTTCTTCATGGCCTGCTGCATAAGGTCCGACTGCTCGAACGGAACGACATCATCTTCCGTTCCATGCATCAGCAGCACAGGCACGTTGATGGCGGCGATGCTGTTGATCGGCGAGGCCGCGTTCATCGCAGCCTTGTCGCGATCTGGATCGCCGATCTTGGCGACCCAGTACTTGTAGGCCTCGCTGTCCCTGCCCTCCTCGTCGCGTTCCCATCGGACCTGGCGATGGAGATCACTGACACCGGCCGCAGACACGACACAACGATAGAGTTCCGGAAACCGGACCGCGCCCATCAGGGCGGCATATCCGCCATATGACTCGCCCAGGATGCACACGCGCGCGCCATCGACGCGCTGCTGGGCAAGAAGATGCATGACGCCATCGGCCACATCGTCCTGCATCACGCCGCCGAACTGGCGGTTACCCGCCTCGACGAAGGCCTTCCCGTAACCCGAGGAGCCACGAAAATTGGGTTGGAACACGGCATAGCCGCGCGTGGCGAGAAACTGCGCAACCACATCATAGCTCAGGACCGAGCGGGTTTCCGGGCCGCCATGCGGATAGACGATCAGCGGCGGCCGCGCGCCCTCCGCAAGGCCGGGCGGCAGCGTGAGATAGCCTGTCATCTCAAAGCCGTCGCGCGCCTTGTAGGCGATGGGCTCCGTTCGACCGAGCTTGTGGGGCGGCAGGCGCGGGTTCACAACGCCGATGACCTCGTTGTGCGCCTTGCCCATGTTGTAGACATGGTAGGTGCCCGGATCGCGCGGCCCGCTGGTCGCAAGCACCCAGACCTGCTGGTCAGCGCTGCGATCAATGAAGGCAATGTTGCGCTCGTTCTGAAAGAAGTCCTTCAGTCCGTTGAAATGCGCCTGCATCCTTCCTTCGATGAAGGTGGCATCAAGCATGTCATTCCAGTAGGTTGCCCCGACATAGCCGCCTGCACGCGGGTCGATGATCCCGCCCTCGACGTCCACGCGAGGATGGCTGAACACCTCGGTGGCATATTTCTGGGTTTCGAGATTGTAGAGATAAACGCCCGTGCGGTCGGCTCCCGGCGGCCTGCCAACGACATAGTAGAGGCCAGGTTGCGGTCCCGGCGCGATTGGATCGAAATCAGGGGCCTTGTCATTGCTCCTGTCGAAACGGATGGCGAAAGCCTGTTTCCAGTCGAGGCGGCTCTGCTCGTGTTTCTGTGGAATCATCACCCGCACTTCGGTGAAGCGCCGGTTGGTATCGAACCGCATGACCGGATAACCGAAGCCATCGACGAACCAGGCCATGGTGCGCTCCGCGCCGCTGGCCGCGGTTGTCCACTTGCCGTCACGCACATTGACCTTAACGAGGTCGAGATTGCGCCCGACGCGCAGAGGAAGCAGGAAATGTTCCGCATCGCCGGTAATCAGCATCACATCCGAGGCGGTAATGGCGTTGGCCGCCTCGATCTTCTTGTCGTCCTTGAAGAAGATCAGTGTGTCCTGCAGATCGCGATTGCTGGCGAAGAGGCGCGGAACGCCGGTAAAGGTGAGCCGGCCACGCCTGTAGTCGACGCCTATATCGTTGGCGCCGGCAGAATAGATGAGGCGATCGTCATTGATCCACTCAAGACCATAGACGCGCACCTCCCCGAGCCTGCGCATCACGGGTTTGGCCCGATCCGCCGCGAGATCCCGCACGATCAGATACGAGATGTCATCCTGGCGATGCACGTAGGCAATGTGACGGCCGCCCGGCGCGAGGGCGACGTCCTCGATCATCGGTTCGGCCATGAAGTCAGCGATCGAGGGCGGTGGCTCCCGTGTCGGGATGGCAACCGGCGCTGCTTCGGCCAGCGGCGCCGGCTGGTCCAGAGAGGCTGAATCCTGCGCATAGGCGCCGGCGCAAAGCAGCATCGTTGCAAGCGCCGAAAGGGCCGCGGCCACACTCCCGATCTTCCCCAACCTCGGCTCCCTCGGGTTTATTTCTTGAGTTCGTTGTAGATCACCGTCGTGTAGGCGTCGTCATTGATGAAGGCGCCGGCCTGCATGAAACGCGCGTTCCAGGGCGCGAGCGGCTTGGCGGCGACGGTTTCCTGAAGCGTCTTGCCCTGCTTCACCAGCGCATCGACAGCGGCGCGGGCGCCCTTGTGCATGTCGAGTGCGGCCTGGAGATCGGCCTCGGTTGCCAGCTCGCCATGGCCGGGGATGATCTTGGTGTTGGGGCCGGTGATTTCGAGGGCGCGCGTGAGCGTGGCGATGAAGCCTGCCTGCGTGCCGCCCGAGCCTGTGTCGACGAAGGGATAGCGGTCCTTCATGTAGGTGTCGCCTGTGTGGAGCACGTCGGCCTCGACGAAGTAGATCAGCACGTCGCCGTCGGTGTGCGTCGGCATGGGTGCGTTGATGGCGCGGATGGTCTGGCCGTTGAGGTGGAAGTCGACGCCTTCGGTGAAAGTGACGACGGGCCAGGCGATCTTCGGTGCGGGCTGGGCCTGCGCTGTGCGGCCCGTGGTGATGAGCTCGTTCGAGAGGCGCTTGCGCACATTCTCGCTGGCGAAAATCGTCGCGCCGGCCTTGGCAAACGTCGCGTTGCCGCCGGCGTGGTCGAAATGCCAGTGCGTATTGACGAGGTATTTCGGTTTGCCCTTGGCCAGCTCTTCGATCTTGGCGAGGTTGGCCGTGGCGTTTGTGACGTACTGATCATCGATCAGGAAGACGCCGTCGGCGCCGACGCTGAGGCCGAGATTGCCGCCCTGCCCGATGAGCATGGAGATGCCTGACCCGAGATCGACGACACGCGAGAACGCCTGGCTGTTGGGCGCAGCAGCCGGCGCCGGGGTGGTGGGAGCGGCAGGCGCAGCTGGCGGTGCAGACGGAGCTGCGGGGACGCTCACGGTTTCAGCTGGCGTGGTGACGCAGGCCGAAAGAGCGAGGATGGCGGCGGTGGCGAGCAGGATGCGCATGGTCCGGTCTCCTACTTCAGGCCGTTGTAAAGTGTCGTGGTGAAGCTGTCCTCGCTGATGAAGCTCCAGGCATATTGGGCGAAGGGCTTCAGCGGCTTTGCAGCAATCGTCTTCTGCAGGCTGTCGCCGGCCTTCACATGCCTTTCGACTGCTGCAATGGCGCCCGTCAGCATGTCGATCTGCCTCTTCAGGTCAGCCTTGCTCGCCATGTCGCCATGGCCGGGTATGATGCGCGTACGCTCGTCGGCCATCGCCCAGATCTCTTCCATTGCGGCAAGATAGCCCTTCACCGATCCGCCGGAGCCGAGGTCGATCACCGGGAAGATGCCGTTGAAGAAAATGTCGCCCGTGTGGATGATGTTGGGTTCGACGAAGCGGATGATCGAATCGCCATCGGTGTGCGACACCCGCATCTTCGAGACGCGGATGGTCTCGTCATTGAGATGAAAATCGACGCCGGCGGTGAAGGTGACGACGGGCCAGGCCGGCTCGGGCGAGGGGGGCGCAGGCTGACCATTGAGCCCGATCGACTTAACCTCACCCGAAAGGCGCTTCAGCACATTCTCGTGCGCGAAGATCATCGCGCCGGCTTCGGCGAAGGCGGCGTTGCCGCCGGCATGATCGCCATGCCAATGCGTGTTGACGAGATAGCGCGGGCCGGCCCCGGCGATCTCCCTGATCTTGGCAAGATTGGCCGGCGCATTGCCGGGATACTGGTCGTCGATGACGAAGACGCCATCCGGCCCCGTCGAAACCCCTATATTGCCGCCTTGCCCGAAGATGACATGAATGCCGCTGCCGAGATCGGTGGTCTTGGCCGAAGGGAGCTGGGCCGTCGCCGGCAGACACAGTGTGACGGCAATCACAAGCGCCGATGCGAGCCGCTTCATGGGCTTCCTCCCCTTTTGCGGGAAGGAGACCCCCGTCGGGGGCAGAGTTCAAGCGAAATCGTCGATCCGCGCCCTCGGGCTAGCGTGCGGTGAAGTCGACACGGATCTCGGCGCCGGAGGTGTAGCCTGCCGGCACGCTGAAGCCGAGCGCATTGCAGGTGCGAAGGGCGGCGCGGGCCTTGGCGATGAAGACCATCATGGCCGGATCGTTGGCCGGCTCGCTGGCCGGGTCGAGGAGTCGCGGCTCGCTCGCGAAACGGCCGCTGGCGTTGAATGTGAGCACGAAACTGGCCTTGAGACGCTCAGCATCCATCATGCTGGAACTGTCCGACCAGCAACGCTTGGCCTCGAGCTGAGCGCGAATCTGCTGCCCGACGCTCGAAGGCGCGGTGGCGAAAGCCGGCGAAATCGCCTCGAGGCGCGGCGTCGGTGCGGCGGGCGCCACGGACAGAAGGCCGACTTCGCCGGATTCAGGGGCAGACGGGGGTGGAAGCTGCAGCGCCGGCGAGCTGGGCGTCAGCGAGATCGCGCCGCTCGCGCCAAGCGGTTGCGTGGGGATGGGCGGCAGCGGTTCGGGCGGCTGGCCACCCGGCAGGGGCAGCGACAGCGGCGGGGCGACAACGGGAGGGGCGAGAACCGGGGGGGCCACGACAGGCGGGGCGACGAGCGCCGGCCGCTGGGGGCTGACGGGCGCTGCGACCGAGGCGGAGGAGGCCGATGCGCCGACCCGCGAGGGCGCTGAGGTGAGATCGGAGCGGATAAAGGCCTTCTGCCCGTTGCGCAGGATGACCTGGTACCAGTCCCAGTCAGGCTGGCGGACAATGCCGACGACATTGAGCGGCAGGCCAGTCGATCCGGACGAGAGGACGCGCGTGTCAGGTGTCGCGAAAGGTTCGGCGCGCAGTCGGACCCCGGCGCCCTGGATCGTGATGGGCGCGGGGGGCGTGTAAGGCTCGACCATGTAGGCGCGCGTGCCGGAAAGTTGGCCGGGCGGCTGGGACAGAGCCGGAGCGACGAGGCCAACGGCCACGACGGCTGCGAAAGCTGACGCGATCACGAAACGCATAAGACCTGTTCCACCCAGCACTTTCGCCCGCCCAGCGGAGACGGGCTTACCGGAAACCGCCTGAACTGGCCACAACAGAGGGGCCAAAGCGTGGCAGGAGTGCAGCAGCACTGCTGACGCTGCGTGAGAGGTTGACGTCAAGGTCAACCTTACAGCATCGCCGGGATCACCCTGTCTGGCGGTTTGTGGCCATCGGCGAACGTCTTGATGTTGATGATCACCTTCTCGCCCATGTCGATCCGGCCTTCCAGCGTGGCGGACGACATGTGGGGCAGGACCACGACGTTACGCAGGGCCTTGAGACGGGGATTGAGGTTGGGTTCGTTCTCGAACACATCGAGACCGGCGCCGGCGATCTCGCCGGCTTCGAGGGCGCGGATCAGGGCCGCCTCGTCGATCACCTCCCCGCGCGCCGTGTTCACCAGATAGGCGTCCGGCTTCATCAGCTTGATGCGCCGGGCGCTCAGCAGGTGGAAGGTGGCAGGCGTGTGCGGACAGTTGATCGAAACGATGTCCATCCGGGCCAGCATCTGATCGAGGCTGTCCCAATAGGTGGCCTCAAGCTCTTCTGCGACCTGCGGCCGGACCGGCTTGCGGTTGTGGTAGTGGATCTGGAGGCCGAAGGACTTGGCGCGGCGGGCGACGGCCGTGCCGATGCGGCCCATGCCGATGATGCCGAGCCGCTTGCCGTAGATGCGTCGGCCGAGCATCCAGGTTGGCGACCACCCGGTGAACTGGCCGGACTGCATGGCGCCGACCCCGTCGACGATGCGGCGCGGCACGGAGAGGATAAGGGCCATCGTCATGTCGGCGGTGTCTTCGGTGAGGACGCCGGGCGTGTTGGTGACAGTGATGCCTCGCGAGACACAGGCCTGAACATCGATATTGTTCACCCCGACGCCGAACTGCGCGATGAGACGCAGGCGATCCCCGGCGCGGGCCAGGGTGCGACCGTCGATCCGGTCGGTGATGGTGGGCACCAGCACATCGCACCGCCCGGCGGCCTCGCCAAGCTGTTCGAGCGTCATTGGCGTGTCGGTGGTGTTGAGTTCGACATCGAAGAGTTCGCTCATCCGCGTCTCGACCGGCTCGGGCAGCCGGCGCGTCACGATGACCTTCAGCTTGGGACGTGAGGTCGGCATGGGCGGGAGGTTTCCTCTGGGTCTCTGGGGCGCGCGATAGCGCCCCACGGGGCCTGCGGCAACCGGTCTATCAAAGCAGCGGCCAAGGGCCAACCGCACCGGTTTTCGGACGGCGGCGGGACAGGGCTAATGCAGCATTCACCCAATTTCCCTCGCCGGGTTAAGCGGGCTTTCATGCCCGCATGCTTCTCATGATCGCACGCCTTCCAGCACAAAGAGAGCCGCGCCGTGAGCCAGAACAGCCGCCGCCCCGCCCTTTTTCCTTTCGCTGCACGTTTTCTCGGCGCCGCCCTGGCGCTGGCCTCACCCGCACTGGCGCAGGAGAAGCTGACGCCGGGCAGCTTCAAGGCTTTCGCCGCCGAGGGCATGGAGGCGCGGATCAGCGACTTTTCCGGAGAGACCGTGCCGCGTTATGCGAGCCTGCGTTATGGCGAGGTCAACGGGCGCGCTGGCCCCAGCCCGGACTATCCGGTGCGCTGGACCTATGGCCGGGCCGGCCTGCCGGTGGTGATCATCCGCGAGAGCAAGGATTGGCGCATGATCCGCGATCCGATGGGCGATGAAGTCTGGATCAACCAGAGCCAGCTTGCCGCGCGACGCACAGCCATCGCCACACAGGCAGGCCTCATCTATCGCGACCCCCGCACGGATGCCGCGAAGATCGCACGGTTCGAAGCCGGCGCTGTCGTTTCCCTGGGGGATTGCGGGGAGATCTGGTGCCGCGTGGAGGGCGATGGGCGCAAGGGCTGGGCCGAGAAGGCGCAGCTGTGGGGCGCCGCGACGCTCAAGGCCACCCCCGGAAAACACTAGGTTTTCCGCAAAAGCTTACGTTGCGATAGCGGTGCTTGGCCCCCCAGCCCTTGCGTGCTAACGGGCCTTTCCTCCGCGGAGCGGTCCCCATGTCAGTCAACCCGGTTTCGCCCGATCCCAGCTCGCCGCTGGCGTTTCACACGCCGCAGGCCTCCTACAGCTATCAGGACCTTTTGAAGAGCGGCAGCGGGACCCTGTTTGGGCCCGGCAATGCGCAGTTGCCCGTGCCGCCCATGCTGATGCTCGATCGCATCACGGAGATTTCGATCGATGGCGGCCCGCACAAGCGCGGCCACCTCGTTGCCGAACTCGATATCCGCCCCGATCTCTGGTTCTTCCAATGCCACTTTCCCGGCGATCCGGTGATGCCGGGATGTCTGGGGCTGGATGCCATGTGGCAGCTGGTCGGCTTCTGGCTGGGCTGGTCCGGCTCGCCCGGCAAGGGCCGGGCGCTCGGCGTCGGCGAGGTCAAGTTTTCCGGTGAGGTGACACCCGACAAGAAGCTGGTGCGCTACGAAATCGATATCCGCAGGGCCATCCGCGCGCGCCTGACCATGGGGATTGCCGATGGCGCTGTGTTCCTTGACGGGGAAAAAATCTACACCGCCAAGGACATGAAAGTTGGCTTGAAGACCCTGGGCGGCTAACGTTCCGCTCGACCGAACGGCTGGAATCGCCCCGCCGGGCGTTCAGGGAGAAACATCACGATGGCCGCTGGAGGCCCCGACCTGCGCAGGGTGGTGATCACCGGGATGGGCATCGTCTCGTCCATCGGCGACACCATCAAGGACGTGACCGAGAGCCTGAAGGCGGGCCGGTCTGGCATCTCCTTCATGCCGGAATATGCCGAGAGGGGCTTCAAGAGCCAGGTTGCGGGCAAGCCCAGCGCCATGCCGGAAGACCACGTCGACAAGCGCGCAATGCGCTTCATGGGCGATGGCGCCGGCTGGTGCCATATGTCGATGACGCAGGCGATTGCGGATGCGGGCCTCGAGGAGCGGCACATCTCGAACCCGCGCACGGGACTGATCGTCGGCACCGGCGGCCCGTCAACGCGCGCCATCGTGGCGGCGGCGGATTCGACCCGGGAAAAAGGATCGCCGCGCCGGATCGGGCCGTTTGCGGTGCCCAAGGCGATGTCCTCGACCGCCTCGGCGACACTCTCGACGCTCTTCAGGATCCTGGGCGTCAACTATTCGATCTCGTCGGCCTGCACGACCTCGCTGCATTGCGTCGGCGCGGCGAGCGAGCAGATCCAGTGGGGCAAGCAGGATGTGATGTTCGCCGGCGGCGGCGAGGAGCTGGACTGGACATTGTCCTGCCTGTTCGACGGGCTGGGCGCGATGTCCTCGAAATACAATGCCGAGCCCCACCGCGCCTCGCGCGCCTTCGATGCGGATCGCGACGGCTTCGTGATCGCGGGCGGAGCAGGCATGGTTGTTCTGGAAGAATATGAGCACGCCCGGCGCCGGGGCGCGAGGATCTATGGCGAGGTGGTCGGCTATGGCGCGACCTCGGACGGGTTCGACATGGTGGCGCCCTCGGGCGAAGGCGCGGCGCGGGCGATGCGGCTTGCCATGGAGCAGGCCGGCGCGGCGCCGGACTACCTCAACCCACACGCCACCTCGACACCCGTGGGCGATGTGAAGGAGCTGGAGGCTGTGCGCGAGGTATTCGGCCAGGAAGCGGCGGACCAGCCGATGATTTCGGCGACAAAATCGATGACCGGCCACTCACTCGGCGGAGCCGGCGTGCAGGAGCTGATCTATTCGCTGATCATGATGAAGGAGCGCTTCGTAGCGCCCTCGATCAATATCGAGAAGCTTGATCCGCTCGCCTACGGCGTCAACATCATCAAGGAGGCGCGGGAAGCCGTGATCAAGATGGTGATGTCGAACTCGTTCGGCTTTGGCGGCACCAACGGCTCGATCGCGGTGGCGAAGGTCTAGCCCCATCCGGTTCCAGGGCAGAAAGCCAAACGCTTCAACGGCGGTCGCATGCTGCCTGTGCAAGCCGGGATACCCAGCGCAACGGACGCGCATGCCGCCTTGCGACACATCGAAAGACACCGACAGGCAGGACCGAAACGCCGGGCGCGGGCGGGGGCCAACCAGAACGAGGGCGGCGGCAACGCCTAGAATGCGCAACTCCTGACCCGCGCTTGACGCCCCCTCACGCCTCCCCTACCCCGCGACCTTCAGCGAGCGGAGCCCGCCCATGTCGAAATGGTCCTTCCCAACTGGCGACCTGATGAAGGGCAAACGCGGCGTCGTGATGGGCGTTGCAAACGACAGTTCCATCGCCTGGGGGATCGCGCAGCAACTCGCGGCGCAGGGGGCGGAGATCGCCTTCACCTACCAGGGCGAGAACCTTGAGCGCCGCGTACGGCCGCTGATCGAGTCGATCGGCATGGACACGATGATCCCCGCTGACGTGACGGATGACGCCAGCATGGACGCCGCCTTCGCGCAGATCAGAGCCAAGTGGGGGAAAATCGACTTCCTCGTCCATTCCATCGCCTTTGCCGGCAAGGAAGAGCTTATGGGATCGATGGTGGCGAACACCTCGCGCGAGGGCTTCCGCCGGGCGATGGACATCTCGGTCTATTCCTTCATCGACTGCGCGCGTCGAGCCTCCGAGATCATGCCGGATGGGGGATCGATCGTGTGCATGACCTATCTCGGCGCCGAGCGGACCGTGCCATCCTACAATGTGATGGGCGTGGCGAAGGCGGCGCTGGAGGCCTCGACGCGCTATGCCGCGCGCGATCTTGGAACGAAGGGCATTCGCGTCAACGCCATCTCGGCGGGCGCAATGCGGACGCTGTCGCTTGCGGGGATCCGCGGCGGCAAGGGGCTGATGAGCACCGGCCGCGAGTGGTCCCTCCTCAAGGAAGACACCTCGATGGAAGGCGTGGCCGGCTGCGCGCTTTATCTCCTGTCCCCGATCGGACGCTCGATCACGGGCGAAGTGGTGCACGTGGACGCGGGCTTCCACGTGGTGGGCGTACCCGACATTTCCGAAGGCGGCGGAGCGGCCTGAGCGACCCTACTGGCCGTGGTGGATGAGATAGCTGGTGGCGACGGCCTGCTGCTGGTCCTGGATCGCCTGGTTCGCCGCCTTCATCATCCAGCTGTCGGGCGAGGTCAGCATGGCCATGGCCGCCACCGCGAGACCAACCATCATCGCCGCGCCGCCTGCGACGACCAGAGCGCCCTTAACGCGCTCGCGCAGGACAGCACGGTCGCGGCTTTCAAACCCAGTTCCGGATGTCATCGCCATTCTCCCAGTTCCCGCACGCCGCGTGCGGAGTTAGCTGCGAGCGCGCGGCTCGCCACGTGGGGAGGTGTGCCTGGGGAGAAGCAAGGGCTTTTGGCGTTTACGCCTTCCGCCTCTGTTGCCTGAAAGCTAGCGCGCTGTTTTCGTCCGGGCAACAGCGCGGATGCGGTTCAATCAGGAGACTGTGCAGTTTCCTGAGCACGCACGGAATAGGTGACGTTTGCGGCAGGCCTCCCGCCGATGGTCTCTGGACGCTCAGCGCGCGACGCCCAGCTTCTGGAGCTGCACCCACACTGGCGCGATCAGCCGGTCGACCGAGTCGGCGTCCGCCGGCGCATCGCGATCGGGCGGGGCCGCCTCGCAGGCCACTACGATATCGCAATGATGACGGGCCGGATCGATGAAGCGCGCCTGTGCCGGCCGAACGAAACGGAGATATTGCTGGATCACGCTTTCGGCGCTGCGGCCGCGCTCGGCCTCATCGCGACGCAGGCGGCGGATAAGGCGCAGATCGGCCGGCGCATCGACGAAGACAGTCAGGTCGAACATTGGAAAGAAAGACCGGTCGGAGAGGACGTGAATGCCCTCCACAATCACGACAGGACGTGACTCCACCCTGCGCGTTGCGCCTGGCTTCCGGTCATGGCGGGCAAATTCGTAGATCGGCTGTTCGATCGTATCGCCCCGCTTCAGAGCCTCGATGTCGCGGCGGAGATGGGCCATGTCCTTGTTGGCAGGGTCGTCGAAGTCGAAGGTTCGCTCGAGTTCGGCATGGCTCATCGCCAGCGCCGCCGCGCCGTAGTGGGCGCGGCCGAAATAGTAGTTGTCCTCGGTCACCAGCTGGCAGTGATCCGGACCGAGCCGCGCATGAAGCGCGCGCGCCAGCGTTGTCTTGCCCGAGCCCGATCCGCCGGTGACTGCGACCATGAAGGCCATGACCACTCAGTTCCCGTTCTTGTGGTCGAGGTCACGGCGCACGCGTTCGGAGGCGAGCAGTTCGTCGATGCGGCGCGCCTCGTCATAACTGTCGTCGGCGATGAAGCGCACGACAGGCGTGTAGCGCATGTCAATCTCGCGGCTCAACCGGCCGCGGAGGAAGCCGGAGGCCCGGTTGAGCGCCTCGACGGTCTTTGCCATGTCCTCCCCGCCCAGCGGAGCGGCGAAGGCGGTGGCGTTCTTGAGGTCGGGCGAGACACGGACTTCAGTGACCGTGATCGACTTGCCGTGCAGGGCCGGATCATCGAACTCCTCACGCGCGAGGATGTCGGTCAGCGCATGGCGGATAAGCTCGCCGGCGCGCAACTGTCTCTGGGAGGGCGGTTTCATCGGGCTGTCAAAGAGCCGGGCCGGCAGGATGTCAAGTTCGCGCCTGCTCGCAGCGATCAAGGGTCGTCGGAGGCGGGCTGGCTTCAGCCCATCGGCACGATTCTCGATGCCCAAGCGAGTATGTCCGCTAACCCAGAATGGGCTCGCCCCCGCCATGCGCTGACTTCGCCGGAAATAGCCACCCGCCCCCTCTCCCGTTATGTTTGATGTGTGACAGGGCGTAGCGTGTTGATTTGGGCGCTCTGCGTTTCGCAGCCTCCGGGGCAGGCGATCAGGATAGCGCTCCGACGGTCAGGGGTACGGAACGATTGTCTACCGACGCGCTCGACAAGGAAATTCGGACCCTGACCGGGATTGGCACCTGGGAGTGGGACATCGAAAAACAATCGATGGCGTGGTCGCCGGAGGCCAAGAGGATTTTCGAGGTCGATCCCGACGACGCGGTCGCCCCATCTGACATGCCAAAGCTGCGCAGCATCCTCGCAAGCGGACTCGTCGAAAGGACTCTCCGCGACGCGCTCCGCTCGGGCACGCCCTGGAAACTTGTGCATCCTGCGCTTACAGCCCGCGGCCGCGAAATCTGGATCGGGTCGACAGGGCATGTCGAGCGCGCGGGCGATCGATCCGCATGTTCGGACTGGTGCAGGACGTAACCGAAGACCAGCATGCGAAAATCGAACTCGAACGCCACAGGATTCTGCTTGAAGAGATGTCCTCGATTAGCGGGGTTGGGGCGTGGGAGTACGAGACGGCAACCAATCGCCTGCGCTGGTCCAAGCAGACGCGTCGCATCCACGAAGTCGATGACGCGTTTGAACCGACTCCCGAGTCGTTGCGGGCGCGCTTTCCACAGAGGTCTCTCGAGATTCAAGAGGCGTCTGTTCAGCGCGCGACGAGGACAGGGCTGCCGACTGCGAGTGAGTACGACATCCTCACTGCAAAAGGTCGCAGCATCCGGGTCAGGAACGTCGTCAGGGTCGAACACAGCGACGGGCAAATCACGCGGCTCGTCGGCACGACACAGGACATCACGCGCCAGCACGAGCTGGAGCGCTCGCTCGGGCGAGCCCAGAAGCTGCTCGAAGACATCTCCCTGATGACAGGGGTGGGGGGCTGGGAGGTCAGCATTCCTGAGGGCGATATCGCGTGGACGAGCCAGGTACGCAGGATCTTCGAGGCAGACGATGCCTTCATCCCGACCAACGAAGCCATCGCGAAGCTGCTGACCCCCGAAGCCTCTGAGCTGGTAAACTCCAGCGTTCGCGATGCTGTACGCCTGGCGCGTCCGTTCGATATCGAATTCGATGCGGTCACTCTGCGGGGCAAGGAGGTGCGCGTACGCAGCGTCGGACGTTCCGAGCAAGTCGATGGTCAGACCGTGCGCGTGGTCGGGACGATCTAGGACGTGACGGCTAAACGAAAAGCGGAAGCCGAGCGTCTGAGGTACGGTGCCAATCAACAGGTCGCGCTCTTCGTTGTGCGCGATACCGGAATTGGGATCGCGGAAGACAAGGTCGACAAGATTTTCGATC